>CACXYM010000006.1 GCA_902771935.1 uncultured Bacteroidales bacterium
CAAATCAACGTAGCGGTAACTAACTTTGCACCGGAAAGGATTGTATCAGATAAACGCGGATCTGCTGCGGACAAATGTATTCGTATAGAAACATATACTGGCATAGCAGACAATTGCGGTATCGAGGGCGAAAAACAAAGCCCTCAAATGACAAGCATAAAGAAAAGAAAAAAATGGGGAGGGAGAAGGCTGCCATCACGAATGGGTGGCGGCTATGCCCGTACTGATGTGTAGTAGTTGTGCCGGTAGCAGGCAGGAGGGAAAATAGCGAGTCAGAACTGAACACTTGGAGGTCTGCCGCCATTTTCGCGCCGGTATTAGCATAAATGATAATCTATGCCAATACGCCTTCTACAGGAACAGCGTTCACATATCGGGCATGTGAGAAAGGAGCGGAGACGGAACAGCCGGGCGGCGGCGAGGCATGTTGAGGATAGCAGAACTGAACACTTGGAGGTCTGCCCGAAAACACGCTGACCCAGAGCCCAGCCGTGGAGATAGGCATGGGAGGAGAGCGCTCGTATTGCAAGAGGCGTATAGTTGCGCCGGTACTGGGTAGGTGCAAGAATAGCGGTCAGAACTGAACACTTGGAAGTCTGCCGCCATTCTCAACCGGTTTCGTGCCTGGCGTTCAGGCAAAGAAAACCCAAAACTTGGGCAAATGCCTGCATAACGGGCGCGGTTTAGGAAGTGAAGGATGTAACAGCAAAGTGGGGGGAGTGGCAAAGGCGAACGGTCAGAACTGAATACTTGGAGGTCTGACCGCGAGCCTTAACGACCAAAGCCTTGCCGTGGAGGACAAACGACCGTTGGGATGATAGCCTGCAGCAGCATGGCGCGGGAAAGCCGGACGCTCGCAGGGTGTATATGTCAGCCGGTACAGCAAAGGGCTGTAGTCACCCATCGGAGGTAGTTGCAGCCACCGGCAGGTAGAGTGAAGGGCGCAGCTGTTTAGTCAGGGCGAACAAACGTGACAGAAAGAGGCAGACCGTAGGTAGATGACAAAGAAAAACCGCCGACTCGTCACGAGCCAGCGGTTCTTGAAGTTACAAAAAAATGTTATTGCCTATACCTATACGTAGTCTCAGTTGTGTATGAATATCCTGTGAAGTCGTAAACTGTCGTTTGTGTATAATCCCAATCATTATACCAAGTGAATGTACTATAGTATATATTTTCAGACTCAACTCCTTTGTTATTGCTATAAGTCCTATAAGTACACGATTTCCTACGTCCTCCCTCGAATTGATAAACATATTCGTTAAGTGAATATGTACCTTTTTCCAAATTTTCAGAGATTGTCACATGCCTCTTTGCAGTCCTATAATCAAATGACAAACCATTAAATTCAATTGTGTCCCTCATTAGATACCCATTCTCTCCATAATATATTCCATTCCCGTACCGGTATCCGGCCTCATATTTATAATGCCATTCCTGATTCTTCTCTCCAGCCACATATATAACAGACGAAATTTGACGATTACTAGCGTCATATTCATACAAAAACTTAGAACCACTACTTCTTGATTCTTTAATATAAAGCCTTGCATCATCGAGGTAAATAGTCGTGTCTTTTGCACCTACAGAAGTACTTCCATTATTGCAGTATGTACATACACCATACTGGTACAGTCCCGAATTGGTGTACTCCGTCTTTACAGTCATACCATCAACGCCGTACTGAGTGGTTGAAAGAAGGTATTTAGGGTCATCACCCCTTTCATATACAATCCTCATTACTACACCAGTATGCAAATCAATACCTTCTACATCAGAGTATGAGGTAATCAACTCAACGCAATAAGCGGGTTTTTCTTCTACAGGGTCATCTCCTCCACCACTATCAGATGTCACAGTAACTTTACAAGTAGCCTTTTGATTATCTACGCTACTTGCGGTAATTGTGGCTACCCCCTCTTTGATACCTTGTACAAGGCCGGTGTTGCTAACACTTGCTACTGAATAATCAGAAGAAGTCCAAGTTACACTTACATTTGCAGATAATTGGATAGTTTCAGATACAGCGATTGAGACTTCAGACTTATTCAGTTTCAGTTTCTCACCTTGCGGCTCAACTTGAGGTTCTTTGCAAGCTGCCAGTCCGAGAACTGCGACAGCAAAAATTAAAAATTTCTTCATATTTTTATAGTTAATCATGTTCTTAATCTATAACCTTGCGCACGCAAATGCGGCGCAAAGTTACTATTTTTATTTCAATTATGCAAATATTCATTGCACAATCAACAGAATTTAAGATTTTTTATTGGCTCTTTTAACATATTGAAAGAGACGAACTTATCCAAATATGTATCATTAGCGATAATATTATCGTCTTTGCAAAAGAACAATACTGGAATTTTCTGCTTCTTTGCAATCATCTTCAGCAAATACATATTGGCCATAATAGCATATTCGAGCGAAGAAACCGCAAAGTCTGTTTTGATCAACGTGAGGTTGTCAACAACGATGACCTCAATGGCGTGTTTGTTGAGCAGACAGATGCGTTGGATTGTGGCTTGTATAGAAGCGTAACTAAGTTCAGAGATGTCCTCTATCCAGATGGGGAGTTTTCCCATCTTATACAACATAAGGTGGCGGCGCTCAATATCGTCGAATTGAGCATCCGCATCGCACATTTGCCAATAGATATCAAATAGCATTTGGAACATCGTACGACGATCTTTCTCTAAAGAGAAAAGCAAGACACTATTGTCGCGCGTTGCCAGCCCCATTACCGTTTGGGCAATGAGGTTGGTGCGCCCTTCTTCGGCAGGGCTGCAGATGCAATATAGTTTGCCATCTTTCAGTCCACGTAAGCCTCTATCAATTTGTTCTATACCCGTTTCAAGTCCTTTCATGATAGATGGAATGGAATACCCTTTTTACTAAAATACATCGCCCCCATAACTCCGTTGGGTTGGAGCTTGAGCAAGAACTCAAGACGCAACTTGTAATCTTCTTTTTCGATAGAGGTACTTACTATCGTAGAAGTTGATAACTGTGTCAGAGGTAGGTTGAGAATATATTTGGCTTTTATATAGCCAATCTCAAACCGCTTCTGCAAGCGAGCACATGCGTCTTGTGGATTTTGAGATTGTCGAATGAGCCGGATGACCTCCTCCAGGTTCTCAGCCGCGACTTGCTGGCCGTCTAATTCTTCAAGGTGGCGTTTGGCGGCGTTGATTTCCGCGTTAACATGCCCCATCATATACCAAGCGGAGGTATGAAGCAAGCTTATATTGCGGAAGCAGATAGAATATTCATCCAAGGCTTCAAATTCCTCAGCCTCATCCTCCTCCATCTCTTTGAGATAAGAGTTGGGAAGAGAGGTGAAAGTTTGTTTGTACATCTCGATGTAATGCTGCAAGAAGGCGGCACGTTCTGGGCTGTCAGCTTGCGACACTTCTTGCTCAACACTTTCGATAGGACTAAAGCCGAAATTTTCCAAGAAGGAGATGTCTTTGTAATTTGGCATATTGATGATGGCTTGTCCATCTGTAGTGAAGTCTAATAAATTGGGGCTCATAAGTGTATTAGTTATTTATTATCATTTGAATTACGCGGAAAGCGAGCGTCCATTACCTTTTGGAATGTCGCGGGGAAGTTCATCTTGAGCCACGAAGTGCGGAGGAAGAGGACGCAGCGTCCGTAACAATGCTCACGGTTGATAGTTATGCGTGTGCCATCCGCATATGGACGATCGCCAAAGATGTGTATCATATCTTCGAACGAGGGATTATCAAGTCCGCGAAGTCGGTCCATATCACACCGACCGAAATAGGTGTATTGGAGCCAATTGTCATCGCTCATGAAGAACCGAAGTAGTTCCGGGGAGTCGTAGGGGATAGCTGCGAAGTTGATGTCGATGCCAAGGTTAGCGATAGTCTGCTCGACGATGTCCAAGATGTAATAATAGCGATACACAATCTTAGACGCCAGTTCGCCGTATTTCTCCTGCGTGTATTGGTCGGCAAAAGCAGTTCCGGGTTTGGATAGTTCGATGAATAAGTCCGGGAAGCTGGGGCGGTAGAACATACCTGCTTCGCTGAGGTTCGCGCCGAGGGGGTCGATGTCGGTTATACCGAGGCAGTAGGCCACGACGCTGCCAGCGGTTCGGTTGCCTCCGGGAGAAGTACAGAAGCGGTTGCTATGCAGTTCGCGCATCAGATCCCACATGATGAGGAAACGGTCTGCCCAATGACGAACGCGGATGGCTTTGAGTTCACGTTTGATGCGAGCGGCTACTTCGTCGGTGTAGTTGTTTTGGTAGCGCTTCTGTGCACCTTCCATGACGACATCAATGAGATAGTGGTCAGCAGTGTCGTAGCCTTCCGGCAGCGCGAAATGCGGTTGCGGAGTGAGCACATAGCGATTGTCGAGATAGTCGGCCAACGGCTTCTGCATTTGGGACTGCACCTCTTTGAAGAGTTCGGGATAAGAGATGATGAAACGAGACAACAAAAGCGGTTCATCCATTTCCTTTTGCAGGTGCTCAAAGAGCAGTTCGCCGAGCAGATACGGATAGGACTTCTCCTCCGCATTGAGGTCACCGAAGAAGTCGTCCACCTTTTCAGGGCGGCAGTAGAGCAGATTGCTGAAGACGAACTCGGTGTGGGCACCGATTTTCTCCATTACTTCTGGCTCTATGAACGGGTTATTGGCTTTGAACCAAGCAAGTGCGTCGGCATCGTGCATAACGTTGGTGATACCGATGAGGTGGCTGACATTCTGCTTGATGCCTGCAAAGTAGCCATTTTTCTGCTCGTTGTAACGAAGCGCCATCTTGATGAAGGACTGAATGTAGGGGTTGCCTTTGTAGTAGCAGGCATGCTTAAAACAAGCGTCCGCGAACTCTGCCTCTTGGTGGTGAGAGTGCTCGGTGAATTTGCTTTCGATGCAAAGCATAGCCGCGCAATCATCACTGATGAGCACGACGTCCATGTTGGACGGGTGATTGACTGGGCGCCCTTTGGTGGTCTTGGTGAAGATGGGGAACTTTACTTCGAAATAGACCTTGTCGTAGGTTGTGCCGTTGAGCGTGAGCGGGTGCTCCGGACTGATCCAATGGAAGAAATTGTACGCAAGCATGGACGATGAGAAGATAGAACGTGCGTGGGCAACGTGGAGCTTGCCGTTCTCATCGGTGTAGTCTTCGAGTTCGTGACCGTTTCCTGCGAGAAACATATCATGGAACTTGCCTTCGGTGAGGGCTTTGCGTCCGCCGACATAGACGTTCTCGGCGTAGGTGGCTAGGTGTGTGTCTGGGCGGTCTTCAAGAAAGAGGGGTACTTGACGGAGGTGGTTGGTTGACTCTTTGGTCGTGTTGGTGATTTTAATGTTGCGATTCATAACTTCAAAAATTTAAATATTATGAATCTATAATACGAAAGAGGGTTGTTATCGTTTTTGCTAATTTTGCGTGCTGGACGATACAAAAAAGCCTCATATACAATAAGATACGAGGCTTTTAGGGGTTCGGAGTGATGGAGAGAAAAAATGCGATTTTATTGTTTTTTTAGCATTTTTCAGCAAAATTCATATATCGTCTCTCCAAAAATGCCTTTCTGTTTGTGTCCGAAATTTGGTTTCTCATCAGACTCCATATTTGAGAATAGCTAAACCACATAGGACGAATAAAATAATCGGGCAGATCCTTTATGAACTCGTCGTACAAATTCTTATAGGCGTCATATTTTCTTTTTTCAGACTTATATTCAGTAGTATCCGGACAGAATATAGCGTTTGCAAATAATATATCAACTTTTCCCAAGTCTTCAATCTTCAGTTCACCGTTATGAGTATTAAACCAGTCACGAGCTTTTTTGTTTTCCAAAGCACCCAGCGCAACCAAATGACAGAACCCTTGCTTAACTCCACCATAGTAGTTCTTCTGTTGTTCTCTCATCTCGGAGTATAACCTCATCAGTTCTTTGGCTTTCTCATAGAAGGGAGAAGCAACATAATAGTTCTTTCCCATGTATGATTCCGATAGATCAAATTTTTCCGAACTTGTGTATTCGAGGAATTTGGATTCGATAAAAAGCAGCACCCTACGACCATCCTTTATACCATCAAGTACAATATCCATGTTTGCGGGATTGCTTCGACATTTCAATGTGCGAAGTTGAGTCTCAAAATATACCTTAGTATACTTGACGCCTTTCCAAACAAAAGGATGAGCCTCGTCTATCCACCCAAAGAAATTATAGCCCAACATAGAGGATGAATGAAGGGCTCTTGCTTTAGTTTGCAGTTCCTTCCCAGAACCGTGCTCAAACATCTTCCGATGCTCATCAATCATATGATGACAATATACATTATCCAAATATGAGTTGACATATCCTTTATCGTCAACAATTCCTTCATTAAAGGCCTTGCGGAGAGCGGTTTTAAGATTGCTCATTTTCCAGATCTTTTATAAGTTGTTTAAAATATTTTGTTTCCTTTACGCGCTTAGCAGACCAGTTAAGCATGTAATAGTGCTCTTTGCGCACTTGTGCGACGAGCTGCTTTTCCAGTGCTTCCCGCTCTTTCTCGCGCGCAATCTCCGCGCGTTCTTCAATATTATTAGGTGTGGTTTCTGCGGGGATGCTTTCCAAACGGATGTCGAGTACATCGGCTATACGCACTAAAGTCTTATAAGTGGGCGAAGTCTGTCCGCTTTCGATATGACAATAATTGGGAGCAGCAATGCCCACCATCATGGCCACGTCGCGTGCTTTTAGGCCTCGCTGAAGGCGCACCTGACGGATCAGTGCGCCGATGTTCTGACGGCTCTGCTCGTCGTCGAAATAGAGACGCGGAGTGAATCCCTCTTTCTTGCACTGCTTAATGACAAAAGCAATGATGTCCAGTTTGTCGGCGGACTTATAGTCCTCATAGAACAGATGATCAAGGCGATTAGCCATCCATTCGTGGGTTATCTTGCCCTTTTCGGGGGGCAATTCCAACGAACAGAATAACTCGCCTTGCATCGTGTAGATACGGGCAATATTGCCATTCTCCAAAGTTACTTTAACTTCCATGCGCCAAAAATTTGGCGCAAAGGTACACTTTTTTTCTGACATATGCAAGAAAAAAGTTAGGATTTCCGCTGAAACCACTCCAGTACCGTGTAATAAGCGGTCAAAATCCAATACTTCAAAAGCGGATGGTGGGAGCAGGTTCTGTGCGGATATTCCTCATCCGAAAGATACATATCTGCCATACCCAAAGCCTTACCGACATTTTCATAGGTTCCGTAGACCACAAAGATGGTCTTTCTCTCCGGACCGTAATACAATTCACCTCGATAGATCATATCTTAATTATGTTTACTCGTTTACCAGCCTTTTCCATTTTGCGAATCGAATCGTACGTACCTTTCGATTCTCCAGACGGGAAGGCAATCATCCGGTCTGCATCATCGACGATGAGCGTGTTCCGCATCAGCGGAGCCCTGCGACCATAAGTCTCATAGTCGGGGAGATGCTCAATCAACGGCAGGTTGTTATCTTCCGCATAGCGCTTAGCGTAGGCATCGATGCCCGCTGCGCCACCGGAAACAACCGCATCCACTTTGTAAAAGATCACTTGCCCAAGTTTTTCTTTAAATTGCTCGTACGAGATACTTGGATTTCTCGTACCGACGATAGCCAATTTCATTGCAATCTCCTTTCCATAGCTTTCCGAACGAACCAAACGGCATAAGGGACAAATTTGCAACCAGAGGCGGGGTCGTACTGACGCCAAGCTTCCAACAGTCCTTCCTCGCCGAACGGGATAAGTTCCTCCATCGGGAGCGTATTGCCGTTCTGTTTTTGACGGCGAGCGACAGACTCCACAAAAGGATGAAACTGCTGTTTGACTTGTTCTTCAGACAAATTTTTAACACCGGACTCAACGTCCGAAACTGATTTTAAAGTCTCTTTCATATCAATAAATTTTAGAACGCTATGTATATATAATACGAATAATGTTTGTTATCGTTTTTGCTAATTTTTTGCCCGCGTTAGGGATTGGAACGGGCAAACTTGGTACGAAGTGCGGAACTTGTGAACCCCTGCAAAGCCCGACCGACGTAGCTCTGGAGATGAGTGGATCTGCAGAACTATGCCGGGAACGCCCAAACCTTTATAGTCGGACAAAATACTACGACGACAGTCATACAACAGATAAGGATGCAAGACATCCGGAAGAGCCTGCGACCGGTCTGAAAAAAAATGGAGGACTAAGCCTCCAAATTCATTTCATGAGCGGGTTCGGATTGCGCTTTGTTTTGCCCTGTGCGCGGGCTGCAAGCTCCGTAAATACAAGGCAATTCAAGCCGTAAATTTTCCAGTACTGCTCGTTATCTCCGGCGAGCTGTAATGAAGTATAACCGGTGACAAACTCCATGTGTGACATGATGGTTTGACAGGAAGAGAGGATGGACTCCAGCTGCTCTTCTGTGCAGCGAACGAGAATTTGTTGAATAGGAATCATAGAAGTAATTGTTAAAAGTTATACTTATAGGCTTCAGCTCTCATAGCTTCGAATTCAGCCAGTGCTCTCGCATTCTTGCGCTCATGCGCCATCTCGCGCTCCAATTGAGCGTAGAGCCATGCGCCACGGCCGTACATTAAATCCTTTTCAAGTTCCATTTGAGCTTCGAACTCTGCTCTGGAAATGGAGTAGCGGACCGTATTTGTTTCGCGCTTAACTTCTTTCTGCGTAAGAGAAACTTGCTCTTGAACGCACTCGAAATCAAAACTGAGTTGTGTAACTTGATTTTTCATAAAGCCATTCTTTTTAGAGGTGATTGCCACCCGCCATTTGAGGCGAGTGGCTTTCTACATTTATGCTTGACAAACTGCTTGCGGTACGTAAAAGTGGGTGATGGGGAAGAAGGTGTATTGTTCACCTGTTTCTTTGTTCTGACGGCTTACCGGCTTGCCCCAAGCAGGGAAACGAGTGAGGTTGTTATCGAATACTCTGTAGCCTTCACGTTCCCATTGCTCGCGGGTTTTCAAGATGGGGAGATTGTGCAGCTCTTTGTAATAGATGCAGAGGAGATTGTTAATGCGCTCTTCTGTGCCGTACTTCTCGCGGAGTTGCTTGCAGAGTGCTCGAAGCGACTGACGCTCTGTTAAGGGTTGTGCTACAGCATTGTTGTTCACTTCAACTGCCTGGTTGTTTTTCTTAGATGCTTTCATAACTGTACTGTTTTTTGAATTGTTTAACATATTGTTTTGAGATTTGTTTCTTTTACAATGCTTTCAGAGTTGACGCCAGTGAAGTTCGACATTCCGTGAACAGCAAGACTTCCGAAAAATTTACTACCTCTTGAGGCTGGAGAAATTTTAAGCAAGACTTTGCGCCGGAACATGTTTAGCCTTGCCATACGGAAAGAACCAACTACCTTTGCATTGCTAAAAGGAACGACATAAATCTCATAAGTGAACTATGCAGCGCAACCGATGAACGGTAGCACCGAGTACTACAAGCCCGTGGGAAAGGCACAGTAAGCATTGAATCTTCCTCCTATTACAAGCAGCACAAGACCATTAAACCTGCGAGGGAAACAAAGGCAAAAGGGTACGATACTCACCCGCTCGCCGAAATAAGCCATACAGTAAGAACAAGAAACATATTCCACAACTGCCACAACCAGTATTTACAAGGGAAAGCAGTAAGCAAGAATGTGGAAATGACCTCGATATTGTGGAAAACAGTAGAAAAGAAAGGCTATGAAAAAATCAACGCAACACAGATGACCTCTATTTCGACGCAACGGATTCAACAGTTTCAACAGAAAGATAAGTTATTCATTTATAGGTATTTATCTATTATACTATTTGTTGAATAGATATTATAAATGTTGTAGAATGTTGAAAATGGTTCTTACGGGCTGTTGCAGGGTGTTGAAAAATGTTGAAAGGGTGTTGAATGGTGTGGGCATGATAAAGTGCGCAAAATGAACGTGTTGCAGTTGTTGAAAGCGTTGAACGGCATTTCGCGACAAGTGAACCTTTCCGCAAAGACATGAAAAATGCCGCCCTTTGAGTGAGCGGCATCGTAGTGGAGAAGCGGATGTTATTCATCCTCGTTGGTGAGACCATAGACCACATCGAGGTTGACTCCGTACTGCTCGACAATCATATCATAATCGAAGCAATAGGCTTGATCGAGCACCGACTCCGTGGTGAGACCGGACTGCCCATCCGGGACACTGGATTGCGTGTAGCCCTGGATGACGTTCTTGAAACGGAACGAGCGTTTCTTACCGAGGTACGCAGGCGAGTGCTCCATATAGAACGGCAGTGAAGACTTAGCCAGCAGCGACTCGCCGATCTTCTTGCTATGCAGTTGATAGAGTTCAAAGACACGTTTATAACGCAAGTACAGGATTTTCTTGGGTTCGGCGAACTCTATTTGCGAGGAACTGCTGTCCACCTTGAGGTGCGAGACGGTTTCTATACGATAATCCGCCTGCATGCACAGATGGCCTTCGGTACGCAGAAAACTGATGATATCCCAAAGCGTAGCTACTTCGTTGTTACGCTTGGTTTCCTTATTCTGCTCCATGATGCCATCGACTGCAATCGAAAGCAAATCGGTATAGGTGAACGGCAAATCCAAACGGTTCTGCAGGCAATGGAATGCCGCCAAGACAGAAGCCCAGTTATTGGCAATACGATCCTCGACACCTTTGTTCTCAAGCGCCTTGCGCAAGTCCTCTTGCACTTGTTTATAGGAATGTGCGTACTCGGCTTCGAACAATGCACGGTTACGGAGAATGTCCATTGTCAGATGTGAGCATCCCATCTTTCGGAGCTCTTTGAGACGTTGGAACTTCATCTTGGATTCGGGTGTGAACTCGGATTTGTCGTAACGCAAGAAGATGAAACGTGAGAACAGGGCAATGTCGGCAGTAGCCATCTCCTGCCCGGAGAGGATGATGCCGGAGTTAACGCGCGTCACCTCGCGTTTCTTGTCCTTGTCCATGTTCATGCGGTTACGACCGGTGCCATCCCAGAGACCTTTGAGAAACTCCCGTTTGTCGATGTCGATGGTGTTCTTGAACTCATCGATATGCACGAGGGCATTGGCACATTGCGCCACGGCATCTGCGAGCGCAGGAAGCGTGGAGTTCTGGATGTTCGGCGGCGTGTTCTCGATGATGAAGAACGACATGAGCGAGTGACCAAGTTCGGACTTACCGGAGCCTTTTGGACCAAACAGATTGAGGATGGGGAACGACTTGGTTTGCGCCGTGACGACGTCGCGAAACAAGGTAGCCAGCAGAAATGATAGTCCGACTTTGGCGTTGTCACCGAAAACGTCTATCAGTTGCTCTGCGTATGTGCGTAACGTGACCTTGCCTAATCCGTAGTGGACGAAGCTCCGCTCGAACTGATAGAGCGATTTCTGCTTCTCATAGATCGAGGAGAATGCCGGCAGATAGAAGTTGCCTTGGTCACCCAAGCGCACGATACCGAAGTCGTCCACTTTATGCCACGTACGACCATCGAAGATGCCGTTGCCAAAAGCAAAGAAACCTTTGTCCTGCCAACCGAGTTGGGTGATGGGCTCCGCCGTTTCGGTAGCTTTGTATAGGAACTGCTTGAGGCGTGTCAACTGTTCCTCTTTTGCCAACCAGATATAGTTGCCGATGGACTCTATCTTCTGCTTGAAACGGCTCAAACTGACCAGATCTTCCGCCTTGAACTCGATGATACGTTTCTCGTGATCCTCGTTCTCAATCTCAAAGAGACGGAGCGCATTGGATCCGCCATCTGATATATGGAATAGCGGACGAAGGAGGAAGTTGGACCATTGGAGAATCTTGCCATTCGCACCGATGGAGATATACGCATTACCTCTGGTCTGAAAGCCGTATTTCTCGAAGAGGTCGAGGTAATGCGAGTTCTGATCGTTACAGCGAAGTGACTCCTCGCGACGGTTCTGTTGTGCCGCATGAATCGCCTTGCGCCACATGGACTTACCTTGGATGACATCGTGAAGCAGATTGATGTACCGATCTACCTCATACTCACGCTCAAGGCGACCTAAAAGGAACGCCACTTTGTCCACAATCTCCGTGGGCGAGAGGCCTTGCGTCTGAATGAGCTTCTGGGCATACCAAACGGGGAAATCCTGCGTCTCAAGATCGTCGTAGAGCAGGCGCGATTTGCAGAACGAATCTGGATCCTGCTTACGACCTTCTTGACCTAACGGAATCTCCTTGACGCTCACGTCAAAACCGAGATTCCAGGCTTGGACAGCGGATTTCATGACCTTCTGAATGCCGGTTCCATACGGAGTGCCCACTTTCGGGCAGTCCGCATCGGGCATGAAGATCAGTTTGGTAGCATTCCGTTGCAGGACTTTGAACTGCTCATCCGTCCAATCCGAGCCCAACGAAGCGACCGCGTTGAGGATACCGATGGACTGCAGACGCAGCACATCAGGCGCACCTTCAACGAGGACAAAAGCGCCTTCTTTAGTGGCAGCATTGGCGGCTAATTCTATACCGAAAACAGACTGACTCTTCTGATAGATGAGGCTATTAGCAGAGTTGAGGTACTTGGGCGTTTTGTCGTCATCCGCCATCGTGCGTGCCGTGTAACCGATGATGCGGTTGTAGCGGTCGCGGATGGGGATCATGATACGAGCACGGAAGAAATCATAGTCGCTACGATTCTTATCCGAGTGTGCAATGAGTCCCATCTGCTTGAGTAGTTCATCAGATAGGGCATGGCTCTTCGCATAAGTAATAAGACCATCCCACGAATCGTATGCGAAGCCTATACCGGCTTCTTCGACGAAGTCCTTGCCCCACCGATTGACGGCATAGTTGTAAGCTGCACGTGCATGGTCATCGGTATTATGAATATTGGCTACATAATATTTCTGCACATGGACGTAGGTGGCTTCCATCGCTTCGCGAAGTTTTGCCTCTTCCTGTTCCTCCGGTGTACGCTCACGCGTATCTTCTTCTATAGGAATATGGAATTTATTAGCTAAATGGCGCACGGCTTCCGGAAAGTCCAATCCTTCTTTCTTTTGGATGAAAGCAATAGCATCACCGCCTTCGCCGCATCCGAAACAATGCCATGTGTTCCGCGCGGGATTAATATGGAGAGAGGGCGTTTTCTCATGGTGTAATGGGCAACAGCATTTAAGACTGCTGCCTGACGGATGCAAGGTAGTATAGTCAGAGACAACGTCTTTGACCATCACCTGCATACGTACTGATTCTATGGTTCTATTGGATATCATGTTAAGTTAGGATATAAGGTTATTAAAAGAGAGTTGGAACGCGTCCAACTCATTACCAATTATTACTCCGCGATGTGGTATCTCTTGTAATAATTCTCCGCAAACCGCTCCTGACTACGATCTGCATAACGGAAACGTGCAAGGATGGTGTCGATGACTTCATCCTCCAACTTGGTCAGGTTCTCGTGCTCGCACTTGTAATAAAAAGTGGAGTTACTCCATCCGGTGCGTTGCATCACCAGACGCTTGAAATTGCGACGGCGACTGCCGCACAATTGCTCGTAATAAGACTTAAAACTTTTCATAGTTATGTTTATTTATTGGTTTTGGTTAAAAAATGCAAAAATAATTCAAAAATTGCGTATTATATTTGCGTATTTGCAATTTTTGTTGTACTTTTGTGGTGCAAAATTAGTACATTTTATTGACAAATGACCTAAAAACTGCAAGAAAAGCGTATTATTATAGCATTTTAGTAATTATAATACGCAAATGCGCACTATAATTACTTTTTAACTTCAAAATCTATGTACGACGGAGATGTAATTAGGCTTTTATTAGCCAAACAAAAGAAGACCCAACGCGATTTGTCGTTGGCAGTAACTGGCAAGCCCAACAGCAGCTTGCATAACTTGTACAAGAACCCGACAGCTGCGACACTGGAAAAGATTGCAGACTTTTTCAATGTCACGACTGACTCCTTTTTTATTCGCGAGCGAAAGCCGATTGATTACGAAACGGAGAAAGATATGGAGAATGGCTATTTGAAGAAGCTGATCCAATACCAAGAGACAACCATCAATGCGGCACATTTATTGGACGATGCTAACAACTATATGCTTGAACAGTTAAAGCATAGAGTAGCTGAATTGGAAAGCCGGCTCAAATACATACAGGCTCATCCGGAAGCCATCGCAGAGTTGCCACCTCTGCCGGAGTTCAACTTGATTGTTCCATACGCACAAGGTGTGGGAGAGCCGACAGTATATACGAATCTGACTGCGGCGCAAAAGCGTCAGAATAAGATTCACAAAAAATACCAAAAGAAAGTTATCGAACCGCAGATCAAAGAGACCCTTGAGGATCTCGATAGTGAAAAATAGAAAAAGAAAATGCAGGCTCAAAACCTGCATTTTTGCATTTTATTTGGGGTAAAGTGCTCCACTGAGGGGGTAAGTGCCAAGTATAAAGTACTATTTTTTACTTTTATTTTCTAAAAGTTCTAATTTTTCAAAGAGTTGATACATCTGTGAATAAGAGATTTCTGCTCCTTCATCATGCAGTTCAACGGACCGTTTGGCTAAGTTCAATGCTTTTTCAAGGTCACCATGCTGGGACAGAAATTCATAGAGCCTGATACGCTGAAAGTACTTCTTGGTTTTCTCGTATCCAGGCATGTACTTGCATAGCTCTTTTGCTACTGCTTCATAATCTGCATACTTCCGGTGCGAAGGTTTGGGCATAAAGTGCATTAGGAACCAATATTCAGTACACGGATCTGTCTCTATAAATGTTACCTTTTGAAAGATCCTTTGTTGTTTGGCTCTATGATAAGCTTGCTTCTCTGAAGGATGCGTATTCAATCTATCCATGTCTAATAGACAGATAATCTCATCATACCCCTCGGTGACACATTGTCTCGCTTCTGCAAGTAAATGCTTTATATCCGAGTGCTGCGGAATAGAAGGACGCATTTTAAATGGATAATGACCAACTATACGTAGAGAGTCAATATAAAACCATTCAGTTATTCCTTCGCCAAAGATTGCGATACTCTTTTTCATTGCATGTCCTCCGTTGACTCGTCCAGATATATCGCTCCTGTAAATGGCAGTTTGACCAATTTACCTTGACGATACGCGTTATATGGCGATATGTTTTTGTGTAAACTAAGGTCTGAGAGGCGAACCAATTCCGTTTCGGCCTCTTCGTTCTTATCCGTAAACCAGATAGTATCACGGCGAACAAAATCTTCATTCAGCAAATTGATGTCATGCGTAGCTATCAATAATTGCGATGTGCCAGTATTATTTGCAAGATATACACGCAGGAAATAGGATAGCAACTCGTAATGCAAACTCGTCTCTATCTCGTCAATGATAATGAATTGATTGTCTTGCACGAGATACTTCATAATGGCTGCAATGTCCATGAAGCGCAAAGTACCATGTGATTCCAATTCTTCCGGCAAAGTACCTATACCATTTAGCGTCTCATGCGAAAAGATAATAGAAGATGCATCTGAGGAAAGGTGGAATTCGTTGATGTTGAAATCTGATTTCTGCAGGAATTGGATGATAAACTGTTTGAGTTTACCATCCTTATCGTTCTTCAGCTCCTTATGGAGGAAAAACGACAAATCAATGGATGGCCTTAATACTTCAGAGAAATTACTATCAATCCACGTATAAACCGTATTTAAGCGAGTGCTGACTACATTCGACTTACCAAAGGCTGCTATCACAGAGCAGTTGTTAAGGGTGTTTCCGGCAACGAAATTTTGTTCGCGACGAGACAAACCAAGATTCTTACCAAACTCCACTTGAGTACTATCCGTTTCCGGATTATATTTGCGTTCGAAAAGCATGGTGGGACGCACTGATGAATAAACCATCAGTTTCTCCTCCAGAATACGCTCATTGTTGAATAGTAGATTCAGGTTGTACTTCTCACCTTCGAGATAAAAATTCATCTGCATCCGAGTCGGCTCGTTCTTACTATGGTCATCTAATAAGAATGGAACCACATCAATCTCCTCGGTTTTACTTTGAGGATAATGAAGCAAAGTATGAACAAAGGTCTCAAAAGCATTGAGGACTTTTGTTTTACCAGACGCATTGGCACCGTAAACAACGCCCATTTTCAAAAGGCGTACGCCAGGCTTAACCTCTACGGTGTATTCTTCTAATAACCCTTTATCCGTTGTGGGCACAAAACTAAGCGTTTGCTGCGAACGGATGGAATAGTAATTCTCTACTGAAAAATCAGCTACCATAGTTGTAAATCTTAAATTTGCTGCAAAATTACAAATAAAAATTGAATTATACAAATTTTATTTTAGTTTTTCGTAATTTTCCTACGTTTTTCTGTGTTATAAACATAAATTTTATTATTTAGTCAATCGAAACACTCATTGTTTTATACCAGCGGGGTATCAGTTCGTTGTTATATACCTTTGAATAAAATTGCGCGCATAGCTGGCACGCACATACGCACCTGCGCACACGAGATTTTGAGCTTTCCGAGAAGATGGTATAAACGGGATTAGGGGAATTTATATGATTCTTAAACTCAAAAAAGTGCTCGATTTTAAGAAAAATCGTACAAATTTAGCATTTTTTTGCCAAAAAATTTGCATAATTCAAAAAAAAGCAGTACCTTTGCACTCGCTTTTGAAAAGAAGAAAAAACTGCCCGAAATCGGCACAAGCCGTCCTAAGGTAGAATGGTATTTGAAATTGCTAACCAACTGATTGTAAATCAGGAAGAAAGTCAATAGTGAGACTCCACTTTTTCGCGAGTTCGAGTCTCGTCCGCACCGCAGAAAAAGAAGCTTAAGGGCTTCTTTTTTTGTGCGACGGACTCAAACTTCGCGAGTTCTCCGCCACGCAGAAAGTCCACAGAAATGTGGATTTTTTTGTGCTATTATGTAAGGAAAAATTAGGAATACAGAGGCTTTGTACTATGATAAGAAACCGATAACAACAGGTTAATCACCTTATAATCACCTTTTAATCACCTTATAATCACCTTTTGTTACCGGGTGTTTGACTGGATTGGAAGTGAGGGGTGAAAGGATAGAGGTGAAGGGTTAGAGGTTAAGGGCGAAGGGTGACGGGTTAGGGGTGAAAGGTTAAGGGCGAAAGGTTAAGGGTTTAGGGCGAAGGGTGACGGGTTAGAGGTGAAGGGGAGAAAGGTTAAGGGCGAAAGGCGAAAGGTTAGAGGTGAAGGGGCGAAAGGTTATGGGTGGAGGGAAAAGTAGTGGGAAAATGCAGGAATTGGGGGAATTATGTATTTTTTTTCATATTATTTTGCACAAATGCAAAAAAAGTTGTATCTTTGCGGGCTATTTGTAGCGTAGCTAAAAAGTAAGGCATATAAATGAGCCCGTCAATGGTTTTACCAAACCTATAGTAGATGCAATTTGAAATCATTCAACCAACTGCGGCTTTGCGGCCATATATCACAAGGTATGTGTTTGTCCGCGCCGAGGGATCGATAGATACGATGGTTCCTCCAGCGGATGATCCGCGTTTCGTGAATGGCAAGCATGTACAGCCCTTATTGCCGAACTACGGCAGTTTGGTTTTCATGAGGAATGTGTTGACGGATTTCGATGGTGTGCAGTCGGATGGTCTAACATTGCTCGGCGCCAACCAGAAGACGATTGGTCTGACGACCTTGAAGGGTTGGTTCGAAGGCATGTTACTGGATTTTGAGCCTGGAGGGATGTATGCGTTGCTACGAATTGACCTGCATCGGTTAGCGGGAAAAGTTTTGACTGCAAAAGCATATGGTGACGAGGGTTTGTTACAATTGGACGATATTTTTAAGCAAGTGGAAAACTCATCGGAGATAGCTCAATTGATAGATGCTTTTTTCTTGGGTCACCTGCCGCATAAAGAAGATGTCCGTTACGCACGATTGAGAAGAGTGATTGCGGCATGTGATGCGGCGAAGGGTAATATCTCTGCGGCAGAAATGGCTTCTGTCGCTTGCCTTGGAGAACGTCAGTTTTTGCGTGTTTTCAAGACTTATGTGGGTATTCCGCCTAAACAGTTTATTCGTTTGCGCCGTTTTCATCGAACGATTCAGCAGATGCAACAAATTGCGCACACGGGTAGCGCCATAGACCTGCTATCTATAGCGTTGACGCATGGGTATTACGACTTAAGCCATATGGCGTTGGAGTTTCAGCAGATGGGATGTGTGTCTCCAAGCCATTTCCGCGCGCTCGGTATCCCGTTAAGTGATGATTTTTCTGTCTTTTTCGCATAGAAACAATACAATGTCCGTTTTTTCATATATCAAATCGAGAAAAAGCAGTACTTTTGCGCCGGATTTTTTAAAAAAAACATTATGAAAAAGACAGTTTTGTTTGTATTATTGCTGCACTTTGCCTGCTCGATTTCAGCAGAGACGATCAAGGGTAGAGTGACAGACGGAAACGGTGCTCCGATGCAGTTTGTGACGATATCGGTAATGGACAAGGATTCGGTATTGTTGACGGGTGCGATTACGGATGATGATGGACGGTATGCGATTGAGGATTTAGAATTAAAGCGTAATGAATTGATACTTCAGGCTTCTTATGTCGGCTATGAGACGGCCTTCGGCGGACCGGATTTTGTATTGCACGAAGAGACGGAGCGATTAAAGGAAGTGGAAGTCAAGGCGAAGAAGCCTCTGATAGAGCGGCAGATGGATAAGTTGGTGGTAAATGTGAGTGCATCGCCATTGTCTGCGGGTAGTAACGGCAACGATATTTTGCGTCGTGCTCCCGGTGTTCGGATTGATAAGGATGGAAACATTACCGTTAACGGCAAATCGGTTGAGATATATGTGGACGGGAAGCCGTCGTACATGAGTGGTCAGCAACTGAAGGCGATGTTAGATGGAACAGACGGCAATATGATAGAAAAGATAGAGATTATATCCAATCCGTCTGCTAAGTATGATGCGAGCGGGCAAGGTGGGATTATCAATATCAAGATGAAGCGTAATATGATGAAAGGCCTCAACGGTATGCTTTCAGCTGCGTATGGTGGAATGTATTTTGGTGATGTGAAGCGTTGGCTCCAGATGGATATGGTTTCGCTCAACCTCAATTACCGCGGCGAAAAGACATATACATTTGGTCAGTTGACGCAAGTGTTTGCGCAAAACGATATGGACTTTATCTCGTACCGCAAGACTCCGAATGTGGAAAATTATTCCAATTCGGGCTACAATACGAATTTTCAGTATTATATGATGAAGGTTGGTAATGACTGGTATATAGACTCTGTGAATACGTTAGGTTTTATTCTGCAAGTCCCATATATGGATATTCGACAGAAGATAATCGACGGTCGCAATTATGCGTACACCGTTCAAGGTAATGATACGGCGTGGAGTTATACTGAGTCCAGCAATCTACTGCAAGCTCCTCAGCACACAGCGAACCTCAACTTTACGCACACTTTTAGCGAGTCGTTGGAACGCGAAGTGACAGTTAATGTGGATTATAACCGCTATAACAACAAGAGCAAGAACCTTCAGGTGACGGACTATGTGAATGTAAATACATTGGGACTGGATATTAAGAGTCAACAGATAGTTGATATATATAGTGCGAAGTTGGATTTTCAAACCAAGTTCTGGCAGACCGGTATGATAGAGTGCGGCATTAAGTACGCTCTTTCATCGACGACCAACAGCATGACGACAGACTCGCTATTGAATGGCAAGTCGATAAGCCTTACGCCTTCTGATTTCCGTTACGATGAACATGTGGCTGCGGCGTATATATCTGTTGGCAAGCAATTTGGCGAGCATTGGTCGGTTAAGTTAGGATTGCGCGGCGAATATACCTTTAGTCATGGTAACTGGCTTAGTGCTGATTCAGTAACCAATCGGTCGTATTTTAATCCGTTCCCGACGGCATATATTGGATACAGCTCTTCTCCTTTGGGCAAGATAAAGCAACCGATATCCGTGAGCGCGAGTTATACTCGCCGTATCAAGCGGCCTAATTACTGGATGCTTAATCCGTTTGTTACGTACGTGGATGCCTATAGTTCGCAGTCTGGTAATACGGAATTGACGCCTGAATTTAATAACGATGTGGAAGTGCATTTTTCTTGGACGCAATACTTGAATGTGACGTTCAATTTTGCGCATACTCAGGATATGTTTTCCCGTCGGACAATTGTTATGCCGGATGGTCGCGGTTTTTCGTACTGGAGCAATTTCGGCACATGCACGACGCATGGTGGCAACCTGTCGCTGACGGAATTGCCATTGGTTCCTAAGTACGTGAGTGATGATAAAGGGAATAAGTCGCTGCAGGGCGCTTGGCTTGCTTTGACGGTGAATGCCGGATGGTTACATTTCATCAACAAGTCTTATGAAAAAACGCCTGAAGGTAACCCTGTATTGGAGTCAAGAAGCCATTATGGTTATGCGGGTGGCACATTGTCAGCATATCTTCCCAAAGACTGGATTATGACTGTTGACGGCAACTGGTCATCCCCGATGACAACAGGTTATGACCGTCAAGGAAGTATGTATTTTTTGAGTTTTGGCGTGCGGAAGACCTGGATGGCTAAAGGTCTTATCTTTAACTTAAATGTACAAGACTTGGCCCGTTCGATGTCCTTCCATACGACGAGTGTGGGATTACCAGAAGGCTACGAGAGTTGGTATAAAAATACAGTGCGCCAACAACGCGTGGTATTGTCTGTTGCGTGGATGTTTGGTCAGTTCCAGCAACATAAGAACCGCAAAGTCGGTAACATGGACGAGCTGAATCGTCTTGGTGGCGGCGGTGGTGTACAAGCACAATAAGTATGAAATTATTAGCAAACATAGGAGAGTATTTTCTGCTGATGGGCCGTGTGTTCCGTCGGCCAGACCGCTGGCGTATGTTTCGTCGTCAGTTGGTGTTTGAATTAGATAAGCAAGGTCTGCAATCTATCCTTATCACGTTGATAGTCAGCGTGTTCATGGGAGCGATTATGACGATGCAGACGAAGTTGAATACGAGCAATCCGCTACTGCCTATCTATACGACGGGTTTGGTAACGCGCGACTGTATCCTGCTGGAGTTCTCGAGTACGATTTTGTGCTTGCTGTTGGCCGGCAAAGTAGGTAGTAATATTGCCTCAGAGATAGGCACTATGCGTATCACGGAACAGATTGATGCGATGGAGATAATGGGTGTGAACAGCGCCAATTATCTTATTCTTCCGAAAGTGATAGCGTTTATGGTGATGATGCCTCTGCTGGTGACGATATCAATGGCGATCGGTTTGCTTGGCGGATATATTATCAGTTCTGTGACGGATATCATGACCGCCAGCGAGTACCTGATAGGTATCCAGTATGCATTTGTGCCGTTCTATGTGTGGTATTCGTTTATTAAGACGGTTGTTTTCGCCTTTGTGATAGCCAGCATGTCGAGTTACTACGGCTATTACGCTTATGGAGGCGCATTGGAAGTGGGTAAAGCCAGTACGAAAGCGGTGGTGAATTCAAGTATTGTGATACTTTTGCTGGACGTAGTATTAACTAATTTGATGCTGAACTGATGATACAAGTTAGGAATATAGTTAAGAGTTTCGAAGGCGTGACGGTGCTGAATGATATCAGCGCAGACTTTCGTGATGGCGAAGTGAACATGATCATTGGTCAGTCAGGTTCAGGAAAGACAGTGCTGATGAAGACGATGCTGGGTTTGTTCCCTGTGGATAGCGGTCAGTTGATAATTGATACGGCTAATGGCGAACAGCGCGATGTGTCTAAGTTGGGCGAAAAAGAGATGCGCACGTATCATCGTGGAGTAGGGACATTGTTCCAAGGTGCGGCATTGTTTGACTCTCAAACTGTGCTTGAAAATGTAATGTTTCCGCTGGAAATGTTCTCTCAGATGGACGAGGATGCCATGCGTGAACGGGCACTTTTCTGTCTGCGAAGGGTGAATATGCCGGAACATACGTTTAATCTGATGCCGAGTGAGATTAGTGGTGGTCAGCAGAAGCGTGTGGCTATTGCCCGTGCGATTGTACTCAATCCGAAGTATTTGTTCTGCGACGAGCCTAACTCAGGCTTGGATCCTAAGACCAGTTTGATTATTGACAAGTTGATTCAAGACATCACGCGTGAATATAATATCTGCACCATAGTGAACAGCCATGACATGAACTCCATTATGGAAATAGGCGATAATATTATTTTCCTCAAGAACGGAATCAAGGAGTGGCAAGGCTCTCGGCACGATATTTGTAGAAGTGATAATGAAGCGCTGAACGATTTTGTGTTTGCGAGTGAATTATTCAAAAAGATTAGGAATGTAGAGAATGAAAAATAGGTTTATAGTACTGACAATATTGGTGTGTGCGGTGAGCAGTTTATTAGCTGTTCCGGCGTATCGTGGTCCGATTACGCACAAACAGTCGGATGGTACTGAACTTGTAGTTTATCATCATGGTGATGAGAAATTCAGTTATTTCACGAATGAGGCGGGTCAGTGGTTGCAAGCTGATGAAAAGGGTGATTATCTTATTGTTCCAGCGCTGACGGATGAGGAGATTGCCTTGCGTCGTGCTGAAAGCATGTATTCACAAATCGCTTCGCGTCGTGCTATTAATCAAACGGGTATAGACCGCTTACTCTCTCCGCGAGGACCGATTATTTTAGTAAATTTTCAAGATTCCACGTTCACAAGCACCAACGCACAAATGAACGAATGGGCAAATGGAGAGAACTACACCTATAATGGCGCTACGGGCTCTATTCATCAGTATTTTTATGATGTCTCATATGGCGAATACGACCTAAAACTGGATGTCTTCGGCCCAGTCACAGTGAGCAAGAATAGCTCATATTATGGTGGAGATTATAATGAGACTTACAGGGATACTTGTGCAGCCGATCTCGTGGTAGAAGCCTGTCAACAAGCGATTGCTGCCGGAGCGGATTTCAGTCAGTATGACTATGATAATGATGGATATGTTGACTGGGTGGTTATTCTCTATGCAGGCATGGGCCAAGCGGATGGTGGCGCATCAGAATCAATATGGCCTCATCAATATGACCTACACTACTATGGCAAAGCCTTCAAGCTCAACGGTAAGACGATTGACCACTACTGTATGCTTTGCGAACTAAACGGCCAAACCGGAGAACGAGCAGGTATTGGTACTTTTGTGCATGAATTTAGTCATATTATGGGTTTGCCGGATTTGTATGAAACAACGGGACAAGGCGATTGGAAAACCAGTGGAAAGTGGGATGTTATGGATTACGGACCTTACAACAATGACGCCAATACTCCACCTGCATATTCGGCCTATGAGAGATGGTTTATGGGGTGGCTTTCGCCTACTTTAGTCAATGAGCCTATGACAGCTACTCTTTTGGATATCAATACAGCCCGGTCTGCCGCCTATATGACTGAATGGGGTAATTCAATTTCTAATATTTTACGGCCGTCGCCCAACGTGTTTTATGTGTTTGAGAATAGGCAGACAGAAGGTTGGGATGCCTATCTTCCAGGACACGGAATGCTGATTACCAGGATCTACTATAAATACAACTGGTGGAAGGGTAATTCGGTCAATAATACTTCAACGAATCTGGGTGTGGATATTATAGAGGCAGATGGCAGCGCACCAAAATATAGCAGGTTGAACAGAGACAATGGTTATTTTGGAAAATTGACCGACGCTTTTCCTGCCGGTGCGAATACGTTCACTGATGTTGCAGCATATAAGTTGACCAATATCACTGAGGAGAATAAAAAGATTACCTTCGATGTCAATGGTGGCGGCGAACCTACTATCCTGGAAGCCATCAACCACATCAAGGTACAAAAAGAAAGCAATATCAAGTGGTTGCGCAATGGTATGTTAATCATTCAACATGGCAACAAATTATATGATATTAATGGTAAACGAATCGAGTAATGAAAATTATTTCTTATAACGTCAACGGCATCCGTAGTGCTATCAACAAAGGCCTGCTGGAATGGTTGCGTCAAGAAGATCCGGACGTGTTTTGCGTCCAAGAGAGCAAAGCGCAACCCGAGCAGATTGATGTAATTGGAATGCAAGAATTAGGATATCATAGTTATATTCACTCTGCAGAGAAAAAAGGCTACTCCGGCGTATGTATTTTCTCGAAAGAAGAGCCTGACAAAGTGGTCGCCGGTATGGGAATACCGCGTTATGACAGCGAGGGTCGTGTTCTAAGAGCTGATTTTGGTGACATAACTATCGTATGTGTTTATGTTCCCAGCGGCACGACAGGCGATATCCGACAAACGGTAAAAATGAATTTCCTTGAGGATTTTCTGGTTTGGGTTAATGAGTTACGTAAAGAACGCCCTAATGTAGTCATTTGCGGCGACTATAACATTTGTCACAAACCTATTGATATTAACCATCCCGAACGTCAAGTAGGTGTGAGTGGTTTCTTGCCCGAAGAGCGCGAATGGATGGATCGTTGGGAGGCATCCGGATTAGTAGATACGTTTCGTATGTTCGACCCATCGCCTGAAAAATACAGTTGGTGGAGTTATCGTGCCGGCGCAAGAGCCAACAATGCGGGATGGCGCATAGACTACCACTGGGTCTCTGAACCGCTTAAGAAACGCGTGTATAACGCAAAAATATATAATGAGGTCGTGCACAGCGACCATTGTCCCGTAGGCTTATGGATAAATTAAGAACAGAACACCTCTACAAGAAATACGGCAAGCGAACAGTCGTTAATGATGTGAGCATTCATCTAGAGCAAGGTGAGATTGTCGGATTGCTCGGGCCGAACGGCGCCGGTAAAACGACCACCTTCTATATGACCGTTGGTCTTATAACGGCCAATAGCGGCAAGATATTCCTCAATGACATAGATATTACTGGACTGCCTATGTACAAGCGTGCGCAGATGGGAATAGGTTACCTGCCGCAAGAAGCAAGTGTATTCCGTAAGTTATCCGTCGAAGATAATATCCGTGCGGTGTTAGAAATGACCAAGTTTTCCAAAGAGTATCAGGAAGAAAAAGTGGAGCAACTCATTCAGGAATTTAACCTTAACCATGTTCGCAAGAACTTAGGTGACAGACTTAGTGGTGGTGAAAGACGTCGTACAGAGATAGCTCGTTGTTTGGCTATTGAGCCTAAATTTGTGATGCTTGACGAACCGTTTGCAGGTGTAGACCCGATTGCTGTGCAAGAGATTCAAGATGTGGTATGGCGGCTCAAAAGCAAGAATATTGGAATTCTTATTACAGACCATAATGTGGATGAGACACTTATGATAACCGACCGTGCTTATTTGCTTTTTGAGGGTAAGATTCTCTTCCACGGTACGCCCGAAGAGTTGGCGGCTAATCCGATTGTGCGGAAAAACTACCTTGGTCGTGACTTTGAGCTCAAGAAAAAAACACATACTACTGATGAAGAGTAAACTCTACGTGATAATGCCTGTCAAGGATGCAATCGAGACCACGGAACAAGCTGTACGTGCTATTATTGCCGGTGGTCACACGCTCACTATTTATGACGATAACTCCACGGCGGAGAATGCTGCTCGATTAGATGCTTTGCATGAAGAATTGGGTATTGATGTGGTGCATATAGGTCAACTGATTGATCATCCGTCGCCTAATTATCGCTGGGTGCTGATTGACGCGCAGCAACATTGCCTTCAAAACGATCAACATCTTGCTATTGTTGAGAGCGATGTTATAGTTCAGCCCGACACGTTAGACCATCTCGCGCAGGCCGTGCAACCGCAGACAGGTATGGTTGCTTCCGTCACGCATAATGACCGAAATGAAGTCAATTTTCCTTACGAGTATGCGCGCAGGGAGAAGCAAGACAGACCATGCAATAAACGGTTCTCCTTCTGCTGCACACTTCTCACGAACGCTTTTCTGCATGCATATGACTTCAACCAACTTGATCCGACGAAGAATTGGTACGATGTGCACATCAGTCACATGTCCCGTAAGATGGGCTTCGAGAATATTCTGCAAGTAACTAATCCAGTGCTTCACAAACCACATTCCAGTAGACCTTGGAAACAACTAAAATATACTAATCCGCTCCTATATTATTGGCGCAAAATTACCCAACGCAAAGATAAAATATGAAGCCTCTTGTGTCCGTAATAATGCCTGCGTATAATGCGTCTGAATGGTTGGAAGAAGCTCTAACTTCGGTCGTCGCGTCTGTTTATCGGCCTATTGAGGTTATTGTAATGGATGACGGCAGCAAGGATGATACTTTGCTCAAAGCACAAACTTTTGCGCAAAAACATAAAGAGGTAGCGGTCTATACACAGCCCAACAGTGGCGCATCCGCAGCGCGCAATCATGCTATTCGTTTAAGTCATGGCACTTATATTCTGCCTGTCGATGCTGATAATATTATTGATCCGCTGTATATATCAGAGGCTGTTGATGTACTTGAACAACAGCCAAACGTCAAGGTGGTCAGTTGTAGGGCAGATTTCTTTGGTGAGAGAACCGGTGAGTGGAAGTTCCCCGCTTTTAGTAAGCGACTCCTTGCGCGTAAGAATATGATTGACACATGCGCCATGTATCGGCGTGCCGACTACGACCTTACGACAGGTTATATGGAGCATTGTATTGCTCGTGAAGACTGGGACTTTTGGTTGTCTATTTTTGAGCATGGCGGCGACTTTGTTCGTCTGCCTGATATACGTCTTCATTACCGCGTTCGAGAAGGATCTAAACGCATTACTGACCGGCAGCTTAAACGTCAGGTGGTGGATGCCGTCAATGCAAGGCATTCCGGTTATATGCAGCAATACCTTGGTGGTCCGCTGCATTACCATCGGTCGTGGTCGCGGTTCTTCAATTTTTTCCGCAGCGTTAAGCAAGTAGGTGAGTTTAATCAATGGACAGAAGGCGATATCATCTATAATAAGCGTAACACGCTTCGCGTAGTCGGTAATAAGGTTGTTAAACATTTTGCTATACCTTCCATCTGGCGAGGAATCATCTATGGTCTTTTTTCCAAGTCTAAAGCGCGTCGCAGTTACGAATATGCGTTACGAATGAACGATTTAACGCCCGCGCCAATAGCTTATCGTGAAGTGCGCGTCTGCGGTGTCCTGCGTGAGAGTGCCTACGTGTGCACATTGTCTCAAGCTCGTTACACTTTCAACGACCTAATTGGTAATCCGTCATTCCCTAATCGCCAGGCCATTCTGCAATCTATCGGGCAATTTACTGCCACCTTACATCAGCAGGGCATTTGGCACCATGATTATTCCGGAGGTAATATACTTTTCAATGAGGAAGGCTCCATTGTTCAAGTCATTGACCTTAATCGTATTCGTTTCTGTAAGCATTTGTCTCGTGAGCGACGTTTGCTCAATTTTGAGCGTCTGAATATTGACCGCGAGGCTTTGCGTACAATGGTCTCTGCTTACGCAAAAGCAATGAATGAGGATGCAGATTATGATTGCCAATATGTTATTTCCCACCGTTGGCACAAACATGTAAAACAATCCATAACACATTTAGATGACTAAGTTCGAGCAATATCAGTCTGTTATGGGACGTATTAATTACGTTCTCTTCCTTATCGCAGTGGCAGCTTTGCCGTTTCCACAAATAGTTTTGCGCTATACACTTGTTGCATGGCTTGTTGCATGGGTACTTGAACTCCGCTTTCTTAAGAAGCCATCTTTTAACCGTACATACTACTTCCTGCCCTTTGTTCTCTTTGCGCTCTGGTATGCCTGGCGAGCACTTACAGGTTTATGGTCTCCTGACCACCGTGCATGGAGCTTTATGATGGAGCGTTATATGACTTTTTCGCTCATATTGCCGGTTGGTATATGGGGAGTTAATGAATACTATAATTGGCGTGCTGTAGGCAAGGTATTAGCAATCAGTTGCGCTGTGTCTGTGGCCTATTATATCATTTTCGTTACAGCCTTATATATGCATCCGGAGTGGGTACAACACTTTGGTTACAAAGATTGGTTCTTTCAATGCCAAGATTGGTTTGATTGTTTCATGCGCAATAGTTCGTATATTAAGCATCGCCTGTTCTGGTGTACCACGCAGTTACTCGGTGTTATTGCTGCCTTCCAGGTGTGGTCTGACAATTCACAATGCCCCAATCGTAAATCACAAATCATAAAATGGTTATTGGCCATTATCATGCTTTCTGCTATTCCGCTTACGGGTTCACGGCAGATGATCCTTACAGCGGCTGCTGTGATGATTATTGCGCTTATTACGAGGCTTCCGAAGCGGCATCGTTGGATCTACGCATCGGGAGTGATTGTGGTTGGCATAGCTGTCGGAGTAAGCGTTTTGTTCAACCACCCACGCATGAAAGAGATGTTGGCTGGTGATGTCACTATTGAGCAACTCACTTTAAAAGAACCTCGTGTTGCTATTTGGCAGCAGGCACTCAGTTCGCCGAAGGATTATTTTTGGACAGGACTTGGTGGTGGACAATCAGTCAAATATCTCGAGGCTAAATACAATACGCACTACATGGAGTATTATAGTCTAATGCATTACCACGCACATAACCAGTATCTTGAGGAATTGATGGAACTTGGTATATTCGGTATGCTGCTCTTTATATTAGCGTGGATATCTATTATTGTTTGCTCTAAAGGAATAGGACGACAGACCGCTATCTATTTCGTTGCTATCTCTATGTTGAATATGCTCACCGATTGCATGTGGGGTAAATTCGACGGTATTGCCATTTGGGCTATAGCAATGATGTTCATTCTCATTCAATCAAAAAGCACCGAAATAGAAAGAAAATAGTGCTTTTTTACGTTTTTTTGCAGAAAAATTTGGTCAGTTCAAAAAAAAGCAGTACTTTTGCAGCCGCTTTGCGAAAAAGTAAGCCCAGATGGCGGAATCGGTAGACGCGCTGGTCTCAAACACCAGTGGAGCAATCCGTGCCGGTTCGACCCCGGCTCTGGGTACTTAACTTAAAGGTCATGCGGGAGACTTAAACATCCGCTATCAGCTCAGAACAGGCTAACTGCCTGGAGAGTTAAACAAAGGAGGTGTATGCAATGATCGTAGTACCAGTAAAAGAAGGTGAGAACATCGAGCGTGCGATTAAGAAATTCAAACGCAAATTCGACAAAACAGGCGTTATCAAAGAACTCCGTCGTCGTCAACAATTCGACAAACCGAGCGAAATTAAGCGCGTGAAGATGCAACATGCGAAATATGTTCAACAGTTGCATGCCCACGACGATATGTAATCTTTGATTACTCTACTTGCTGGCCGACAGCATTGAAGAGCTGTCCGTGATGCAGGATTAGGAATTGGCCGTTACGCAATATTTTTATTGTTTGACGGCTTTTTTCGTCCTGTTGCGGCAGGATTGTTGCCATTGGAATAGGAGCGGGATTCTCTTTGAAATAGACGTTTAGTTCGTAACAACGGAATTGCTTTGGGCAAGAGAGTGTTACGCTCTTGTTATTGACATCGGTTATCACCAATGCAGGCCAACCTTCCATCTCGTAGTCAGGATTAGTAAGAAAAGTGATAGTGCCATGGTCGCATGTGGCATTAAAGGCCTTGCGTACATAGCCGGATATAGCAATGCCTTTGATATTCTGCGAGGCGGTAAAGGTAATAGTGTTATCTTGGTTGCAATTGAAATACGCAAAAGTCGTGTCCGTCGCTTTTATAATCGAACCTTGATCGCAATGGACCAAGATATTATTTTCAATAAACGCGTACTCTTTCTTCAGTATTGTCGTGTCCGGCACACCTACAACTGTCGGCTCTGGATAATCATAATTGCTCACTAAATCCGCTTCCGTAGGTAGTGGTTTCTCTTCTGGAGTTGCCGGAATTAATGCTTCACCATCAACCACCAGACTATAAATCTGACGTTGCTTGCCGTCCTTTAATGTGAAGACAATACTGGTTTCGTTACCAGTCCATCTGTCAACCTTCCAATCCGTTATATCGGTAGATGTACCGCCGGAAATCAATGTCCCATTATTGGCTTCGAGTTTGGTGTACTCCTTTTTAGAACCTGCCATTGCGAAGACCATCTTAATATCCTTTAGTGCCGATGTTGATGTCAACGTTATCGTATTGCCAACATACAACCGCATCTCGGGATGATACTGCTCTAAATAATATTCGTTAGAAAACCTAGGAGCGTTACTTCCGCTACCTTGACCTATCGTCACTGTAATTCCATCTTTCTTTTGGGTCAACTCGTGAGAGTCGGCATTATATAGAAACGCTGTCTCTGCCATCGAACCAATGGCTACGCAGAGGGCTGCTAAAAATAGAATCTTTTTCATGTTTGCTTATTTAATTGTTTGTCCACTGATGTGATAGATATGTCCATCGTGACGGATGAGCACATTAGCTCCCTCCACGTACTTTGACTGAAGGTTCGTCTTAGTGTCAATGTATGGTGTAGAATTACTTGTAGGATCAGGATTAGAATCGTTTTGTTGTCTGACTACCCACAATTGCACTTCATCCCAACTAATCATCACTATGGCGTCGAGCGTGTCACAATGACCTTCCGCTACGCCTGTGTTAAACGCATCTACTACCGGCAGCGGATTATCACCTGCTAAGTGACCATCAGTGATAGTCACATCTATCAGCCGCACAAACCGGCATACGTCCATCATATCCAGGGGTAATGTTGCATTTTCGGGTACAGCTGCGTCACCGGTTTTTACACTCCACTGCGCGGTGGGTGCTAATTCCGGCACTTTGAAATAATCTTGATAGCGGCCGCATACGCCTGTAAGTTTGGCACCGGACTTAAGATCTTTTCCGTAGAGATTGCCATTATCCCAAATAAGCATACTACCCGTTTCGTCGCGAATGAAAACGTACTTGTTGTATTTCTTAGTCACCTCTACTTCATTGAGATAAACCATCGTATAATCGGGTTGTTTAATAACATCGGCGATACTCATTAGGTTGGCCACCGTCAGCATAACCGCTGTCTGTTCTATCACTTCGCCACTTTGGAGCACAAGGGTGTCAATGTACTTTCCTGGAGCCGTAGCGTTATAGGTAATGTTTAGGTTATCGCCATCGCGGTCGAGAACAGACGTGCCGAGACTGAAGACCTCGCCATGCTTGAGAGATACTTGAATATCCTGTGTCAGTTTGTTGGCATTAACTACGATAGTCTTACTTCCTGTCACTGCCGCATCTTCTAGAATCGCTGTGCCGAAGTTAACTATTGGTGCTGCAATAGCGGGATCCTCAATACCAATAGCAGGTGTGAGGCGATAAATAGCTACTGCTGTTTGATTTTCTTCCGGATAACAGCCGAAGAGTGTTGGGGTATTGGTGGAGTTGTATTGCAAGTATTTACCTTTGCTATTGCCTAAATTCATGATTGTTGCAGCGCCATCTGCTGCAATCGTGATATCCCAATAGCCATAATCGCCATAGGTTTTCTCGTCCACGAGGGATGTCCATAGCGCAAGGCGGTTCTTCGTTTGACCACCACTGGCTACCAGATACGCTAATTCGTATCGAAGTTCATCCTGTATATAGAAGCATGATTTGCCTTTGTTTGTGGCTGTGCGCAGCGTATAGATAGCTTCGTCATTAGCCGCTACTGACGTACGGTCCGCATTGTATTGGCCGTTGATGGCATGAATGTTATTTTGTGACACATACTCATCGAAATATCCCATGATTTTGTTTACACCATCTTTGTGTACTCCGATGATGATTTGGTCGGAGTCTTGGAGTTGTGATATGTTGGTTACCAACTGATAGGTATCCATCGTAAAGGGGTTGGAACCGCCTTCTTCGGCGCGGATAGTGATGGAGTTGATGTTGATAGCGTTCTCAGTGCACTTTACCCAAAAGCGTATATTACCTGTCTGCGGTGTGGTTAAACGGAGTACACTGTCGCGCAGATAGACACCGCTTCCGCTGGTGGAGGGCTTGGTGATAACGAGCGAGTCTGCCGGATTAGTGCCTATTTGGTAATAGAATACTCCTTTGCCTTTGGAGGAATTCTGACAGAAATTGAGAGTTAATTGTCTTACGTTCGTGAAGGACTTGATAGAAGTCGCGCCGGCGCCGGAAGTGCTGGTCTTAACGCTGACACCAATACTGTATATCCGTCCTTGCGCATCGGGACCGGAGCCCTTCATGTATTCGGAAGCTTCTTGGTCGCAGCTCCAGCCGTCGGTTACGCCGTCGCACTGTTCAGAGCCTACTTTGGCAGCCCAGTTCTTGCTGGTAAAGGTATAAGTAGTAATACCGGCCTGTGTAGTAAGACTAAAGATGGCTACAAGAGCCATAAGGTAGAATCGTTTTTGCATGGTATAGTTGTTATTGGTTATCGTCGTAGTAATCACCATTTAGCAACGGTATCGTTGTAGATACTCTCTGCTATTTCGGTAATCATGGTTTGGCAAAGTTCGTCTTGTACATCCGTCAGTAACCTAGACGAGTCGAAGGTTTGGTAGGCCGAATAGGTCTTCTCGAATGAATCTTCTGGTGCTACATTATTGATAAATCGTACGCGGACGGTAAGTGTCAATTTCGTTTCAGCCGAGTAACTATCTGCTGCAGAAATAGACATTGGGGTTAGTGTATAACCTATTATTTCGCCTTCCAGTTCTAAGTCTCCACCTTTGCGCAGGACTTGCAGGCGTGTTTGTCGTTGATATAGGTCGCGTATGCCTTCGCTAAGGTTATTGCTCAGCGGAGGATGCACAAGAGCCGCATTATTTGGGAAATCGGCTACGGAAATGGAGTGCGTGGTGGAATAGTCGATACTAGCGCCATTGAACTTATACGAAATGGCGCATCCCTGCAGCATAAGGGTGATGCTTATGAGTAATATGTATCGCCAACCTTTCATTCAATATTATACTCTTTGATTTTACGGTAGAGTGTCCGTTCGGAGATGCCTAAAGCTGCTGCGGCTGCCTTGCGATTGCCCGCATTTTTTTCCAGCGCACGACGGATGGAATCTTTCTCAAGTTGTTCGATATTTGTCGGCTCGTCGTGAATCTCCTCTACGGTTTGATACTCTTCTTGGTTAATGGGAGCAGAGCTTGGAGTCGTCTGATTCGCCAGTAAACCGTTCAACTGCTGTCGCATTTCGGTCATATCCCGCTTCATGTCGAACAGCACTTTATACAAGATTTCTCGCTCGTTGATAAAGGAGTCGTTCGTTTGTTGTGGCCGTGCTAATTGAATTGACTGTTGCATTTCATTCTGCGGCAGATACTGACGAAGTGTATCGGCAGTGATATCATGATTAGTCTCCATGATGCTCACTTGCTCCGCTACGTTTTTTAGCTGGCGGATATTACCATTCCAGTAGTAATTCTGCAAGAGCCGATTGGCCTCTTCGTTGAGACGAACCGGTGGCATTTTATATTTTTCTGCAAAGTCTACAGAGAACTTTCTGAATAGTAATGGGATATCTTCTTTTCGGTCACGCAGAGCCGGCACTTTAATCTCCACCGTGTTAAGACGATAATACAAATCCTCGCGAAAACGTCCTTCTGAAATAGCTTTAGGTATATCCAAGTTAGTCGCTGCTACTACGCGCACATTCGTCTTCTGCACTTGACTTGACCCCATCCGAATGAATTCACCCGTTTCCAGAACACGCAGCAGACGCACTTGTGTGGACATGGGCAATTCTCCTACTTCATCCAGGAATAGCGTGCCGCCATTTGCTATCTCAAAATAACCTCTGCGCTCGGTCTTTGCATCTGTATAAGCTCCTTTCTCATGACCAAAAAGTTCGCTGTCTATTGTCCCTTCTGGAATAGCGCCGCAGTTAACGGCGAAATATGGGCCGTGTTTACGCGACGAATAGGCATGAATAATCTGCGGAAAATGTTCCTTTCCGACTCCGGATTCGCCCGTAATCAGTACCGTCAAATCTGTTTTAGCAACTTGAACAGCTATCTCAATAGCACGATTGAGGGAAGGATTACCACCGATGATACTGAATCGTTGTTTTATCGCCTGTATCTCTTGATTCGTCATTTCTGCGCAATTATTTGCGCAAAAGTACTGCTTTTTTCTCACATGTGCAAATATTTGGAGAAAAATAATAAAAAAATACGCCATAATTTGTGTATATGCCGAAAAAGCAGTATCTTTGCGCCAAAATCGATAATTATGAAAACGAAGAACGAAGAGACATTTGACCTTGCAGCATTTGGCTGCTTATTGAAACGTAAGTGGTATTGGTTTATCATTTCGTTTGTAATATGCACTATTGCATTCGCAGTTTTGTACCTAACAACCCCCAAGACGTACAAAATTGAAGCGTCTCTTCAACTCCGCCCTGAGGAAGATGCCGTTTTGATGCCTGGAACAGGCTTCGTACAAACGACAAGTCAGGACATGGAGGCCGGTGACGAAAAAGCGGTTATCATCTCGTGGGACGTGATTAACAAAGCCATTGCAGAAAAGGATTTGAACGTTGTTTACCTCAAAAAACATTTCTTGCGCTGGGAAGAAAAAAGTGCTTCACAGAGTGACCTGCATGCAACATGGACTAAAGAAGCCCTTGCTAACTTGCGCTTTCCTCTCAACATAGCTGTATCCGTTAAAGACGATGCTGTCCTTATTCAGACAAAATGCGGTTGGGAAAAAGCAAAATACACAATAGTATCTTTAGCTGAACCTTGGACTTCGCCCGAGGGCTTTACCATTTCTGCACGCAAAGAACTAAAACCTGGAGATCAATATCGTGTCATTATTTCTTCTGTTGGTTTTGCTGCTAATCGTTTCTATGATGATTTTAGAACCGATTACCCTAAGCGCTCCAAACATATCGTTGATATCTTTGCTACCACGAAATATCCGAACAATACGATTGCGATTATTTTCAAACAAATTGAAGTGTACAACCGCGTGACAATAGCGCGTAGACAAGAACTCGCTAAACAAGCAGTAACTGCCATAGAAAGTCGCATTGCAGAAACGCCGAATAGCGAACTCAAACTGTTGCTGATGCAACGTCGCGATGAAAAAATAATGGCTGCAGAGTCAACCGTTTTACCTGCTGTTATCATTTCCAGTCCGCATGTGACCTTAGAAACTGTATATCCAAGCTTGGAAATCTTAGCTATTTTTGCTTTTGTGCTTGGTATCGGATTACCTTTGATTGTGTTATACTTTCTTTTTGTTATTCGCTCGCAGAAATGACCGTTTGCGTAGCCGAAAAACCTTCTGTAGGGCAATATATTGCTAAGGTGCTTGGTGCTAACACTAAGCACGATGGCTATTTTGAAGGTAACGGTTATCAAGTAACATGGACTTTTGGCCATCTTTGTGCACTTCTTGATCCTAACGAGTACAACGACCAGTGGAAAGCGTGGACGCTGTCCTCTTTGCCTATGATTCCTGCGCGATTTGGAATCAAGGTAACTGATGATAAAGGTGTACAGAAACAATTCAATATCATCAAATCGCTGATAGAACAGGCCGATGAGGTTATCAATTGCGGTGATGCCGGCCAGGAAGGAGAACTCATTCAACGGTGGGTTTATCAGAAAGCCGGATGCAAGTGTCCAGTCAAGCGCCTTTGGGTCAGTTCCCTTACGGAAGAAGCTATCGCTGAAGGATTCCGTGCGCTCAAGGATCAATCGCATTACCAGCATCTCTATGAAGCCGGACTAATGCGAGCTATTGGTGACTGGTTGCTTGGCATGAACGCTACACGGGCCTACACCCTTCGCTATGCCAAAGGTGTAGGGAAAGACCGGCAGATATTGTCCATTGGACGTGTACAAACACCCACTCTTGCGCTTGTCGTCAAACGCCAAGCTGAGATAGAAAACTTTGTACCACGTACCTATTGGGAACTCAAAACCAAGTATCGTAACACACTTTTCTCTGCTCAGCTGCCTGCTGAAGAAGATGAATATGCTATCAATACGCTAGAGTATGGACAACAATTGGTTGATTCTATCAAAGACGAACCATTGACCATTACCTCCGTTGTTAAAAAGAAAGGTAACGAATACGCTCCGCGACTCTTCGATTTGACATCGCTGCAAGTGGAGTGTAACAAGAAATTCTCATTCTCTGCGGACCAGACGCTCAAACTGATACAATCGCTTTACGAGAAGCGTATAACCACGTACCCACGTGTGGATACGACGTTTCTTAGCGAGGATATTTATCCTAAAGTGCCCGCAACGCTTAATGGTATAAAAGATTATTTTCCGCAAGTTGCACCATTGATTGGTGTGAAGTTGCCTAAGTCGAAGAAAGTATTTGATAACAAAAAAGTAACGGACCACCATGCAATTATCCCTACGGGTCAGCGGCCTGACAACTTAACTGAAGACGAGCGCAAAGTGTTCAATTTGGTTGCGTTACGCTTCATTGCTGCTTTCTATCCTGATTGCGAAATATCAACGACCACCGTTCTTGCTAAATCCGGCGAGATAGATTTTAAAGTGACTGGTAAAGAAATACTCAAACCCGGTTGGCGTGTTGTCTTTGGTGACAACAATGTTTCCGAAGACGAGAATAGCGACGAACAGAAGACTTTACCCACCTTCACCGAAGGAGAGAGTGGATCTCATGTGCCGGAACTGCAAGAGAAAACGACACAGCCTCCGAAATTTTACACAGAGGCTACCTTACTTCGGGCGATGGAAACTGCAGGCAAAACCGTTGATAATGACGAATTACGCGATGCACTCAAGGAGAACGGAATAGGTCGTCCTTCCACTCGTGCTGCCATCATAGAGAAATTATATCAACGCAAATACATTGTTCTAAAGGGCAAGTCCATTCATGCGACACCTATAGGTATCGATCTTATACACACTATTATCTCACCCCTGCTAAAGTCGGCTGAACTGACAGGATTATGGGAAAAGAAACTGCGTGAGATAGAGCGCGGCGAATATACTGCTCAGCAGTTCCTCGAAGAGCTTAAAACAATGACGACAGAGGTGGTGTATGAAGTGAAGTCCAATAAGGCAGGTATGCTTTGTCCAGTTTGCAGGCAAGGTACGGTTATTCGTGGTAATACTCGCTATGGATGCTCGCGTTGGAAAGAAGGATGCACTTACGCAGAACCATTCTAAGCATTTAGAATATCTTTGATAACCAAGTCTGCCAGCGTCATTCCGAATACACCAACGATTGGCGCAATGGTACCGCGTTCTGCACTTAACTCCGGCGACCAGACACACAAGAACTTCTTATTTGGAAAACAACTTTCCTGTTTCATTTTTGTGCGTAAAGCCCGAGCTAGCGGGCACCCTTCCACTTTGCGGAACTCACTTACCCGGATAGCATTCGTATCAATTTTTCTGCCTGCACCCATCGATGAAAAAACGGTTGCAGTAGATTCCGTTGCACGATTAAGCAGTAATACCTTGTCAGTTACGCTGTCAATAGCATCAATTATGTAGTCGTATTGGTTGAAGTCGAATTGTGTATCCGTAGCGTATCCATAGCGTATCCCTTGCGCAATGATATCTGCCTCCGGGTTAATTTGCAGGAGCCTTTTTCGCAATTCGTCGACCTTAAGTTGTCCGATATTTTCTCTCGTTGCTACAACCTGCCGGTTGATGTTGCTGGGATTAACCACATCGAAGTCTACTATAGTTAGATGCATGAGGCCTGTGCGGATGAGTGCTTCCGCACACCAACCGCCAACACCTCCTGCGCCGAAGATAATTACACGTGCTTTTTGCAGTTTCTCAAAGGTTCCCTGCCCGAGAGCTTGTATTGTTCTATCAAAGTAACTTTCCATATCGCTCTGCTATTTTAAGTGCTGCATTGATACCATCCAAAGCGGATGAAGTTATACCGCCTGCATATCCTGCTCCTTCTCCACAAGGATAAAGCCATTCGTGAGAAACGGACTGCATTGTTGCTGTATTCCTCACAATGCGTATTGGCGAACTGCTGCGGCTCTCCACACCAACGACTACTGCATCGTTAGTGAGAAAGCCCTTGTATTTCCGGTCGAAATCCCTAAACCCTTGACGTAAGGATGAACCAATTGGATCTGGCAACCATTCGTCTAATCGTGAAGAAACCAGTCCCGGTAAGTAGGAGCAATCTGGCAACGAGGCAGAGCATCGTCCTTCTACAAAGTCTTTCATTCGTTGCGCAGGAGCCTGAGCGTTCGGACCGCCGTGCTGTTTTGCCAAGTGCTCTATATATTCCTGATAATCTAATGCTTCGATGGCAGAACCGGTTGGATGTAATTCCACTACCATACCAGAATTGGCAAAAGGAGAATTACGATGCGATGCGGACATCCCATTAACGACGCAACCATCAACATCACTACCTGCCGGCACAATATGTCCGCCCGGGCACATACAAAAACTATATACACCGCGACCGTTAACCTGCGTTACAAGTGAGTAGGAGGCGTTGCCAAGCAAGTTGACTACCGATTGCGGCTGATTGTGGTAAAAGAGCTTATTAATCAAAGCTTGCGGATGTTCCGCACGTACCCCTAAGGCAAAACCTTTGGCTTCCATCGCGACACCTGTTGCGGCTAACATGCGATACGTATCGTGTGCTGAATGGCCTATGGCGAGGATAGTGGGGCAGGGATCTCTAAACTCTAAACTCTCAACTCTAAACTCGAAGTGTATCTCTCCGCCATGAGCAAGGATACACTCTCGCATGTTCTGGATAATACGTGGCAATTTATCGCTTCCTATGTGCGCGTGAGCTTCGTAAAGGACATTGTCTGCCGCGCCAAAGTGGTGGAACAGTTCCATCACTCGTTGCATATTACCGCGTTTCTTGCTACGTGAAAAGAGTTTGCCATCAGAGAATGTACCGGCACCGCCTTCGCCGAAACAATAGTTCGATTCGGGGTTAAATACCTCGTTGCGATTGAGTAACGCGATATCACGCTTACGCTCGCTCACTTGTTTTCCACGCTCAAAGATAATTGGTTTTATCCCATGCTCTAACAAGTTCAGTGCGGCAAATAATCCTGCCGGTCCTGCGCCGATGATATGCACCACTGGCGATTCAGTTGAAACCTGTTTGAAGTGTGGCTCATTGTACCGCGGTAGGGGCGCATCTATCGGAATATATCGTCCTTCGTCATCCGCAAGTAGCGTAAGGTTGACTTTGATGTCTCGTTGTCTGGCATCAATAGAGCGACGCACCACTCGGTACGTCGCCTCTAATTGTTTTGCCTCTACAGGCGATGTCGTTACAACGATATTCTGCACAGGTTATTTCTTTAGTGCCTCAAACACTTTGGCTTCAATTTCTTCTGCTAAATCCGGATTATCGCGGAGTACGTTTTTCGCTGCGTCGCGTCCTTGTGCAAGTTTGTTGCCCTCGTAGCTATAGAACGAACCGGACTTCGTGATGATGCCGTTTTCTGTACCTAGGTCAATAAGTTCGCCCACTTTTGAGATTCCTTCATTGAACATAAGATCAAACTCGGCTTTGCGGAATGGAGGAGCCACTTTGTTCTTAATCACTTTCACGCGCACTTGGTTACCGATGATGTTGTCACCGTCCTTGATTTGTCCAATCTTACGGATATCCAGACGGACTGATGCATAGAACTTAAGTGCGTTACCGCCTGGTGTTGTCTCAGGGTTACCGAACATAACACCAATCTTCTCACGCAGTTGGTTGATGAAGATACAAGTCGTTTGCGTCTTGTTGATAGTGGCGGTCAGTTTGCGGAGTGCTTGAGACATCAAGCGTGCTTGCAGGCCGACTTTATTATCACCCATATCGCCTTCGATCTCTGCTTTCGGAGTCAGTGCTGCAACAGAGTCGATAACTATTAAATCCACGGCAGCAGAACGAATCAGTTCGTCTGCGATATCAAGCGCTTGTTCACCGCTATCCGGTTGCGCAATAAGCAGATTGTCCGTGTCCACGCCTAATTTTTCTGCATAGAAACGGTCAAAAGCATGCTCAGCATCAATGATGGCTGCAATGCCGCCTTGTTTCTGTGTCTCTGCCATCGCATGAATAGCGAGTGTGGTCTTACCGCTAGACTCCGGGCCATATATCTCAATCACACGGCCACGCGGATAACCGCCAACACCGAGAGCCACGTTCAATCCCACCGAACCGGTGGGAATAACGGCAACATCTTCTACTTTCTCTTCACCCAGACGCATAATGGCACCTTTGCCAAAGTCTTTGTCAATCTTTGCCATCGCGTTCTGTAACGCTTTCAGCTTCTCTGCTGACGGTTGTTTTCTTTCTTCTGCCATAGTCATTTTATTTTAGTGCACAAAAGTACATTTCACCGGGAAGCTGTTATTTAACTTCTTGTCCGGCTACGTTGTATGTTTTGTCGTCACGGATGATATAGAGTTGGCCGTCACGAACAACTTTCTGTACGTTAGATTTCTTGCTTGTCGGCACATTGTCGATGCCTGTCCAGTCTTTCATTCTCAGGTGCAGGGTAGCAATACTGTCTGTTTCGGGTCTAACCTCAAGGAAAGTATAGGTGTAGTTACCGGATTTGGTGAGTTTGCGACCATTCCATTCGTACTCTTCGATGGTATTGTCTTCTACGGTCTCTTCGCCTTTCACGGTTGTGCAACCATAGTTGTAGTTTTCAATGAGACGAACGTTGGCTCCTTCAGCGCGGGAGCAATCTTTCACTTCAGGTGCAGTGCCCAGAGTAACGCCTTTTGCTGTTTGAGCGGTACTACCGGAAGTGCTGGTCCAGTAGAATCCATCAGCCAAGTTTGTCCATGTCGTTCCTGAGCGACGTCCGCCGGACGGAAGGAAGATAGCACCACAAGCCTCAAGGATCGTCCACTGTGTGAGTGAAAACTTGTTATCCGTATAATCGGTAGCATTCGTGTTGATTTTCAAATCCAACGGAGTGGACCAGTTGTCAGGAAGTAGGATAAGACCTTTCGGGCTACCACCGATAGTAATAGTAGCTAAGGCACGTAGTTTTGCAGCATTAGGACGTTTGTTTAACACATAGTCCCACTCGGCAGCGGTTGGGCAGTAGAATGAAGCTACAGCATCGCCGGTGATTATATTGTGTACCCCCCAATCGTATTCCGTATAGTTTGGGTCGTTGATAATGTTAACGTCTACTCCTACTTCAGATGCGTATTTGGAAGCGTCCTCGCTTGTTTCATAAGGATATAAACCTTTGTATTTACTTGTTCCCCATCCAAAGAGGTCCCAAGTGCAAGCTGTACATGTACTAGATATGCCCTCGTTATTATTCTTGAGCGCTTCGTATTGCGAGCTTAGAATATTGAACGCTTTGTTAGAGCCACTATAGGACAAGTTACCTTTCGCAAACTTAGCGTACTCGTTGTTAGCAACTTGGAATTTACCATGGCGCACGTTTGTCGCACCTGCATAAAGATTAGCGATACCCATAAGGAGTATTAAACCTAAAGATAAAGTTTTTTTCATGAGTTAGTTTTAGCAGTTATATCCCATCGCTTCGTCGGTTTAAAATTAAAGTACAAAATGCTAATTGTTAATAGTATCAAAATTCCAGCCGCAAAGATACAACAATTTTTGTATATATGCAAATAAAATGTCACATTTTATGTGTTTTTTGTTATTTTAGTCGGAAAAGTGTTTTTGCGTTAGCGGTTGTGACGGCGTCTATGTGCTCAAACGTAGTTTGATAGACTTGCGCGAGAACGTCAGCGACATACTTCATCCAGCGGCTTTCGTTTCGTTGTCCGCGATAAGGAACAGGTGCCATATAAGGCGCGTCTGTTTCAAGTAAGAGTCGCTCTAACGGAATACCTGTCAAGTTGTCGCGCAGTTTGCAGTTCTTAAACGTAATTACGCCGCCGATTCCGAGATACAAGCCCATCTTAATAATCTCTTTGGCGGTTTCGTTACTGCCACTATAACAATGCATTACGCCTCTTAGACCGGGAAACTCGCGGAGGATATTCAAACAGTCCTCAGTAGCATCGCGGCTATGAATCATGACGGGCAAGTCTCGCTCGATAGCCCATCCTAATTGTATCCGTAGCGCTTCTTGTTGTTCCGCCTTAAAAGTCGTATCAAAATGATAGTCCAGCCCAATCTCGCCAATTGCAATATAATGATTATTGATTAAGGAGCGATGAATATCTTCGAGTTGCTCCTTCCAATCGGCTCCTACGTTTTCCGGATGCAAACCGATTCCGGGGAAGAGGTAGTCCGGATATTGTTGGCACACATCCAAAACGGGCTGAATTGTAGCCGCATCCACACCGGGCACTAAAATCGCTTCTACGCCTTCAACTTGTTGTTGCGCAATAAACTCATTCAATCCCTCTGCATACTGCGGATCGTCTATATGTGCGTGGGTATCAATCATGACGTGTCAATATACTACTGTCGCCATAACTCAAGAAACGAAAATCATGGCTTAGGGCATAGTCATAAATCTTCTTCCAATCCTCGCCGACAAACGCGCTGACAAGCAACAAGAGTGTCGATTTGGGCTGATGGAAATTCGTTATCAGTTGGTCTACCACGTGAAACGCATAGCCCGGTTTAATCATAATCTGCGTCTCTGCGTGCAAAGTGTCCTGTTGGGTTTGATCAAGATAAGACAAAATATTGCGCAGCGCCTCTTCCGTCGAAATAGCATAATCTTGCTCATACGGCGCAAACTGCGCAACACTCAGTTTTTTTGTCGCACCAATAAAATAGAGCGACTCCAGCGTTCGCATACTCGTTGTTCCGACAGCCACGATATGTCCCAGATTAGCTAATACGTCCTCAATCGCTTTTCGCGGCACAGCTATTATCTCTGTGTGCATCGTGTGCTTGTTCGCATCCTCGGTCTTGACGGGTTGGAATGTCCCGGCGCCGACATGTAATGTCAGTTCCGTCGTTTGAATACCGCGTTGGCGCAAATCGTCTAATACTTTCTCCGTAAAGTGCAATCCCGCTGTTGGAGCAGCAACAGAACCTTTGATTTTGCTGTAAACGGTTTGATACGTTGTCTTGTCGCTTTCTTCGGTCGGACGGTTCAAATAGGGTGGAATAGGCAGTTCACCTTGAGCGTCTAACAACTGCGCAAAACTCATACTCGCATCATCCCAACTGAACCGCACTTCGTGCGTGTTGCCTGTCGTCGAAATCTTTTCGGCATGCAAAACGCCATTACTCAACACGCCCGACTTCCACTTCTTCAGGTTGCCAATCATGCACTTCCACGTACAACCGCTTGTCGAAGAAAGTGCCAACTGATAATCTCTTGGAGCAAGCGGCTCCAAGCAGAAAATCTCTATCCTTGCCCCGCTATCTTTATGAAAAACCAAGCGCGCAGGTATCACGCGAGTATTATTATACACAAGGAGCGAACCTGCTGCGATGTAATCCCCAACACGATAAAACACGTCCTCACTCACCTTGCCATCCTTATAAACCAGCAACTTCGAGTGATCACGCTCTGCCAGCGGATACTTCGCTATCCGCTCATCGGTTAACGGATAATCATATTCGCTTATTAATATCTCTTCCATAGCTCTTCCTCCGCGTTTCCTCCTGTTGCCTTCCCGTTGCCTTCGGTTTCCGATAGGTTCCTGATAGGTTTCTGATAGGTTTCTGATTGGTTCCTGATAGGTTCTCACTCCTGACTCCACTATGACGTGAACCTGACTTCTTCACGAATTCCTTTCTCTCTCCGGAGAATAACTCGTACTTATTGAACCAGCACTCCAATTCGCCGTTCAGCAACTTTATCCGTTTGCTCGGCTTGAGCCCGATACACTTGAGCGCATCCTCATTCGATGATATCACCCAAGCCGTAGAGCCTGTAAACTGATGTTTGAAGGTTGTTCCCATATCGCCGTAAAGCCGCATCACATCTTTGTCTTGTGCGAGACGTTCGCCATACGGCGGATTAACCATCACTAAAGCCGGTTTTTGCTCTTCGCGTTTTATCTCCTGTAAACGAATTTGCTTGACGTCAATGCACCGTTGCTGTCCGGCAGACTTAACATTCTTTAGTGCTTGTTGCACAGCATAGAACGATGCATCGGAACCATAGATATGATGAGTAAACGGACGCTCTGATGAATCGTCGTTATAAATGTCTTCGAACAAATCCTTGTCAAAGTCTGCCCATTTCTCAAAGGCGAAACTCTTTCGGAATATACCCGGCGCAATATTCTGTGCGATTAATGCTGCCTCAATAAGGAGTGTGCCCGAACCGCACATCGGGTCGTAGAAATCCGTTTCGCCTTTCCAGCCTGCCATAAGGAGCATTCCTGCTGCAAGTGCCTCATTGATAGGCGCTTCGGTATTTGCTACACGATAACCGCGTTTATGCAAACTTTCGCCGGAACTGTCTAATGATAAAGTTACCGTCTCATTCGCAATATGGACGTTGAGATACAAATCCGGATTGGACAATTTTACGTTCGGACGTTTACCTTCGCGCTCGTTCCACCAATCGACGATCGCATCTTTCACACGATAAGTCACATAGCGCGAGTGCCGAAACGTTTCCGAATAAACAGTTGCGTCTATCTGAAATCCGGTCTGAAGTGTCATATATTTCGCCCAGTCGAGTTGCTTGACGTTTTCATACACTTCGTCGGCATCCTTTGCTTTGAACGTCAGAATCGGCACTAACACGCGCGAAGCGGTGCGCAGAAATAAATTTGCCGTATAAAGAAGGCGCTTGTCTCCCGTAAAGGACACAGCGCGCCGTTCTAATTGCACATTATTTGCACCTAATTCGACTAATTCTCCTGCCAATACTTCCTCCAATCCTTTGAAGGTTTTGGCTATCATCTTAAATTCTTGCATGCTTAATCATTCGCTTTTTGGAAGCTGCGCTTCTTGCCGGAGTTGGCCTCTTTATAAACCATCTCCGTGTAGAAGAGTTTGGTAATCGTATATGGCCGTGGAATGAGTTGTCCCTTGTTATCTGCTGTAGCTAATTCCAGCACTTTCGAGCCACGTTTTTTCCACATGAACCAACCGTTACCATATTTCTGTAAGTCTGCTTCGGTCACATCTTCTGCCTCGTCCCATTCGTAACCCCAGTAATATCCGTCTTCGGCTTCTTCGTCCGTATAGACACGAAACCATTGTTCATTCTCCAGACTCTGCCATTTGCCGAGTAGCATCTCATCTTCATCCGTCAGTCCGTCTTGTTCTTCTTCTCCGGCGAAATAGACCAACTCATTGGTCATCATGTCGTCCTTTTTCTCCATCACTTGCGGCTCGATGGTATCTATCTTCACCGGCTTTGGTGTTTGAGGCTTCTTCGGCTCAATGGTAATCACCGGCGGCGTCTCCGGTTCGTCAATTGGCTCTTCGATACCCATATACTGCTTTGCCAATGCCACTATCTCAGGGCCGTAGAAATAGTATGCCGCATATCCGGCAGCGCCCACGAGTAAAAGAATGACTATGGTCCAAATGGCTTTTTTCATATTACTTGAGAGCAATCACTTTGGCTTTTTGGTTATCCATTCCCGGCATCGTACGTCCAACACCCGCGTTAATATACGTCGGGTCGCAAACAACATAGTCTTTGCCTTTGTATGTCAAGTAGTCGCCTTTGACGGGTTGCGTGAAATGAACAGCCGTAGCGAGGTGACCGGGATAATAAAGCAGTACTACATCCAAACCAAGAATATCGCGCACGAGGCGTGAGAAGAGGATTGAACGGTCCTCACAGTCGCAAGCCGGATAATAGAGTGTCTCTTCCGCAAAGAAGACGCGGTCATGTCCCCAAACCTTATCGTCATATTCATACTTGAATGCAGTCTGCACCCAATTCAGGATAGCACCTACAGCCTCTTTCTCGCCTAACTTATCGGTGGTGGCTTTCAGTTGCGGATAGAGTGATTGTTTAATCTCCGGAGAGAGTGGGGTATTGGCGTACACAGCCCATTTGGTTGTGCCGTCACCACCGATACAAGCTTCAGGATATTTGTCGAAGAAGCTGATATCGTTCTTGTTCACTTTACTCTTAGCCGTTACACCGCGTTTGGAAGTGAGTGTACGTTCGTCCGAAGCCAAGTTAGCCAGTTTTTGCGGTTGTGCAATCTGCATGGACATGGTCTTCTCGTTCTCGAACGGTGCGTTGCATACTTTCAGTCCTTTCACTTTGCCGGCAATAGCATAGAACTTAATACCGTCGATGGTAAAGAAAGAACGATTATAGAGGTCGTACTGGCTTGCTACCAACAAGTACAGTTGTTTCTCCGAAGCACCGAGACGAACGCGGTAACCTGATTGCGTGAGAAGAAAGTCTTGCATAAAGACCGCTTCGTTCGTTTGGCCATACTGTTTCTCGGTCACTTGTTGTAGCAGATCCACATATGCCCAATCGCAGAGTTGGTATTTCTTGCGCGCATCGAGTGCATCCTTGAGTGTGACATTGTATGCATCGCCGGACAACTCTTTCCACGCGTCGGAAAGTGCATCTTCGTTCAGGCTTTTGAGCTTGAACTTATCCGGTTCCGGGAATTTGATTTTAATCACGGTGCCATAGTACTTGAGTGAAATCGTCGAAGTAGGATCATCTGTTGGTTCTATGGTCGGTATAATCGGATCGGGAGCCGGAGTCGGTTTGGGTAGTACGATTACTACCGGTTGTACGGCAATCGGTTTGGACTGGATTTGATCTTGTTTGCCTTCTAACTTAGCCAACGGATCAACTTTAACCAATGGCTCTTCTTTTTTCGCCGTATCTTTCTTTACTGCCACATCGTTTTTGTCGTCCTTTGGTTTCTTGACATCCGGTTGTGGTTTCTCTTCGGGAGCAGATTCCTGTTCCGGCTCTTTATAAACCACCGGTGGCACCACTTTCTCTTTTACCGGCTCAACGGCTGGTTGCGCTTCCATAGGCTCCCACGCATGCTTCATGAAGTCCGCATACTCGTCGTTGACTTTCTTACGGAACTCGTCGAAAGCTTTTTGTTGTTCGGACTTGTACTGTTTGTACTCAGCACGTTGTTGTTTTCTGTACTCTTCAAAGGACTGCGCATAGCACATCCCGAATGCGAAGAGTAATAATACCGGTAAAAGTAGTTTTTTCATTGTGGTGTTATTTTATTTAACTAATCGACCTGTTACGTCGTAAATATGTTCTCCACGTAAGATGTATAACATGCCGTGGTACATAATTTTGCGTGCAGTCTCATCGTATTGAACGTTCTGTTGTGTTGCTTGTTCGATAGCGGTATGCGGTCCTTCGGCTGACGGAGTTACTTGGTCTTGGTCGATATCGCTATCGCAAGAAGAGTCGGAAGCGATTGCTTTGACGGAAGTAGTGTACGTCAGGTTGTTAACCAGTCCGGAGATGACGCATGTGCAGATACCGCCGGAAGTCGTGACAGCGCCGATAATCGGTTCGTCCAGACATTCAGTAGTAAATCCTTTGCAGTTGCTAATGGTTACGCTATAAGAAGCGGCTCCATCGATGGCTGTCCAAGAGAGTGAGATTTGTTCGTCTCCTGCGATAGCTGTAACGTTCGGAGTAGCGAGTTTGGTGCATCCACCACCGCCACCGATTTTGAACACTTGTCCCGCATTTGCACCCCAGATATACTCTGCTAATTCAGGATAGTCGATAAAGGGGTTACGGTTACCTTGAATAGATTGTACTGCGTTATTACGGTCGGTCTCTTTGCGTGAAACAGGGTCTAAGCGATGCCACTTCAAAAGTAGCGCCACGCTGTAGTCTGTTAATCCGAAGTGTCCTGAAGCGGTAAAGTCGTCGTTAAACATTCGTTCTCCGTTAGTCTCTTGAGTGAAGCTATAGGTTTGATTATTATAGTTGCACCAAGCCAAGACCATGTAGAAATAGGTACGTGCGAAGTCGCCTTTGAACTCATCGTTCGGCTCAAATACGGTACCTCCTGTAAATCCTTCCAAAGTAGATGTTCCAAGTCGTCCTCTCCCTACGTTAGAACCATTAGAAAGGGTAGTGCCTCCTGTGCATTCTCCAAAAGGATAGTTACTGCGTTGGTTATTAACGTATCCGTCGGTAGGGTACATATGATATAAGTCTGTACCGGGACCAACCCCCGGTTTATTACCTACGCCGAACCAGCTTTTAGGTAACGAGTGTTCGCGGTTGTAGCAATCCCCCACGTCAGAGTAGTTGCCACATTGTTTAGAACCGCAGGTCCAAAGGACATTTGAATAGGGGTCCCACAGTTTGCCAGCTTTGTCCGTGGAGTCTGCAGGATATATATCCGTTGTGCAGAAGTCCGTCCAAAGGTTAGTATAAGTGCGTCCGCTATAGTTTTTGCGGGCTGTGGTAGTTACCGCATTGACCAAATTGATACCGGACAGGTTTTCTAAATTGGAATAGTATGTAGGCAGTTGGTCTGCCGGAGTCACATCTTTCGCCCAGATATTTATTGTTACGAGTGCTGCAAGGAGCACGATAATCATTTTCTTCATAATGTTACAATTTAAAAAATAAACAATTCATGTTCCTTATTAATTATTTATATACGGCATAGTAATCTGCATCCGCATTTACAGCACCTCCGGCAGAGATAATTGCAGGAGCAGTAGCACCTGTATAGTGCTCGGTGGTAGTCCATCCATAGAATGCTTTTCCTGCGTTAGCAGCAGGAGTAGCGGGTAAGACTAATGGGTCTCCTTCGTTATATGTTACCACCTTATTTCCATCGCAAGCGTGCCAAGTAACGGTGTAGGTATTGACAACCGGCAGTTCGTTAACGGTGATGTTATAGGAAGCGGTTTTCGTTACCTCGTTTTCGGTGTAGCTGACGGTTACTTGTTTTGTTCCGGCTGTAGTCATGTCAGGAGCGGTAACGGTTGCTGTTACGTTTTTGCTATCGCAGTTGGAGTAAGCAGCTGTTACGACGAGTCCTGTTGAGTTGAACGCGTCGCCAACGGTGAAGGTTGTTTGTACACCTTCTGTATTGAGTGTTATTCCGGTCAGTGCGCACGGAACTATCTCCTCACAGGAGAGTGTATAGTTGCTGTACGTTGTGGTAGAACTTGCTGTAACCTTATACAGTTGGATTGCGTAGTAGCTTGTTCCTGCTGATTTACCTGTATAACAAGCAAATCGTGGATTTGATACGTTCCACCAAATGACACGTGTAGCATCGGATGCATTAGCGATCGTTGCATTGCCGTTGCTGATAGAGACAGTCCAAGACGTGTTGGCGTTCTTAGTCGTAGCTGTATTCAAGCTGTTCCCGCTTGACCAGTTAACGTAATTGTTACCGTTCTTGAATGCGAAAGTACCTGTACTGCTGCCGGCTTCGACATCAAAGACCATTGTTCCAGCCGGAGTCGTTTCGTATTCCGTTCCAACGCCAAAGACTGTAGATGTGGAAGAGAATTCCGTCAGTTCTTTGGAAGCTCCTTCGCAGACGAAGACAACTTTGTCACCAGCTGCGATAGACGTTGCTTTAGTAGGAGTGCTGCTACCTCCGGTAGTAGTGCTCTTGGTAGCAAATACGGCGTAGTATGTAGCGTTAGCGTTTACGTTGCCGCTTGCAGTTGTGAACAAATCTTCGGGCTCTCCACTAATAGAGCTATTGGCAGTCCAACCGACGAATACTTGAGTCTCTGAGCAGTCGGAAGGAGTAGTAGGCAGAATGAGCGCTTCGCCTTCAGTATATTGAACAGGAGTACCGGGAACACCGTTAACGCTCCATGTCACATTATACTTAACGGGCTCAGTAACAGATATTTGGTAAGTAGCGGTTATAGTCACGTTATTCTCAGTGTAAGAAACCGTTACTGTTTTATTACCTGCAGCAGTAAGATCGGGGGTAGTTACACTCGTCGGCGTAACAGTTTTGTCAGAACAGTTGCTATAGGCAGCTGTTACTACCAATCCTGTTGAATTAAAGGTCTCGCCGACAGTAAAAGTTTTTTTCACATTGTCGGTATTGAGTGAAATAGCAGTCAAGACGCAAGGCTCGACAGTTCCGCAGTTTAATGAATAGTCTTTATAGGATGCGCCGCTACCGATTTTATATAATTGCACAGCATTTTGTCCGCTTGTATAGCAAGCAAAACGAGGATTTGAACTATTCCAACGAATAGAACGTGTTTCGTCAGAGCTATTTTTAATAACTGCATCACCACTTGAGATGGTAATGTTCCAAGACGAATTATCCGTAAGCGATCCTGTCGTGGCCAAACTATTACCACTTGTCCAACTGAGGTAATTGCTACCATTCATTAGGGCGAAGGTGCCGGTTGTCTTACCTTGAACTACGTCAAGTGGGAAAACACCGGTAGGAGTATCTGTATAATCCTGACCAAGTCCATATTTAGTAGAGGTAGAGGATATACCGCTTAGCTCTTTTGAATCGGTTTCATAGACAAGGATTACCTTATCTCCCACAGCAATAGAAGAAGCTTTTTCAATAGATGTTCCACCAGTTTCCGATTTGGTAGCAAAGACTGCGTAATAGGTAGCATCGGCTTCAATGATATCGCCTTCCTTAACATATGTTGGCGCTGTTGTAGCACTTTCATAGTTTTCCGTTGCAGTCCAACCAACAAACACTTTGCCATTGTCGCATGCGGTTGGAGAGGATGTAGGCAAACTTATTACGCCGGCGGAAGCAACGGTTGTAGCAAATTCAGAACCCTTTGCCATCCATGTAACGTTTCTATCTTCTCCAGGAGGCATAATACCTACAATTACGTCTTGCTCTAAACTATATGAACCATTTCCTCCTCCAGAACCAGGATCAGTAGTCTCCAATGCATCTATGTCGTAATAGCCGTCGCACCAGTTTGTCCAACCGAAATTGAAATGGAAATAGTTTGCATTATCGTAACCATCACAAACGAAACTATGCCCATAACCAGATTCCGGATCACTAGGGTCTTCGTAACCAACACCGGCATACATAATCGGGCGTTTGGCATCAAGTTCTGCTTTCAACATAGCAATCCACTCCGCCTTCGTCCAACTTTTCATTCCTGTGCTGCTATCCCCATCTCTGTAATACCCCGTTACAGTTTCAGAATTGTAACCAAAAAATTGTGTGAGTGCTTTCTCTGCACACATTATTCCTTGGTTTGACCAATAACCATTATAGTCAATCGTCCACGCAGCACTACCACCTTCATCTGCTGTGCCATATTGCATATCGCAAGCAATTCCACAATGATACATCAGCGTTGCGACAGCTGTCTTTTGAGCAGAAGTAGCACCGCTACCATATGTGTTGAGCATATTTGCCCACTCATAGGTAGTACTGCCAAAGTTTGCCGAAGCACTTGTGTAGTATTTGTCGGTATGTGAACCGGTACCTTTCTTTGGCCATTGCCAGTAATTCATGACTTGTGCCATGGCGGTAGCCACACAACCCGTGTAACATTGGGATCCACTTTTGGTAGGGCAGAAATTCCAGAATGGTGCATCTTGATCCCAACCGGTCTTAATCAATGGTGATACAACCGGTGTTGCAGTTTTAACAATCGGACTTTGACGCAATTTTTCCCATTCTTGTTTGATGGACTCACTTGCTTCTACGCCATCAGCTGCGGCACGTTTAATTTGTCTGTCATAACCGCCAAGCCACACTTTCAGGTTCATAGGCTGGTTGTCTGTGCGGAATTGGCCTGTTGTTGAATAAGCCAAAATCGGGTGCGCAATGTCGTTTGCGGCAACCATTACCCAGCCTTCGCCGTTGGCATTTTCATACACATAGTACTGGTTTTCTTCTGCCGAAGCAGCTTTTTTGAGCACCATTTCAGTCGGAACAGCTTTCTTAACGCCGGTTTGAACAGCAGGGGCACTCATGAAGTTTTTTGCTACGAGCGCTGCATCTGCTTGGGACACACGCTCCGCGAAGATTGTCGTAACTGTAAGTAACAGCGAAACGGCTAATAGAAGTAATTTTCTCATGATATTAATTTATTTTAAAGTTAGTTAATGTATATTAAGGGTTAATAATATTCAAGCGTGCAAAGGTACAGCTTTTTTTCCACATGCGCAAATTTTTTCACAAAAAAACGCGAAACTATGTTGTAAAACATAGAATATGCGTAAAGCGTAGCCTTGGAAAAGGGTGGGAGTATTTTGAAAGGATTTTTAGAGTATTCTTAGATCCCGTAATGGTCAGGCTTGACCTCCGATTTACCGCCGTTTGAATTTCGGTCGATTTTCATTCGACCGTCGTGCGACCGTCGTTCGACCGTCGTTCGACCGTCGTTCGACCTTCGGGAACAGAAGGATAAAAAGTGGGAGGAAAATGAAAGAAAAGTGAAAGGAAAATGATGAGGGGACATGAAAAAAGGAATAGGGAAATGAAGGAATGATGAAATGAGAGAGTGAGAGAATTAGGGAGTTAGAAAGTTAGAGAATTAGAGAGTGGGAAAATTATCAGGGCTGATGCCCTGGTAATGCAGACAGCCAGAAGGCCATGCGGATAGCGTATATACCCTTCGGGGTAACGGCTCCCCTGCCGACGCGTTTTTGCGCACCCTTTCGCAAAAAAGCGACCCCGAAAGTGGTATATACTGACTCTCTAACGAGAGGCTGTCTGGAGCGAGCGAAGGTCATCGAACGGGCTGAGCGAGTCTGATAAAAGGAAAAGTGCAGGATTGAAGAGTCCTGCACTTTTTCTATCACTAATGTCTAATCTTTCTTAGAAGTTCATTGCAACGCCTACGCCGTTAGCACCAGAGGTGATGCCGAAGGTAATAGGAGTCGTGAACGCTTGCTGTCTTGCAGCGCAATTGTCGTTGTACACATTGTGCGAATTGTACTTCTTGATACCACCGACGATTAAGCAAGGAACAGAAGCGGTTGTTAAAATAGAACCACTGGCGAGGAGAACTGCACCTGGAATCCACATTTCTTCAGCTCTTTCTGAAACGCCTATGGTATAAAATACGCTACCGGTAATCAAAGTACCCATACCTACACCGAAGAGAGCCCAACCTTGTTTCCACAAGAGGCTACCTTTCTGATAGCTCTCCCATGCTACTTGGCAGTTTTGTTTGATGAAATCAAAATACTGGTCTTCGGTCATGCGTTGGTCGCCCATGTAGTAAAAATCATCATTTTTGGTGATTGGCAGGCCATTGAAAGCGGGTTGATTGCTGTAACCTGCGTTGTTGTAACTCTGTTGTGCAGGAGCTTGTTGCGGTTGATCAAAAACCTTTACCGTACCATTATTATAAATAATGGTGTTAATCTCAGCAGAAGTGAGTACGAAAGTCGGGCCTTCGAGATTGTCAGCCTCTTTGTACTTGATTTCCGAGCTGGATACTTCTAAGATTTTAGCCTCAATACGACGAGCATCGCGGGTAACGATGATGTCAGCGGCGAAGAGGTTGAATGCTGTGAGCAGAGCAACCATCAAAGTCAGAACTTTTTTCATAACAGTTAAATTTATTATTTGGGTTAATTAGTTTAGAAGTTGAGAGCAACGCCGATACCATTACCACCGACGGTGAGACTCAATGTCAGCGGAGTAGCTTTAGCCTGCTGCCTTGCTGCGCAATGTTCGTTATAGGTCTCGTGAGAGTTGTTACGCTTAATACCACCAACGATCAAGCAAGGAACAGAAGCTGTCCAGATAGCTGCACCGGAAACGGCAAAGACAACACCAGGAACATAGCATGTCCAATAGACGCTGCTATTACTTGCATAATTATAATTGCCATTAACAGCAATTGCTACACCAGCTAAAATAACACCGCAAGTGGTCAGCGTAGCACCCGAAGCAAAGAGTTTCCAACCGGTATTCCAGAGATTTGTTCCTGTTTCATATTGCTCCCAAGCTGCTGGGCAGTTCTGCTTAACGAAAGTGAGATATTGTTCCTCACTCATCCGCATATCACCCATGTAGTAATAGTCATCGCGTTTATCAATAGGCAGACCGGCAACTGCTGCAGTGCTACCACCAGCATTGTTGCTAACTTGTTGCTGCTGAGCAGGTTGTTGAGCCGGTTGGTCGTAAACCTTTACCGTACCATTCGAATAAATAATGGTGTTGATTTCAGCAGAAGTCAGCACAAACGTCGGGCCTTCCAGATTGTCAGCCTCTTTGTACTTAATCTCGCTGCTGGATACTTCCAGAATCTTTGCCTCAATACGACGTGCATCGCGCGTAACAATGATGTCTTGGGCGAAGAGGTTGAATGCGGCGAGCAGAGCAACCGTCAGAATCAGAATTTTCTTCATAACAGTTATTTTTAATTGGTTATTGTTGTTTTCGGCTGCAAAGATACTATATTTTTTTATATTATACAAATTTTATATTATTTTTTTGTTATTTTTCGTTCAGAAAGGGCAATATACCACCGATAAAGGATGGGCGGGATGGTTGTGGCCATGATGAGTGTGATGGTCATGCCGATGAGCGTCACGGCGCCGAGAGAGTGCATTGCGGGATGTTGTGCGAAGACGAGAATGCCGATGCCAATGAGCATAATGGCAGCCGAAAGGATAATAGATTGGCGGTATTGCGGCAGAATAGACTTGCCGGTGCGATGCTCATAAACCAAGCCTTCGACAATGAAGATGGTGTAATCGTCTCCTTGTCCGAAAATGAATGTAGCGAGGATGATATTAACGATATTAAACTGAATACCAAGCAGTTGCATGATAGCAAAAATCCAAATCCAGCTGAGCGCCATGGGAACAAAAGCAATGAGTGCGAGCCAGAAACTGCGGAAACTGAGGATAAGGAAGATGAAGACAATCAGGCTGCAGCAGAGACCGATATAATCGAAGTCGTCGCTTAAACGTTGTGCAAGGTTGTCGAATCTGAAATTCGATATAGGTAATTTGTAATTTGTAATTTGATTATAAAACGGAGTAAAAGCTTCGGGTGTAAAGCCGACGGCTTCGGCCTCGGTTTGTATGCGTTCGATGACGCTATCAGCGCTATGGGTGCTCCAATAGTCATTCCAGCGTGAAGCATCCCCTTGCGGCACATTGAACGACGCCATATCCTCTCGCTGCTGGTCGGTCATATAGTTGATATGGCTGAGGTTGGAGTCGAATAGAGGTGAATGGTTCGAATTGAATGGCAAAAGAAGATAAATGCCGACGATCAGCGTCAAAGCCAAAATAATGGTTGGATATTTTTTTAGCGCCATACTACGTACGGCATATACCCACTTGGCAACCGCCCGTCCCATCGGGCGCCACACTCCGCGCCCCCTGCGCGGAAGCATCGTTGCTACGGGGTACACGCCGTTCCCAATGGAGGCGCTAAAGAAATATTCCGTGGACATGAGATGCGGAAGGACGAAGATGCAGAAGAGGATAGTACCTATGAGCATGGATGCTGCAAAAATGCCCAAATGTCGCAGTGCAGCAGCCTGGAGAGGAACTAAGGCAAGGAAGGCGCCAACGGTGGTGATATTACCGACAACAAGCGGCGAAAGCACTTCGTTTAATGTTTGTCGGACTGATGTTGTATATCGCTGATGCACAAGCAGATGCAGTGGATAGTTGACGGCAATTCCGATTAGCACACTACCGATACCGATAACGACTGCGCTCACTATCGGAGTGATTAGTCTAAGTATAGCCATTCCAGTTAGCCATCCGAAGCTGACAGCCAGCAAAATGAGGAATATGTCTCGGCGTCGCGGAAAAGCATATGCTAAGAGCGCGATGATGAAGACCAGCGAGAATGCAATACAAAGGAGGGTGTCGGTTTTTATACGATGCGCGTTACCTACGGCTATCACAGGGGCGCCGATTAGACGAATGTCTAAATAGGGGAATTGCGATTGGACAATGGAGATTTGTTCGTTCAGTGAATCAATCAGTGCCGCATTATGCTTCGTCTCGGTTGCGCCGTAAGGGCTGTCGAGAAAAGCATAGGAGCGATTATTAGTCGAAAGTTGAAAGTCGAAAGTTGAAAGCGGAATGAGGGCTAAAGGATCGTGCTGAATGGCGGTGGCGATTACACCTGAACCGGGAGTAGAGAGAATCATTTTGTCCCGTTCCAGCGCTGTACGAATAGCCTCACGGGTAAAGAGTGAATCCAATCGATTGTATGTTGAGTCCGGAATAAGCGTTGGCATCATGGCATAGAGAGAGGAGAGTTGAGAGTCGAAAGTCGAAAGTCGAAAGTCGAAAGCGGAAAGTTGCTCTTCTATCTCATACAGGGCGTCGGTTCGCATGTCTTCATCGTCGCCTTCGACGATAAGGACTATTTGTGCAGCGGACTGTTGGTTCTGAAATGCCTCAAGCGATGCACGCTCTTCCTCTGTGACTGGCAGAAAATCCATAATGTCCTCGTCGTAACGCAAGGACACAGAAAGACCTACCAGTACTACAAGTACTATGGTAACACTTATTCCCAACCAGCGGTGATGCGTGGTGAAAAAATCATATATTCGCAGGAGCCACTCTTTCATCGATGAACTTAACAGGTTTGCGGCTTTGCGCAGGGAAATTAATATGCTGAATCACGTCAGCAGGCAAGATTTCCACTTCCGGTGCGACGCGCAGCCGGCTGCGGAAATGGTCTTTGAGTTGCTTGATAGCCTCATCCGGCTGTAGGCTTGTATTACGCAGACTGATACGCGCAATCACTTCATCTGTACCGGTGTCAGACGGACGCACAACGACGACGTAATTGCCGACGAACGGGGTGTTATCCAACACGTCGTTAATAGCAGGCGGATAGATAGTTGTTCCTTTGAGCTTAATCATATTATGCTTACGTCCTATGAGCGGCGTGAGTCGGTAACTATTTCTACCACAGGCACATGGCTCCACTACTTTGGCTGCGATATCACCCGTGCGGAAGCGTAACAGCGGCATTCCTTCGACACCAAGAGTTGTCACTACCACTTCGCCCGGCTGACCGTCCGCAACAGGCTTATCGTCTTCACCGATAATCTCTACGATAATCAGTTCTGGGTGCACGTGTCCGCCGCATCCATGTTCGCACTCGGAGAAGGTAGCTGACATCTCAGTAGAAGAGTAGGTGGCATATAGTTCCACTTCCGGCCACTTTTCGTGAATACGTTGTCCGAGCAGGTTGAGTTGGAAATGTTGGTCGCGTAATCCTTCGCCGATACCGATGATTTTGCGAATAGACGAGTGGCGATAGTCGATGTTATGCTGCTCGGCGTATTCAACCAGTCGCAAAATAAAGGATGGCACGCACATGATGGCTGTCGGGTGGAGACGCTGGATTGTGTCCCATTGCAGTTCAGGAATACCGTTTCCGACGCGGATGATGCTGGCTCCCATGTCTCGAATTCCCATCCAATACGCGAGTCCCGCCATAAAGCGTTTGTCGATGGTGGTCATGAGTTGGAGGATATCACCCTTGTGCAATCCGGCGCAAGCGAACGATTTATGCTCGTTGTAAGCGAGTCGTTGTAAGTCGGCTTCTGTGCAACCGAAAACAACGGGGTCTCCCAATGTGCCGGATGTTGTGATATAGTCGATAATATCTTCCTTCGGAACGCAACGGAAGTCATCGTTAAACTTCTGCAAGTCAGCCTTTTCGGTAAACGGGACATGCTGAAGATCCTCTATTGTTTGGATAGATGACGGGTCAATATTATGCTCAGCAAACATGCGCTGATAGAACGGAGAATGCTTCGCTAAATATGCGATTTGCGTGCGCAGTTTTTCCTCTTGAAATGCGCGAATACGCTCTACTGATTCAAATTCGATATCCATTGTATAAATTCCTTTTTCCATTGATGGCACTCGTCTGTGCCTTTGATCTCTGATGCCCCAAATCCGTGTCCTCCGGTTTGGTACTGAATATAACGATGTGAGATGTTATGTGCAGTGAGTGCTGAGTCTAACAACTCGGAGTTCTGATACTTAACAATAGGGTCATCCACGCAATTAACCAGAAAAACCGGTGGACAATCGTCGGGTATATGTTGTTCGATTGAGAGAGAGTCGCGCAACGGTTTGTTCCACTGTCTCCAAACGCCTAATGCCCCTCGTCGCGACCGACGATGGGCATACCGTTCGTCCGACATCGTTACCACCGGATAAATAGGGCAGAGGAAAGTCGGCTTATACTCGGTTCGGTTATGGGTGTAAGACATCATTGTTAGGTGTCCTCCTGCGGAGAATCCCATTACGCCTACACGCGCGCGGCTAATAGATAAGGAGTCTGCCAAGTTATACACTTCTTTCAATGCATTCTCTACATCTGTCAGCATCTTAGGATATTTATTACCAATACCCAGTACGCGATAACCGAACATATAGGCAGACACGTTTGCCACATGATATTTAAGCACAAAAGCATTGATTCCTTGCGATTGCAACCACTCCGCTACACCAATACCTTCCACCTTCATGTCTAACCACGAATAACTGCCGCCCGGACAGACAATAACAGCCGTGTGCGTATTGTTCGCGCTGTCTGCCAAGTAAGGTGTAAGGCGTGGTTTGGCTGCAAAGAGCGAGAAAACCGCGAGCCAAAAACATGTGATTAGTTGTAGTCTTCGCATAGTGCTTGAACGGTTTGCAGTGCGGTCATTGCTACGCCGCAGAGACCATGTAAGAAGATATTTTGACCTGTGAGATAAAAGCCCTGGATGCGCGTGCGCACTGAGCCAACGGATTCCGACATGCCAAACATAGCACCTTCGGGCGAGAGATAATCGTCGCGGAAAGTGAGGGAGGTCGAACTGAATACGGAAGTAATCTGTTCGCGGATATTAGGATAGATTGTTTCTATAAGCGATATAACTGCTTGCTCATGTTGTTTCTTAAAGCAGTCATAGTCTTCGTAACGAACCTGTCTATTTTCTTTCCATTCGGGTTTAAGGTCGTTATAATCCAGTGGCATCACTGTTTCAATCGTGCGGGCGAATTGTTGTCCCACTTCGCTGCATGGTGTCATAATGAGCAGTTGGTGCTTGGGCAGATAATGCGTCACTTCGTCGTAAGGCAGGGTGTCCGGTTTGAGTGTGATATAGGTTTTGAACGAACCGATTGTTTCAGGCGAAGCAAGAATACGTTTGCTAGCTATAGGCCTACAAAACGGAATCTGCGAGATGGATAGTAACTGCTTCGGATGCAGACTACTGATGACTTGGTCAAAGTATAGCGAATATTGCGGTGTCTTGACCACAAACTTCTTACCTTCCATTGTCAGTTGTTCTGCTTTTTGGCTCAACAAAACACGTCCGCCATGACGAGTGATATATAGAACTAATTTGTCGGCTAATTTCTGGCTGCCTCCTACAAAGCGATAGACTTCATTCTTTGTTTGCTGCCACTCTTCTTCTCCTATGAGCAAATTGGGAATGTTGTCCAGGGTTGTCGGAATGATATCCGGTGTGATTTCCAATTCGTTGAGAATCTGTGTCACTGCGCCACTTGGACCTAAGCCCGACAGAATATGCATACCTGTGTTCCATGTTTCTCCGTCGCGTTCGTACGAATAGAGTCCGCCTCCATAGACAGGCAGTTGCTCAAAGATGGTTACCTCAAAACCTTGTTTGGCCAAGAGAGCGCCGCTGAAGAGTCCACCGACACCGGCACCAAGAATAGCTACCTTCTGTCTATTTGAGTGCAGCAGAGCAGAATAATGTAACTCGAGCGACTTGGTGCGACGTTTGAATCCTTGTCCGAACGAGTTATCGCTAACCGGTACCTCAGGCAGAATATGCACCTTCACTTGATTGGGTTTGAGTGCAAACTGTTTGCGGCTTATGTAATCGCATAGTCCTTCCACAAAAATAGGCTGAATGGGTAAGTTGAACTGCTCGGCGTAGAATGCTGCTCCGCGATGGAAACGGCCTATTTCACCAGTGGTCGTGCGAGTTCCTTCCGGGAAGAGCATAATCGAATATCCCTCTTCGGTCACGCGTTTCATGAGTATTTCTTTTGCTGCATCGTCCATTGACATCGGGAAACAATCTAATCTACGAGCAACCGTATGGAAAATAGGGTTGTACCAGATGTAGTCCTTTACCATCACCACTATCTTGGATGTGAGGGAGAGCAGAACCATGATGTCGATATGCGATTGATGGTTGCAGATTATTACTGACGGATGGTCGTCCAAGTGAATGTTATATGGATTATCGATGGTATAGTGCAAGCCTGCCAGTAAGCGGCAATAATGTTTCGCCAGACGTTGCATCTGCTTGTGATATCGAGCTCGACTCTTTGGGGTCTCGCCGCTAAAAAGGAAGAATAGCAGCGTGTACGGACTAACGAGTAACAACATCGTCAGTCCAAAATATCCAAAGCAGAGCACCGTGCGCCAGTACATGTTGATGTATCCAAACAGTAATGCTCCAAGACACAGGAAACAGTTGAGAATACTAATACGAGTGAAGTCTTTGCCAGGACGGAAATGACTTACACGCTCTTCTTGCGGCGGATAGTAAACTCGAATGGGTACTGGGATGAGTTGCACATTATGCCAAGCCGCAAAAACAAGCAGTTCCAGTTCTGCCTCATATCGGCTGGTAAGAATATTAAGTCCGTATAGTTTATGCAACGGATAGATACGCATTCCGGTCTGTGTGTCCGGCAGATTGATAGTTGTCTGCAAGCGGAACCAGAAATTGGAGAACTTGTTGGCGAACTTGCTTTTGCCGGACATGTTGGCATCGGTGAACTGTCTGCTGCCTACGATTAGTGCTCCCGGATGGGCATCTAAGGCCTTGAGGAGCAATGGAATATCTTCGGGGTAATGTTGTCCGTCTGCGTCAAGTGTTAGTGCGTAATCAAAGCCCATCTCCAGCGCTTTCTTAAAGCCTGATTTAAGAGCCTTGCCTTTGCCTCTGTTGCATGAATGAGTCACAACGATAACAGGAAACTCAAGTGCTTCAAGTTGCGCAAGTGTATCGTCTGTACAACCATCGTTGACGACGATGATATCGCGCATCTGTTGATGGACGCGACGCACGACATCGGCGATGGTTTTCCCATTGTTATACGTTGGGATGAGCGCACAAATATGTTGCTGTGAATTGCGCATGAGGGTTATCTAAGTGTGTTATTACTACAGAACATTTATTGTTCTCAAGTGGCGTAAAATGAAACGCTATCGGCATATCCGGTGTAACAATCTGCCGAAACTTCAAGTTGTGTAAAGTAGTCCATCGTACAGGTTGCTGCAGGTGCTGGGAGAGCAATTCTTCCGCTATCTGAACAAGGCACGCACCGGGTACAACCGGATTGCCTGGAAAATGTCCTGCGAAGATGGAGTGACTTGTGTTGAAGTCAATGTAGTATTTGCCAGCTTCGTCTACAGACGTGATGTGATATAAACTATTTAGTAACGACATTCTTAAATTCAATAATAGTGGTGTCACCATTCTTCTCCACCAGTTCCACCCGTTGAGCGACACGTGACTTTTCATCCATGACTATATTGACTGATTTGAACAATCTTTTGCTCTCTTTTTCCAGTTTGGCATCTTCTACGCCTTCTCCCGCCACGGAAGCCATAATCATACGCAGCAGGTTCTGTATCTGTGGATTGACATTGGACTCTTGGCCGTTGATCTCCCAAACGATAGCATTTGGTTTAGTGTACTGCCACTTCATGTAATCAGGAGCACGATACACCATATGTCCTTGCGACACCTGCGGCTCTTTCATCATAGCTACGTGCTTGGTTTGCGTGAAATCAGCTGTGAGGGACAATATGGTGGAGATGATAAATGCTAACATGTCAAAAAATACGCTTTAGCGATATTGGTTGTGCGGTCATTAATCAGTTGCAGTACGTTGTCCCATGCTTCCACTTGTTCGTCAAACTCCAGCACTAACGCATTATGTATCATGCCCAGATTCATCTGCGCTTCCACGTCGGTAATGGCGCATTGGAGTGACTGCTTGCCTTGCGAGTAAGTGGAGTTATATCCATGATTTCCCGTCAAAATAGCAATCAATGAGGCGATCGTGTTGTGCGTGGATTGCATAAACGGGGTGGGTTTGAGTTGTTGCTCGTCGGTTTCCACCATATCCTGTAAGAAACGCATAGACTGCAACATGCAACCCCATTGGGATGCGCAAATGATAGCGTCCGGTTGCGGAATACCTACTTCGTTCAAAGCCTTTTTTGCTGCGGCTACTATTCTGCGCATTTGCGGCGTCATGCGTCGGGCTTCGGCAGGAGAAACATATTGGCTGATATCCGTATCGTCTATTTGGTCAATAGTTACCTTGACTTGTACGGGCGAATAGTTGGCTTCGGACAAGTCGACCGCTGTATCGGAGAGAATCAATGACGACTCGTTGCCTCCAAAACCGAATGCATTGCATAGGATATGATGCAAATTGCTTTGAATAGTATGCGTTGTAGGGATAACTAATCCTTCTTCCGTCTTGTTCCAGTGCAAGTTGGCGGGAACTAAATGATGTTGCATTGCCAACAAGCAGATAACCGTTTCCAGTCCGCCACTTGCAGAAGTGGTATGTCCTGTAAAGGCTTTTGTGCTGCTGATAAAAGGCAGTGAGTCGCCAAACAAACGCTTTAATGCAGCCGACTCGCTCAAGTCATTATTCGGCGTAGCCGTACCATGGGCATTTACATAATCAATATCGTTTGGTTGTAAATGGGCCATCTCTAAAGCTTTGCTCATCGCCAGATACGCACCTTCTCCGTTCTCGGACGAGGCGGTTTGATGAAAAGCATCGCATGTATTGGCATAGCCAGCAATATAACCCAGAATAGTGGCACCGCGTTGTATAGCCGCTTTCTCATCTTCTATAACGATATATCCAGCTCCTTCGCCAAGGTTCAGTCCGTGGCGGTCAGCATCAAACGGGCGGCATGGCTTCGAATCTAAAATCATCAAGGTGTTAAAACCATTGAAATGGAATAGGCTGAGGCTCTCACTGCCGCCTACCAGCGCCTGTTTCGCTTGACCGGTTCGTAGCAGGTTTGCACCCAATATAATCGAGTTGAGTGCAGAAGAACAAGCTGTAGACGGTGTGCCGATAAAACCAAACTCGCCCAAATGTTTAGCAATCGCGTTTGTGGATTCTCCAGCTTCGTGCAATCTGATATTTTCCGTCGCTTTGCCTTCTTTATAATCTGCCCAGTGTTGTTCTGTCAAATCCATTCCGCCGACTGTGGTGCCGGAAATAAAGGCCGTAGCCTTAGAAGGTCGCAGACTGGCCATTGTCAGTGCCTCTCTTGCTGCCATTAAACCGAGTAGGGACGTTCGAGGCATAGGTTCATTGCCCAAACTTAATTGTTGACGCAACTCCTCGTTGCTGCAAGGCACTTCGCCCACAGGCAAGTCAGTGTGCGCACTGCCCAGATAGCGCATCGCACCAATTCCAGAACGCTCTTTAAGCAAAGCGTCCAGTGTCTGGGTGCAGTTCAAACCGATTGCACTAACAGCTCCTATTCCGGTGATAGCTATTCTCACTTCGTGCGGTTCTTTTGAATATATTCAGCCATTGAGCGTACAGAACGGAAAACTTCTTTACCCGATTTAGGGTCTGCCAGTTTAATGCCGTACTCGCGGTCCAACAGCATAATCAGTTCCAAGGCGTCAATAGAGTCTAAGCCCAATCCTTCGCCGAACAAAGGTGCGTTGGCATCGATATCGGCCGGCGTCATGTCCTCGAAGTTGAGCGCTTCGATAATCTGTTGTTTAAGTTGTTCGATTAATTCTTCCATATAATTTGTAGTTTTGCGTAAAAGCTATTTGCATTATTGCACTCGCACCATCCAACTATTGCAGAGTTCAACTCCGAGTGCTCAGCGTTCAATGTTGTTTCAATAATTGGCGTCAGTTGTTCGGGCTTGTCCAATACATAAAACGCAGTTTCTGCTAAGTATTTGTTTCGGATGGCAATCTCGCCCGTTACGATATTCGGCAGCGTATAGACAAACAGTGCCGGACTCGGATAATAGTTACCTTCCGATATGGTTTCTAAGTAATCTGTGTCGTTCTTAATACTTGCGCTACGATTAGCCAATATCACAGCTCGGTCCTCTGTCGGTACAAATCGCGTTGCTCCTTCTGCTTTAAGCAATAATTCTGCCGCAATAAATCCCAACCGACTCAGCGTATCCAACTTGAAGAACTTTGGGTAGTCATTCGCATACTGACGATAGAGCTCGATGAGCATCTTCTCTCCCGTTTCAGTTTGCGTAAGCGTTTGACCATCCAGTATCACTGCTGTCGGCGTTATCTCTATTTCGTGTGTTATTCGCATTTCAATCGTATAGCCGCATTAACGCCTCCAAAACCAGAAAGCATTTTAATAAATTGTTTTTTCGCTGTCAGCATGCAAATAATGGTCTCTAATACGCCAGCGGCGCCCATTGTATGACCAAAATAGGGTTTAAGTGCGGAAATAGTCGCATGCGCTAAACCAGCACGTTCGATAGCCACTTGTTCCATTGCATCGTTGTATGGTGTCGCTGTGCCATGAACACCGACTAACTCAATATTCTCCGGTTGTACGCCTTGTAATACATCCTGTAAACAGCGATATGCTCCTTCGCCCGTACGACTCGGAGCCGATATATGGTTGGCGTCGTTGTGTATGCTTCCCGCCACTAATGCCCATACAGGATGAAGGTTGACCGCTGAAAGTTGATTACTATAAATAATCGTAGCTGCGGCTTCGCCCAAGTTCAAACCTTTTCTATCTGGGCTAAACGGCAAACATGGCTCAGGCGATAGCGCTTTGAAAGCTTGGAAACCACTCACAATAAAGCGCGTTTGTATATCGCAGCCGATAACTACAGCATGTCGATATACCCCGGCCTCTAACAAGCGTTTCGCAGTAATCTGTGCGCACACTCCCGAAGTGCAAGCGTTGCTCACTACAATTGGCTCATTCGGATTACCGAAGTGCTGCACAATCTGTTTGGCCGGGCTAATCAAATCCAAATTATCGCCTTTAGTTGTGGACAGAATAAACACCGTCTCTGTGCTTGCGGCATCTATCTGAGTCTCACTGATAGCTTGCTCTGCGCTATGTATGCACAATGGCACAAACAATTGCGGCTCGTCGAATAATGATGCGCAGAAAGGCTCTACATCCGCAAAACGGGACGTGTAGAATCTCAATCCGCTACGTCCTGTTTGCACCGCTTCCCAATTTGCGCGAGAACCGTCGCCTAAGGGTGAGATAATATGATGAGCCAAACAATAAATCATTCCTCAATCGTTGCCAGTTTTAGGGTCGTTGTCGCTATCACTTCGTCTTCGATGCGGATAGTACATTCAATCAGCGAGATATTCATCACTTCCTGTATCAAGTTCGCCTCAGTCCGAAGCGTCTCGCCCACCCGCGGAAAACGGCTAACTGCCATTTCCTTTACCGCACCGATATATCCTTTCTTCACAGCGTCTCCCTGCTGCTTCTGAACCCAACCGGCTCTCACGGCACAAGTCTGCGCAGCGTTCTCCATCAAACCGGCAAGAGGTAAGACACCGTTCTGCACCAGCGGACAATCGGCAGAAATAGACAATCGAGTGACAGCATGTGTCTCATTCACATCCTCAATGGCGTCGATAAAAACAAACGGTTCCCGCTGCGGTATCCAGTTAATCACATCCTCTTTCATTCGCTCCAGAATTGATAGAAATTAAACCACTCGTATGGATACTTTATAGCCATTTGCTCCAAGCGCGTCGCAAACTGTTGCGCTAAGTCCTTCGCTTTGTCTGCTCTTGATAGGGAAGGCTTAACCTCGAGTTGTTCCGTGTAGATGTGATAGTTATTCCCTTTCTCCTTCACGACGAAGGTGAGCAAAATAGGGCACTTAATGGCTACGCATAGTTGGAACACACCAGCGGGTAGGGGCGCTTTGCCTTTCATGAAATCACATTCAATCGTTTTCTGACCCATGTTACGGTCACCTGCTACTGCCAGTACTTCGCCTCGACTAATCGCTTCGTTGATGGCAAAGATATGGTCCATCTCGCCGCTATTCATTACAATCATGCCGATGTTGTTCTCACTCAGTACTTTGGCACGATTAGCCATCACCACTGGCGATTCTCCGCCAAAAGCAAGAACATTCATCTTCTTGTTCGGCGTATTCATCGTGTATGCCGCCATCTCGCTGTTTCCAAAATGCGAAAAGAGCATCACAAAACCTGTTTGACCCTTTACCTTGTCGTAATACAGTTCTTTGTTCTCTACCGTGACATCGAATTGGTGACCCGAATACACGGCAAAGCGGTCCAAAATAACTTTCCCGAAATGATAGAAACTGCGATATACATCAAACGCCGCCTGCCATTTATTCCGTCCGCGACGACGATGAAATGCGTAAGCTCCGTTACGCTCAACAGGACGAACTATCACATACCAAAGCAGCCAGAAATGCATAAAACTATACACCAAGCTGATAGGCATATGCCGAAACATCCACACCAAAGCACGTTGCATCCAGTGTGTGCCTCCTGTCTGTCCTGTCCACTCTTGAGCCATTATACGTGAGAAGCGATGTAGTCGTAGAACTCCTCCAGGGTCTTTACTTTCTTTAACTCCTCGGCCGTTGGCTTAAAACCAAACTCGCGGTCTATGAGAACAACAATGTCCACAAAGTCCAGAGAATCTATCTCTAAGTCCTCCTTCAAAGCAGCGGAAGGAGTTAACAACTCCGCTTCGATCTCAAACTCTTCAACCAGAAGATGATTGACTTTTTCAATAATTGCGTCTTTTGTCATATAATAAAATCTAAAATCTCAAATCAAATATTACCGTTTGCAAATGATAATGCTATGACCACCGTTCCCGATTCGGTCATAGATAGTCTCTATCTGTAATCCTGCCTCAGTAATCAGCCGAGTCATATCGTCGGTGTTGTACATCTTACTGTTGCCATTCGCCAGTGCCGTGAAATACAAACTCGTCATCGTCAAACTCATTGCTGCCGGCACATAATCCTGCCTGTCCCACAGCGTCTCCATGATATAGATACGGTTCTTGTCATCCATAATAGCTGCTGCACGACGCAGAATAGATACAATCTGCTTCTCGCTAAAGCAATCCAAAAACTGTGACATCCAAATAACGTCATAACGCTTGTCGGTCGGGAACGCATTTTTCTCATCCAATATATTCATTCCAATACCATGAATACGCTCCGAACCTTTTTGCCCTTGAGTAGCTTTCCGCATCAAACCAATCTGTTGCGGCAGGTCGCAAATCGTCACCTCGATGCTCGGATTAAATTCAACGCACCGCATCGCAAAACGACCCGTATTCCCGCCAACATCCAATAAATGGCGTGTTTTATTCGCACTGATAATCTGCAGCGCTTCATCAAACGAATGGTCCGAATAATAATGGTCAAAACCAAACCAACTCTTCTGCACTTGCTCAGGGAGACTACTCAATCCCTCGTATATTGTCGGCCAATCCCCAAAGTGCTTCAAGCCCGCGGGACGACCTTCTTCCAACGCCTTGTCCAAGACAAACCAGCCTTCATAATTCACGTCATGGTTAAAATCTATATCGGCACGTATCATCGCGTCACGAAGTAAAAACCAACCCGTCTTAGCTAACGTGTACTTATTCGTTTCCGGATTAATCAGCACAATATGCGTCGTCAAGGAGGCTTCCAACAAACATTTGACAGCATAATCGCTCAAACCGCTTCCTTTCGCAATCTCTGCTTCCGTCATACCGTCACGATGGTCATGCAGCATTTCCAAGATACCGTAACGAATCATCAATCGGCACACTTGAAAAATGACCGGACCCCACGAATAGAGGTGCGCCATTTCCTGCGCCTGCTGAGCATTGTACTGCTCACTGCTAAACACTTTCTTTAAGTTCTCAAACAACTGCATCTATAAACCACAAACTACAAACTACAAACCACAATCCCTCCGCAGCACAATAGCACTATTCGTCCCGCCAAAACCAAAACTGTTACTCAGCACCGTTCGTACGGGTGTCTCCACCATTGTCGCTGCCAAACGTAAGCTAACTGCGGCAGGATCAACTTCTTCCAAATTGATGTTCGGCGCAACAAACCCGTTTTGCATCATCAATATCGAATATACCGCCTCGCTCGCACCGGCCATCCAGCACTCGTGACCGGTCATCGACTTCGTACTGCTCACCCATGTCCGCGTGCCGCCAAACAGACGTGTCAATGCCACAGCCTCCTCTTCGTCACCTTGCTTGGTCGATGTGGCGTGGGCATTCACATAATCGATGTCGCCCACAGACATTTGGGCATCTGCCAACGCGCGCTCCATGGCGATATACGATCCTTCGCTACTCGGTTGTGAGATACCACCACCATTGCTCGAGAAACCGTATCCGCATACTTCAGCCAGTATCGTTGCACCACGATTAACGGCATGTTCATACTCTTCCAGCACCAAGGCTGCGGCACCACCACTCGGCACTAATCCGTCACGACCCGTATCAAACGGACGGCTCGCTTGCGTCGGGGCGTCCAAACGGGCAGAGAAAGTGCCCAACGCATCAAAAGCTGCCATAGCATAGGGATTAACCTCCTGAGCACCGCCAACTAACACCATATCCTGCAGACCCTGACGAATAAACATAGCACCTAATCCTATCGAGTGACTACCACTCGCACAAGCCGCACTCACCGAGAAATTGATACCGCGCAGATGGAAAATCGTACTCAGGTTCATGTTCACCGTCGAGTTCATCGACTGAAAAATCAAACCACTGCCCAGCAAAGCCGTATCGTGTTTCTCTAACATCATCTCATGCATCTCCACCGTCGGTAGAGCGGTGCTGTCGTTCCCGAAGAGAATACCCACTTCGTTGTCCAGCAAGTACTGCTCCTCGATGCACGCCTGCTCAAAAGCCTCACGAGCCGCCATAAAAGCATATTGTGCCTCCTGAGACATTCCTGTGCGCAAACGACGGTGCAACAATGCCTTCAAGTCCGGCGTCTCCACAATGCCTGTCAACGGACTGCGAAAACCGTATACCTTACGAGCTTCATCATAACCGATACCGCTGCGACCTAAACGCAACGACTCCGTCACTTCTACCTTGTTACGGCCTATGCATGACCATATGCCCATGCCTGTCACTACTACGCGTCTCATCCCATGCCTCCTGCTATATTAATCACCTGCCCCGTGATGTATCCTGCCTCCTCGGAGCAAAGAAAACTCACTAACGCTGCCACTTCCTCAGGACGACCAAAACGACCCGCAGGAATAGTCTTACGCAGCGCTTCCTCGTCCAAGTCGGCGGTCATATCCGTGCAGATAAATCCCGGAGCAACAGCATTCACCGTCACCTTACGCGACGCAATCTCTTTGCTCAGCGCTTTCGTTGCTCCTATCAAGGCTGCCTTCGCTGCGGAGTAATTCGCCTGCCCCGGCATTCCTATCACACCCGATATAGACGTGACATTCACTATCCGACCATGACGGGCACGGAGCATACCGCCCAATACATGGTGAGTGATATAGTAAAACGCCTCCGTACTCGTTTGAAGCACACTGTGCCAGTCTTCTTCCGTCATAAAAACCATCAAACCGTCCTTACGGATGCCCGCATTATTAACCAGTACACTAATCTGTGCACCCTCATGCGCAGCTTCCCAGCCTCGCAACGCCGATTCAATAGCCTTACCGTCGCATACATTGAACGGCAACAACTCCGCTTTGCCGCCTGCTGACTCAATAGCTGACTTCGTCGCTTCGGCTGCGGCTGTATTGCTGTTGTAATTGATAAGTACCGTATAGCCGTCCTTCGCCAAACGTTCTGCTATCGCACGACCTATACCGCGACTCGCTCCTGTAACTAATGCATATTCTTTATTCATGTCTCAAATATTTCTCTATCTTAACCAAATCCTCGTAAAATGGCGTGTCCTCGATGATCGTCGGCGTGATAGCACGCACGGCCTCATACACCTTACGTGTCGCAGGCGCTAATTCATCCGCTATCTGCAAACAGTCAACCGCTTGTGCCATCGCCATAAACAATATCGATAACACCTGAAAACAGTTGTCTATCACCTGACTGCATAACTCCGCACTGTTCGTTCCCATCGATACAATATCCTGATTGTCATTATTGTTCGGAATAGAGTGCACATAATTCGGCATCGCCAGCGTCTGACACTCGGCCGTCGTACTCGTCGCCGTGAACTGACAGGCCTGAATACCATAGTTCAAACCCAACGTACCCATATTCAGAAACGGTGGCAGAATACCATTGATCCGGTCGTGGCACAAGTAGTTCAACTGACGCTCACTCACCATCGCCAAACGAACCATCGCTATCTTCATCTTATCCGCTTCCAATGAGATATAATCTCCGTGAAAATTACCTCCATGATAGACATTCTCCGTCGCCGGATCTACTATCGGATTATCACTCGCTGCATTCAGTTCATTCTCTATCACTTTCCTGCTGTATGCCAAGGTGTCATAAATAGGACCAAGTATCTGTGGGGCACAACGCAACGAATAATACGCCTGAACCTTATCCTTGAATACACCGTTCTCCTCAATGCTTTCGACTTTCGACTTTCGACTTTCGACTGAATAAAGCACATTCTCACGCTTCTGCAAACGCTTGCTACCCTTACTCAACTCACGCATCTTAGCCGCAATATATATCTGACCTTCATGCCTCCGAGACTCATTCAGCGCAGCGGCCATCAAATCATCATAACTACCCGCTATCTCGTTCATCCACACTGCCGCTATCGTCGCCCAATCAAGCAACTTCTCCGCATCTAATAGGTTCACCGCACTGATGCCCGTCATCACACTCGTACCGTTAGTGCAACTCAAACCCTCACGAATATGGATAGTCATCGGCTTCAACCCGCACTCTTCCAACACTTCCTTCGTCGGCCGCCACTCCCCGGCATAATGTACCTTGCCTTCACCAATCAAACACAACGCAATATGCGCCAACTGAACCAAATCACCACTCGCACCAACACTGCCGTGCTTCGGTATATACGGATAGATACCACGATTGATAAACTCCGTCAATAACAACACCAACTCCGGATGAACACCACTCTTGCACTGTGCAAACGAACCTACACGAGCTAACATCGCAGCACGAACATAACAATCATCCAACGCTTCACCCATGCCCGTCGCATGAGAACGAATAATATTATACTGCAACTCGCGCAAATGATCGTCAGCTACACGCCATTGTGCCATCGGACCAAAACCCGTGTTGATACCGTAGATCACCTTGTCCGACGAAAAACGCTCCAAAAATGCATAACTCTCCGATATGCCTCGCATCGTCGAAGCATCCCACTCTAAACGCTTGCCACAATACAAAATGTCGTGTAATAAACCTAAATCTATCTTCATATCTCTAAACACTAAACTCTAAACACTAAACACTAAACGCTAAACTCTAAACACTAAACACTAAACGCCTCAGCAAGCTCCGGCGTCAATATCGTACGACCAAAACCGCCGTCGTTGTATATAACCTGCATCGTCACACTACGCATCAAATCACTGAACAACGCTACACATACATTCGCACAATCATCCGCCGTAGCATTACCCAAAGGTGATAACTTGTCCGTGTAACGATACCAGTAATCCAAATCCGACCACTCACTACCGGCCTTCGTCATCGTAGGTGACTGACTCACTATATTCACACGAACACCCTTCTTCATTCCATACTCCGCACCAAAATGACAGGCTATACTCTCTAATAACGCCTTCGCATCACCCATGTCATTGTAACCCGCACAATAACGCTCAGAACCTATATAAGACAACGCTACTACACTTCCACCCTCCGATAACGCATCCAACTCCATCGACACTTGCAATAACTTGTGCAAACTCATAGCCGAGATATCTAAAGTCTGTGCATAATAATGATAGTTCATACCCGTATAAGCCTTGTGACGACGCATATTCATACTCTGAGCAACCGCATGCAATATAAAATCTATCTTGCCGCCTAAACACTCCTGCGCGCGTACAAAAAGACTCGATAGCTCGTCCAACTTCGTCGCATCGCAAGCAATCAAAGGTATACCCCTTTCCTTTGCTAAACAACCTATGCTGCCTAACTCTATACCTACCAACGTGTTCGTCAGCACGATCGACGCACCTTCTGCCATGCAACGTTCCGCTACATGCCATGCCAATGAACGATCATCTAACGCACCAAATATCAATCCGCGTTTGCCCGAAAGTATTCCCATATAACTACCATTTTTCTCCGTGCATATATACGCATGCACAATAAAAAGCCCGCAAAAGTACTGCTTTTTTCGCATATACGCAAATAAAAACAGTCTTTTCCGTAAAATAATGTTAAAAAATGAAATGTCTGCTACTTGAAGACAACAAGTTTCAGTGCGTTTTTTGATGTTTTTGAATGTACATGAACGGGGTAGCATCCGGCAGTACGTGGTGCTTGGAGAGTGACAGAACTTTCCCCTGAGATAGAATAGATTCCTGCCGGTTGTCCCAATTCCGAATAGATGTGTACAGTATAATCCACTTTTGGATCAAGCCCGACAAGACGTACTGTTTCGCCCGGAAGTACGTAGTTTGGCAAAAGTGCCACATGTTCCGGAACGGGGTTCTTGGTGGAGTATTGAATCAGTTCGGAACGCTTGATATCTTGGCATCGTGTAGCATCCGCATAAGAAGCGAGATTAACAATGGCATAGAATGTTCCTTGAGCGTCTTGTGATACGGCAATCTCATAGCCCTTTCCAACGAGCATATCATCACCTTGATGCCCTGTTGGAAGAATCGGGTCTACTTCTCCAACAACTTGGAACCAAGTAACATCGTCGGATTTGAAGTAATAACCCATTTGATTGATTTGGTTTAGGTCTAATCGAATGTGCAACAGCCAATCATGCAGAACGACAACAGGCCATGAGGCAGAGTCTTCGTCGCAGACAATGGCTTTGAAGAAAGCGACATAGGTAGCGTCTTCGTTAACTTGAATATGCCGAACGGAATCGGTGTTGTGATCCGACCATTCGGTAAATTGGAATCCTTCATAAGGTGTTGCACAGATGGTTATCCATTGTCCACATTCGATAATATGCGTGCTTGCACCGGAACCTTCCTTGGCGAAGGCTCCGATGCTCAGCATGCACATCATATAGATTAGGATTCGTTTCATTATTCGACTTTGACCGTACCCTGTCCTATACTACTATCGTCAATGACGACGGTCACTTTGTAAGTGATCTTCTCGAAGATAGCTGTGTAGGTTGTGTTCGCCGATACGGTGATGGTACGAGAAGCTGTGTTAGCAGGATCGTCCTCGGTCAAGTCTGCCCAGCGTACGAACTTGTAGCATTCCTTCGGAGTAGCAGTAATAGTCTTTGTAGATCCGGCAGAGAATGTTCCGCCTCCGCTCACTGTACCGAAGTTGTCATCGTTGGCTGCAACGATAATTGTGTACGATACCGTTCCGCTGATTCGGAATGTAGCGGTATAGATCTTTTGTCCTGTTACAGGAACAATAGTTTCATCCCAACCGTCAAACTCGTAGGTGTTTATGCCATCGCTAGGTTTGGTAGGAGTAGCACCTGTATACGTCGGTGTCGTACCATACTCCCAATCGGATTGCTGCAGCACGGTTCCATCGTAGTTCTTGAAGGTGATGGTGTACTGCTGTTTGATAGCATTGTACTGCGCTTCGTATTCAGCATCTGCTTCGGCAGGGGAAATAACGCCTTCGAGTCCGGTTGTTTTGTTCAACCACGCACGGAATTCGTATCTCCACTCTACCGTGGATGCTTTTTCGCGAGCGGTAGGAGCAGTAACCGTTGCACCATGTTGGTATTTGTCGTTATCTACGAGATTCCATTTGCCTTGTGCATCGGTAAATGTAATGGTGTACTCGTTGATAGCGAAGACAGCCTTATAGGTTATGTCTCCGGTAGGGGTAAATGTGTAGGGGTTAGCCGTTTGCACATCTGTCGGGTCTGCGGCATTTACCCATTGAACGAAATGGTAGCCGGTCACATTGGAAGCGGTAATGGTTACAGGGTCACCGCAATCAACCGTTTTTTCTGTGGCTGCGAAAGCCATTGTTGTTGCCGAAAGTGCGGCAAGAAGCAAGAATAGAATCTTTTTCATGTTTTTGAAGTTATTAATCTGTTTATTATTTTCATTGTATGGATACAGATCCCCATTCCGGATGGTCCGTAGTAACAGTTACGGTAGCTTGGCATCCAGAGGATGGGGTAACGGTATCTTCATCGATATTGCTATTGCAGGAGGTGTTGGATGCTACTGCTTCAACGCGAGTGGTATAAGCGAGTCCGTTGGTAAGGTCAGAGATGACGCAGGTGCATATGCCGTTATTGATTGTGACGGTACCGACAGTAGGTGCAGCGAGGCATTCAGTCGTAAATCCTACTCCGTTATCAACAACTACGTTATAGCTAACAGCATCTTCCACTTCGGGCCAAGTGAGTGTTATTTTTTTGTCACCCGGAGCAGCTGTGACATTCGGCGTCGAGAGCTTGGTGCACGGAGTGGAGCTACACTCAAAGGAATAGTCGGAGTAAGTTGTTGTACTGCCTGTCGTCGTATAGTTGACTGTAATCTTAGTAAAGTCGGTTCGCGCTGAAGGACTAAATGTGGCCGTGTCTTGATTTAGCGTAAATGTGCATTCCGGTAGTGTTGTGACAGATGTTATAGTGCCGTCTGCTACAGAGATTTCTACAGTACCACCGCTGTAAATACGCCAAGAACTATTGGATGTATACCATTTGCCATTATTGCCACCACCCTTTGCGCTAATAGTCACAGGGTCGTCTGTTACCGTTGTGTATGCTGTACCATTCGCCCAGTTGTTAGCATCTGCGATTTCTGAGAAGGTGAACGTTTTCGTTGCGTTTGTGTTTCCTGTACCAAGGCTTGCCGTAGCGAATACGGCGTAGTAATAGGTGGTTGTGTTGGTTACATCGTCAGCTTCTTCTGCTGTTTTGAATAGAGTTGTTGGACCGGTAGCAGGGTCGAAGGAAGAACTAGTAGGTGTCCAACCGACAAAGACTTTGTCTGTGCACTCCGGCTCATCAGATGGTAGAGTAGGTTTGCTGTTTCTCGAGGCGACATTTGAGTCAAACGGATTATCGTAGTCCCCCTCAACAATCCAATACACATTACACATATCAGCCGGATCATAAACGGTTACCGGACACGTAACGGATCTTGCAGCATAAGTAGCTGTTTTAGCAACACTGGCAGTTATAGTGGCAGTACCTGAAGCGACACCGGTGATAACACCACTTGGCGAAACGGTAGCGACGGATGTGTTACTGCTGTGGTAGGTAACGGTAGCATCTGAATTGGTTGTTGCTACATTGGTATGCGTAGTGTTGATGGCGATATCAAGTGTTTCGTAAGTGAACGCCAAAGTAGGCGTTGCTAAAGAACCTGATTCGTATGAAGAAACGAGGTCGTCCAAGACAACCGCTGTTGTCTTTTTGTCTCCGAAAACGTAATCGACTAATTCCGGATAATCCACATATGGATTGCGGTTTTTCTGGTGCGTGTAGATGGCATTATTTCGGATTTGCTCTTTCTCGCTTACTGGATCTGCAGCGTGCCACTCAAGCATAAGCTTGAGCATATAAGATGTCAAGTTGGCTACGCCGTTAGAATACGTGAAACTGGTATTGCCCGTACCGCTGGTGAAATTCGTTGTGCGATAACGCGTTACCATATAGAAATAGACGCGCGCAAGGTCACCTTTGTAACTGCCATTTGCGCCGCCGGAGCCCGGATCATAAACGATACCGGAATAATCCGATCGGGTACTGGCTCCGGTTTGTCCGTAGCCGTAACTGGAACAGTATTTAGCTGCATTGTTTTCGCCGTAAGGATAGCTGCTGCGGTTTGAGTTCATGCGGATATCCGTAGGAAAAACATGGTGCGCATCACTCTTCATAGGAGTTGCTTCTCCAAACCAAGATTGAGGCACGGTATGCTCTTTGTTCCATCCTTGTCCGCAATCGGTAGCTGAACTCTTGCCTTGGGAGGAAGTATATGGCTTGGAGGAATAAATATCCTCCATGGTTTTGTTGTCTCCATTGTAGAAGTCGGACGGGTCCGTGGAAGCGGCGTAGACATTATCCGCGAGACTTGTATAGCCGATAGATGTGTATCCAGTAGAAATGATTGTGCATAGTGTTGTTCGCAAGGCGTCCCCTGTTTCCGCTTTGCCGTTGATGGCAGCATAATACGTCTTGAGATCCGTATTCGGCTCTACTGCCCATGTAGGATGGGCCGTAAATGCGGCAAAAAGAAGCGATAAAAATATGACCAATCGTCTTGGTTTCACGTGTGGTATTAGCGATTTAAGGGGTGCTTTCTTCAAAAAAGCGTGCAAAAGTACGACATTTTTCCGTACCTTCCAAGTAAATTGAATTTTTTTATCATATTTGCTCAATGATTTAACATTAATTTACAAAATATGTAGGTCGGAGAGGAGGTACAAGATGGAAAAAGGTGTATCAAATGTTATCGTAAAATTATGAGATCATCTGCTTATCATAGGCTTAATAACCTTTTAATCACCCTTTAATCACCTTATAATAACCTTTTAATCACCTTAATGTATCGGGGACGCGTTGGGTTGTTTGGAGCAAGGAGTTTGAAGAAGTGGTGTGTTATGTATTTGTTAAGAAAAATATTATTTATGTATTTGTTAAGAAAAATGTTATTTATGTATTTGTTAAGAAAAATGTTATAAATAATAAGAAAAAGGTAGCAAAACGGTAAGAATAGGTAAAAAAATGCTAATTTTTGGCATTATTTTTGTGGAAGTAAATAAAAAATGGTACTTTTGCAGCCAAAATAGAACAAATAATAGTATGAGAAATGTTTGCTTAATAACTGTCCTCCTCTTCGCGGCTTGTGCCGCGGCACAGATCAGTCCTGAGACGCTCGCTAAAAGAGAAAAACGAAAAAACCTCACCGTCAAAGAGTGGAATACCGACGCCAAAACAAAAACACGTTGGCTCGACCATCTCACCACCTACGACGACCAAGGACGAAAAGTCGAGGAAATAGAATATGCTACCTACGGACAGCGGGAACGCGTCACAATCGAATACGACGAGACAACCGGCAAAGTCAGCAAGGAAGTCATCTATGATGACAGAGACAAACCCGTGCGAATTCGGAAGTACGAGTATAACGAGGACGGAACAAAAAAGAAACAGTATAACTACCTGCCCAATGGTAAACTCTATTCTGTCAAAGTCTTTGAGTACCTATTCTCCGATTAGCCTCGACGAAATGGAGACTGTCAAACTCATGAATAGGGTAGATACTAAATACGTCTGCCATGAGTCACTGTTGCCGGCTATACTCAAACAAGCACAGGCAGATTACTTGGTCCAAGAGGTCGCAGGAAAACGCGTCGCAACATATGACACCGTCTACTACGACACCGACAACCTCGAGATGTACATCCGACATCATGACCAACAACTCGTGAGACGAAAAGTGCGCATCCGTACCTACTTGGACACCGGAGACGAGTACCTCGAGATAAAGAAAAAAAACAACCACGGCAGAACAAAAAAGAAACGGATTCCATTCAACTCCGAAGCACCGGTCAATGAGTTCATTACCAAACATACACCTTACCAATGGACCAAGCTACACCCAACCGAACGAACCGACTTCGAACGAATAACACTCGTCAACAAAGACAAAACAGAACGGCTCACTATCGACATGAACCTCCGTTTCGAAGCCTGCGACAACCAAACAACTGCTGACCTCGGACCGCTCGTCATCATCGAACTCAAACGAGACGGACTACAACCGTCCAAAATGCAACATATACTCCGTGACCTGCGCATCTTCCCAATGAAGATTAGCAAATACTGCATGGGCGTCACCATGACCATACCAACGATCAAACATAACCGATTCAAAGAGAAACTGATTAAACTCAATAAACTATGCCGGAATTTGACCCTACAATAGCCGAAGAGTTCGGCTACAGCATCGCTGAAACACAGACGTTCTTAGGAGTGCCTATCTTTGAGGCAGACAGTATCTACAACCTGCTCATCCGCTTTGCATTCAACTTGCTCGCCGGGTGGATACTCATTCACTTCGCCTACTTCCGTCGTTCGCATAGACGGGACTACTACCTCACGTTCATGCTCTTCTCAACGACTATGTTCCTCCTCATCTTCCTCATGGAGAATGTCAAACTGCAAATCGGATTTACACTCGGACTATTCGCAATCTTCGGAATGATCCGTTACCGCACGGAGACTGTACCTATCCGCGAAATGACCTACCTCTTCGTCATCATCGGACTGAGCGTCATCAACGGACTCGCAATGACCGTCAGCTATGCGGAGATCTTCCTGACCAACGCGCTGCTCATCGGACTGTGCTTCTTCCTCGAGTGGCTTATAGGACGCAAACAACTCGCCGAGAAACTGATTCTCTACGAGAAAATTGACCTCATCGTGCCCGAACGTAGACAAGAGATGATTGCCGACCTGGAGCAACGTACCGGTATCAAAAACATCGTCAAAGTGGAAATAGGACATATCGACCTGCTGCGCGACGCTACCTTCGTTAAAGTCTTCTACAAAGCACCGAAAGACGAAGTCGATACCATCGGCAATAACCCCAAACCGTTCAAGCTGTGAAGCGACTCATTGGCATACTTTTTGTTGTACTACTTGCAAGCCCGCTTGCTGCCGTACGGCTCAAACAAGACTCTACGGCGACAATGCAGCGAGTGGAGACACGTATAGACGCGGAGTTCACCAAGAAATTCCGCTATGGTCTCTCACTCAGCCTAAGCGAAGAAATACGCGCAAGAGTCTTTGAAACAAACAGAGATGCCTACTTCCGCGCTGCCAATACCACAATCGCACTCGGATATGCACCCATTAAGTACCTCAAACTCCAAACAGGCTACACACTGCGTATCTTAGGAGATAAGGATTGGACAGACCCGAACGAGTTCCTCAGACACCGCGTTTACTTGGGCGTCACGGCGAAATATAGCTACATGAACTGGCGATTCTCCCTGCGCGAAAGAGTGGATATGAACTGCCGAACAGACTCCGTCAATCGATATGAGAAAAACCCTTTCGCCTTTACAATGAGGCACCGTATCCACATCGGCTACCATATACCCGGCAAACCCGTCCAAGTCTATGCGAACATCGAACTCATCAACACGCTCAACCGACCGACACAGTATCTCAATTACTACATCAAAGATGAGCAGTTCGGACAATACCTCAGCGACGCAAGACTACAAGTAGGTACCAAATGGAGAATTGACAAACGAAACTGGTTAGGTTTATCCTATCGTTTTGGATATTTCTACGACAGAGACCTTAATATAACTAAAAATGGTGGTAACATTGAACTGACGCGGACGCATGGCTTTACACACGTTATTACGCTCAGTTACGACTTAAAATGGTAAGATTATGAAAACCCTATCGCAAATCGGATTGCTCTTTATGGCTCTTAGTCTGTTAGCCTGCAATCCCGACGTCGAAGACCCGACAGAAAACACAGATCCGACAAGCACCGAAACGCCCGGAGTCGTTATCGATGGAGATACAGTGTGGAACAAAACAGTCGCTATCGTTTATAGCGGCTCAACGGCTACTGTCACTATCAACGGAGATAGTATCTCCTATACCGTTTCCGGCGGAGACGTAACGGTCACCTCTACCGCGAGAAATGTCTCTTATACCGCATCCGGGAGCGGCTCCGGTAGCCTCAAAGTGTATTCTGACTATCGATACAAGCTCACGCTCGATAACCTCACACTCACGTCCTCCGGCAAACCCGTCATCAATAACCAGGGCAAGAAAACACTCTTCCTTGATTTAGTCGGCACATCCTCCCTAACCGATGCCTCCGGCTATGCCACAGAACTCAATAGCGAGGACCAAAAAGGTGCCGTCTTCTCTGAAGGACAGATAGTGATCCTCGGCGACGGACAACTCACCGTAACCGGTAAGAACAAGCACGCCATCGCTTCCGATGACTTCATCAACCAACAAAGCGGTACCGTCATCATCACTTCTGCACCAACCGACGGAATGCACTCCAACGATGCCTTCCAGATGGACGGAGGAACACTCACCATCGCCGCAACGGACGAAGGTATAGCAGTGGACGAGGGAACAGTGCTCATCAACGGTGGCACTATCAAAATAACCACTTCCGGCACGAGCGCCAAAGGTATCAAAGCCGAAGGTAATGTCTCCATCACCGGAGGAACCATCGTCGTTAATGCCGTGCACGGCTCAGGCGATTCAGGATCCGAAGGTATAGAGTCCAAGGCGAATGTAACTATCTCCGGTGGCGATATCTTCGTCGAGTCCTACGACGACGGCATCAATGCAGCAAACGGCACCATCACTATTAGTGGCGGCTACGTCTATTCGCACGCGCTACATAACGACGGTATCGACGCCAACGGCGATTTCTATGTCAAAGGTGGAGTAATCGTTGCTATCGGAGCCGGCGGAGCAGAAAGGGCTTTGGATGCCTTAGAGCAAAAGACACTCTATGTCCAAGGTGGCGTCTTATTCACCATCGGCGGATTAGAGAGTGGTGCAAGTCTGACACAGGCTTGTTACTCCGCCACTTCGTGGTCTAAGAGCACGTGGTATTCCATGACGATTGGCGATGCTGTGTATGCCTTTAAGACACCGTCTTCCGGTGGTTCACCATTAGTCGTCTCCGGTGCGTCACAACCATCCGTCAAATCCGGAGTAACCGTTAGCAGCGGCACATCTATACTCAATGGCAATGGCTACCTCAACGCGTCCGTTTCCGGCGGTTCCTCCGTCTCACTCTCCAGCTACACGCCAAGTGGTGGTGGCGGTCCCGGCGGCGGTCCCGGCGGCGGCGGTGGCGGCTGGCACTAAAACCACAAACCCCGAACCACAAACCACAAACCCCAAAACTACAACCCCCTCAGTTCCGTGCTGGAAATATCAAAAAGAGGAGCATCCTGGCAGAAGACAATATTCGCTGCCGGGATGTCTGTTCTTGGCTCTAACGAATAGCCCGGTCGCGGATAAACAAACACTCGGAAGTTCTCAAGCACGAACCGGTACTCCTTCCACTGTTCTATAATCGCCCAGTTATCGGCACCGATAATAAGAGAAAACTCGTGCTCCGGATAAGCCTTCTGCAACGCGCGAAGCGTGTTGGCGGTATAACTCGGACGAGGCAAATGGTCCTCAAAATCACAGGCTCGCAAAGGCTTGCTGCACGCAGTCTCAGCCAAGGCTTTCTGTACGGCCTCGAGCCGTTCTGCAAAATTAGTCCTTAGGTCATAATTAGGCCCTTCGCCTTTCACCTTTAACCCTTCACCCTTCACTGCTTTAAGCGGGTTATTAGGACTCACCATCAACCATACCTCATCCAGGTCGCTGTGCTCTGCTACCCATCTCACCAATCCGATATGACCATAATGAATCGGATTGAATGAACCACCGTAAATACCTATTTTCATCTGTAACGTTCAATTACCTGCGTACAGCCAATGTATGCAAAGGTTAATTAATCAGCCAAGCAATGCCAAGGCCTACGTGACTTTCCGCGGCAGGGTTCTGGGCTTTGATAGCGGCATAGATATCCAACTGCACGCGCTCATGTACCATATACGTAAAACCTGCATCCAAATAACAATCGGCTGCGGTATGCTTGCCATAATCCGTTATATAATTATAACTCTCCACGAATGCTCCCACTTGCTCCGTGATGTTGAATCCCAAACAAAGAGCAAGGAACGTAGCCGGTTTGGCTTGAACGCCGTCCCACTCCACGCCGACGTTATAGCCGATATTGAACCAGGACGTTACTTCGTTGGAAAAAAGAGCATACAGCGACGGCGCAACATGATTTGTTTCTGCCAATTTGCGCGTGCAAGGAATCGACAAATTAGCCATTAAAGCTACTTTCGGAATCCATTTGTATTGCTCCGAACCATCAAAAATACGCACTTTGGTTCCTAAGACAAGCGGTGCGACTTCGTATGCCCATTTCTTGTCATCCCCTCGTACCAGCGACCCATCATATTCGACGCGCAATTCTGCAAACGAAGTAATACCAAAACGGAACATAGTCGTCGGCAAAAGGATGGAGTACTCGTTGCCTAAACCCGCCTCAAAGCCTGTTTCCCACATCACTTTCTTAAATGGCATAACACCCGTTCCGGTCGCCATCCCTGGACGATCCGGCTCCATCCATAGTACATCGTGCGTCTCTTGGGCTGAAAGGAGCAAAGCTACTAACAGTAGCCATAGACTCAATACATATTTTAAGCGGATGATTTTCATATTAACGTGCAAAGTTATAACTTTTTTTTGATGTATGCAAAAAAAATACTATTTTCACTGAATTTTTGCATAATTTGGGAACAATTAGCTAAAAATTCTTGCGTATTCCAAATAATTGTAATACTTTTGCAAGCCATACGACAAACTGTTATATGAAAAACTTTATCAACAAATGGATTCGCATCAGTAGGGCCTTCTCGGTGCCGCAAAACTTGATGCCAAGTATCATGACCGTCATCTTAGGTATCGGTGTCGGAACATTCAGCCTCCAAGCAGGGTGGGGCATGTGCCTCATTAGTCTGCTTCTTGGTATCTTAGCCGTTATCGCCGTCTGCCTCGTGCACCTCGGAGGAAACATGTTGGACGACTACTTCGACTATAAGTACGACCTGCTCAACTATCGTAAAGATCTGCGTAAGGAAGGTGAGACAGCCTATACCGACAAATATACCTACCTGCTCGACGGAACACTCACCGTTGCCGGACTTAGACGAGGCATAACCGCTTTCCTCGGTATCGCTATCCTTTTCGGACTAATCATCTTCTGGTTTCGCGGTTGGACGGTTGTACTGATTGCCGCGCTCGCTGCCTTCTTGTGCTTCTTCTATTCCGCTCCACCGTTCAAATTAGGCTTCCACGGATTAGGCGAACTCGTCATCGGACTGTGTTTTGGACCATGCCTAATGTGCGGTGTATGGGAATCGACGACCGGCGCATTACTCACCTACGAGGACGGATTTCACGCCATCACTCCTTTTACCGACGGACTGGCTGCAACCTTCAGCTGGAGCGCTGTTACCGAGAGTTTCGCTCACGTTAACGGCTTCTGCTGGTACATCCTGGCGCTCGGATTGGCTATCGGACTTTTCGTCACGAATATCCTTTATACGCACTCCTTCCTCGAGCGACATGTGGATAGCGTATCGCATAAGAAAACGCTCGCCGTCGTCCTCAAGTACGATAAATTAGGACTTATGGCTTACGCCTTCTTTGCATTTACACCCTTTGCACTCGTCATCGCCTGCGTCGGACTTGGCTATATCCATTGGGCTTATCTCTTCGTCTGCCTGATGTTGCCACAAACTTTTTGGGTCATGTGGGCTATGATTATGTACAGTAAAGGTGTGGATGTCCCGACCGACGCTCCGCATAAGTGGCTCGGTCCCATGGAGAACTGGGACAAAATCGAACCATCCAACCGCTATTACCTCATGCGGTGGTACGCCATGCGGAATGTCAACACCGGTTTCTGCCTCGTACTTATGGTAGTAAAAATAGTGCTCTTGACTTTCGACTTTTGACTTTTGACTTTCGACTTTTGACTTTCGACTAAAAAATGATCAAGCATTTTTTTTACCTAATGTGGTGGTACTTCCAGGCAATGGTACTCCGCCGGAAGAAACCCTTGCAGTCCGTAATCTTTATCTTGGACCGCTGTAATCTTCGTTGTAAACACTGCTCCGTCTATGAGCTGACTAATCCTCGCTCTAAGACGCTCAAACAGATAGAGGAAGAACTGCACTATTGCTATGACCTCGGTAGCCGCTTTGTGGACTTCGAGGGCGGCGAACTCTATCTGTGGCACGACGACTCTACCGGAGCCGATTACCGCATTAACGATGTCATCGACCTGGCGCACAGAATAGGCTTCTTCTCCGCAACCATTACCACCAACGCACAACTCCCCTTCGATGGCAGCCACGCCGACCAAGTGTGGGTGTCCATGGACGGAGTAGGTAAGTGGCATGACGAGATTCGCGGCGAAGGTGCTTTCGCCCGACTTGAGAAACATATCGCTCAGTCCGGACGCAAGGACATCTGCGCGAATATGGTGCTCAATACGCTCAATAAGGACAGCCTCGTACCCGCGCTGGATTACGTGCGCAACAATCCGCATATCGCCTCTATATCGCTCAACTTCCATACACCTTTTAAGGGAACGGAATACCTCGAATTGGATAAGCAGACCAGAAATCAACTCGTCGAAACCATCATACGCTATAAGAAAGCCGGCTACCCGATCATGAACAGCGTCTCCGGGCTGCGTAACATGCAGAAACTGAACTTTAGCCAATACTGCTGGATAACCAATTTTATCTTCTCCGACGGAAGCCGTTCGCCTAAGTGCATGGGCTATACGCATGATGTGTGCGACCGTTGCGGATTTAGTATGGGCGGTGAAATGGCTGCTGTCTTCCACCTTAAACCTGATACCATCTGGTCGGGACTCAAATTGCGACTGAATCCTTCTGTTCCCGAAGGTCACCCGTAGTATGCAGGCGCCCTTCGACCTTTGACTTTCGACCTATTGCTTTCGACCTTCGACTTTCGACTTTCGACTAATTGCTTTCGCCCTTTGACTTTCGACTTTCGACTAAAAAGTCTAACCTCTAACTTCCAACTTCTCTTTACTTTCGACCTTCGACTTTCGACTTTCGACTAAAAAGTCTAACCTCTAACTTCCAACTTCTCTTTACTTTCGACTTTCGACTTTCGACTTTCGACTAAAAAGTCTAACCTCTAACTTCCAACTTCTCTTTACTTTCGACCTTCGACTTTCGACTTTCGACTAAAAAAGTGCAGGTTTTTCACCGAAACTTGCACTTTTTATTTGCATGTATGCAAAAAAAGCACTACCTTTGCAGCCCAATTAAGTAAAGGTTATTAGTGAGTGATTAGTGAGTGATTAGTGTGTTATTAGTGAGTGATTCCTTTAACCAACAGATAACAACGTAATATTTGAACAATATGGCAAGAATAACGTATCTCGACCCGATTGCTTCCATGACCGGAAGACTTTCAAGAAAAGGCGCAAGACAAATCATCTCCCGCCGCAAAATCTATCGTGACGAATATGGAAACGTCCTCTTTGAAGGCAATAGCGAATCCTACATCGTCAAACATCCGCGCGATTTCGATAAAAAGCCTTTGACTCCTGGAGAACGAAAAAACGTAGAGACTTTTCAACAAGCCTACACCCAATTCCAACTCGAGAAACAGAATCCCGAGCGAATGGCTTATTGGACTGCCCGCTATAGAGCGCAACTCGATAAGGGAGACCCTGAGGCTCCTATTGATAAACGTACCGGCGAGCGCCGTATCTATGCACGTCTTGATAACTTTATCCGTGCTATGATACAAATCGCTTTACGCAAACAATAGCGTCTAAGCCCCGCGCATCCCTGCGCGGCTCTCTTTGCTTTCGACCTTCGACTTTTGACCTATTGCTTTCGACCTTCGACTTTTGACTTTTGACTAATAAAAAGTGCAGTTTTTCACCGAAACTTGCACTTTTTATTTGCATGTATGCAAAAAAAGCACTACCTTTGCAGCGTCAAAAAAAGATTGACTAATTATGACTGCATTATCACATAGCGAGAAAGAGGCCATGATGAAGGATATGAAATCCTTTGACGAGACGATGCCTTCTGTCGGAATCTTCTGGTATGATCCGGAGGAACACGATTTCTTTGGCGTATATAAGAAGGAGTTAACACCAAAGATGATTGAAGATGCAGCGGATAAAGGTTTGCCGTATATCAACTATCAACGGTTGCATCGACAAATTTGGAAAGAGCACTTCTTCCGTGCTATGGCTGAGCATAAGCCCACTAAGTTCAAAGGAGATTACACGCAGGTCCCGCGTGGACGTGTGTCGTGGAATATCGATAAGTTCATCGTCTTTGTCGGCGCATGGGCAAAGGATATAGAGGAGGAATTGACAGAACTAATAAATAAATATTTCGCCCTGCCGTATTTTGAGTTCCGATACGATGAACATTGGGACCTCGGTCACGGCTGGTCTGGTGATTTGTAATACCACCGTCACTTACTGACGTAAAACAGAAGGACATATTGAAATTTAGCGTTTGCTATTTATTCGGGTATTCTGAGAAATTTGGCCATTTTAAAGAACTTCTAACATCGAATAAGTTAAACGCCCACTGAGCGTGGGTGAAACTTATGTTAGATGAGGTTAGGCCAAATACCTTCAGAATAATAAGCGGATCCCCCGCTTTTTGTATTCTAGGTATTTGCCCCCAATCTCCCTTTAGGTAGCGAACTTAAACAAATGCTACCATGAAGGACTTTATCAACGCTTACATTAAGCAAATCAATCAACGTTATCAGACCGGTGTAACGACGGAGCACTCTTTCCGCGGAGACTTACAGCAACTTATAGAGGCTTGTACAGGCTTTAAGGCGATTAACGAGCCGAGCCATATCGAGTGTGGTGCGCCTGATTACCTATTGGAGCGTAAGGGTTTAGTAGTCGCCTATATCGAGGCAAAAGATTTAGAGGACGGCGATTTAGATGGTCGCAAGAAGAATAAAGAGCAGTTCGACCGATATAAGGCTTCGTTGGATACGATTATCTTCACGGACTACTTAGATTTCCATTTGTATGAGCATGGTGAGTGGAAGATGTCAGCACGTTTGGCGGAGATACAGGGCAATAAGATACGTCTATCTGACTGCGATAAGTTTATCGCCTTAATGGAGCATCTTCGTTTGGCGCAAGTTCAGCAAATAACCTCCGCCACGAAGTTAGCTCAGATAATGGCAGGTAAAGCTCGTTTGTTGCGGGACGTGATAGAGAATGCGTTAGTTCAAGACGGCGAGGATGCTCATACGGAGTTGAATGGTTACATGCAATCTTTCCGTCAGACCTTACTCCATGACATCACTCCCAAGGTCTTTGCGGATATATATGCGCAAACGATAGCTTATGGCATGTTCGCAGCGCGTATTCACGATAAGTCTCCAGAGTCCTTTAGCCGAAGTGAGGCCTCGGAGCTGATACCTAAGTCCAATCCATTTTTGCGGAAGGTCTTTCAGCAGATAGCAGGTTATGACTTAGACGAGCGCATTGTATGGATAGTAGACGACTTAGTTGCCGCCTTTGCTGCAACGGATATGGAGAAGATTTTGTCCGGTTTTGGCAAGAACACCCAGCAGACCGACCCGATACTGCATTTCTACGAAGACTTCCTATACCAATACGACCCGGCAGCCAAGAAGCAGTCTGGCGTATATTACACCCCGCAGCCGGTGGTGGAGTTTATCGTTCGTGCTGTCGATGATATTCTCAAGACGGAGTTTAACCTCCCGATGGGTTTAGCCGATACGAGCAAGGTAGAGGTAGAGCATGAGATAGAGCAAGACCTAAAGCACCGCAAAGAGAAGGTGCTTGCTCATCGCGTACAGGTGTTAGACCCCGCCACGGGTACAGGTACATTCTTAGCCGAGACCGTTCGTCAGATTAAGCGCAATTTAGGTGGTCAGTTAGGTGCATGGAATACCTATGTGCCGGAGCATTTACTTCCCCGTTTGCATGGTTTTGAGTTAATGATGGCTCCTTATACGATTGCGCACTTAAAGCTTGATTTGGAAGTCGGTATTCAGTCCTCGAAGCGTTTTGGTGTGTATTTGACGAACTCGTTAGAAGAAGCCAATCCGGATGTACACACACTTTTCGGTCACCACTTAGCGGAAGAAGCCGGTGCCGCGTCGGATATTAAGAAAGATGCACCGGTAATGATCGTTATGGGTAATCCGCCGTATTCGATTAGTAGCAACAACAAAGGCTCTTGGATTCTTGGACTGTTAGACGACTACAAAAAGAACCTCAACGAGCGCAATATACAACCGCTTTCGGATGATTATATCAAGTTCATTCGTTTGGCGCAATATTATGTCGAGCGCAACGGCGAAGGCGTGTTGGCGTATATCTGCAACAACTCGTTTATCGACGGACTTATCCATCGCCAGATGCGTAGCGAACTGATGCGTGTCTTTGATAAAATCTATATCCTCGACCTGCACGGCAACACGCGCAAGAAAGAAACCGCTCCCGATGGTAGCAAGGATGAGAATGTCTTTGATATCATGCAAGGTGTAAGTATCAATATATTCATTAAGAAATCCGGCAAAAGCAAAGCTCCTGCCGAAGTTCGACACTTTGATTTGTATGGCTTGCGCGAGTACAAATATGATTATTTGCGTACACATAATATAGCTTCTGTAGAGTGGAGTACTCTAAATCCGCAAATTCCAAATTATTATTTCGCACAGAGAAATACAGAACCAGAGTTGGAATATATGAAAGGGTTTGAACTCACTTCAATTATGCCATTTTATTCGAGTGGTATTACTACTTCTAATGATAGTAAATTGTCCGCAAATAATGTACAAGAATTGGTAAATCTATTGCATGAAAATAATATAGAAAACTATGGCAATTCATATATTTATAGTGTAGTTTACAAACCTTTTGATAACAAATTGTATTACTTACATCCCAAATATGCTTTAAGACCACGTCCTTCTTTGATTAAGAACTTTGGAAATGATAAACCCAATTTATCGTTCTCGCTTCGAAGAACTGCTGAAAATACAAGTGGATGGCAGCATATTCTTGCTAACAATAATCCTTGTGATGGCAATTTAATGTCAGCAAGAAGTTACTCTGTTCCCCTCTACCTCTACCCCGAAGAAGGTTCTATAGATATGGAACGCCGTCCGAATTTGGATGAGAAGATTTGGGCGCAAATCAATACGACCATCGGCAAAGAAGCTGCGCCGGAGGATATCTTCGACTATATATACGGCGTACTACACTCGCCTGCGTATCGCGCGAAATATAAGGAGTTCCTAAAGGTCGATTTCCCTCGTATTCCGTATCCGAAAGACCAAACGGAGTTCGAACACTATAGAGACTGCGGTCATCAGCTCCGCGAGCTGCACCTGATGCACAATGTGCCGGAGAGCGCGGTCACTTTTACACAGGAAGGTTCGATGGTAGTGGAACAAATACGTAGAGACGGCGACCGCGTTTATATCAACGATACACAGTATTTTGATAACGTGCCACAAACAGCGTGGGATTTATATATCGGCGGTTATCAGCCCGCACAAAAATGGCTCAAAGACCGCAAAGGACGTGCACTATCGTACGATGACAAAGACCACTATCGGCAGATCATCTCCGTGCTTCTTGAGACGAAGCGCATAATGGATTCGATAGACAATTAACTATCTTCCCATTTATGACGTTCGAAAATTGAGTAAAAATAATGAAAAAATTATTTTTTTTACCAAAAAATTTGTATAATTCAAAAAATAGCATTATCTTTGCAGCGAGTTTTTAAAGACTCTCACACATCAACTGTAATTAACCTAATAAACTCAGAAGAATCACTTATTTTACTATGGCATTAAGGCTACAAATGCCCATATTGACTAATCGTATAATTAACCTATTGGTAGGTATTGTACATATATGCAGACAGATTCTGTTGACATATTATTGCGACAGGCTGAGACTCAAAACGAGGGTCTCTATGCCGTTATGTCTATGTGCGATACCATCTCAAAGTCACAAAAACAATACATTGAAACTATAAAACTTTTGCGTCAAGCTTGTGATGATAAAGATAAGCGCATTCGCGAGCTTGAATTAAAACTATCTCAACTCTCTAATTCTCCCACTACAATCCCTATTCCTATCGACAATCAATCGGACAAACGATTGTTCAATGCACTCGTTAAAATTAAAGCTTACGTCCGCAACTTTTCCGATTGGTATTTTATTGAACGAATTTGTTACGAAAAACGACTTATCAACTTCGCGCGAATAAATGACCATATAGCCTTCGTTAATAAACTGAACGAATGGGGAATAAATGTTCATAATTCAAAACACGCTCTCAACGCCAACCATATCAGTAAAGGTGCTAAGATAGATGACTCATCGCTATATCCAAACTGGAAACTAAAAGACGGGACTGCTTGTCCGGACAATAAGTTATCACTCGTTCGCCGATTCCTGTCATTCTTCCCTGACGAAAAGGAATAATCTGCCACTGTCATGACAATCTGACATAGTGGCATTATTTTTCATTCTTTTTTCCTCGATTGACAACATCTTCCTTTGTTTTTCCTTTGGCATGCTTTTGCATGCCTTTTGTTCATTATGTAGTGTATTGCAATACAAAAAAAATAATAATATTGTTTCACTTAACCCTTCCCGGCTGGATATACACAACCGGTTTACTACAATGGCTAAACTAGAGCCATTTACCCACTTGGAAAACTTCCGAGGAAAGTACTCCAAAACCGACAAAGTGTACGCTAAAGTACGCACAGTCGATGACCAAATGATCGGTGTTCGTGTCAAACACCCGGTAACTAACGAGCCGCCTTCCGCTGCGCAACAAACGGTAATGAACAAATTCAAAACTGTTCAGGCGCAGGTCAGCACAATCCTTGCTGATGCGGAACAAAGAGCTGAAAAACTGGCTAAGTTCAAAAAACAGCGCAAATACAAAACTCTCCGTGGTTATGTTTTCCATGAGTTGTATAACGCTGAGCAGGAAGGAGGTCAACCATGAGCCGCGTTCACTTCTTAGACCCGATCGATTACATATCGGGCAAGATAGCCAGAAAGACGAGAGTCACGTACTGCTACCGCGATGCCTCACTAAGCGAAAGCGGTGAAGACCGTCGCTTCACACAGGTACGCGGCAAACGCAAAACTCCGTACACCGCTGCTGAGTTGGCACGCTTCGACAAGTTCGCAGCTGTCGCACGCTCTACCGCTGCTGTGATGAAGAACCCCGCAAGCCTTGCAACGGCTCAGACTGAGTTCAATGCTCAGACGACCTACAAGAAACTGCGCAACTACGTTTGGCACCGTGAGTGGGAAAATTACCAGGGATAATCCCCATTTAGAAAAGTGCAGGCTCATCAGGCCTGCGCTTTTTTTATATATAACCGAAAACATCGGCAGCACGGTTGTTCCAACCTGTACTTATGCCTCCAAGTCTTTGCTTGTGAGCAAGCTCCCAGACAAATCCTTGTATGCCTAACTACCGTCCGGCATGGTTACGCCGTACTGCTGCCTTACTAGAAAACGAGCTAACGCTCCTACGAAAACGATTTTCCGCGAACTTCGCTAACCCGCGAGTTCTTGCTGCGGAAAAATGTGTGCGGTGTGTGGGGTAATAATTGAGAGGTTCTCGGGGCTGAAGCTTCGCGCATAAAAAGTAAACGGGTTAGTTTACTTACGGGAAGCCCTGTTTTCTTCAACGGAGTGTAACGACGTGTTTTCTAAAGAGGCGATGATTCGGTACGTAAGTACAGAAAAGGAGGTTATGGGCTGAGTGGATATGGAAGCTTGTTTCTAATAACACTCAGTTTTCGATTAAATATTACACTTTTTTTTTGCTTTCGACTTTCCGCTTTCGACTTTCGACTAAAAAAGTGCAGGTTTTTTACGAAATCTGCACTTTTTATTTGCATATATGCAAAAAAAGCAGTAATTTTGCGGCGCAAAATTGTGTGTGACCCTCTATGCCCGGGTGCTATAGTTAATAACCCAGATAAATAATACAACTATGACGAAACAGTTTTTAGCAATCGCAGCCTGCGCGCTGATGCTGATAGTATCAGGATGCAAAAGTGATCCTCAAAAGGATCCTACTAATCCTGTTACTCCGGACACTCCGGTTGATCCGGTAACACCGACCGAAACGCTTAAAGGCAACATCGCTCGCCCTACGTGGATGGCACCGTCCGATTATGACTACACCTCGTCCATGACGGCTGTGGTAAAAACGGACTTACTCGCTGCTTATCCTGAGTTAGCAAAAGACTTTGTCCTGCAGGATAAGGATCTCTTAGCTGCTTTCATTGGCGATAAGTGTCTTGGCGTCGCCTCACCAACCGATGAATTATTCTATATGTATATCGTTGGTTCAGAAGGCGCCGTTACGCTTCAGTATTGGTCTGCATACTACACCAATACTTTTGTCGCAAAGAATGTCTTTGAGTTTGCAAACGACGCGCATCTCGGTACCGTCGCCCAACCGCTGAACCCCGCTTTTGTAGTGGCAGGAAAATAATGCATAATAATATGAGACAGGTATCATTATTGATTCTTCTTCTGTTCGTGTCTGTTCAACTCAGCGCGGTGGAGACTTATGCCTATGCGCAGAAAGATACAAGTACGCTTTATCTGGATATCCATCGTCCCACAGCAGGGGCTGAGACCGCTTTGAACGGCGTGCAGAAACCAACCATACTGTATTTATTCGGTGGCGGTTTTAAATCAGGCAGCCGCAATCAGCCCTACTTACTGCCTTGGTACCAACGACTGAACGACAACGGCTATACCGTGGTAGCTATCGATTACCGCTTGGGTATGAAGGACTATAAGATGGGTAAAGGCTTTGTGGGCATTGCTAAGTCGGTCGGGCGATTCTGTGAGTCGCAGCAGATGGGTGTGGAAGATGTGTTCTCTGCCATCAGTTATTTGACGGATCATGCTGAGCTGGGAGTGGATGTGCATAATTTGGTGCTGTCCGGCAGTTCCGCCGGGGCTATCATCAGCCTGGCGACTGCGCATGCGCTATCCACCGGTGCTGCGGTAGGACTGCCTGAGGGTTTTGCGCTGCGCGGGGTGATGAGTTTTTCGGGAGCAATCATCAGTGAGCATGGTGCACCTAAGTTCAAAACAACCCCCTGTCCGATACTCTTCTTTCACGGCTTGAACGACAATGCAGTCGCGTATAAGCACTACGGCGCTTTTGGAAAAGGTATGTGGGGCAGCAGTTACTATGCGGCTCAGTTGGCGAAGAAAGGTGGCAATTATTGCATCTACCGCTTTAAGAACCGTGCACACGATGTGGCGGCTTATATCAACCTCTTGTGGCAGGAAGAGCAAGCCTTCCTCGAGAAGAACGTAATGCAAGGCGACTGCCGCATTGTGGACGCTTTAATAGATGACCCGGCACTACCGGTTTCGAAAGAGTGGGGTAAGATGACCCCTCAAGATATGTACAACGGAAAATAGGTTTTTTACTACAATTATATCATGGCACAAACAAACGACCTGATCTCCTTTCGGGAGCTTTGGAAACTGTACAAAAAAGAAGCATTTTTTCTTATTATTTTATCAGCAGTAGTAGTATTGGGACATTGGTTGTCTCGGTTTATACCTCTTGCGTTGTTGTTTGATATAATTTTACCTATTCAGCACAGCGGTATTATCTCTATCTGTGCGTTGGGAGCATTTTTATTGTTTACGCACTCGGATGGGGTGCGCGCACGCAAAGCCAGCGCTTGGGCACTCCTGGTTTGGGGAGTGGCAGATAGTTCCATATTAGTGCAAGACTATTTGATGCAATTCCCGATTCTGCGTATCGGCTCGGATGCAATGGATGCTTATGTAATGCTCATAGGCAATTTTTTGGCATGGGTATTATTGATTTATCCGACCGAGACACTTCGTCCCGGTTGGTTGAATTGGAAACGAGGAATACTCCAATTACTGCCGATGGTGCTGCTGGTGACGTTAGATTATGTAGTGCCGTTTGATTTGCGGTGGTTAGTAATGCTGTATCCGTTGGCGCTGGTTATTATGGTCGTGGTCCATATACGCAAATATAGAAAGTGGTGTGAGGAGAACTATAGTTCGATGGACCATATCGATGCGCAGTGGTTAGTGAGGTATTTGTCTATGGTACTGATTATGGGTGGTTCGTATTTGTATATCTGCTTCTCCGATAATCCAGGTCGTGTAGTAACACAGAATGCCTTTCTGTTTTTCCTGTTCTGTTATAGTATTGAGCAGATTCTTTTCCGTGAAGACCCGTGGCAGAATATGCAGAGTAATGAGGAGCAAATTGATAAGGACTCTTTACCCGACGCGGCAGCTCGGCTTACGGAATGGATGGTTCAATCCAAGCCTTATCTGAATCCTGATCTTCGATTGATGGACTTGCGCGAGGTGTTGCCTATGAATCGTACCTATCTGTCACAGTTCATACACGATGAGTTTGATTGCTCCTTCTTCCAGTTTGTCAACCGATATCGTATTGAAGAGGCAAAACGTCTCTTGCGTGAAGAACCCTCGTTGACTATAGAGCAAGTGGCCCTCCGTTCGGGCTTTTCGTCGCGTGTATCGTTCACTCGTGTTTTCACCAATGAAACGGGTCTAAGTCCTCGCGAATGGAGCGCGCAATGTAACATTTCGTCAAATTCTTAGATAATTTCGTAACATTGCATCAATTTGTGCGCATACGTATTGTACGTGTGCGTATAATTATGTACCTTTGCACGCTTTTTTTGAGAACATTATAGATAAAAAGTTATGAGTATAGTATGTTTTAAAGAGTTTAAGGTACGAATTCTGTTGCTGATTTCAGTAGTGTTGTGCTCTGTTGGAGTGTGGGGGGTAGCCACGACTGATTTTGAACCGACCGCCGGTGGTCTGGTGGTAAATCTAAAACCGGGTGACCAGATTTTGCTATCCACCATGGTGAATGGCGAGGAATATTTCGTGTGCCATTACCCGGGTTATACGGGTGGCTATTTCGGTTATACGAACTGGGATAGTGATAAAGGTAACTTCCTTAAGTTGATTCCGCAAGCCGCAAATGCTACAGAGCCGGCGTCTACTTCCATATGGAGTATTAGCGACCCTGTAACGTTTAAGTTTGGTGGTAAAGAATATCCAGTAGATGGTATCGCCTATACGATGTGGAGTTCCAATCCAGGAGGCGATCCCTATACCTTGCTCGCAGGTTCCGGCACTTCGTACAAGTACTTAGGCGATTTGACCAGAGAAACAGACAATAATAACATCTTTAACGCGGTTTTTGTTGCGCCGACGAACCGCTCGTCCGTTATCTCGTTTGACCCGAATAGAACGTTAACAGCCAAAGAGGGAAGAACGGATCAAGATTCCGAAGGTCGTTTCAATGGCGAGAAAGGCTACGGTTTCTTGGGCTTACCTTATCGTGAAGTGTATTGGCTAGATATACCTCGAGGTAATGCTCCCGTATCTTACGTCAATGCTTCGGTGATCGGTTTCAACAAAACGTTGAATACAATAAAATATAGTAGCAATGAGTCAGAGGCTAAACCGGGTCAGGCACTGTATGCTTTTGGTAATAAACCGAAACACCAACCTACCCCGCGTACGGTTTTCCGTTTGTATGTGCTGAATGATCCGTTGACTTCTACTTGCGCAGATTCCTATTATTTTGCCTACGACGAGCAGGATTATAAGCAATACAATAAAGACTTTTCCAAAACGCCCGCTACGTACACCACTAAGAGGAAGACCTATACCATTGACCGCCTCGTCTGCATGGATAGTCTTCCGGGTACCAAGTACTATGTAAGCGATTATATGAATGTGCCGGAGTCCGATAGTTCCTATTACTATGTGGGATATAAGAACAAGTATTGCCACAAGAGGGATGGTGATGCATTTGACTCGCAGTTCAAGCAAATAGATAATTTGAAGATTCACTATCTGGGCCTCCCTGCACCACGAGGAGCGTACGGTCAGATGATGGTGGATACGACTAATACCGACGAACAGAACCTCGGCGTGGAGTTCCAACCGGGCGGCTATTTCTTACGCACCAGCACCGGTCGTAACATCCAGTTGCGTCCGAGTGATGACTACAAGACCTGGACGTGCGAGGAGATGTGGCATATCACGGCAGAGTGGGCTGCTCTGAGTATCAAAGCCACGATGTTCACCGGCTCCGAATACAGCGCCGAAGACCCGGGTGCGGATATTCCGGGCTGGAGTGTGATGGTACGTGGAACGGAAGTGCCGGTAGTTGGAGAACGTCCGATTGTTGATTGCGACGGTTGGGCACGTATCCACATAGATGATGCCAGCCCGAACGGTGCTATCGAGTTCGTGCCTGCGAATCCGGATAGACATATTCATTACAGCAACAACGGCTGCGAAGGCGACACCATCGCGGATCAGTACCCTATGTACGGCGAGACTTCCGTTACCGTCCGCGAGCCGCGTCTTGTCAAGGGATTTACGTTCCAAGGCTGGACAACGAATGCAGATGGTACGGGTACCTTGTATAGTCCGGGTCAAGTGGTTGATTTGCCGACAGGTACGACCACGCTCTATGCGAAAGCTATTTATAACGGTACTATCCACGTAGCGCTCTCGTTTAAGAAAGCCGACGGGAAGCGTTACTTCCTGACCCACCCGGGTACAGCCTCACCGCGTTTCTCCCGTGCTCGTTATATAAAAGACTGGACAAACGCATGGCAGGGTATGGCGAATGCTGAAAACGTGGATGAGAATTATATCAATACCTTTAAGGTGCTTACCCATCCGGATCCTTGTATGGAGTGTGCGACTAATGAAGTAGTGCTCGACCCACGACGCGAGATGCGTTATGGTGCCGTGGACTCTCTCCTCTTCTATGAGAACTTTGCTCCAACAGATGAAGAGTACCTTGGTTTGTATTATGAAACTCCGAATACCATCTTAGCGAATAACTCATGGGCAGGTCTGTTCAAGTCGTCGGCAACGGGCGGACGAAACGGATGGCCGGACTATACCGTAGCGGATGTCAAAAATGCCAAAATATCCTCTACCCACTATTTGCATCGTGTGGGGGGCGTTATTACTCGCGATCCGCGCTCCAACAGCGATGCACCGTGGGTTACCTACAACGCCGCTAACAACCAATTCGATGGTTCTGCTTCGGAAATTGACGCAACCGTTTTCCAGATTTCCCGTGTACGTGTTGCGGATGAGCATTATGTCGTTATCCCCGATACCACTACGGAGTGGACCGACGAGATAGTCTTTGGTATCCACGAAGACGAAAATATAGAGCAACCGGTGTGGTCCAAACTAATTGGTAAACAACTTATGGCTGTGACGAAGGTGGACGACGACACCGTTTATTTCCACCCGAACCCCAGCGAGAAAAAGATAATTACCGACTATATGACGATGAGGCTCAATCCTAACTATCGTTTGGAGGAGACATTTGAATATATAAGGGATGCGCGCGTTGAGTCATTGGGAGAAGAGGTGCAGGATGTGGATAAACCCCACATGAACGACCGCTTGGAGAAAAACTACTTCGGTCGTCTTATTACCAGTGGTAAAAATACTCCGGTCGATGTGATTTATGAGGGTAATTATATCGATATAGTGGATACCTTGCGTATCACTCTCCGTACCTTAGGTCCGGTGAAGATCAAAGAGTACTACGGTCGCTGGAAAAAAGGTGCTCCCGGTCTGCATTTTAATGCCGACGGATCACGCTATCGCGACATCATCGTGCGTACCAAGACGGTACACCATGGCGACATTGAGGTTAAGTTGAAACTTACGCCGGAGTATCCAACCTATAACTTCAGCCCGTTGGCTGACGCAAGTAAGCAACTGAACTTTACCCTCGCGAAAGTGAGATCACGCAAACTGCTTGATACCGATGGTAATGTGCTTGGTGAGGAAATCTTAGACTCTGAGGATGTTACTTCTGCCTTGCGATTAGGCCCGGGTTCTTGCTCTTTCACAAGCGGAAGACCTTCGGCATATTTCAATGTTGATAGCGTGCAAACCGTCCAAGCCCATGCGGTTCTCATCACCAAAGCGGATAACTCCTCCGGTGCGCGATATGATACACTGGTCATCAATTCGACAGCAACAGTGGGTGGAATTGGATATCAGGTTACAGGTCGTGTACCGCTGATGCAAGCCGCATTAGCAACCAATGAACTGATTTGGTCTGCTGTAGCAAACGGACAACGTTATTTCATAATGGCAGGTTCCGGCGGACTCATCTTCCGTCAGTACCAAACCAAAGGTGGTGTGCTCTATAAGTATGAGGATGGTAAAACCCAACTGGTTAAAGGTGCTGCCAATGCTGCGAATAGTGATACCAAGTACATCACACCGTGGCTGTATGAGTATGTCGATCAAGCGCAGCAGCAGCTCACATTGAAAACGGATGCTCCTGTTAATTTGTATTTCGTTATCAACGGTTCGTCGCTTCCTGATGTGGGAAGTACCGGTGCGGCTACCCTCACCTACGAATACGTGAATACATATATCAACGACAATGCCAACTTTGAGGAACAGGTGAAATTGAAGTATGGTACTGAAGATTGGCTGAAATTACAAGTTGTATCATCAACTCCATCCCTGACTTTGACCAAAAACGAGTCAGAGGCCACTACTTTCTCTTGGACCTATCTGCAGCAGGAGTATAATCTTCTCAATAACGGAACCTATCCGAGTAAAGACCAATTAGAGTTCGGTTATAATAGCCTCTCCCCTCTCGATGTTCAGACGCGATATAAGGCTTACCGCATCTACTCGATGCTGCTCGATAATTCGCTAACCTATTGCGGACAAGAGAATGAGGCCGACATTGCAGACTTGATTTCATCAGGAGGCGACTGGAAAACCAACTATGCCATCAACCTCGTTTCCGATAGCCGCTTTAGTGCGGGTGCCAGTGGATTGAGTACGTCAACAAAAGAAAGTGAACTCAAAACGACCGTCACGCCTTCCGGCACCAGCCCAATCAACGTGCAGTACGGAGGCAAATATGTCAATATCGTGGATACACTCGATGTGCAGATTTCCTTGCAGTCGGGTGCACCTACATACCGCTTCAAAGACAAATGGAGCAGCTTTACCTCCGTGGATGATGCGCATCTTAAAATTCCGCTCATCCGTCGTACTTATCATACGGCACCATATGATTCGCTTGTATGTTATCCCGAGAGCGATGAGTATTACTTCGTCTTCCCGCCTGAGGTGGAAGGCGAAACAGCATACCATACTTTCACCTTGCATACCGACCACCGAACAGGTACCAATACGTTGGATGTGGATGGTAAGGTCGTCTCCTATGCCGGTGAGAGCCATGACCATACCGACCATATGCATCTCGATAATCCTTCTTACGCCGAGGTCCGTCTGATGGATGCGAAAGGAAATACACCGGACTGGTGCGAGATTAGCGAATTGGGTGACAATACCATTAAAGTGCATTGTTTAGGCAATGGTATCCGTGCACCGCGTTCCGCAGACCTCTTCTTGGCTTATACCATGAATGTGGGTGGCAAGTGGCGCTATATCAACTTCCGCCTGCAGGTGATGCAATCCAGCCGATTCCAATACGGTAATCAGAACCTTGTGCACTCCAAAGGTGCGTCGGGCGACGACCTGAAAGATGGCGTACAGCAGGTACACGAGAATAAGAATGTTCTCTACTACTACAATCCTTCGAATGCCGCGCAATCTACCGACCAACGTGTCGAGCTGCCTATCCGTGAGCGTAACTTCTATGGATGGTGGCGTTGGTATTCACTCCAGCCTGGCGAAGAAGATACCGATATCCCTGCCGAGAGATGGCAGACTGAACCATCCAATACGGGTAAATGGAACTTCCCGTTCCGTGTCATCGGTGACTCGGTGCCTGTAGATCCGGAGGATCCTTCCAGCGGAAAGAAATTAGTGACCCAGGGACGCTATACGGTATTCCACGTGCCTTCGCAGGACTATAACGCTCGTAAAGACCCTCCGTCCAAGGCGCCGATGCTCTATCCGCCACGAGACAAAGCGGTTGAGACCTATGCGGTGGACCTCAGTGTCTATTACGACAACCTGCCGTTGTCCATGAAGGATGTCAATCAAGTGGATACAGCTGTATTGGATACGATGACCAATATCATCGAGCCAACCCTCTCACTACGTGAGATATACGAACTCCACCCATGGACGGAGATGGCTGAAATCATGGAAGGATACAAGGATACTATTGCCTCCAGTTATCGGAATCAGAAGTATATGGAGGACCACGTCGTTCGCGCACCTCTGAATAACCGTTTGCTCCTTACTACCGAGCAACGCTATAACTACGATAATGTCAAGAAAGGCCAACACTCAGAGTCCCTGCTCGGTTACTATATGCGTGACGATAACTGGGCGACATGGGCAGGAAATCCGATGCGCCAAGATACGATGATTTGGTGCGGCGGATGGGATGTTACCTGCGCATGGTACACCTATAATCCTAAAACGCAGACCTATGATACGTGTACCCATACTATTTGGGAGAGTAATGACTTCCTGAATGTGCCTAAGAAAACCTCTATAACCACCGGTAAGGAAAATGATACTATTATATATTGTTTACGTGCGCGTAGCGTAAAATCTACCAATGTAGGTACACCTTCCGAGGTTAACGATCATGAGGGCGATTATTGGTTTAATATCTGTCGTTATACGATTATCTACCACAGAACGGATAAATTTGGTCCGAAGTTGGAAAATGAGAAAGGTGTATCAATCATTACCAATGACGATATTGAACAGAACTTTGAGGTGTTGGAGCGTTTGAACTTCGACTATAATAAACCCGGAACGGACTATACCGTTTATCCGCACCCGCTACCGTGGGCGGATGCTTCCTACGGATTCGCCTATCCGAGAACAGCATCTCTGCCGGATAACCGTCCGCACAACGGTAAGCTCAACGAACCGGGTCTCAAGAACCTCGCGAATATGGGTGAGTATAACCTCATCAACCGCATCCCATCCTTTGGTCAGTATTGGCATAAGATGGAGCAACATGGTGGTGCTGCCAACGGTTATATGATCTTCTGCGACGGTATGTCATCTGCCGGTCAGGTAGCTGCTTTGTCCCTCGAGTCCCACTTGTGCGAAGGACAGAAAATGTACTTCTCCGGATATGTGGCAAACCCAATGAACGAAAACGGAAAAACATGTCCGAACTTCCTCTTCGCTGTACAAGGCTCAATGGATGGCCACAATTGGGAAGATATTACTTCTTACATAACGGGTGACCTCGCTCCATCCAATAAGTGGTACCAAATCTACTTCCCGATAGAGCAGAATAAGGAATACAATCACTTCCGCGTGCGCGTATTTAATATGGGTGCGGATGATAATGGTAACGACTTCCTCATTGACGATATGTGTATCTTCGCTACCAAACCGCCGTTGATGGTTTACCAAGCGAACACCACCTGTAAGAATGAGAACGAAAGCGACTCCCTTACCCACATCGTGCTCCGCGTCGACTATCAAGGATTTACAGAGGAAATATACAGCGAGTTAGACGAGGAATACTATACCGTTGTGGAAATGACGAAAGATAGTATCTTTAGCTTCCTGGAATTAGAGGACGGATATTATAATCCGGGTATCAAACCGGCTGTAGCTCCCGATACGAAGGATACCATCTATGGTAAAATTAACCTGCCGAAACGTACTTATCATCCGGATGCTGCTGACTCCATCTTCCCGAACCTGCAAGAACTGATTCTTAAGTTTGAGCAGACTCTGGAGGAACACGAAAAGACCCCATCTGTAAAAGTCTTCCGTAAAGGTTATGTCTATGAACACCTCGATGACTCTATTCGTCCTGTTCTCTACGTCGTCCATTCGGCTAAGATGTCTGCCAACAATTTGTACACCGTACACATGGCGGGTGCGTACGACCAATTATTGAGCAGTAAATGTGCTTTGACCCGTTCGCTCAAAGTACGAAATCGAATGATTCTCACGCTTAACGGAGAGGAACAACCCGATAAGGAGGTCGGTGGCATGTGCGCCAATACAACCTACGATTTGTCACTCCACGTTAAAGGTACCCTGCTACTCGATAGCGTAGCGCCGATTGAGGTTACCGGAACGTGTCACAACGATTGGCTGCTCTACGGCGATACGGCTGCCGCTTCCAGTAAAACGCGGTATGGTTATTACTATAACGATATTGTGGCGGTCATTAAGGATATCCTTCGTGCCGATCCGTCGGCGGGTACCGCTATTTATGATAATCCGAACCATTTGGCACATTCCCTCGCTGAGGTGGATAAGGTTGTTATGAAGCGTGTGCAGGATGAGAATCACGTGGAACTCTCCGAAGATGTGCATCCGTACGATATTCTTGCCCATTTGGTAAATGGCGGATTCCTCACGCTCTATCAGTCCAACCTAACTGTTATCACTCCGGTCAAAGACTCGATACAATATACCATCTTCCCGATTCCGGGCTCCGGATCAGAAGTAATGCAAGACCTCAATATTGATGTCTGCCCGACACCGGTTCATATTAAACTGAAATCGAGCTCGGAACAAGGCATACCGTTGGTTATCGGTGGCTTAAATAGATCCGCAGAGGAGGCGCAACTCCCAATTACCGTCTTGGTTGATGCGCAGCACGCCAATTCGCAAATCGCTATACCTATCGACTCGTTGATGATGTTCCCCGGAACGGACGGACCTAAGGTGGCGATAAAGCAAGTAAACTTCTTATCCACTAATGACCCCGATTATCGTGAGGGCGTCCATACGATTACACTTGAGCCGGATAAAGCGTGGAATACAGGTGGTGAAAATACGGGCTATTACCAGAACGGAAACGATACGATCCTTCTTGTAGCGTCTTCCTCGAACACCTACCTCATGCGCGAGGGATACAACTACACCTTCGGTATCGAGATGATGACGAATTTAGGTACATCCGATTGGGGTGGATCAGAGGACTGCCCGGTCGGTACGATACCGTTTATTGTGAGCGTAGTACCGGATCACTTACGTTGGGCTCCGCAGAGTACCGAAAACAATAAGTGGAACGATGCCGATAACTGGATTGGTATTAACCAACACAACGAAATCATCCATTCCGATGCTCGTTTCGTACCGCTGGCTTCTACTAAGGTCGTTATTCCTAAGATGGAGAATGGTCTGCCTTATCCGGAACTGCCGAACCTGGGTACCCTTACTCCGGCAGACTCTGTACAGAAGACAGGCTTCCAGTACAACCAGTGTAGCGATATTCGCTTCTTGCCGGGTGCTGCTATCGGACAACAGCAACGTCTCCAATACGAGAACGCGGTTGTCGATATGAGTATGCCGAACCAGAAGTGGGCACTCCGTGGTGCACCGGTAACCGGTTTGCTCAGTGGTGACTTGTTTATGGCGAACAGTGATCTTGAAGGTGCTACGCCGATGTGGGAAGTAGGTGAGTTCGACGCTAACGGACGTAGTTATAAAACCGGTAACGCTTCCTTCTGGCTCTCTCTCTATGACCGCGAAGTTAAGCAAACGGGTAATAAGGATAATGTCAAAGACACTACCTATACCGCAAATGCAGAGTGGTCGAAAGTGACGAACGGAATGGACTATTCATTACCTCCTGCTCAAGGTTGGGCAGTTTATTCCCGCACACATACTGGCCACGCTGCAGATGTCAGACTGCCTAAGAATGATGATATTTACTATTTCTACTATGCGAGTGGCGATAAGGCATTAGACTCGTACGTACCGGATCTGCGAGCTAAACGTAAAGATGAGGCTGGCGGTAAGGCAGGTGCCTTGGCATTCTATCCGGGTACTTCCGCTACCTTCCAAAAATACACGCTGACCAATGAGAAGCCTTCTGATGCGTTTGTATTTGCTAACCCGTCGATGGGATATATTGATATATGGGGATTCATCGCAGACAATGAGCTGGAACCAAAATTCGATTATATTGATGCAGATGGTAACTATACGCCGATAGTTAAGAAAACAGCGGAAGAAACAACGAACGTCATTACGCAACTGGAGCGCTATCTTCCGCCAATGCACGCTATAGTCGTATATGTTTCTCCTGCAGCAACCGAGAAAGAGGTGACATTGAATACCAGCCGTATTGTGACCTCGCCAACCCCAGTAGTTAGCCCCGCTCCGATGTACCGTACTGCGACGCCGCTGCGTAAAGGTCTGATGACCGTTACTGCCGTTAACCCCGTTTCGTCGCGTTGCAAATCACGACTCATACTCGGACAAGGCTATAACGCAGAGATAATCCCAGGTGAGGATGCTATGCTCACAACAGTCAATATCAGTAACTATACCAACAACTCCATGCCGGCTACGCCGTTCAATATCTACGCAGTGGAAGGCAATGAAGGTCTCAGTATTGACTTGCGTGACGAAATAGAGAATATTCCGATATCCTTCTGCATGAGCGACCTACCTTATGATGACGAAACGCAACTCTGGTTTACCGGTGTTAATAATATCAGCGGCTCATTGGTTCTGTTCGATTCGCTCACGATGACGGAACGACCGATTATGGACGGTATCTGCCTCAAGATTGAAACGCCTGTAACGAGCCACGAGAAGCGGTATTATATCCGTCGTCATGGTGATTTGCCGGTTGAGCCTGTTGACCCGCCTATCGCAACTGATTATCAGACATATGGCATAGACGAAATACTGCCTGTTTATAAGTTTATTAAAGACGGACATGTTTATATTTTGCGCGACGGACATGTCTATACGATATTTGGACAAAAGATTAGATGATGAAACAGCAGATAGAAAACATATTATATAAATGGCTAATGGTATTGCTCATGCTGTGGGGTTTCTCCACAGCTGATGCAACGCCGTATTGCTCGTCGTATGCACCGAAGTCTGCATACCAATCGTCCTATACACAGGCGACGATTAATAACACGTGTCCTACCTATACGTTCCACACAACGTCTGTCTATACCTCGGTAGTGGAGGATCCTAACTTCTCACCTGTTGCCGAAGATCCGTATAGCAACAATTCGCCTCGAGGGCATATCCGTAAAGGAGGTTGGGGCGATCCGGACGATAATGAGATCGGCGTAATAGCTGATCCGGCACCTGTCGGCAGTCCGTTTGTACTGTTGATAATGGCACTTCTCTATATTTGTGGTAGAGTAGTGTACAAACGCTATAGAAAGGCTTGAAAAGTAGTTGAATTGGGGTTGTCTCGGGACATGGTCCCGTGATGCTCTCGTCGGAAGCGGCTTGCCTATAAGATTTATTACATTTTGCGGGGACCCCAAGAAAAAGAAAAGTGCAGAAATCTCGTGTTTCTGCACTTTTTTTATGCAATTTTGGGAGAATATTTGCATATATGCAAACTTTGTAGTATCTTTGCGCGCCAATTGTGTGGTTATTATTTAAGCAGTATGAAGATTGCATTAATCGGATACGGAAAGATGGGGCACATGATCGAACAGGTGGCGCTGCTGCGCGGGCATGAGATTGTGTGCACTATTGATATCGGTGACGAGGAGAAGTTCGAGAGCGCTACGTTCCGCTCCGCGGATGTAGCGATAGAGTTTACGACCCCACAAACCGCAGAAACGAACGTGCGCCGCGCTTGGGAACAAGGTGTGCCTGTCGTGTGCGGTACCACCGGGTGGGATGCGCAAGCGTTAATAGTCGAAAGTCGAAAGTCGAAAGTCGAAAGCGGAAAGGAGATGCTCATTTGGAGCAGTAACTTCTCCGTCGGAGTCAATATATTCTTTGAACTCAATAAATGGCTCGCAGAAGTGATTCGAAACTATCCCCAGTATCAGCCGCATATCTACGAGGAACACCATATCCACAAACTCGATAAACCTTCCGGTACGGCTAAGACGTTGCGGAATGATATATTGAGCGTGGCTGCGCCACTCAATGGTGACGCTTCGCTTAATGATGTACCAATCGAGTCGGTTCGCGAAGGAGAGATACCGGGTAACCACTCCGTCATTTGGGATAGCCCCGAAGATACAATTGTTATTTCCCATATGGCGAAAGGACGCGAGGGCTTCGCTTTAGGCGCTGTCCTTGCCGCCGAATCCCTAAACGCTAAACCCTAAACGCTAAACGAACAAATGACTATTAGAGAACGATTACAGAAAGTAACCACCAAAGGGTGGATAGCAGCAGGGTGCTGGAGTGCACTCTATATCGCGTTTATTATCTGGCTCGCATGGGACGACCCGAAGTCGCTCTGGTGGCTCTTGCTCCTGCCGGTGATAGCAGATATGTTTACTACCAAGTTCATCAACTGGAGTTGGTGGAAGAGGTATAAACCGGCTGGTAAAGATGAACCGGCTAACCCGCAAGCTAAACCGGTACTTTATACCATTTGCTCCTGGATAGATGCTATCGTCTTCGCTCTCGTGGCGGTGTATTTCATTAACCTCTATATGTTCCAGAACTACCAGATTCCGTCTTCATCCTTGGAGAAGAGTCTGCGTGTAGGTGACTTCTTGTTCGTGAGCAAGATGAGTTACGGCGCTCGTGTGCCGAATACGCCATTGTCCATGCCTTTGATGCAACATAGTTGGCCTGCAGCGTTTGGCGGTGGAAAAAGTTATTGGGACAAACCGCATTGGGACTACAAACGTCTGCGCGGTTGGGATACACCGAAGAAAGGCGATATAGTCGTCTTTAATTTCCCTACGGGTGATACCGTGTGCCTGAAGATGCAGAACCCCGACTACTATACGCTATGCCACTATTATGGTAAGCAAGCCGTAGAATCGCGTAAGGATGTGTTTGGTGATATCGTAGTACGTCCGGTTGACAGACGTGAGAACTATGTCAAACGCTGTGTGGGAGAACCGGGAGACAGCCTGCGTGTAATCGATAATGTCGTTTACACGAAGTCGAAAGCGGAGTGGATAGAGGAACCCAATAGAGAGGGCGTTCAGCTGAACTATATTGTTCGTACGGACGGTCACTTACTCACACGCACCTACTTGGATAAGTTAGGCGTGAGCCATGAAGACCAGCGCGTGTTGGAGCCGGGTATATATCATTTCCCGATGACGCAGGCAATGCGTGAGAGCTTGGCTAAGAATCCGCACGTGCTGTCGATTGAAGTCGAACCCGAAGTGGCAGGAGGTGACGTCTATCCGTTAGGCGCAACTACTTGGACACGCGATAACTATGGACCGATTTATATTCCGCGCAAGGGCGACAAGATACTAATCACCGAGGATAATTATCCCATCTATCGCCGCATCGCACAAGCCTACGAGTTCAAGCCGATGACGATTGGCGAAGAGTACGAGTTCGGTATGGACTATTATTGGATGCAAGGCGATAATCGACACAATAGTGCCGACAGCCGCTACTGGGGATTCGTGCCCGAAGATCATATCGTAGGACGACCTGTCTTTATCTGGCTCAGCATCGAGAAAGATAAACCTTGGTTCAAAGGACATATACGTTGGAACCGACTGGGAAAGAGTGCTTGGCGATGATACTTCCAACGGCATACTTACCGCCTTTGTCGTATATGCAAGCATATATGAGCGAGCCGGCAACAATCGAACAGATGGAGACGTTCGAGAAGCAAACCTTCCGCAACCGCTGCCTGATTCGCGACCCCAAAGAAGCAGAAATACGGCTGACCGTGCCGGTGGGCAAAGTGGAACATAAGCAGTTGACACGCGATATAGAAATCAGTTATCAGAGCCGGTGGCAACACCAACATTGGATCGCTATTGAGAGTGCCTATCGCCATAAACCTTATTTTGTATATTTCGCGGACTACTTGAAGCCGTTCTACGAAAAAGAATATAAATGGCTTTTAGACCTCAACGACGGACTGACTGAAACGATACTTTCGCTGCTCCGCAGAGAGCGCCCGCGTCTCGGCAACGTCTCGCAAGCCGCTCGCACTAATGACTGGAGCGGTGAGACTTGGACAGACCGTCATCCCTGGCAAAAAGAATTAAGTGTGCTCGACACACTATTTGATAGTTGAACATGAATATAAACTGGAGTGCATTAGGATTTCATTACACAGAGCCGGACTATATTGTTCGGGCAGCTTGTCATGACGGTGTATGGGAACAACCCTATGCCACTAAGGACAAGTATCTGCATTTACACGTTAGCGCGACGTGCATCCAATACGGCCAAGAGGCTTTTGAAGGCTTGAAAGCCTTCCGTGGAGTAGATGGTAAGATTCGTATCTTCCGTTGGCAGGAGAATGCCAAACGCCTGCAACGCAGTGCCGAGGCGTTATACATGGCGCCACCACCTACAGACTTATTTGGCGATGCCATTCGATTGGCTTTAAGCAAGAACCTGCGGTTTGTGCCACCGTACGAGACGGGAGCAACGCTTTATTTCCGTCCGCTACTGATTGGTACAACGCCGCGATTAGGCGTCGGACCGGGTAGGGATTTTGAACTCATCATCATCCCGTCACCTATCGGTCCGTACTATCCCGGTAAGTTCCACTGCACGTCATTTATCGTCAATCGGCATGTGGACCGCGCGGCTCCTCAAGGAACAGGACAATACAAAGTGGGCGGTAACTACGCCGCATCTTTCCGTGGCACCGAAACGGCGCACGCGCAAGGATACGACTGCTTATTCACCGATGCCAAGACGCATAAGTATATTGACGAATGCAGCGCCGCGAACTTTATAGGGATAAGGGAGTCGAAAGTCGAAAGCAAAATTGAGTACCTGACGCCGAGAAGCAGTGCTATTCTGCCGTCTATCACCAACGACAGCCTGATGAAGTTAGCCCGTAAGATGGGAATGAAGGTGATACGCAGACATATTCCTGTAGAGGAGTTGGCAACATTCAGCGAGGCTGCGGCTTGTGGCACAGCCTGCGTGCTTTCACCTATAGATAAGGTGGTGGACCCCGATAAGAATGTCATATACCATATCAGCGACGAACCCGGACCGATTATCACCAAGTTATACCACGCGCTGCAAGATATCCAATACGGCCGCGTGAGAGATACATACCACTGGTGCGAGGTGTTTGAAACTACAAACCACAAACTGCAGACTACAAACCACAAATAATACAATTTATGTTTAAGAACCATCCAAAAGGATTAATTCCCGCAGCCCTGGCGAATATGGGTGAACGTTTCGGCTACTACATTATGAATGCCGTATTGCTGTTGTTCTTAGTGTCTAAGTTCGGATTGGACGACGGAACAGCAGGTGTTATTTATGCCGTCTTCTACTTCGGTATCTATGTGCTCAGTCTCGTAGGTGGTATCATCGCCGATAAGACGCAGAACTACAACAAAACCATTCAGTGGGGTTTGATTATCATGTCACTGGGTTATGTAGGCTTGGCTTTACCGGTGTTCTCGCCGGATTTGAATGGCGGCAAAGAGTGGTGGAGCATTCTCATTTTCACTTGCTTGGCCCTGCTGATGATTGCCTTTGGTAACGGTCTGTTCAAAGGTAACCTGCAAGCTATCGTAGGTAAGATGTACGACGAGTTTGAAGCCGAGGCAGCAAAACAGGGTCCTGAAGCATTGAAGATGGCGCAAGACAAGCGTGACTCGGGCTTCCAGATATTTTATGTGTTTATCAACATCGGCGGTCTGGCAGCTCCGTTTGTAGCACCTTTGCTGCGTCAGTGGTGGCTGAATAAGCATCATTTTGTATATAACTCGGATATGGCTTCTTTGGCGCACCAACATCTGGCAGATGGCGTTTTGTCGCAGAAGTTCCAAGAGACACTGGATGCCTCCATTCAGGCAAGTTATAACTTTGTGGACCACATTACGTTCTGCCAAGATTATATCACGGTCTTCAACCAAGGAATACACTACTCCTTCTTTGCGTCCGTAGCGGCGATGTTGATTTCGCTCATCATCTTCTTGGCTACGAAACGCATCTTCCCGCAACCGGCCAAGAAAGAGACAAAAGCAGTGGTTGAGTACACGAAAGAAGAGCGCGAAGCTATGGCCACTGAGATTAAGCAACGTATGGCAGCTTTATTTGCTGTATTGGGTATCGCTATCTTCTTCTGGCTGTCCTTCCACCAGAACGGTCAATCACTGTCCGTCTTCGCGCGTGACTTTATCCGCACGGATAGTATCGCTCCAGAGATATGGCAAGCCTTGAACCCGTTCTTTGTCATTGTGCTTACACCTATCGTAATGTGGATATTTGGCGCTTTGGCTCGCAGAGGCAAGGCTATTTCTACGCCGCGAAAGATTGCTATCGGTATGGCTATCGCCGGCTGCGCATACCTCTTTTTGATGGTAGTGTCGATGTTTAATAACTATCCTTCCGGCGAAATGTTCCGCGCTATGAATGCGGAGGAGTTGTCTGCCGCAGGTCTGGCGAAAGAAGGTCCTTGGGTATTGCTCGTGACGTATTTCTTCCTGACTGTAGCAGAGTTGTTCATTTCTCCGCTGGGTCTTTCCTTTGTCAGCAAAGTTGCCCCGCGTCATATGGTAGGTCTGTGCCAGGGCTTGTGGCTTGGCGCAACTGCTATCGGTAACTTGTTTATCTGGGTTGGTCCCGTGATGTATAACGCTTGGCCGATCCAATATTGCTGGGCTGTATTCTTCGGCATCTGTCTCGTTTCGATGACGGTGATGTTGGGTATGGTTAAATGGTTAGAAAAAGTGGCATGCTAAATAGATAAGATATGAAAAACGAACTGATTCAATTAGCCGAATATCTCGAGGCGCTTGAAGCACGTATTGCTGATTTGGAGCAGCGCTATGACATCTTGATGCAACGTAGCGCCGAAGCTGAGGAAAATAAAGCGCAAGCTCAGTTACTGAGCACCCTTCAAGATCAAGTGGCGCAGAATACCACCAAACTCAATGTGTTAGGCGCTGCTTTGGCGGAAGTGAACGCACGCTTGGACGACGAGCTGGAGTTGGAGGACGAAGAAATGGTTAATCCAGTCGTGGAGGAGAAACAGCAAGTCTTTGTTGCTCCCGAACCCGAACCGGAACCGGAACCAGCGCCTACGCCTGCACCAAAACCCGAACCCAAACCGGCTCCCGCTAAACCCGTGGGCAAACGGATTGAAGACCTCAAACAAGGTATATCCTTGGGTGACCGGTTCTTGTTCCAGCGCGAACTCTTTGGCCAGAACGGCGAACTGATGCAAAAGACCTTGGAAGAGCTCAATAAGCAAGCGGACTTCGATGCTGCAGTCAATTATCTGGATCGCAAGTTCCCTGCTTGGGACAAAGAGAGTCCTACGTACGAGTTGTTTATTAACGTCTTACACCGCCGCTTCGGATAACCCATAACCCGTACCCCATAACCCATAACCTATGCTTTACGTCGTCCCTACACCGGTTGGTAATCTCGAAGATATCACACTTCGTGCTTTACGTGTACTCAAAGAGGTGGACTTGATCTTGGCGGAGGACACGCGCACATCGTCCGTGCTGCTCAAGCACTATGATATCCATACCCCGCTCAAGTCGCATCATAAGTTCAACGAGCACGAGACCAGCGACCAAATGGCAGAGCGTATCGTAGCGGGACTCAACGTGGCGCTAATCTCCGACGCGGGCACTCCGGGAATAAGTGACCCCGGATTTATGCTTGTCAGAGCGTGTGTTGAGCGTGGTGTGGAAGTGCAGTGCTTACCCGGAGCGACAGCTTTTGTGCCGGCGCTCGTGGACAGCGGACTGCCGTGTGACCGATTTTACTTCGAGGGCTTCCTGCCGCAAAAGAAAGGGCGTCAAACACGCTTGCAACATTTAGCTCAGCAAGAGCATACGATGATTATCTATGAGTCTCCGTTCCGCCTGCAAAAGACCTTGGAGCAACTCGCTGAGTACCTCGGACAGGAAAGACTCGCCTCTGTCAGTCGCGAGATATCTAAGAAGTTCGAAGATACCCAACGCGGAACAATTGCTGAACTGATAGCTCATTATAAAGAACACCCTGCAAAGGGAGAAATAGTTATTATTGTCGATGGCAAACACGAGTAATATGAAAATTTTGGCGAAGGAGACCGCTATCTACGGCCTTTCGTCTATTATCGGCAAGTTCCTCAACTACTTGCTCGTACCGCTTTATACGTACGCCTTGGCGCGAACGGCGGACTATGGTATAGTGACCAATCTGTACGCTTGGACCGCGTTGTTACTCGTTATATTGACTTATGGCATGGAGACCGGCTTCTTCCGCTTTGCTAACCGCGAAGATTATGACCCGAAGCAAGTCTATCGCACAGCGTTTGTTTCCTTACTCACGACGAGCACGCTATTTGCTGCGCTATGCCTTATCTTCCGCCAACCGATAGCTAACTTCCTTGGCTACTCCAATCACGCCGAGTTCATCGCTATGATGGCGGTTACGGTGGCGATGGATGCGTTTGCGTGCATCCCGTTTGCTTACTTGCGCTATCAGAAACGACCCATTCTTTTTGCGGCACTCAAGCTGCTGTTTGTGGTGCTTAATATCGCCTTTAACCTGCTCTTCCTAGTTGTGTTGAAGAAAACGGATGTAGTCTATGTCTTTATCAGCAACATCCTTGCTACTACTATTCAGACCCTGTGTCTGTTGCCGTTCACCTTACCTCGAGGCGCACGATTCTCTTGGCCTGTGCTGCAGCAGATGCTGCACTATTCGTTGCCCTTACTCATTCTCGGCGTGGCAGGAATAATGAACCAGACCCTTGACCGAATACTGTTCCCCTATCTCTATCCTTATGACGATGCGGAGGCGCAGTTGGGTATCTATGGTGCCTGCTTCAAGGTGGCGATGGTGATGATGATGTTTACCCAAGCCTTCCGTTATGCCTACGAACCCTTTGTTTTTGCTAAGCACAAGGACCGCAACTCTGTCGAGGCTTATGCCGATGCGATGAAGTACTACGTCATTTTCTCCTTCCTCATCATGCTCATGGTCATCTTCTACCTCGATATCTTCCGCTATATCATTGCGCCGTCGTATTGGGAGGGACTGAAGATTGTGCCGGTGGTACTGTGGACCTATATTTTCCAAGGTGTTTACTTCAATCTCTCGTTCTGGTACAAACTCACCGACGAGACGCGTTGGGGAGCATGGTTCTCGTTGATAGGCTTAGTGATTACCTTTGTGCTGCAAGTGATTTTTGTGCCACAAATAGGTTACTGGGCATCGTGCGGCAGTTCACTCGTTTGCTACTTCACGATTATGCTGCTCTCCTACTTCATCGGGCAGAAGAAAGCACCAATCCCATACGACCTAAAGCGGATTGGAGCTTATGCGCTGCTGGCAGTGGTATGCTTAGCAATCTATTATGTTATAAGACTGAATTATATCAGTAACATGTGGATACTGATGGCTATCGGCACCGTGTTACTGCTTATCTATTGTGCAATATTAGTTAAATTTGACTTCAATGTTTTCAGGAATCGTAGAGGCGTTAACGCCAATAGTTAAAATAGAAACCGAGCAGGGAAATAAACATTTCACTCTGCGTAATCCGTTCAAAGAGGGTACAACTATTGACCAGAGCATTGCGCATAACGGTGTGTGTCTGACAGTAGTACGGCACGAAGGCGATTTATACACCGTTACGGCGATGCAGGAAACGCTTAATCGTACGAACTTAGGCGTACTTAAGGAGGGTGACTATGTCAATCTCGAACGTGCAATGCAGATGGGTGACCGCTTGGATGGACATATCGTTCAAGGTCACGTGGACCAAACGGCTGTGTGCACCGAGGTGAAAGAAACCGAGGGCAGCTGGTACTTCCGCTTTGAGTACGAGACAACGCAGGACATGATTAAGCGCGGATACTTCTGCGTCGATAAAGGATCTGTTACTATCAACGGCGTCAGCCTTACCGTCTGCGATCCGGACATACAAGGTAATAAAGGCTATGTCTCTGTTTGTATCATTCCTTACACCTACGAAAATACCAACTTTAAGTTTATACAGCCCGGCACGATAGTCAACCTCGAGTTTGACATTATCGGCAAATACCTCGCGCGGTATAATGCGTTGCTGAGCCATTAAAAACCACAAACTACAAACTACAAACCAAAAACTACAAATTACAAATAAATATATGAACAACTCACTATCATTCCAATTAGGAACGTCCGTGGCACAGTATTTGATGCAGTACGGGCAGAAAGAACTCAACTACGAGGAGTTCAAACAAGGTATCGACTTCGTGATGAAGGCATCCGCTAAGGCAAAAGAGGAAGGTGAAAAATTCCTTGCTGAGAATGCCAAACGTCCGGATGTGAAAACAACCGCTTCCGGTCTGCAGTACGAAGTGATTGAAGCCACTTTGGGACAAAAGCCGAGTGCAACCGACAAAGTGCGTGTGCATTACGAAGGTACACTCATTGACGGCACAGTCTTTGACTCCAGTTACAAACGCGGCGAATCCATCTCTTTCCCGCTTAATGGTGTTATCAAAGGTTGGACCGAAGGCTTGCAGCTCATGTCGGTGGGCAGTAAGTACAAACTCTATATCCCATACGACTTGGCTTATGGAGCACAAGGTGCGGGTGGCTCTATTCCGCCTTATGCAGCGCTGATATTTACGGTAGAACTATTAGGTATCGAAAAATAAATTTTTAATTATGAAGAAAATGGCTATTTTAGCAGTTTTAGCAACTGCACTTATTTCTTGCGGTAATACCTATACCGCTAAAACAATTGAGTTAACAAACATGAATGACTCCATGAACTATGCTATCGGTTTGGTTAATGGAGCCAATGTGAAGATGTCCCAACTTCGTAACGATAGTTCGGACCAAGCTGTTGCTGAGTTTATCGATGCAATGCAACGTGGTTATGAAGGCAAGGTCGAAGAACTCTCCGATGTAGCATCTATCGCACAAAATGTGGGTATGGCTACTAAGTCTTGCGAAACCAAGGGCTTGGCTGAGAATCCGGCTTGGACAATTAACGAGAAAATCTTCTTCCAAGGTTTGGTTAACGGTATCTATGGTGATCAATCGGTTATGCAGGTTGATGATGCTAAACAGTATTTCCAAGCTGCTTATATGGCATCTCGTACCGAGAATATGAAAGCCGGTAAGGCGGTGAAGGCATCTTGCCCGAAATCAACCAAGACCATTAAGCTCGTGAGCAAAATGGACTCTATCAACTACGCTTTCGGTTTGCTCAATGGTAGCGAAGTAAAATCTTACGTTTTGGCCAATGACTCTACTGGCGAAATGGCTAAAGAGTTCATTGCTAACGTAAATGCCGGAATGAAGAAAGGTTATGCTAATCCGCAAGTGGTACAAATGGCAGAGCAAATCGGTAAGACCATTAAGGAGCAAGAATCTGTCGGTCTCATTGGCGAACCAAGTCTTGTTACCGACTTCGAGTTGATTAAACAAGGTTTCATCAACGGTTTGTATGAGTATAACGAGATGTGGGAGCCGATGGCAGCTGGAATGTATGTTCAAAATACGCTTGGAAACATCCAGTATGGTGATAATAAGGCAAAAGGTGAGCAGTTCCTCGCAGAGAATGCACTCAAACAAGGCGTGAAAGTAACTGAATCCGGTCTGCAATACGAAGTCATTAAGATGGGTAAAGGTCCGAAACCGACTGCAACAAGCACAGTCAAAGTGGACTATGAAGGCAAACTCATTGATGGTACTATTTTCGACAGCTCTATCCAACGTGGTGAGCCGATTGAGTTCCCTCTGAATGGTGTTATTAAAGGTTGGACAGAAGGTCTGCAACTCATGCCGGTAGGTTCTAAGTTCCGTTTCTATATTCCGCAAGAGTTGGGTTATGGCGGACAAGCGGCTGGTTCTATTCCTCCGTATTCAACACTGATCTTCGAGGTTGAGTTATACGAGATTAAGAAGTAATGGGTCAGATAGCGAAACAATCGTTGCGAGGTACTATCGTCACTTATTTAGGAGTGGCGGTAGGCTTCGTGACGACGTTTTTCGTTATCACACGCTTCCTCACGGCTGAAGAAATCGGTCTGGCGCGCGTACTGATTGATGCCGCTGTTCTCTTTGTAGGACTTGCGCAATTAGGTACAGGGTCAAGTATCATTCGTTTCTTCCCGTATTTTAAGGATGAGCACAAAAATCACGGATTCTTTTTCTGGACGATAGTTATTCCGTTTATCGGTTTTGTTCTTTTTGCGCTCATCTACTGGGCATGCCGAGTACCTTTAGGGGCATGGTTCGGGGATAAGTCGCCATTGTTCGTGGACTATTACTATTTTGTTCTGCCGATGGCATTCTTCATGCTCTACCAAACTGTTTTTGAGACCAACTCCAATATCCTTATGCATATTGTCGTACCTCGTGCCGTGCGTGAGGTGTTTGTCCGAGTTGGATTACTGGTCTCCTATATATTATACGCGTGCGCGATACTATCGATGGACGGTTTTGTTATCGCGCTCTGTTCCACGTACGCCATTGCAGCACTCATCAACATCATCTATGTCTTTTCTCTCAAACGGATCAGTCTCAAACCGGATTTTTCGTTTCTTAGAGAGAATAAGCAACTTGCGCGTTCCTATCTGTTATATACCGGCTTCTTGATTGTATCGGCGCTGACGTCTGTTTTAGCGCCAACGCTTTCCTCGTTCTTTATCACGGCGCAGATGGGCTTGCAATATACCGGAATTTTTGCTATTGCAACCTATATCGCTGTTATGGTCTCTATTCCGTATCGGTCGTTGGTAGCAATTACGCAGCCGGAATTGGCGCAGACTATTAAGGATAAGGATACGGCCAATACGGCACGACTGATTGGCCAAGCGAGCACGAACCTGTTGCTGGTCGGTGGGTTTATTTTCCTCGCTATATGGATTAATATTGATTTAATCTTCCATATCTTGCCGAATGGCGAAACGTATGCTTCTGCTAAGTATGCCGTATTGCTGTTGGGATTAGGGCAATTACTGATGGCCACATTCTCGGTATTCAATCCTGCCCTAAGTTATTCTAAATACTATGCATTCTCGCTGCTTAATTCGTTTATATTGACAGGTTCTGCCCTCCTGCTTAATAATGCGCTTATTCCGCGTTACGGCATGAATGGCGCAGCACTCGCGACCGCTTTGAGCGACATGATATATTTTGTACCGGTAGTCGCTATCACTTGTTGGGTGCTGAAGATACAGCCTTTTACACGCAGACATCTATGGGCTTTGCTCATTATTATTTGGCTCTTTGCCCTCAATCAATTGTGGCTGCGCTATATCCCGTCTCTCAATATCTGGTTTGACAGTATTGCCCGCACACTTATTATTGGTGGAGTAGGTATATTCTCATCATACAAACTGCATTTATCTCCCGAATTGGAAACAATGGTTCGTCGTGCGCTACTTCGTTGATTTTGCATATAATGGTGCCGCTTATCACGGTTCTCAGAGACAGCCTAATGGCATAACCGTGCAGGAAGTGATGGAAGAAGCGTTTGCTACGATTCTTCGCCAGCCTGTTGCACTCACTTTTGCCGGCAGAACCGACGCCGGCGTCCACGCCGAACACATGTTCGCGCATTTCGATATAGAGGGGTTATCGGTTACGGATGATGGGTTACGGGAACGACTTAATTCGCTCTTGCCGGCAGCCATCGCAGTGTCGGCCGTCTTGCCCGTAGCGGATGAGCTGCACGCGCGTTTCTCTGCCCTCTCGCGAACCTACGAATATCGGATTACGACCGAGAAAGATCCTTTCCGGCAAGATTTAGTAACTCGTGTTGCGCCCGGATTGGATTTTGACGCCATGAATCAGGCGGCGCAGTTGCTGCTCGGAACGCAGGATTTCGCATCGTTTTGCAAAGTGCATACGGACGTTAAAACCACCATCTGCACCGTCACGCAGGCGCAGTGGAGTAATAATGTCTTCACTATCACGGCCGACCGCTTCTTGCGAAATATGGTTAGAGCCGTCGTCGGCACACTCTTTGAGGTCGGACGCGGACGAATGACTATTGAAGACTTCCGCGACGTGATTGCTAACAAGAATCGCTGCTCTGCCGGGCAATCTGTCCCCGCCGCCGGATTATATCTTACAAAGATAGAATATCCAGCTTTTGCATAAATTTTTGCACTTTTTTGCTCAAAAATTTGGTCAGGTAAAAAAAAAGCAGTACTTTTGCAGCCGCTTTTGAAAAATAAAGTATTGGAAAGATGGCGGAGTGGTCTAACGCGGCGGTCTTGAAAACCGTTGACCTGAGAGGGTCCGGGGGTTCGAATCCCTCTCTTTCCGCAGAAAATGAAAAGTGAAAATGTCCAAGCTTGTTTGAGCATTTTCACTTTTTGTTTTATGCACAGGATGCCGTCGGAAGACTGTTGGGATTACGTAGAAATCCCTCTCTTTCCGCTCTTATTTCCCTATCTGTTGCACTTGCAACTCAAACGTATCGCGGTCGCCAATGGCGCCGTTTTTCATTTTTACGCGGTAGTTACTTATCGTGTTCGGACTGTAGCACAGTAGTTCAGCGATCTTCGCACTACTCGTAATGCCAAGCAATATCAGTGCAAAAATTCGCATCTCTACCGTCATCCGTTCGCCCGGCTTTGGCGTTAGACGCATCTCAGGCTTAAGCAGCGCATTGAAGTCTTGCACGAATGTGCCGTAAAGAGACAAGAACGTATCGTCGAAAGAGCGGTAGAAATTGTCCATCTCGCGGTCCATAAACGCCGCAGAGTCTTTCTCTCCTGCCTTGCGTGCCATGGTTGTCAGTCGCCGGATATAATCGCTATACACCTCCAGATAGCGGCATATATATTGCTCTTTGACCTTATCTGCTTCCTTGAGTTGGCGGTTCATGGCAGACAACTGCGAATTGACGGAGAACAATTGCTTGTTCAACGCATATAGTCGTTTGTTTTGGTGGAAACCGTAAATCATCGTTATAATCATCGCGATAAGCGCAACCACCAGCAGCACTATGAAGATCGTCAGCAGCACCGATGAGCGCCGTAACTCGTACTCATGCTGACTACCGATAAGGTGACCCGGAGTGAAGTTCTGTATATAGCGTGTCGGAGCATTGAAGAACGACGCATTGCTGAAGGAATAATCGCTAAAGCGGTACGCCCGTTTCCGGTCGCCTGCATCGAAACAATCCTGCGCCACAAGCCAGGACGACCCGTTATCCGTGATGCCGCATAGCACATCCGTGATGGCGGAACGCACTAACCATTCACGACGTTGAATACTGTCGCCTGCTTGTTCGTAGAGCATGGCGTGACCGTAGGCTAAGATCGCGTATTGATGTTCGTCCGGTGTGTATTGGGCCAATAACTGCTCACTGCATCGGATAGCCTCTTCCCAATCTCCTCGGTCTTGGGCGCGGTATAACTGCAGCCACAGACTACTCTCGACAGACGTCGGAGCTTCGCGCTCCAGAGCCGACAGCATCGACTCATAGTACTTCTTCACTTTGCTCTGCACCTCTGTCTGTAATTCTGGAATCTGCGTGTTTGCTGCCAAGTCAGTGTATAATAACCACGCCATCTTATATCCCTCCGAACTGTGAAGAGTCGGTTCTCCTTTATGATTCAGCATCTCTAGCGCGTTGGCATAATGACCCGTAGAAGCCAACAGCGACACAAACCCTACATAAGCTTGCGTATAGATAGGATCCTGTGCATCCTGAAGTTTCAAATACCACACGCGAGACGAATCGCTCTGGAAGTGCTGATACTCTCTCGCAATGCGCAACTGCAGCTCTGGCGTCATCGGCTTACTCGCGCACAGCGCCTTGATAAAATCCTGATGCCGCTCTATGTAAACCGAAGATTGGGCCACTTCTTTTTCGAATACGTTCAACAGCGAATCAAGTGTTGATGCTGCCGAACACGTCAACGTTACTGCCATCCAGCAGATGATAATTTGGATACGTTTATTCATAATACCTAAAATTGACGCTGCAAAGGTACAACTTATTTTTGAAACATGCAATATTTTACGTACTTTTTTTTACTTTTTTTATTATTTAACTGCTTTAATATCAGTAAAAAGACATGTACCATTACATACTTTTTTAGTATATTTGTGCGCTACGCACTTGCGTATGTAACAAAAAAGCAGTACCTTTGCAGCGAAATTTGAATTTAATACCATGTACAACGCTTCTCCAAATAGATATGCTTCAATGACGATTTACAACCGTTGTGGTAACAGCGGTGTCCTTCTTCCGAAAGTCAGTCTTGGCTTTTGGCATAACTTCGGTGGCGATGCACCGTTCGAGCGGAGTAGGGCAATCACTCGTTTTGCCTTCGATAATGGTATTACCCATTTTGATTTCGCGAATAACTATGGTGTGCCGGCTGGCAGTGCCGAACAGACCATGGGCAGACTCATGGACGAAGACTTCCGTCCGTATCGTGACGAACTGTTTATCTCGTCAAAGGCGGGTTACCTCATGTGGGACGGTCCTTATGGTGAATGGGGAAGCCGCAAGTACCTGATGTCGAGTCTCGACCAGTCCCTGCAGCGGATGCACCTCGATTATGTCGACCTGTTCTATTCCCACCGGTATGACCCGAATACGCCGATTGAGGAAACGCTTCAAGCCCTTGTGGATATCGTCCGTCAAGGCAAAGCGCTCTATGTCGGTATATCCAACTGGCCTTTAGAGCAGTTGCGTTTAGGTGCAAAATACTTGCGCGAGCACGATACACCGCTGCTTATCTACCAAGGTCGCCTCAATATGCTCAACCGCGAACCCATTGAGGAAGGTATTCTCGATTTTTGCCGCGAAGAGGGCATTGGCTTTATCGCCTATTCACCTCTGGCGCAAGGTCTGCTTACTGACCGCTATCTCAGCGGTATACCGGCAGACTCACGTATGGCGCAAGAGCATTTTCTTACTTCGGACAAACGCACACCCGAACTCTTAGCGTACCTGCATGAATTGGAGCAACGCGGACAAGCCAATGGCCGTACTATCGCCCAAGAGGCGCTTAATTGGGTGCTGGAGCAGAAGGGCGTGACTTCCGTCCTCGTTGGTGCAAGCAGTGTAGAACAATTAAAAAACAATATAAATACCATTTTATCATGAAAAAAATTACTTTCCTTTTCGCGCTCCTCTGCGCAAGCATGATGAGCTTCGCAACGCAGTATTGCCACGAGGAACTTACCAACGGCGACAACAAGATTTATCTAAGTTGCCAGAAATTGTCGGACAACAATTACCAAATCAAGATTGAGGCGGACGTGCAGATGAACGGTCTCGGCGGTTCGTTCTGCTATCAGAATGGTGATGCCGGTTATGCGCTGAATGCAGCCGGCCATTTTGAGCTGTCAGCAGACGGCAAGACCATTACTTGTGATATTGAATCTACCTCGGCGCCAAATCTCTATACCCCGTTGTATGTGATGATGCCGGGTGAGGTGGCCTTCGGCTGGCCGAATGATGTGGAGTGGGGACTTTGCAGCGGCACAGAGGTAAAGACCAATTCGGAGTTGAGCCTTAATCAAACTGAAATCACGTTGGACGCTACCACTGCCGAGACTTTCCAGATCGTGCCGACCCGTAAAGGTGAGGGCGCTATCTCTTACGAGAACGCTAACGACGGTATAGCTACCGTTACCGATGCAGGCCTTGTGACGGCTGTCGGTCGCGGAAAAACCACTATTACGGTGCGCGTCGCGGAGACAGAAACCTATGCTGCAGCAAGTAAGAAACTGACGGTCAATGTCAATGGCCCGATTAACTGGGATGCTATCGATTGGCTGCCGAACGGTTCTGGCAATGAGGCTTATACCAATAAGTTCAAAGTGTGTGCAGGTTCCACGGCTCCGAATGTTGATAATATCCAGCAGCCGGATTGGGCAGGTGTAACAGGTCCTGGTATATACGCAGCCTATCCGTCCGCTAATTTCACGACGCCTACAACGTTGAGCCATTTCCAGCAAGGAGCAGGCTTACTCTTCTATGTGACTAACTTCACCAAGAAATATACGGAAGTTGTGGTAGGAGTGGACAATACGGACTACTCGTTTACAGTATTTTATGTGAACGGTACAGAGGGTGGCAGCGGTTTAAATAACACAACCCTCCAACCCCAACCGCAAAAAGTAATTGAGAATGGAATGTTGTACATCATCCGTGACGGTGTTAAATACAACGCCCTTGGCGCTATTATCCAATAGAACCTATATTACTTGAAGTAATCACAAACTAAATATTAAACATTAAATCTTATGAAAAACAAACTTTATTTATTATTTACGCTATTATGCGTGAGTGTGATGGGGTGGGCGGCGACGCAGTATTGCGGCGAAACCTCACCTAATTCAAATTTTACCTTCACATTGAAGAATGTGAGTGGTAACACTTATCGAATCCAGTTTGATGCAATTGGTGCGGATAAATTTGTTTCTGCTTATAACATCAATTGCGGTGTTAATCAATCTGCTGGAGCAGGAATCTTTTTCGGAGGTGATAATGCAACCAATTGGGTATTCACAGATGATCAAGCTTACCTTGATTTTACTACAGCCTCTGCTGGTTCTGTTCCAACAGGTTTCTATGGCAATTACTTTTGCTTTAATAAAAAGGGAGGCGGACTCATTGAAATCAGTAATTTTAATCCTGCTGATGTAGATTGGACGGCAGCTTGTAGCGCTGGCGATGCTACTCCTCCGACGATGATTTCAGCAACGAAGGCTTCGCAGACGTACAACACAGTTGTGATTAATGTGGCTGCGGATGATAATGTAGGTGTTACCAAATATGTGATTAAAAACCATTCAGATGATTCTGAAGTAGGTGAATATACTCCTGCTGCCGGTCAAATCACAGTTGAGGGTTTGACACCCGAGACAGCCTATGATTGGGATGTTTACGCGAAAGATGCAGCAGGTAATGTATCTGTAGCAGGTATTAATGTGACTTTTACTACCGATGCAGCTCCAAGCAATATCTATTGTGTCTATGAAATCGGTCATGAGGGCAATCCAAGCGCAGATTTAAATTCATTTATCTTGCTTTCGGTTGGTTCTGATGGTAATGGACATACTATTGTTAATGTCAAGCAAGATGATGCGAAAAATTCCGCCATGTTTGACTATATTAACATCGTTGGAAAGAAAGATATCGGTGCAGATGTCGCAACCGGTGGTTCTGATGAGATGGCGATAGTATTCCCTACTCCGACACCGGATGGTGATGGTAATATCGCGTTGGATATTCAATGGTCTACAATCAACTGGGGTGGTCGTTGGCAATGCCACGTAGAACTTCCTGCAGATGCTACATGTGCAACTGCAGATCCGTTCCCAGGGGACAATACTTACTGCAGTTATACCGACAATCAATTGCGTGCAAACAATGCGAATGTGGCATTGACGTGGGGCACTGACGGAAGTGGAAATGTGATTGTAGATATCTCCGATGGCGAGGGTGCAACGAATACTGCATTCCGTAATGGTGGTTTTGAGAACGAAGGCTCTTTTGCTGCAACATGGTTTGTATATAGCGGAACTAATCACACAACGTGTGAACCTGCAACTACGTATTTCAATAATGGAGGAACTCTTTCTAATGAGAATAAACGCTTTACACTTACCAAGAAGGCAAATCTTCCAGCAAATGCTGTGATTGCATTCTTTGGTCATGCATTCTCTTGGAGAACGGATCAAGCGACGGGCGCGTATACGCTCAATAAATATTTTGCTTACCAGTATGGTTATAACTGTCCGATGCTAACTGCTCCGACAAATGTCGCAGTAGATGGCTCAAAAGTTATTACGTTTGACGCAGTTGCTAACGCAGAAACTTATACGGCAAAAGTGTATCTGGATGGTATTCTCAAACACCAACAGGTGGTAGCCAGCGGAGATGTGCTTTCCTTCACTCCTTATACTACGGGCACGTATCAGGTACAAGTAGTGGCAGATGCAGCCGGCTATCCAACATCTGAACCGTCAACTGCATATGATTGGGCATTAACCGCTCCGGCTATTGTAGTAGGAAATTCTGAGTATTGCGAGTATGCAATAGGTAGTGGGACTTCAGCAGCTGCATTGACTTGGGAGACTTCTGTAGATGGCTCTATCACTATTACCATTCAAGAGGTATTGGGTGGTGCTGCAGACGCTACGCACTTCCGTGGTACGGGTATGAATATCAGCAATTTCCAAGTCGGAGAAGCTAAAACAAGTGCCAGCGCATACTTTAACCATGCATGTGGCGGTTCTAACCAAGTTACTCTTACATTAAAAAATGCAAGTGTTAAACCGGGTCTTGGAGAAAAAATTTATTATACTGACAAGGTGGTTGAATGGGCTACTAGTGGTAATAACAATGCATACTCTAATCTTACTTTCGAGTATACTTATGGAACTGTTTGCTCCGGGCAGAAACACGTTACAGTTGCAGTTAATAACAACGAGTGGGGCTCTGCAACCGTTAACGGGGGAGCATCCGCAGATGTTGATGCAGGTACTACCGTTACATGTGTGGCTACACCGGCTACTGGCTATGAGTTCGTGAACTGGACAAAGGGCGGAGTTGAAGTGGCAACCACAGCAACGTACACGCCGACGATTGATGCGGCAACAGATTTGGTAGCTAACTTTGATTATGCTCGTACGACTTATTGTCATCAAGCAGTTACTACCAATGGTGGCAAGAAATTATATCTAACTGTTGGTAAGGGAGCGACAGAAGGAACCTATCAAATTAAGATTTATTGTCCCTTTAACAATTGCTAATGGAGGGTGGTCATTTGAGGCAATAGGATATGGAGTTATCTCAAGTGCAGAAATTCAGCCACAAACCAACCACACATGGCGAGATATATGGATGTGGCGTTCTGATTTGTATATCGGTACATCTGCAGGAGAGCAGAATATTAATGCTGTCCTTAACCAACAAAATCACTTCAATTGGAATTCTACTTGCTCCGATGCGACAGCCCCGGTATTTGCTAAAGCAGAGGGCGCTGTATTAGATGCAACAAGTGTTCGTTTGACCATTCAGGCAACCGACAATTGGGAAGGCGTACTGACCTATACCATCGCACGTGCAGGCGCAGAACCTATTATATCTAACCACGCAAGCGGTGAGGAGTTCACGCAAGATGTAACCGGTCTAACCACTGGTACTGAGTATGATTTCACAGTAACGGTTAGTGATGGTGTGAATAATGCAAATACACACATCCTCGTTACTCCAGTAGGTGATGAGACTAAACCAGTAATGGGTACTGCTTCGTTAGAAAGCAAAACGTGGAACAGCGCTATCATCAATGTTGCTGCTACGGATAACATCGGTGTCGCTTCGTTCTACATTGTTGAGTTGGATCAAGACTTTGTCGCGTCAGAAGGTAAAATTACCGTTACAGGTTTGACGCAAGGCATAGCTTATAGCTTCACCATCAAGGCAAAAGACGGTGCAGGCAATCTGTCTGAGAATAGTGCTTCTGTTAACTTTACCACCGATGCACATTTAACCGCTCCTGCAACCGCTGCTCCTGTTCCGACTTGGCCTGCTGCACAAGTAAAGAGCCTCTATAGCGACTCCTATTCGTTAGCTCCTTCTGCTATTCCAAATTACAATGATTGCTGGTGGGATTGCCCGAATGCAAATGAAGGCGACGTGGAAGGTAATAACTATATGCTTTATGATCTTTATCGCAATGGTATGATAGGTGTCTCCTTTGCTAACATCTCTGTTGCTACAATGGAGAAGATCCACCTCGACATCTGGGCATCGGCAGCAGGTAGCGTAACGTTCCGTCCGATTACCGGAGGCTCTGAAATTCGACAGACATTGAATCTGGCTGCTCAACAATGGAACTCATTCGATTTGGATATGGCTGATTTCACCGGACAAGACTGGGCGAATTTGTATCAATACGCTATTGAGAACTATCAAGCCGGTGGTTTGGTTGGTGAGCATATTTGTGTTGATAACGTATTCTTCTATCGTGAAACAGCCCTTACCGATGCTGAAGCACCAACAAACTTAAGTGTGGATGTAACTCAAGAGAATTTCAGCTCAGTAAAACTAACCGTGAGTGCAGAGGATAATAGCGGAGCAGTTAACTTCAGTATTAAGAATGGAGACACAGAAGTTGCTAGTGGTGCTGCAGCTGCAGGTGTGGCCACTATCATTAGCGTGAAGGACTTGACTCCTGGTACGAACTATGTATTCAAGGTGATTGCTAAAGACGATGCCGACAATGCAATTGAACAGGATGGTGTTGCGGTTACAACGCTTGTATTACCAGGTGCGGCTACTTCTCCAACTCAAAATTCAGCTCTAGTAAAATCTCTTTACTCAGATGCATATACACCGATAGTTAATGTCGAGAACTATTGTGAATGGTGGTGGCAATCTCCAACTGTACATCCTACTACTTTAAGTGCAAACGAGCATGTGTTATTCTATGATAATTTGAATAATGGTGCTTCGTTTGGTTGGTCTTGGAATGTAGGTAACAAGATTGACTTCACTGGCTTCCAGAAATTACATCTGCATATCTATCCTTCTCAGTCTGGAACGATTGAAATCTATCCGGTTATTGCTCCGGAAGCCGAGTTCCATAAAGTATCTCAAACGCTCACAGCAGGTCAATGGAATGATATCGTGTTGGACTACACGGATAAGACGTTTGCTCCACTGAACCAAATCGGTTTCGTGAATTTCTTCAACCTCGGCGAATTCTTTATCGACAACGTTTACTTCTATGCTGAAGTTCCGGCAAAGGATGTGGTTCGTGACGGATTGAACGCCGGTAAGTGGGGCACAATTTGTCCGAAACAAACGGTTGAGAATGTGGAGGGAGCAACGTTCTATCAAATTTCGTATCTTGAAGAGCAAAACGGCGTACCGTTCAATATGGTATGGGATGAGATCGAAGGCACGACCCTGACAGCAGGCCAACCGTATTTCTTCATCGCGGATGGCACACAGATTCTCGGTAACAAGACTGGCGCAGAATTAACTGTTGCAGGTGACGGAGTAAACGGCTTCTATGGATATATCAGCTCAACGGATGCTACGATGGAATTAACGAACTGGCATACTGACTACGATGCAAATGAAGAGTATAATACCTTTATTATTTACAATAATTCGGTATTCCGTATCAATCAAGGCGGCACAATGTTGAATAGTGAGCGTTGCTACATCAATATCAATAGTACTGAGCCAAGCCGTGGCGTTGTGGCTCCTGCTCCAGGACTCAAACGTCTGAATATGAGTATTAGTGGCACAAACGAAACTACTGACATTGACGCACTGAAAGTCTCTGACAAGCCGGTTAAGATGATAATTGACGGCCAATTATACATTCTCCGTGGAGAGAAACTATATGACTCAACAGGTCGTATGGTGAAATAACGAATAGAATAAATTAATAGAATAATTATTAACGAATTAATTTGTAAAGTTATGAAAAAGAATGTATATAATAGACCAGTTATTGATGTGATCCAAGTTTCATTATCACACTTCATCCTTGCTGGCAGCAGCGGTAATATTAACTTAGGTGGTGGTGGCGGTAGCGGCATCATACCTGATTAATAAACTAATATAGAACCAAAAGCTTTTCCTTAGGGAGGAGCTTTTGGGCTATATGTGACCGAAATTGTCAAATACTAATTACGTACTTTTTTTTACGTAATGATAAATGCTAAGTAGCTGATAATCATCAGGTAAACACGTACTTTTTTATGTAACGCAGTACTTTTATGTTGCACAACATATCCAAAAACTTGCGTATTTGCCAAAATAGCAGTACTTTTGCAGTCGAAATTAGTAAAACTAACAACTAACAATATCGTTTAACTAAAGATTTATTATCATGAGAAAGTTTTTCTTCTTAGTCGCTTTCTTAAGCGCTAGTATCATGATTTGTGCTGAGGATGTCAACTTTGCGTTGGCTACTCAAGGATCAAGTGCTACGGCCTCGTCCGGAGATGCTGGATTGGCTATCGACGGCAATCAAGGCACCCGTTGGGAGAGTGATAAGAACGATGAAGAGTGGTTCCTGCTTAACATGGGGCAGAGCCGCACGTTCAACTATTTCAAAATCAACTGGGAAGGTGCTTATGCACAACAGTACCAATTGTTGGCATCGACCGACGGCGTGAACTTCACCGCTATCTACACCGAGAACAATCTCGATCATGCCAACTGGCAGAAGATTTATTTAGAGACACCCGTAACGGCTCAGTACATCAAGTACCAGGGCATTAAGCGTGCTACCGTGTGGGGACAATCCTTCTGGGAGTTTGAGGTCTATTACTTGAGCGAGCCTCCTAAGACTTACACTGAGATCACCGGTCTGACCATAGTTACTTCGTCTGGCGGCTATAATGATGTGAACCGCGTGTTGGACGGCAATGCCGGCACCGAATGGCAGGGCTCACCTACCAATGAAACCGACGAGGATGAACAATCGCGCACGTATGACGCTTGGTTCGTAGTGGATCTTGGCGGCCTATATAATGTAGATAAAGTAGATATTCAATTCGAGGGCGCATGCGCGCAAGATTACCATATTGATTTCTCAGAGGACAACACCGCTTGGAATTTGGGTTACAATTTCGTAGGTAATCCTGGAATTTACGGTCGTACGGATGAGGTGACCGACTTAGCAAACAATGCCAAGGTTCGTTATGTCCGCTTCTGGAGTACGAAAGCAGCTACGAAATATGGTATGAAGATCTTTGAGTTCCGTGTCTATGGTGCTACTTGGGTACCGACATCAGTTGTGAATGTACAAGAGGATAAGGTACAAGTAACTAAGGTGATTGAGAACGGTCAGCTTTATATCCTGTACAATGGTACGAAATATAATGTACAAGGCGCACGTATACAATAATAAATAAGATATGAAAAGAATCTTAACAATCTCCGCAATGGTTATGCTCTCGCTCGGAATCTGGGCGCAGAGCATGACGGTTACGGGCGTCGTGATGGCTCAGGACGAACCGGATCCTGTGATTGGCGCGAACGTAATGATTAAAGGCACTACGAACGGTACGATTACAGACTTTGATGGTAAGTTCTCTATCCAAGCCAAAGCCGGCGACGTGCTGCAAATATCCTTTATGGGATACAAAACGCAGGACGTGAAAGTATCCAATGCCGGCCCAATCAATATCACGTTAGTCTCTGACAACGTGCAGTTACAAGAAGTCGTAGCCGTTGGTTACGGTACAATGAAAAAATCTGACCTTACCGGTGCTGTTACTTCAGTTAGTGCAGACCAATTGTTAAAAGCTCCTGTGGCTGGTATTGACCAAGCCTTACAAGGACGGGCTGCTGGCGTAACAGTTACTACCGGATCCGGTCAACCCGGTGAAGCGGCTACAATCCGTATCCGTGGTATCGGTTCAGCAATCGGAGGAAACGACCCGTTGTACGTAGTAGATGGCGTAATCACTGGCGATATCAAGTGGCTTTCTCCAAGCGATATCCAGTCGATGGAGATCTTGAAAGACGCATCAGCAACGGCTATTTATGGTAGCCGTGGTGCCAATGGCGTAATCCTAATCACCACCAAATCCGGAGGCGAAGGGAAAATCAATATCACTTTTGATGCGTACTGGGGCTTCCAGAACCGTTGGAAGAAGATGAACGTGCTCGGCAGTAAAGACTTTGCAGAGACAGAATTGCGTATTCAGGCAATGCGTAACGGCGCAGAGGAGATTGCATACTATCAGCAGAAAGGCTTTACGCCGTGGCTGAATATGTACAAACTCGGTAACGCCGATATAATGAAGATTAGCGAGTATTATCCGATTAACTTCAATTACGCAGATCAGGAGACTGATTGGCAGGATGAGGTGTTTGTCAAGAATGCGTTCATGCATAACTACCACCTCTCTTTCGACGGTGGTAACGACAAAGGCCATTATGCGCTCTCCGCTTCGTATTTCGGTCAGAATGGTACGATCATTGGTAGCAACTACAGACGCTTCACGCTCCGACTGAATACCGATTATAAGGTACGTGATTGGTTAAAGATTGGTGAGCACTTCTCACTGGTAACCAGCAGTGGCCGCAATGCCATGAATAATAGTTCTTCTGCCGGTGCTTCGATCATCTCTGGTGCCTTGGCGATGGCTCCGTGGGATCCTGTATATTATCCCGAAGGATCGGTGAATAAGAACGGCAAGAATATCAGCGGATACTACTCTGCAGGCTCGAACTTCAAGAACGTGACTAACCCTTATCAGATGGCTTATAACTATGAGCCGAACAATAAGCACGAGCGTTTCATCGGAGATGTCTTCTTCGAGATTACGCCGATCAAGGGTTTGACGATCCGTCCGTCTATCTCGGCGGACTATGGATTGGAGCGTAACCGTAACTTTGGTTATCCGAATATTTATACCAGCTACAATGCTTCGAATCTGAACTCTATCAGTTCGAACATGAGCCGCAGTCTGACACTCTTGGAGGAGGCGACAATCACTTATGCCCGCGAGATCGGCAAGCATAATTTTTCCGTGATGGCAGGTCAAACATGGTCAGAGTATAACTACTATTCCATGGGCGGATCAGGTGCAGCTATCCTCAATCCGATTGAGAGCAACTGGTATTTGAGCCGTGCTACGGAGAAACAGACAATCTCGTCGGATGGCGTAGCGCGTACGCGTCGTCTATCATTCTTAGGTCGTGTCTTCTATAGCTACGACAGCCGCTATATGATTACTGCGAACTTCCGTGCCGATGCTTCCTCTAAGTTCACCAAGAACCCTTGGGGCTTCTTCCCCTCGGTAGCATTGGCTTGGCGCTTGAGCGAGGAGCCTTTCATCCGTGACAAAGAGGTTGATTGGTTGGATAATATCAAGATTCGTGCCGGCTTCGGTCAGGTAGGTAACGACGGTATCAACTCGTCAGCTTTCCAATACACGATGTTCTCCACTCAGGACGTGTTTGTCAGCTATCCTTTCGGTCCGAACCAGAATGCCAATCCGGCGCTCTCAACTGCCGGTGCTACGGTGCTCACCTTGGTGGATGAGAATGGTAAATGGGAGACGAACCAACAATGGGATGCCGGTATCGACTTCAGTTTCTGGAACGGCATGTTAGCCGGTACGATTGATTATTTCCGCCGTGACACAAAGGACGCGTTGCTGTATGTGAACGCTCCGGCGCACGTAGGAAACCGCGGTGCTTTGGTTAGGAACGTAGGAAACATACGTAACGAAGGTGTGGAAATCACTTTAAGCCATGATAATAAGGTAGGCAAAGTACACTATAACATCGCTGCAAACGTATCATATCTGCATAACGAACTGACGAAAGTGAACGGTGGCTCTCCGCTGTGGGGCGACCGCACCAAGACCTATGAGGGACTGGCGCTGAACTCCTTCTGGGGATACCAGTACGAGGGTATCTATCAGAGCGATGAAGAGGCTGCAAAGCAATTATACTCCTATACCAAGGAAGAGTTAGGCGTACACGCGGGTGACGCACGTTATAAGGATGTGAATGGTGATGGTAAACTGAATGAGGATGACAAGATGGTCATCGGTAATCCGTTCCCGAAAGTAAGCTTCGGTCTGACTCTCGGCGCCGATTTCTACGGTGTAGATATCCAACTCTTCTTCCAAGGCGTAGCGGGCAACTCTATTTACAATGCTCAACGCCAGATGTTAGAAGGCGATGGTAGCGGTTATGCCTTAGCGGATTACATGAAAGAAAAAGTATGGGTAGGTTACACATCGGCGGTACAGAACGCAATGATCAATGCCGGAGTCAATCCGTATGAGTTGGAGAACCGCAATGGTACGATACCTAATCCTCTAGGCTCACCGACCAATACCGAGAACTCCACGCGTTTCATCGAGGACGGCTCTTATCTCCGTCTCAAGAACCTGCAAATCGGTTATACTTTCCCGCTGAAGTGGACACAAAAGTTCCACTGCTCGCGTCTGCGTCTCTACGCAACGGCAAGCAACCTCTTCACTATCACCGGCTATAAGGGTTATGACCCGGAAGTGGGCAGTGGTGTGGATTATGGTAACTACCCGCAGAGCAGAACATTCACATTCGGCTTGAACGCAACATTCTAAATGAAAGGAGAGAGAGTTATGAAAAAGAATATGATAAATAAGCTTTTATCTTTGAGCTTTAGCGGTCTTTTGTCTTTGAGCGTAGCGGTCTGTTTCACAGGGTGTAAGGACTACCTGACGGAGATTGAGCCGGGAACGACCTTGCTGGAGGATTTCTATACCTCTACACCGGCTATGGTGCAGAATGTGACGGCTTGTTATACGCCACTGTTGTGGGAGTATAACAGAACGTATTGCCCGGAGTGGTTCATCGGCGATGTAGCCAGTGATGATGCTTTGAAAGGTGGTGGTTCAACGAACGATATGGCGGATGCTTACGATATTGAAAACTGGCGTACAACGGATCAAAACACCCTTTTGCTGGATTTCTATCGCGGAAATTTCATGGGAGTAGCACGTTGTAATCTGGCAATCGAGTATATAGAAAAGACCCAATTGGAGATTGACTCTGCTTTTACCCAACGGATGAAAGATCGTCTCTTGGGCGAAGCACATTTCCTGCGTGCCTACTATTACTTCCGTCTGGTGCGCGTCTTTGCCGGTGTGCCGATGCCGTTAAAGGTAGTGAAATCCTCTGACGAGTGGGGCATCCCACGTTCGTCGGTAGATGTGGTGTTCAATCAGATTCTCGCTGACCTCGCCATCGCCCAGAAATCCCTGTGGCTCAAAAGTAAGTATGAGGCGGACGATATGGGCCGCGCGACCAAAGGTGCTGCAGAGGCGATGCTGATGAAGGTGAACCTCTATATGGCTTCTCCGTTCTGGCAAGAAAAAGGAGTGAAGAAATCTCCCGCAGATTGCTATAAGGATGCGAAAGCATGGGGTGACTCCATCATCACTTCAGGTGAGTACAGTCTATGTCCTAATTACGAAGATAACTTCACTATGGCAGGCGAGAATGGCCAGGAGTCCGTATTCGAAGTGCAGTATGCCGAAGTGCCATGGGGCGACTACGGCGATGGCAATGATCCTACAAAGTTTGGCTATACAGCAGGTAGTTTCACCCAGATTCTGGTTCGCAGCCGTAACTCGGAGATAGGTGGCGGATGGGGCTTCAATCACCCGACGCAGAGTCTCTTTAACGAGTTTGAAGCAGGCGACCCGCGTCGTGACGTAGCAATCCTTGTGCCGAGTACCAGCATCGTTCCTTCGTATCAAGAGCAAACCGATGAGAAATATCTCGGTAACAACATGGTCAATAATAAATACGGTATGTACCGTGATCCATCGGCAATAGGCGGTGGTTATGGCAAATGGAGCTTGCACGCTTCCCGTGGTCCACTCAATAACAAGCAGATTCGTTATGCGGATGTGCTGCTGATGTATGCAGAGGCTTGCCTCGGTGCAGGTGATCCCGGTACGGCTAAGACCTATATTGACCAAGTTCGTGACCGCGTAGGCTTGGCTCCATGTGCTGTGGCAGATGATGCGACTCTTCGTCATGAACGCCGTTGCGAGTTGGCGATGGAAGGTCATCGTTGGTTCGACCTTGTGCGTTGGAAAGGTGTGGCAGGAACGGGTCTAAAAGCACATATGGATGCATATAAAGCTTCTGAAAGCGAGGAAGTGCAACATCATATCCAAGAGTTCGTGGCAGGTAAGCATGAGTTGTTCCCGATTCCGCAAGAAGAGAGACAACTGAATCCAACTGACATGGAGCAAAATCCAGGATATTAACCTTTTTAATTAACCTTTTAAAAACAAAACAATTATGAAAGCAAACAAATTTTTTGCTATTGCGTTAGCAGCGCTGACAATGGTTAGCCTTAACGCATGTAAAGACAAAAATGGTGGTAGTGGGGACGAACCATCTAATCCGGATCAGGAAGCTGATTTGGCATTGGACAAGACTTCTCTCAGCCTTGAGGTTGGTGAAGAAAGTACCATTACTGCTACCATTACAGTAGCATTTGAGACTTCTGCCCCTGCAGTAGCTTCCGTTACCCCGGCTAACGATGGTAAGAGTGTCAAAGTTAAAGCATTGGCAGAGGGTAGCGCTGTCATTACCGCTAAATCGAAAGGCGGTCAAGTGAAGACTTGCGTTGTAGCTGTTAAAGCTAAAGGTGGCGGCGGTGGCGGCGAAGGTAAATCCATCGAAGCTAAACGTATTTGGCCGATTGTTCTGGATGGCGTAACTGCTGAAGCTAATGCTAGTCTGATTGCTGCAGATTTCCGCCCGAATGATAATGAAAAGAATCTCTGGGTATGGGATAAAAGCTTCACAGGTGGACAATCTACTGGTGTTAATTTTTATGGAAACACAGAGGGTTATCTGTCATTAGTAACTGCTACTCCTAACTATGGAGGTGCTGGCTTCAACCTTGCTGACGGATCAGAATTTTTATCGGCGGCTACTGCTTTGCGCAAAGAGATAGTTGCAAATCCTGACAAATTTGCATTGCACTTGGCTATCAAATCAACGGATAATCAGAACGTGTCGTACTATATCCTTGGTTGCACAGGAACATACTTCACTATTGGAAGTGCTGCAACGGAGTGGTCATCTAACGTTATTGGAAATTATCAACGTGATGGCAAATGGTATGAATTTAACATTGAGTTGTCCGCTTACGCAACTGCTCTTGCAGAGGTTGTAGATGGAAAAGAAGGCAATGTCTTCTGTATGCTTGCAGGCGGACCGCAAGGTTCCGTATTGAATCTTGATGCTGTTTATATCTACGAGAAGAAATAATACAAACATCATTGCTTTGGGGGAATTGGTTTTCCCCCATTGCCCTATTAGTAAAAGAAAAAGTTCAACAAATGAAAATAAGAAATTATCTATTATTGTTTGCCGTTGTATGTATGACGGCATGTGGACAAAAGCAAAACGAACCCTCCAACGTGACATTGGATCTCAACCCTGTGACTTTGGAATTGATAGTGGGAGACATAGCGACCATTGATACCAAGGGCACGGCAACGAATATCGAGTGGAAGAGTTCGAATGAAGATGTGGCAACCGTCTATTTCGGAGTGGTAACCGCCAAAGCAATTGGTAAAGCGGAGATCACGGCTACTTCGGGTGATGTATCGGCTACAGCGAATGTGTTCGTCACCGGTACCGATGGAGCGTCTCTGCGTATCAATCCTCCCTTGGTATCGCTTCGCCCAGGAGATACCTATGATTTTAAGTACGGAAATACGTATGATCTGGATCTGACATGGAGCAGTTCGGATACCAAAGTTGCAAGCATTGATCAAAATGGTCATTTGACTGCTGTCGGGGCGGGAAATGCTATTATAACGCTGGCAACCAATATAGAGAGCGTTACTGCGCGAGTAGCTGTTGCTCATAGTTGGGGAGAGTACAAGTTGGTATGGTCTGATGAATTTGACGGCACTGCTTTGGATGAGAACACATGGAGCTACAATATCGGCGGTAACGGATGGGGTAATAACGAGAAACAGTATTACACCTCTCGTCCGGAGAATATCCGTGTGCAAAACGGATGTCTGGAGATCGAAGCGCGCAAGGAACAATATGAGAATAACAACTATACCTCTGCCCGTATCATGAGTAAGAACAAGAAAACCTTTACATACGGCAAGATGGTTGCGCGTATCAAGTTCCCCGGAGGCAAGGGTACGTGGCCTGCGTTCTGGATGATGGGAAACAGCGGAGGATGGCCTAACTGCGGTGAGATAGATATCATCGAGCATATTGGGTCACAAGATACACGCGCTTCGTTTGCACTCCATACCGTTATGAGGAATGGTACAAGAGGCAATAACTGGGCGAAAACGCATTTCTTCGATTATCCTCTATCCGCGGACTTCCATACCTATAGTATTGAGTGGGCACAGGAGGAGGAAGACGGTAGGGATGTGATTCGGTTCTATGTGGACGATGTACAATATGCCGAGGTATGGGAAGAGCAGATTGATAATAACGACTACTGGCCGTTTAACAAGCCCTTCTTCTTAATCTTCAACCTTGCTATCGGAGGAAACATGGGTGGCCAAGTAGATGACTCTATTTTTGAACAAAAACGTATCATGTACGTAGATTGGGTACGCGTATGGCAACGGCAAGAACAATAATCTTCGCGGGCTTAACACTGCTCTTTGTGGCTTGTAAGCCCCAAGAGACTCCTACTCCTGTGCCCGTGGATGAAACAAATGTCGTGGATGTAATGCCCAAATCCGCCAGGCGCGGTGTGGCTTTCTCGTTCACACAGTTTACCGACCTGCCATTGCTTTCCCCCTATACCAGTTGGGATTATAATTGGGGCAATACCCCTTTGGAAGAAGTAGCGATGTGGTTTGATGCCAACGAGATGGATTTCTGCCCGATGTGCTGGAACGGTAATTATAATGCCGACCAGATTCGGGCTTTCGTTGCGGCACATCCCAAGACGCAATATCTCTTAGGCTTTAACGAGCCGAACCTAACCGATCAAGCTCGTATGACGCCCGCAGAAGCAGCAGCTATATGGCCTCCGGTGGTGGCGTTGGCCAAAGAACTAAACCTCAAACTGGTCTCTCCGGCGATGAATTACGGTACGCTGCCCGGTTATAGCGACCCGATCAAATGGCTCGATGAGTTCTTTGCGCAACCGAATGTGTCGATAGACGATATCGATGCTATTGCTGTACACTGTTATATGACTTCGCCTTCGGCTGTGAAGGGTTTTATAGAGCGATTTGAGAAATACAACAAACCTATCTGGATGACGGAATTCTGCGCATGGGATCCGGCGCCAAGCGGTTATCCTATGCAGATGGATTATATGTGTGCCGTGCTCAATTATATGGAGAGCAGCTCTTCTATCCAGCGCTACGCATGGTTCATGCCACGCATGAGCGGCAAAGTAGAGTCGGTACCCTATAACCAACTGCTGACCCATGATTATCCGGCAGAGCTGACGGATTTAGGAAAGATGTATTGCTGCTTCTCGCCGATGGATAAGACAGTATGGCTGCGGGCTAATCGTTTGATATTGGCTTCGGAGTACATTGCTTTGGCGAATACGAACATGTCCCTTCGTCCCTCTACCGATGAGAAGGCGCTAAAGGCAGCAGGTCATCCGGGATTGATGATCACGAATTTTGCGGCTGGACAGGAGTTGACGTATCAAGTCTTCTGTCCGTCTGAGGAAGAGCAGAAAAACATCACTTTGCGGTATTGTGGGTATAGCAATTCGATTTGTGAAGTGCTGGTGGACGGCGAGTCGCAGAACTTTATCAATATGCCCAAAAATGGCAGCAGTACCGAATGGATAGAGGCTTCTATTGGCATTAAGATGCCGAAAGGTAAGCATACCCTGACGCTGAAACTGGTTTCTGGATCATGTTTATTCTCAGGCTTTACAATTAACGGAACAAGCAATTAAACGATATGAAAAAACTACTCATCATACTTTGTGCGCTGTGTGCTACTGTGGTACAGGCGCAGGAATACAACCTCGTGTGGAATGAAGACTTTACGGACGGGACGCTGGATACTCAAGTGTGGAACATTGAGGTGAATGGCGATGGCGGTGGCAATAACGAATTGCAGTATTACTGTCAGAAAGGTGTATCCGTAGGTGCAGAACCGACGACGGGCAAGCAATGCCTCATCCTAACTGCCACCAAAGAGAGTTACAGTGGTAAGACGTGCACTTCTGGACGTGTGAACAGCCAAGGTAAAACCTATTATACTTACGGACGTATCGATGCACGAATCAAATTCCCCAATACGGCGAATGGTCTTTGGCCTGCTTTCTGGCAAATGGGAAATAACTATAAACAAGTAGGATGGCCTAAATGTGGCGAAACAGATATCATTGAGTTAGGAAACTCCAACGGCTTTGGTGGTGTCCAAGACCGATATTTCAACGGAGCGATGCACGTCGGCTCCAAATGGGATGCGGTATGGAGCGATGCACATGCCGTTATATGGCCTTATTCGGTAGAAGACACCTTTCATATCGTCACTATGATTTGGACGCCGACATCCGTAGATATGTATATGGATAAGGATTCTCACCCTGAAAATAACGCCTATTTCCATGCTGATTTGGAACCGAATACCAATCCCGACTATGACCGCAGTGTAGTATTCGGTAAACCTAATTTCATCATCGCCAACGTAGCTATCGGTGGTAACTTCCCGGGTATTTATGATATTAATAAAATCACAGCGTTAGCCAACGGACCACGGTCTATGTATATTGATTGGATTCGTATCTATCAACGTGGCGATGCTGGACAGAGCTTCTTTTCCAATGCAGCATCTGATCCTATCGAACCCGAAGGACAAGGACCAATTCAGGCACTCGATGCACCAATTACCGAGATACACAGTATCAAGATCCTTCGCGATGGACAACTATACATCCAGCGAAATGGCAATATCTATGACCTGAATGGCCGTATAATCCGATAATCTCCGAATATGAAAAAACTGACTATCATCCTATGTGCGGCGTGCTTTGTACTCACTTCGTGCGCGAAGAGCGAATGGCAATTAGTCTGGTCTGATGAGTTTGACGAACCGACACTCAATACCGCCTATTGGAACACGGAGGATAACGCCCGTGGAGGTGGTAATGCCGAGTTGCAATATTACACGCCTAATAATATCTCTATTGAGCACCATCCTGTTACCAATGACCAATGTCTGGTCCTCAAAGCGCAGAGGGAGAACTATCGTAATCGTCCCTGCACCTCCGCGCGGCTGAATACCCAAAATAAAGTAACTGTTGAGTACGGTAAAGTGGAAGCACGCATTGCGTTCCCCTATACAGCAAATGGTTTGTGGCCTGCTTTCTGGATGTTAGGTAATAATCTGGCTACCAATCTGGGTAACAATGATGATGTCGATAAAAAGAAAGCAGAACTGGCAAAGCAAGGACGTGTCGTTTGGCCCAAGTGCGGCGAGATAGACATCTGCGAAATGGGACATCACTACGGCATTGAGCACGGTGTCCAAGACCGCTATTTCAATGGCGCGTGCCACTGGGGTGAATCATTTAATAACGGCGCATATCCCAACTTCGGCCAATTTACTACTGCCGAATATCCTGTCCAAGGGGATTTCCATCTTTTCACACTCATTTGGACAGAAGATTCTATCGCAATGTACCTCGACCAAGACATCTATCCCGATGTTCTTCCGTATTTTCAACTCTCTTTGCGAGACAAGGAAATCAATGCGCCTGGACACTATTTCAATCACCCCTTCTACATCGTACTCAATCTGTCAGTTGGAGGCTTTTTCCCCAATATGCCGGCAGCTGAGAAATATCCGGAACTTATCACTTCCGACGACCCGTCCTTCCAGCGCGTGACAGCACTTCCCACAGACGGAACACCGGTCAAAATGTACGTCGATTACATTCGCGTTTATAAGAAAAACAGATAACTGATAACTGAACACTGATTACTCTATGAAACTCTCGATTAAAGAAAAACTTGGTTACAGCCTTGGTGATACCGCGTCCCATTTCGTCTGGGACCTCGTTGGCTTCTGGTTACTCATTTTCTACACCGATATCTACGGCTTATCTCCTGCATTAGCAGGTGTCATCATGTTTGTCGGCTCTATTTGGGACGCCCTTATGGACCCGATTGTAGGTATCATCTCTGACCGTACCAATTCGCGGTGGGGAAAATTCCGCCCTTATCTCTTATTCGGTTCTGTCCCATATGCTATCTTAGCAGTTATGGCGTTCACTACTCCGGAGTTCGGACTCAATGGTAAATTTGCCTATGCACTTATCACCTGTCTCTTACTGCGTACTGCTTATGCGTTTGTTAACTTACCCTATAGTTCTCTTTCTGCTGTCATGACCGACGATAGTAACGAGCGTGCAGGACTGAATACTTACCGCTTTATCGCCGCCTATATTGGACAATTTATAGTAACCGGCGCAGCCCTCTATCTGGTCAAATGGCTCGGTGCAATAGGTAATGACGGCGTAGTCAACCAAGCGCAAGGGTATCAATTCACCGTTGGTCTGTTCGGTATCCTCAGTATAGTATTCTTCCTCATTGCCTTTGGTACGACCAAGGAGCGTGTTCCGCAACCGGAGAAACAGGATAATAATGTCCTCAAAGACTTCAAATACCTCTTCATGAATAAGGCGTGGTTAGTACTCACTGCGGTCGGTATTGTGTCGTTCATCATGTTCGCTATGCAGAATGCTGCAATCGCATACTATTTCAAGTATTATATCCACAATGCAGAAAATGTCCAACTCTTCAACGTGCTCGGTACAGTAGCGCTGATAGTTGCATTGCCCGCTTCCAAACCGTTGGCAAAACGATTTGGCAATAAGATGGTATATATCATGTCCTCTGTGGTATCCGGCATTTTCTTTGCTCTTATCTTTGTGGCAGGAGATAACTTGCCGCTCGTTTATACCTTCAATATCCTTGCTAAAATGGCTTATGCGCCCGCTGTGCCTTTGCTTTGGACAATGTTAGCGGACGTGGCTGACTTCGGCGAGTGGAAATTTAACCGCCGTACTACAGGGCTATGCTTCTCGGCTTCTGTCCTGGCGCAGAAACTCGGTTGGGCTATCGGAGCTGCTGCGGCTGGATGGATCCTAAGCGTTACACACTTCATCGCAAACGCTGACGTACAATCGGATACAGCCATGCTGGGAATACGCTTGCTCGTAAGTATTATCCCGGGAGCACTATATGCTTCCTGCGCACTGGTTATGATTTTCTATAACCTCGACTCCGCTACGATGGAGCAAATGAAAAACGAACTCGACAAAAGACGTAATAAATGAAAAACGTACAAGGACAATTCATAACGATCGACGGAGAGCGGTTCTACGAAATCGCTAACTACGATGCGATGCAGCCGTTCTTCATCTCTTTAGCTTCCGATACCGACCTCTGGATGTATCTGGCCTCAACGGGTGGACTAACTGCCGGAAGACGCTCTCCGAATGAAGCGCTTTTCCCGTACTATACTGACGATAAGATAACAGAGAACTACGAGACCACCGGACCACGAACCCAAATTAACGAGTGGAAACCGTTTAGCGAAAAACAACAACCGAAATATGATATCACCCGTAAGATTGCTAAATCAACGGTAGGTAACACCATTGTTTTTTGCGAAGAGAATAACACCCTCAAGCTTAGATTTTCGTACCTCTGGACTCCGGCAGGCAAGCACGGCTGGGTAAGACGAGCTACCTTGGAGAACCTATCTGATGAAACTATCCATATTGATTTGAAAGATAGTCTGCTTAATGTCCTTCCCGCCGGCGTAGAGCGTAAGACGCAAAATGAGTTTTCAACCCTCGTAGATGGGTACAAGAAAACCGAACTCGTCGAAGGAACTTCTCTCGCACTCTTCCGAATGGAAGCCATCCTCGTTGACCGCGCCGAACCATCCGAGTCCTTGACATGCAACACAGTCTATGCGCTCGGTTTGCCTGAAAATACGGACTACTCGCAAACCAATTCGAAAGGTGTGCGTGGTGCTTTTATCGCTCATTCCACCTTCAACCTTCTACCTTCCGCATCTCAAACTTGGTACACTGTCCTCGACGTGAGTCAAGATGCCGTAGCGGTACATGAGTTGATGCGTTTTATCGCACAAAAAGATGCCATTCGGCAGATTGAGGAGGCAATGAAACAATCTACTGCTACACTCAAACAGATTGTGGCTCAGAATGATGGTGTACAGCACACAGGAGACGAGGCGAACGATGCACGCCATTTTGCTAACGTGCTGTTCAATACAATGCGTGGCGGATATTACCTAACATATCCTCCAAAATCACCCAATGAGGACCTGCCGCTTACATTTGGGCGTCGCCATGGTGACCCTTCGCGCCCATGGAACTTATTCTCTATCCGCGTGCAAGACGAGAACGGCAAACCCGTAGTGGCATATCAAGGTAACTGGCGCGATATCTTCCAGAACTGGGAAGCGCTCTCCTATTCGTATCCGTTGTTCATCAATCATATTATCGCTAAGTTCTTGAATGCAACCACTGCGGACGGTTATAACCCTTACCGCATCTCGAACGAAGGCATTGACTACGAAGTGATTGAACCTGAGAACCCTTGGTCCAATATAGGCTATTGGGGAGATCATCAGATTATCTATCTGCTCAAACTTCTGGAACTCAGTTTTCAGCACGATCCGGATACCCTGCGCGGCTTGCTAAACGCGAGTCAGTATGCGTTCGCTAATGTCCCGTACCGACTTAAATCATACAAAGAGATAGTTGCTGACCCTAAAAATAGTATTTGGTTCGACAATGCGTTGCATCAACATATCATGGACCTTGTCCCGAAGATGGGACCCGATGCAAAGTTGGTGCTGGATGAGAACGGTAACGTTCGCCATACAACGATGACGGATAAACTGCTCATCACGTTACTCACCAAACTATCGAACTTCATCCCTAATGCCGGCATCTGGATGAATACTTTGCGACCTGAGTGGAACGATGCCAATAACGCCTTGGTCGGATACGGCACTTCGGTGGTCACGCTTTGTTATATGCGCCGGTACGTGGCTTTCTTGCAACAACTCATACAAACGGATACCACTATCGCAGCGGAGACTCTGGAGTTCCTACGGGCTATCCATAAAACCCTAACTGCTAATCTCTCACCACGTCAATTCATTGACTCGGTCGGTACTGCGGGAGAATCCTATCGTACTAAAGTGTACGCGGGCTTGAGCGGCGAGACACAACTCCTGCAATTAACAGAGTTGCAAGACTTCTGTGCCGCTGCGCTGCGTAAGATAGACGAGTCTATCCGTGCCAACAAACGCGCCGATGGACTCTATGAGGCATATAACCTCATCAAATTTGAAATGACAAATGACCAATCGCAAATTACAATTAGTCATCTCTATCAAATGCTGGAAGGTCAAGTGGCTGTTCTCTCGTCCGGTTTGCTGAGCTCAGAAGAAGCCGCTGACCTACTCGATGCTATGCGCAAGTCCGACATTTACCGACCGGACCAACGCTCTTACATGCTTTATCCCAATAGACCGCGTAAGACCTTCCTCGAACTCAATAACCTACCCGAAACGGCGAAGAACTTGCCCGTAGTGCAGAAATATTTAGGCACCATTCTCAAGCAAGATTGCGACGGAGGTATCCATTTCGATGCCAAGTACCGCAATGCCAATGACTTGCCTGCCGAACTCAAAGACCTCTATGAACAAGTCTTCAACCATCATGCCTTTACCGGACGTAGTGGTACCTTCTATAAATACGAAGGACTCGGATGTATCTACTGGCACATGGTGTCCAAACTTCTCCTTGCCGTAGGTGAAACACTTCAACGAAGCATCGATGAACACAGCAATCCTTCCGTCATTGAGCGCCTGCGCGATCAATATAACGCCATACGCGAAGGTATCGGTTCTCATAAGTCGCCGGCGGAATATGGTGCTTTCCCCTTTGATCCGTATTCGCATACTCCCTCTATGGCAGGTGTACAGCAGCCCGGAATGACCGGACAGGTGAAAGAGGATATCATCTCGCGGTGGTTTGAATTAGGTGTTTCTGTCCATGACGGAAAGATCACCTTCGCTCCGTCAATGCTTACTGATAAGGACTTCACCAATGGTGAACTGCGATTCACCTACTGCGGAACCGAGATCATCTATAAACAATCACCAACCACCAATCATCCATTACCAATCACTTTGTCAAAAGAACAAAGTGCCCACATCTTCGCACGAGATGGCATAATTAAACAACTAATAATTGAAATATGAGTAAATTATCACTTTTCACTTTTTGCTTTCCAATGATGATTTTATTCGCGTCTTGTACGTCTAATGTAAAATCATCTCATGTCTGGTTGACCTCTGAGTCAGGAGACAAGTGCTCAGAAGTAAAACCGGTTGTCTTCCGACCTGGAACGGCGGACAATGCAATCGTAGTGGATGTGAACGACCGCCGACAGATTATCGATGGTTTTGGTGGATCGCTCACAGAGTCATCAGCTTTCGTATTGGCATGTCTTCCTAAAGACCAACGCCAGGCTATTCTGGAAGAGTTGTACGGTGAGAATGGTGCCAATTTCTCGGCTTCTCGTACGCAGATTGGTGCATCGGATTTCTCGGTGGAAGGTAAATACTCGCTCGCAGAGAAAGAGGACGATGTGGCTATGGAGTCTTTCTCTCTCGACCGTGATAAAGAAGGTTTTTCGAAAGCCAAATATCCGCAAGTCTTAGACGAAAACTATGACCTCTATCATCTTATGCTCGACGTGTGGAATATCAAGCAAGCACAGGAGGATAAGACCTATCGTATCATGGCGAATACGTGGACCGCGCCCGCGTGGATGAAAGAGAATAAGAAGTATTATGAGCGCGAGAATGGTTTCCACCGTGGTGGAGCACTCCTTCCGCAATACTACCAGGCTTATGCCGATTATTTGGCAAAGTACGTTGAAGCGTGGAAAGCCGAAGGCGTAAATATATGGGCTGTAACACCGGTGAACGAACCAATGGGTAACGACGGCGGATGGGAGTCCATGGACTTCGCACCGGAAGTGGAAGCCGAGTTTATCGGCAAGTATCTCGGCCCAACATTTGAGAAACGCGGCTTGGGAGATGTGGCTATCTATGGTTTTGACCAAAATATTTTCGAGATGGAGCCCTATACACGAGCTATTTATGGTAGAGAGGATGCCAAGCGTTATACAACCGGTATGGCTGTTCACTGGTATGGCAGTACGCTGGATTGTTTCCCCGAAACCCTCGACCGTGTGCATGAAGCCAATCCCGACAAGACCATCTTCCACTCCGAAGGTTGTATCGATAATCTCGGTTGCGACCCGTGGGAAGGCGTCACGGAACCCATCGGATTCAAAGAGTCCGGTTGGTTCAATAACGATGCCTTCTGGTGGGATACGATTGCTACCGATTGGGCATATTCTACGCAGTGGGCTGGTGATACCCATCCTAAATATGTGGCGGTACATCGTTATGCGCGCTATATTATCAATGGTCTGAACCATTGGTTAACCGGTTTTATCGACTGGAATATTGTGTTGGATTCAATTGGCGGACCGAACCATGTCAATAACTTTGCTGCGGCGCCGGTGATGGTGGACTATGCGAACGATATCATCTATTTCACGCCCTATTACTACGTGCTCAAGCAGTTCAGCCGCTCGATGCGTCCCGGAGACGTCGTCTTGGCTGTCAACAATCAACCGGCTATCAATAATCAGATTTATCTCTGCGCTGTGGAGAAACAAGATGGTTCATACGCTATCAATATCCTCAATACCGGCAAGGAAGTTACTTTCCCGCTGCAGATTGGGGATTACGTAGCCCATATAAACGTACCGGCAAATGCCGTTGAAACAATCATTGTGAGATTATAGCACTATGCATTTTAAGTCTCTGTTTTGTACACTTTTGGCCTTAGCCATTTGTATTCTGTTAAGTGCTCAACGCGCTATACCCTTGGATGGCGGTTCGTATGCCTCTTTTGCACCGTTTTCTGCCAGCCGAACATCCGAACATGGCGGAAGTCAGGCCTACCAGATGGAACATCGCCGCCTCTATCTGCCGGACTCCTTATTACTGCGCTTGGGTACACCCGACGGTTCGCAAAAAGGCACATTGGCTTTGCCTACCAACGATTGGTGGACCTATGCCTTGGTTAATAAGTGGACAGGCAAGATTTGGTGCTACCCGGGGTGGGTTGAGGCAAAGGACGGAGAACTGCAAATCGGATACCCAACCTATTGGGAACCTACCGGCTGCGAAATGAAATGGGATACCCCTTTGTCCATAACTTTCACCAATACCACTACTGGCAAAAAAGCTGCTTTTACGGAAGCGTTAGTCGATGCGTGGTCGGACTTTATGATGTCCTTTATCATGCAGGATGGCGACTCTTGGGTGCGCGTTACATGCATGCACGGCTCCCCGCTGGTGTGGCTCGAGGCGCAAGGCATCTCAATGCAAGTCAACAACCCCGATGACGCTAAATATGGGGTGTTCTCGCAAACCAACCAATTGACTGTAGCCTTGCTGACCGAAGGTTTGAATAAAGAGGCGGTTACTCCCTACGCTTTTCGTATTCCACGTAAAACGACGTTTTCCTATTCCTATGACGCAGCCACTTCTACACTCAACACCACCTTTAGTGTGGACCAACCCGTTCTCATGGGATTCTTGCCGCACCACTATTACAGCTCTGAATATTTAGGCGAACCCATGCTCCCCTTAACGCAGCCAACTTATATGACTCCGCGAGGACAGATGCGTGTCTGGGAATGCAAGGATGTGACGTTTACATATCCCGTACATCCAATGCTACCGTTTTTCCCGGCGCCCATGGAGTGGAAAGCAGATTTCTCTCCATCGCGCATGGCGGAACTGAATGCCGATTATGCCAAGCGCGGCTCGTTTGGCGAAGATACCTATTGGGGAGGTAAGGGACTGACGCAAATGGCGCATTATATGACTTTTGCGCTCCAACTCGGTGATACGGCTACTTTCCGTATGGCTAAGCAGCGTCTGCGCGCGACCTTAGAGAATTGGTACACCTATACCCCTGGTGAGCAGCGGGTGTATTTCGCACGCTATCCACGATGGGGAGCATTGGTTGGCTTTGACCCCTCCTACGATTCGGATACGTTTAATGATCACCATTTTCACTATGGCTATTTCGTCTATGCATCAGCTATTTTGTGCCTCTTAGATGATGACTTTCGTGCACAATACGGCGCAATCGCACGTGAAGTGGCGCGTGATTATGCCAACTGGCAACGGTCTGCTGACGAACCGTGGTTCCGTACGCTGGACCCCTATTGCGGACATTCGTTCGCCGGAGGATTAGGTAATCAAGGAAACGGTAACGGACAAGAGTCCACCTCGGAGGCTATGCAGGGTTGGGGTGGAGTATGGCTCTTAGGCGCTGCACTCCAAGACCAAGATATGCTCGAAGCCGGTATTATGGGTTATACCCTCGAATCACGGGCTACTGCAGAATATTGGTTTGACCGTAAGAGACGAAACATCGACTATACCAAATACAAACACCCCTATTGCTGCAATCTCACAATGCAAGGTGTAGGATGGTGGACATGGTTCTCCGGTGACCCTGTCTGGATGCACTCTATCCAATGGCTACCTATCTCGCCCATTCTGACAAACTACCTCTCCGAAGACTTGGCGTTTGCAAGATGGGACTACGCGCAGATGTATGCGACGAAAGAGGTGAAAGACTACGAAGCGCCCCAAGGGGGATTGGGCGATGAGTCCGGACTGGGAAATGTCTGCTTGTCCTATCTCTCCCTCTTCGATGCCGACTCTGCTGCAAGGGTCTGGAACCGTATGGACAAGATGGGGAAAGCCTTAGCTAAGAACCCCGATACAGGTGGTATCACCTATTGGTTAACCCATTCCCATAAAGCACTCGGCGAGAAACGATTCGATATCTTTGCCAACCATCCTTTGGCTTGCGCTTATACGGATACAATAAGCTCCAAGACCATTTATGCGGTCTATAACGTCGGAGCATCTTCCTTGCCGGTTCATTTCTTCGGCGCGAAAGATACAACAGTTTATGCGCCGCATGGCCTCACGCTTTTTGACGGTACAAAACAGCAAACCTTCACAACGATAGAAGACGACGAGGAAGAAACCCCGCAAGACCCCTTAGCTTGGGATTTGCCTTATCCGAACTTGGCGCTTCATAAACCCGTTACCGCTTCGTCCGAAGAGAACGCAGGCTGTCGGGCGATTAACCTTACCGATGGTGACCCGAAAACGCGTTGGGGCTCGGAGCATCACGATAATGAATACGTCATCGTCGATTTGCAGCAGAAGTGCTATATAGACTATATCGTTCTGCGCTGGGAAACGGCGTACGCATCGGAATACGAACTGTCCTTTAGCGACGACAATATCCTCTGGCAAGCAGCCACTTATTCCTCTTCCGGAGGCGTCGAGACAGTTAATACCCGTACCCGTGCGCGCTATATTCGCTTAAAAGGTGTTCAGCGCGCTACATCATACGGCACATCTCTTTACGAACTCGAAGCGTATGGTAGACCGTTAACCGGCGACCCCGACAAAGTCTTTGTTATCGCCCTTTCTGCCTCCGATACGGTCATTTGTCAGGGACAGAGTACTACGCTCTATACAACCGCTTATAGTTATAGCGGAACCGTTCTCTCCACTACCTCCGAGCAACTCACTTATCCGAAGTACGGCCTCTTTACCGAGACCCGAACGCTCGAAGGACTCTCTGCTTCGCTCACGATTGTGGTGCTCGAAACAGAGCAACCTACCGCTGCCCAAGTAACGCCGAAAGAGGTCACACTTCCTCTGGGCGAAGAACAGACATTCGTAGTCTCTGTGCTCAATCAGTTTGGTGAACAACTGGACTTCTGCGAAACGACATACAGAGCAACACAAGTCGGAGATTTCGACTATCCGGTCGAGTGCGCTGACTTGTCAGACACAGCTATTATCCATGTGAAACCATTCTCAGATGTCAACCTCGCACTCAATAAACCCGCAACCGCTTCCGGTGCTGAGGGTGATGGAACAAAAGCACCCAAAGCCGTCGACGGAGATTTGGAGACCCGTTGGTCAAGTCGTTTCCAAGACGGCGAGTGGATCGCTGTGGACTTGGAGAAATGCTATAAACTCACCAAAGTCAAATTATTCTGGGAGAATGCCTACGCCACCTCTTTCGATATCGAAATTAGTGACGATGGCGAGAACTATACCCCTGTTAAATCCGTTACCAACGCCAAAGGCGGCGTGCAAGAATGGGATATCCGCGTGAACAATGAGGCGGTCAAAGCGCAGTTCGTTCGCATATCGTGTAAAACGCGTAATACCGGTTACGGCGTCTCGCTCTGGGAACTCGAAGTATATGGAGAAGGACTCTGCCAGGACATCGTAACCGACATAGAGCACAACGACGCGAGCCAATCTCTCAATCGTAAATTTATCAAAGATGGACAATTATTCATTTCGCACAACGGTATGCTGTTTACTGTTAGTGGTTTTGTGTTCATGCGCCAAGAAGAGCGCTGAAGACCGATTCGTTGATAATCTTCTCGCTAAGATGACTTTAGAGGAGAAGATCGGACAAATGAATCAGCTTGACCCCTCCTGGGATGCCGAACCGAAAGAAGCGCTTATCCGCCAAGGAAAAGTCGGTTCTATCTTCAACGTTGTCGGTGTCAAGCAAATCAACCGACTACAACGAATGGCTGTCGAGGAAACGCGATTGGGCATTCCGCTCGTCGTCGCACGAGATGTGATTCATGGCTATCGCACCATCTATCCTATCCCGCTCGGTCAAGGTGCAACATGGAACCCCGAACTCGTTGAGCAAGCGGCTCAACTAACGGCTAAGGAAGCATTGTCCGATGGTATCCGATGGGCTTTTTCTCCAATGGTTGATGTCGCACATGATCCGCGATGGGGACGTGTGGCAGAAGGATATGGCGAAGAACCGATACTCACTTCTGCATTTGGTGCCGCTACCGTTAAAGGCTATCAATCGCAAGGCATGGCGGCATGTGTCAAACACTTCGCCGGCTATTCAGCATCCGAAGGAGGCAGAGACTATAACACCACTTGGATTCCCGAAACCCAGCTGCGCGATATCTATCTCCCACCATTTAAAGCCGCTGTTGACGCGGGCGCGATGAGTGTTATGTGCTCGTTCAACGCACTCAACGGCTTACCCTCTTCTGCCAATCATCATCTCAATGTAGATATCCTACGCGACGAGTGGCACTCCGATGCCTTGCTCGTCAGCGATTGGGGAAGCGGTAGCGATTTGGTGCCGCATGGACTTTGTGCCGATAAGAAAGAGGCGGCAGAACGCTGTATCAACGCCCGAATGGAAATGGACATGCAAGGTAATATCTACACCGATTATCTGGCTGAACTGATTGCCGAAGGCAAGGTCAAAGAGAGTCAGATTGACGACTGTGTGCGTTCTATCTTGCGACTCAAATATCGTTTAGGACTCTTCGATAACCCCTATGTAGACGAGGATAAAGTGATTGCCTATACGCCCGAAGCCTTGGAACTTGCCACCCGCGTGGCGGAAGAATCTGCCATCCTGCTCAAAAATAATGGTGTCCTTCCTTTAAACGTTAAACATTCAACATTAAACGTTCTAATCACCGGTCCTCTCGCTCACCAGAAAAAAGAGCAACTCGGTACCTGGGTCTTCGATGCGCAGCCTGAGCATAGCGTAACACCACTGGAAGCCTTCCAATCGCTCAACGCTCAACGCTCAACGCTAAACGTTATCTACGAGCCCGGATTAACATATAGCCGCGATAAGAATACCGACTTCTCCAAGGTCATCGCTAAAGCCAAACAAGCCGATGTCATTCTCTATTTCTGCGGCGAAGAGGCGATCCTAAGCGGTGAGGCACGCTGTAGAGCAGACCTCAATCTCCCTGGCGCACAGCGCGAATTGATGAAAGCCCTTGCTGCTACAGGCAAACCCGTTGTTATGGTCGTTATGGCTGGCCGTCCGCTCACTATCGGAGCCGAAGTCGAACAAGCTGCGGCTGTGCTCTATGCTTTTCATGGTGGCACGATGGCAGGACCTGCATTATGCAACATCATCACAGGCAAAACCGTGCCTTCTGGCAAGACACCGATTACCTTCCCCAAGATGGTCGGACAAGTGCCCCTCTACTATAATCGTCTCAATACAGGCCGTCCGTCCTACGATCCGCCGATGCTCATAGACAGTATCCCTATCGGCTGCCCGCAGTTCAGTATCGGACAATCATCCTATTGGCTCGAAACACCTACCGAACCTCTCTTCCCCTTTGGCTTTGGTTTGAGTTACACGACCTTTGAGTACGGACCAACAACGTACGAGAAACAGGCATCTGGCGCGTATGAGGTTACTTGTACAATTAAGAACACCGGTTCTTACGACGCCTACGAAACCGCGCAGCTCTATTCACGCCAACAGAGCGGAAGCGTGGCAAGACCGATTTGCGAACTCAAAGGATTTAAGAAAGTCTTTATTCCCGCAGGAGACAGTTGCACCGTGACCTTTACTCTTACTCCCGAGCAGTTAGGCTACTGGCACGAAAGCTGGGAACCTGTGCGTGGTTCAGATATCAAAGCCCATCGCTATTACTTTGCCACCGACAATGTCCCCTTCACTTTCCGCATCGCTCCCCATTCCCTTCCCGCCGGCATAGGTTTCTGATTCGCTTAAAAAATACATATTTTTTTCTTGCCCTATGCGCCAAAAAAAGAGCACCGCACATTAGCGATGCTCTTTTGGAAGAATGGACTACAGGTTTTAACCTTGGTAGTTCTCCCACTCGCGGTGCCAAACGTAGTTGCGCAGTTTCTTGTAGGTGTGCTGAGCGTTGAACTCAGTCTGAGCCGTTGCAAGGCTTGAGGGGTTCTTCATCACAGCAGCGGTAGAGCGTGCGACAGCAGCGAACTTGTCGAAGCGTGCCAACTCAGCAGCGGTGTACGGAGTAGAACGTTTGCCACGCCAGCTTCGTTCGAGTTAGCGCGGAAGCAGTACGTTACGCGGGATTTCTTGCTCAATTTACCACTTACGTGGTCAATCGGGTCTAAAAATACAACTTTACTCATAGTTTAAAAGGTTTAAAGGTTAATAACTCAGTTTCTTGGAAGCGTCGTAGGATTCGACGGTTTTGGTGACGATGGTGCAGGTGGTGTCACCTTTGGTGAAGTACTCACTCTTGGTCTCCACGACTCGGGTGACGTTGCAGCTCGTCAATGTAATGCAACATACGCTGAATAAGCACAGCGAGATAAAAAAAAACTTTCTCATTCTTTCATTCGTTAAACGTTAATTCGTTAATCGAAACTCGGTGCCACATACTTCTGCGCCACCGCATAAGCAAACAGCGACGTGTACTTACTCTGTGCTTTGAACCCAGCCTCGAGGCTCGCATGTTCCGTCGGGTCAGCGAGTGCGGTCTTGGCCGCTTGTGCCGCGGTCTTTAGCGCGTTCTGACACGCCACATTCTTCACATGATTGGCTTTGCTCGGATTCAGCAAATCCATAGCCATTTGCTCTTTACCGCAGGGGCAACCTTTGAGAACGAGCACCTCTGATTTGTTGAGCTTCCCGCGAAATCGCGCAAACGCTCCTGTTAATTGTACTTTACTCATAATCGTTAAAATTAATGGTTAATTGATTTTTGTAAATGCGCTCGATGTGAGCCAGATGTTTCTCGCGACCAAACAACTGCCCAAATCGTATTCGCGCTGCGAGTTCTTCCGGCGTTGGAGTATGTCCTGAGCGGTTGGGTCGGCTTTGCGCTATGTGCATCACCCCTCCGCCGCTCTTTGGATACCGTCGGAAATAATACGGATCACTCCCGACCAATATCCCGGTCAAACTCGCTATCGGATCTTCAAATTCTACTTTCGCCATGGTCTCTTCGGTTATATATTCTTTCGGGGAACGCAAAAGCACAATATATACACCCCTCTCGAAATTGCAACAATTTGAAACACTACTCCGATAAAAAAAAATCACGGCGCCCAAATTAGGTCGCCGTTTTTTCTCTGTTCAACACCTACATCTCCGTGATGTCGATGCGGATCTCTTCACGCGAAACACTTATTCCGCGCAAGTAAGTCTCAACCTGTCGCCGTTGTTTGCGGTTAGGCCATAGCCAGTCGATCTTACGACCTTGTATCCATAAACCGGACTTATACACATCCAAACGGTAAATAAGGTTAAGCATATTTTCCTCTCGTGGTATATACACTTCCGACAGTTTCTTATCGCCGAATATGTGGTTCGTTTCTATTAGCACCGCGTGGATGCCATAACGCGTCTCCCGCGTCTTAATCAATGTCAATAACATAGTAATCGCAAATAATTTTTACTAATTTTCCAGGTAGTTTCTTTTGTTTGGGCGACCATTGGTATTTTGCCAATAGTTGACGCATAGAAGGCTCTTTCAGCCACCGCCATAATGTAACGCGACTCACTCCAGCCGCCCGCGCCAACTCCGCCTTACTCATCGCTCTCATACTTTCTTCCTTTCATTTTCCGGCTGCC
>CACXYM010000007.1 GCA_902771935.1 uncultured Bacteroidales bacterium
GTAATTGGTTGGAACAGCTGGACAAGCGGAACGTACAACTTCCGAAGCTACTATGGCGGCAACAGCGGCTATGGTGATTACTTCACATCATTTACTGTAACGAATGAGACTGCTAATACCTCTACTGGCTATACAGAAGCTTATCGTAGCGCGAAGGGTGGTGCATACGAAGGAGAGAATTTTGCAGTATGGAATATGTATAACGACACGATTACTTTCGACGCACAAGTAGTTCCGGGCTTCTTCATCAATAACACTGCATATGCAGTTACATCGATGGTTAACGGTGACAGCTTTGCCAAAGCATTTGGTAAGGACGATTGGTTCAAACTGACTTGCATTGGCGTTAAAGGTGGTGCAGAGGTTGCGACGAAAGATTTCTATCTTGCTCAAAACGGCGAATATGTCGTAGGTTGGACATATGTTGATTTGGCAGAACTTGGTGAAATTGATGGTTTGACATTCAGTATGTCAAGTAGCGATGCAACCGGTGGTTTCATGAATACTCCTGCTTACTTTGCAATGGATAATTTCGGTGCAGCTAAGCCGGATCCTTATATTGAGCCTGAGCGGGCTATCTTCCCGGAACATCCGTCTGCAATCAATGCTATAAAGGCTAATGAGCAAGTAACGAAAGTTATTCGCAATGGTCAAGTGTTGATAATTAAGGGTAATTCTATCTACAATATCCTTGGCAACGAGGTTAAATAAACCAATATAAATTCCATGTTTTTTAAGAAATAGCGGCGCGTGAGCGTCGCTATTTCTATATTTAGTAAGTATGTCGTAACAAAATTATTGTACTTCTTGTCCAAGTAAATTATACATACAACCATTACGTTCGATAACTAATTGGCCATTACGATAGTACTTATTCTGCTTGATAGAGGAAGAAGATGTAACTTCTAAATCTGTTCTCAAATGCAAATCTGTAGCACCTGTAATCTCTGTAGAAGTCTCTCCAATATCCCCACACATTTGATCCATAGCATTATAGACTTTCACAAAGTGAATACCAGGCAGTTTGACCGATTGTCCCTTACTATTTACAGCCCAATCGATTTTAAGTTTTGCATTCTCGCTGTCGTTAGGCTGATTATCTGCATAGCCAAAAGCGAAAGCGTTAAGCACCCACATGTTCGTATACGTGGCATTTTTAGGCAAGATATTGCCAGACAGGGTATATTCATCCTCCTCTAACCATTGCGGGTAATAGGGTTGATTGTGGAAGGGATTTTTGATGGTGTCCGCATCGCGTCTATAGGTAGTGTCCACATTGAACCATGTGGATTTGTTGCCATACTCGGAACCGGCTAATTCAAACCACTCGTCGTCAGGCTCACCGTTCGCGTTTTTATCGTAGCTGACCATAACAATTCCAGGCTCGGCACTGCCATCAAAGGCATTACCAAGTACAATAAAGTCGTACTCGCCAGGTACATTTTCAACCATGTGGTCAAAGCCGAAAACAACGTATCCGCCCCATCCACCGAGGGAAATAAGACCTTTATTGTTATTAGCGATAGCATCCTCTACTTTTTGAATCATATCGGCTTTGGCGTTTCCTGTTTCGTATTTGGGATAGACATTGACGAATTGGCCCATACCTGGCAGAAAGTCATAAACTTTGTGGATGTAAGGTGATGCAGCATTCACGGCTATCGCAACGAAAAGGATACAAGAAGTAACAAAATATTTCATCATTTGGTAGTTTTATATAGTAAGGCAAAATGTGCGGGGATATCACCGGTACGGACGCTCCATTTGGACTTTCCGTCCTGTCCGATACACCAGAGTGCACCGGGCTCAACATAGTTTTTGGCATCTGTTACAAAGATATCTTTTGTTTGTGGATGCACCATAACCCCATATGGTACCTCAATCTCCACCGTTGGATCTTCGAACCATTGATTTGCCACAATTTTGTGCGTTTGAGTGTTAATGATATGGTAGGAAGTATTGCCAGAATAATAATCACCGGAGCAAGCGTAAAGTGAGTCACCATTTATGTACAGGTCGCTGACGGTAATTGCGAGCGAGTCGACAACCTTATTTTGCTTTGTATCAATGCAATAAAGCTTAGGTTGTATGGTGCCGTAGTTGCCACGCGAAGAGACCCATAACTGGTTGTGATTATCTTTTCGTACTCGCCACATATTAACAGCAACAGGGATACGACTTGTTTCCTTGAAGGTGGTTAAGTCTATGACGGAAAGAGTGTTCTCGTAGTTGGGCGTCATGTATCCACCGGAGTTTGCAACATATAGAGTGTTGCCAACAATTTCGAGTTCATCTGGCTGATAGCCAACTAAACAGGTGCTGACGATCTGGAGCGAGGCAGTGTCAAACTTAGCGACATAACCAATCTGCGCCTTGGTGATATCTGAAGTGATTGGTCCAGCATACGAAGTGACATAGCCATAGCCACCTTTGAATACTAAGTAGCGACAGTTCGGTACTACAATCGTGCCGATGTGTTTAGCTGTGTGAGAATCCATTACTTCTATAAGATTGGAGGCATTTATTACGGCATAGAGACGTTTTCCGTAGATCTTGAGGTCGTTGCCCACATCGCCCAAGGACTGTGCAATATTGGGATTGGCGGCAGAGTAGATATTGCGGGTGTAAGTGGCGGTTGTGAAGTCGTAATAATCGAGTGTGGCTTTATTCGTGCCCATATTACCTTCATTAAGCAGGTAGAGCCCAATCACTTCAGAAATGACGGTTTCGCCTTTCTGTTCTTCTTCAGGGGGTAGAACTACTTCATTCGTCCTGCAACCATATAGCAGGAAAAGTGCGGGCAATAGCACCGCACCATATACTATAGCGAATATCTTTCTCACTTGTTTTGGAACAAGGCTGTACAATCTTCCATTTTTCCGTCCACAATGCGATAAAAGCGTTGATTTGTAGTAGGGGATTTGAGTCCCCCTAATGCCTCGACGTATGGACCAACTTTGATAAAATCAAATTGGTCTATTGGCCAGTCAATAGGCAGCTCACTCATTCCTGTGTACCAGGCGACTTTTTTCTTACGCAAGCGGATGGCTTGTGCCACTTTAAGTACCGAGTCTAAGTCGTTATCACCTCCCATCATAGCTACGCAGGTGACATAGGGATAGGTGGCGAGCAAATTATCCAAGATGGGTAGGGTGAGTTCCTCGCCCAGAGATGTCGCCAACTGAGGGCTGTGACATCCTGGGCAGTGGTGAGGACATTCACTCAGATTAAGTGCTAACGTGGTCTCATTAGGCACTTCCTGAAAAACAATATCGTAGTCAGCTAATCTTAGCATGCTACTTCTTTAGCTCCTGCGTAGTAACGACGACTTGCTTCTTTTTGACGTGCCTCTGAGAAGTTGCTGATGCGTTTGAGGTAGCCGATGATACGGGTGAGATAATCGACGTTCTTGCTTCCGCAAATAGGGCACTCTTTGAGATAGCGTTTGTCTATGTGACCGCAATCGTTACATACCGTGTTAGGAATATTGAAGGTGAAGTAGTTGGTTCCTTCTGCAGCAGCTACGCGTAATAAGTTGCGATATTGCTCTTTGGAAAGATGTTCCTCAAGGTTGCAGTGAAGTGCAGAACCTCCAGTGAGGTGCTCAACATACTTGCGTCCGTGAAGACGGAAACGGTCGATAACGTTGAGCGAAGTATCCTCCACAATGTAGAAGTAGCTGTTGTAGCAATCACGAGGCACTACATAACCATCCTCACGATCCCATTTAGCATGCTTAACGCCTACGTTCTCAGCAGGAATCATCTCGCAGTTGAACATTACGTCTTTTGTGCGATACTGTTTGTTGAGTTTCTCGATAATACCGAGCACTTCTTGTACGTAGTTAGCGTAACGCTCGTTGTCTGTAATCTTAATGCCAAGGAACTCAGCGGACTCTACGAGACCATTGACACCTATAGTGAGGTACTGACGACCAATATTGATGAAACCGGAATCAAAGAGAGGCAACATACCTTGGTCTTGGAGTTTCTTGAGGTTCTCGTTGTAGGCGAGTTGCACTTTGTGCATAAGGTCAACTACTTCCTCGATATACTGCTGATAAGCAATACCTTGACGAACAGCAAATTGTACCGCACGGTTGAGATTGATGGTGAGCACCGATTTGGAGCCTGTACTTACACCACCTGCACCTAAGGTATAGCTGAAGCCGTTGTCAGTTATCTCGTTACGCAGGCGGCAGCAAGAAGCTAGCGAGTCAGCATTGTCGCTGAGGTAGGTGAAGAAGGAGTGACCCTCAGAATACATCTGAGCCGTGAAGTCCGCGTACTCTTTATCCTTGACATCACCATTCTCACTAAGTAACGCCATGGTCTCTACCGGGAAGGTGAGGACAGCATGTAGACGCTCTTCATTGAACCACTTCATAAAGCGTTTCTGCAGCCAGTTGAGGCCGTCCCAATGTGGAGCAGAACCATCAGGGAAGCGGAAGTTACCAAAAATCGAGTTGAAGTAGTAACGATCGTAGTAACTGATGTTCCAGAAAACGGATTGGAAGTTACGAGCACCGGTCGGTTGGTTGATGGAATAAACGATTTGTTGGAAGCAGTCGGTAATGACTTTGTCCAGCGTACGTTTCTTAAGGCTGAGGTCCACCACTTCGTCCGCACGTTTATAGTAATCTTCACCATATTCCTGTTCGATGAAGTAGTTAAGGTACATAAGGAACTCCGGCGTTGCGCAAGCACCTGAAAGCATAGAGCTAACCATGAAGACCATATTTATGAAACCACCGCAAAACGATTTGAGGTTATGCGGAGCTGTTGCATTACCACCAATAGATTTTGTACCTTCGAGCAGCCAAGGATACATCGTGATAGACGCACAGTAGTTAGCGAGGCTGGTCTCGTCGTTCTTATAGATGAAGTGTTGCTTAAGAAGCGAGATATACTTGTCTGCGAGCTCTTTGCCGAACATCTGCTCGATACGGTTGGTGAGCAAACGACGGTTGAGACGGATATAACCTGCCTTTGGCAGTTCGCCGATAAGGGTGGCGATGTTCTTCTTCTCGACGTTGGCATTAGCATCGTACTTACTGCCTGTAGCGGCATTGGAAGCGCCGCAGTAGTTGATGAGGAAGTCAAGTTTTTCCAATGTCTCACGGTCCTCGTTGTGACGTGAGCGATAGAGCATGTAGAGTTTCGCAACCTGATAGTATTTTTCAGCCATCAGAGCTACTTCCACTTGGTTCTGGATATCCTCCACACCGATTCCGTCGTAGATACGCAGACGTGAGAGGATGGTGGTCAGGGTGTCTTCCGTAGCGAAAGATCCTGCCGCGATAAACGCCTTAGAGATAGCGTTTTTGATTTTGTCAACGGTGAACACTTCTTTTTTGCCGTTTCGTTTGGTGATAAATGTTTCCATAAATATTATTTATAATATAAATTTCAAAATTGCTTTGCCATTAATACCCGGCATGGGGTAGTTAAGTATTACAGCATATTGCTGATTGAGTAAGTTGTTTATTTCTATTCCAGCGCTCATTTTCCATCCCTTGAAATTAATCAACTTGTTGACGCTGACATCGTGGGTGTACCACGGCTGCTCGCGGTTTGCCGGAATATTCGCGGAATTGTGGTACCGCTCTCCGACATAAATAAAAGAGTAGTTGAGGGTCCAGCCTCTCCATGACAGATTGCTCGTAGCGGAGCAGGAGTGCCAAGGGATATAGCTGATTTGTCCCCCGTAGGTAATTGTGTCTTTAGCGTTGGTGAAGTCTTGCGCTTTCTGGAACGTGTATGTCCCGGCAATGGACCAGTGCACATCGTGACTGAAGTCAAAATCCAGACCCGCATTGATATCGCAGCCTCGAATCTCCACATAGCCGATGTTCATCATCATCCAGCGATATTGGCTGTTGCCTTTGGGGACGGCAACAATCTTGTCGTGGATCTGATTGAAGTAACCGTCGGCTTTGATGCGGAACTGCATGTATTTGAGTGCATCACTGACTATGCTCAGCCGCTTGGTGTATTCGATTCCTCCGTCGTATTGGGTCGCTTTCTCGGGATTGAGGTTGATGTTACCCACATCCGTGTAATAAAGGTCGTTAAAGGTCGGCATCCGATAGGTCTGCTTGTAGAACGCGCGGAAGTAGAGTTGCTCGTGGAGTAGGGGTTGGTAGCTGAGGAAAACCGCGGGTGTGAAGTTGTATTTCGTATCGGAGGTGTAGTCGTCCGTTATGTCCTTAATAAACGTGCCCAACACGCTCGCCTGTGCGCGGATCCATTTGTAGTGGAAGTCGGTAGCGAGAGCGAGGTAGCCCGAATGGCGTAACGGATGGACAAAGCCTTTCATATTGGACTTGAGCCAGTTGAGCTGATAATCCGCACTGAGCGACAAGTCCCACCACTTGAACACACTATACCGATTGGCTACACTCAGATACACTTCCTGCTGCAGGAACTTATTGTCGATATACAGCAGGGTTGTATCGGGATTGAGGTAGCGCATATAGTCGTTCGAGTACTTGGCTGATACGCTAAAGTCATAGTTTTCAAAGATCGTCTTGGTGAAATTACCTTGTACAAAGGCATTTCTCTCCCATTGTCGTTGGTCGCTGGTCCACACGTTGCGCACAATAGCGCGAGGAATACCTCTTTCGGACTGATAGTAATAGCCTTTGACATGCCATTTACCATCGGGTAGGTATCCGAATAAGCCTGCCTCTGCGCGAAAAGCCTGAATATCGCCGTTCTGCCGTATTCCTGTCGAATCCCAAGCGACTGTTCCGTTCGGATAGACGCGGTGGATATTGAAGTGATACCGGCCGTTGGCGTAGGTATATTCGGCGTTAGCAGAGAGATGTATCGTCTCCGTGAGCTTCTGCTCATAGAGCAGACTCGGATTCGCCAAACCGAACGTACCGGCTTTCATTGTGGCCACGATGTGGTAGTTTTTACCGTTTTCAAACTTAGGTCGTCGAGTACACAAGTAGAGTGTACCGGCAGAACCGAAGTCCTTAGCCGATTGGAATATCTCACTCTTTTGGCCGTTATACAGTGCCACTTCCTCCAAGTTCTCCGCTGAGAACTTACCCAAATCGACGACGCCATTCTGTGCGTTACCTATCTCTAATCCGTCGTAGAAGACGCCCAGGTGGTTGGAACCCATAGAGCGCATATCGACGGTTTTCATGCCTCCTACGCCGCCGTAGTCCTTTATCTGCACACCGGAGAAGTATCGAATAGCATCAGCCACACTCTGCGAAGATAGGGCTGCTAATCGGTCTCCTTCGAGACGCTGTGCAGGAACAACAGGTTCGTTGCGTAGTCTGGCGGTGACTTCCACTTCCTGAATCCTAAACTGATTCATTAGTGAGTCCACCGCGGCATCGTCTTGCGCCAAGACTTGTGCCGAAACACAAGCCAAGACACAGACTGATATGAGGTTTACGACACGCATAGGATACGCATAGGATACGCTATCCTAAGAATGTCAACAGTATTCCGGCAGCGACCGCCGAACCGATTACACCCGCTACGTTCGGACCCATCGCGTGCATGAGTAGGAAGTTGGAAGGATCAGCTTTCTGACCTTCAGCCTGACTAACACGTGCAGCCATAGGCACAGCAGAAACGCCTGCCGAACCGATAAGCGGATTGATTTTCTCTTTTGAGAAAAGGTTCATGAATTTAGCGAGCAGCACACCACCGGCCGTTCCCATAGCAAAAGCGATGATACCCATTGCAAGAATGAGTAAGGTCTTGACGCTCAGGAAAGTAGCACCTGTGGCTGTTGCGCCTACAGACAAGCCGAGGAAGATAACGACGATGTTCATCAACTCGTTCTGAGCCGTCTTGGACAGACGGTCGACTACGCCGCACTCTTTCATAAGGTTACCCAACATCAGACAGCCGATAAGCGGTGCTGCATCAGGCAGAACGAGTGCCACGATAGTGGTGATGATAATCGGGAAGATGATCTTCTCGGTCTTGGAAACGGTACGCAGCTGTTTCATCTTGATTTTACGCTCTTTCTCGGTAGTGAGCAGTCGCATGATTGGCGGCTGAATAACCGGAACAAGAGCCATATACGAATACGCAGCAATCGCAATCGGTCCTAACAAGTGTGGAGCGAGTTTTGAAGTAAGGAAAATCGAAGTAGGTCCATCAGCACCACCAATAATTCCTATACTTCCGGCTTCTGCAGGTGTAAACCAGATGTTTGCGCACAGGAACGTGATAAAGATACCCACTTGAGCTGCCGCTCCGAGTATGAAACTCTTCGGGTTGGCAATCAGCGGACCGAAATCCGTCATGGCACCAACTCCGATGAAGATGAGGCAGGGGTAGAGACCCGCTTTCACACCGATATACATCACGTCTAACAGGCCGGCATTCTTAAGAATAGCCCCATAACTATGGTAAGCCGGATTAGGCGTAACGCCATCTTCGAGCATCGGTTGGAGGAAAGACGCCCATAACTCTTCGTGGAACATGTCTGCTCCTGGAAGGTTAGTGAGCAGCATTCCAAATGCAATCGGCAGCAAGAGGAGTGGCTCATATTGTTTTTTTATCGCCAGGAATAGGAGGAAGAACGACAGCAGCAACATAACACCTTGTTGCCAACTGATGTTCATGAACCCCATCGAGGTGAAGAAGGCAAGTACGTCTTCCATAGTTCAACGTTTTTAGCCTATAACAACGAGCAGGTCATCTTGCATTACTGTTTGTCCTGCAGTAACAGCCACTTTGGTAACGGTACCGTCGCACTCTGCAGCAACGGTATTCTCCATCTTCATGGATTCGAGAGTGAGTAGGGTATCACCTTTCTTTACTGCTTGTCCTTCAGCTACGAGCACTTTGATAATCGAACCGGGCAGCGGAGAAACGACTTTTTTACCTCCGGCAGGAGCTTCAGCGGCAGCCTTAGGAGCAGCAGCGGGAGCTTCTTTTGCAGCAGCAGGTTTCGGAGCAGCTACTTTAGGAGCAGCTTTGTGTTCCATTTCTACTTTGTATGCTTTTCCGTTAACGGTTACCTCAGTAATACCGCCTTCGAGTTCGGTGACGGAAGTTTTGTATTCTTTACCGTCGATTTTGAATTGAAATTCTTTCATTGTATTGTAATTAATTATTTTCAGTTGCGACTATGTTCCACGCGGTGGTGTGATGTTTTACGGTGAGGTGTGTCTCCACCAGGTCATGAACCCCGTAATAGTACTGTTGGAGCGTAAATGCGATAGCGGCTTTGGTAGCGTCATCTGCATTTTCGGCAGGTGTAACCACCTGTGTTTGTGCTTGCTCCGGGACATTTTTCTTACGAGGTTGCATTATCCAGCCCATCAACTTCATGATATACACGAAGACAAAAAGCAAGAGCAGCACCATTCCGAAGCCCATACCGGTAATGAACCATGTTTGGTTTGTAACGTCCAAAAGTATCATATTACAACGGAATATTAGAGTGTTTCTTCACCGGATTGTTCAGGCGCTTGGTCTGCAGTTTTTCAAACGCGTTAACGATGCGGGCACGGGTGGTGCGTGGCTCGATCACGTCGTCGATATATCCGCGGTTAGCAGCCTGATAGGGACTTGCAAAGAGTTCTTTGTATTCAGCCTCTTTCTCAGCGATGAATTTCTTCTTTTCTTCAGGGTCTTCAATAGCCTTCAAAGCCTTTGCTTGAAGTACACCTACAGCGCCACTTGCACCCATCACTGCAATCTCAGCATTCGGCCAAGCATAGCACATGTCGCCACGCAATTGTTTGCAGGACATAACAATATGTGAACCGCCATAGGACTTACGAATGGTCACGGTCACTTTTGGAACAGTAGCTTCGCCGTATGCAAACATCAGTTTTGCTCCATGATCGATAATGCCTGCATACTCTTGACCTGTACCGCAGAGGAAGCCAGGAACATCAACGAGGGTGAGAATTTGGATATTGAACGCATCGCAGAAACGTACGAAACGGGCTGCCTTACGGCTTGCGTCACAGTCTAATACACCTGCAAGCCAACTTGGTTGGTTAGCAATGATACCGGTTGAACGACCATTGAAGCGGGCAAAACCACAGATGACGTTCTTAGCATAGTCTTTGTGCACTTCCATGAAATCGCCATTATCAACAATAAGATTGATAATCTCGTGCATGTCGTACGGTTTGTTCGGATCATCAGGAACAAGTTCATTGAGAGCATCCTCAAGACGCATTGGATCGTCGTTGCACTCCATCAGTGGAGCCTCTTCCATATTGTTCTGCGGAATAAAGGACACAAGGCGGCGTACTTCAGCAATAGCTTCTTCTTCGGTAGCAGCAACGAAATGGGTTACACCGGATTTTGTTGCATGCACTTTAGCACCACCGAGTTGCTCTACTGTTACATCTTCACCGGTAACGGATTTAACTACTTTCGGACCGGTAATGAACATATAACTATTTTGCTCCGTCATCATAATGAAGTCGGTTAGGGCAGGGCTGTACACAGCACCACCAGCACACGGACCAAAGATAACAGATATCTGCGGTACGACACCCGATGCAAGGATGTTACGTTCGAAAATCTCAGCATATCCTGCTAGTGCGCAAGCACCTTCTTGAATACGGGCACCACCTGAGTCATTGAGACCGATAATAGGCGCACCAAGTTTCATTGCCTGATCCATCACGTTACAGATCTTGAGAGCCATCGTTTCGCTCAGTGAACCACCGATAACGGTTGCATCTTGTGCAAAAACGAATACCAGACGGCCATCAATCGTACCCGAACCAACGGCAACGCCATCGCCAAGGAACACTTTGTTCTCCATTCCGAAGTCATGGCAACGATGGGTCAAAAACATATTAATCTCCTCAAACGAACCTTCGTCAAGCAGCATATTAATACGTTCACGGCAAGTATAGCTACCTTTTGCATGGTGTTTCTCCACGGCTGCTTCACCGCCACCAGCGTATGCTTTTTCACGGTTTGCTACGAGTCTTTCTAATTTTACATTACTCATATCTTTTAACTCTATACGTTAAACTTTAAACTCTAGACGTTACTTCGGTTGTTGACAAATCTCGGTCAGCACGCCTTTGGTGCTCTTCGGGTGTAAGAAAGCAATCATCAGGTTCTCAGCACCTTTGCGCGGAGCTTGGTCGATAAGTTGGATACCTGCAGCTTGTGCTTCAGCGAGTGCGTCTGCTACGTTTTCTACGTTGAAAGCAACGTGATGCACACCACCGCGGCCACCGTTTTTCTCGATGAACTTAGCAATTGTGGATTCAGGGCATGTAGGCTCAAGGAGTTCAATTTTAACTTCGCCTACTTTGAAGAAGGCGGTACGTACTTTCTGGTCAGCTACCTCTTCGATAGAGTAGCATTTAGAGCCGGTCAGGAACTCGAAGAAAGGCATAGCCTCTTCAATGCTCGTAACGGCAATTCCAAGATGTTCAATGTGACTTGGTTTCATGATAATACTGTTTTAATATGTTGATACTTTGTTTATTTCAGTAGAGCGAAGTCTAAAACTTCATGTATATCTTTTACATAGTGGAATTTCAGTCCTTTGAGGTAAACAGCTGGTATCTCGTCTACATCTTTTTGATTGTCCTGGCACATAACGATGTCTGTTATTCCAGCACGTTTAGCTGCTAACAGCTTTTCTTTTACCCCACCAATAGGCAGTACCTTACCGCGCAGCGTCATCTCACCTGTCATCGCTATACGAGGCCGCAATTTACGTTTGGTAAAAGCACTTACGAGGGCGGTTGTAATCGTTATTCCAGCACTTGGACCGTCCTTAGGCGTTGCACCTTCGGGCACGTGTACATGCACAGAAAGCGTGTCTAAATCCTTGCGTTTGATGCCTAATTCGTCTGCATGGGCTTTGATATAGCCGAGCGCGATAGTGGCACTTTCTTTCATCACATCGCCTAAGTTACCCGTCATCGTCAGGGTAGGGGTCTTAGACGGCGAAAGAGATGTCTCGATAAAGAGAATTTCACCACCTACTTGCGTCCATGCTAAACCTGTCACTACACCGATATACTTATTTGTTTCCCACACGTCACGAGTGAAACGCGGTTTACCGAGGTAAGTTTCCACATCTTCTTTTGTAACAGATTGGTTATATTCCTCATTTAAAGCCAACTTTGTCACTACTTTGCGGCATATAGTTGCCAATTGACGCTCCAACGAGCGCACACCCGATTCGCGGGTATAACCATCAATAATCTGACCAAGTATCTCTTTCTTAAAGCGCAATTGCGAAGCTTTAAGTCCGTGGTTATCAAGTTCCTTTGGAATGATGTGCCGCTTTGCAATCTCAACTTTCTCCTCAATTGAGTAGCCGCTCATTTCTATCAACTCCATTCGGTCGAGTAGGGGACGAGGAATCGTTTCTAATGTATTTGCAGTTGCAATAAATAGAACCTTACTCAAATCATAATCAACGTCCAAATAATTATCGTGGAACGTATTATTCTGCTCTGGATCAAGCACTTCCAGCAATGCAGACGTCGGGTCTCCTTTGTAATCGGCACCGATCTTATCTATTTCGTCAAGCACAAAGACTGGATTAGATGTTTTCACCTTGCGTAAATTCTCTATAATACGACCGGGCATTGCTCCAATATATGTTTTGCGGTGTCCTCTTATTTCAGCCTCATCATGCAAACCGCCTAAAGATATACGAGCATACTTACGTCCTAACGCTTCGGCGATTGACTTCCCGAGACTTGTCTTACCCACACCGGGAGGACCATAAAAACATAAAATAGGTGCTTTGTAGTCGGTATTTACGTTAGTCTTTGTATTTTGTTTAAGGAGTATAACTTGATGTAAAACCGCCAAATATTCAATCACGCGCTCCTTAACTTTCTCCATTCCGAAATGATCACGCTCCAACACTTCTTTTGCATGATGCATATCAAAGTTATCCTCTGAATACTCGTTCCATGGCAGATCTAACATGATCTCGATAAAGTTTTGCTGAATGGAATAATCAGGAGAGTGGGATGGGGTACGCTGTAGTTTAGTTAACTCCTTGTCAAACACTGTTTTAACTTCATCTGACCAATGCTTATCCTTGGCACGCTCTTTATATTCATTTGCCACTTGCGCACCAGTATCACCCAACTCTTTTTGAATCGTCTCCAACTGATGGTGAAGAAAATATTCACGCTGATCTTTATCGATATCTTTGCGCGTCTTGGTCTCTATATCTTTCTTCATATCAATCATTTGCACTTCCTTATTCAGGATGGACAGCAGACTGATAGCGCGTTCCTTAATAGATTCGGCACCTAATAACTCTTGCTTGTCAGCATTACGCATACCGAAATTTACGCATATATAATTAACTAGAGTAGGTGGATTATCGATACTGCGCAGGGTCATAGTAGCATCTTGCGTCACTGAATCAGACTCACTCAATATTTTTAGGGCTTGTTCCTTAATATTAGATGCAATAGCAAGAAATTCCTTGTCACTACGCTTTGGGAACACCTCAGGAACAATGCGTATTTTTGCCTTAATTGAGTTCTTGTCAGTAATGAACTCGTCTACAGCGATTCGATCAAATCCCTCTAAAATAACGCCGATACTTTTATCCGACATATTGAGAATACGTAAAATACGTGCAGTCGTACCCATTGGATAGAGATCATCACTATTAGGTTCTTCTGTCTTGCTCTCTTTTTGACATAGCACAGCAATGCGTTGTTCTTTCTTAAACGCATCTTCTACAAGTTTACGCGAACGAGGCCGGGTAATCATCACCGACAGAAGTACCCCGGGGAAAAGAACCATGTTCTTCAATGGCAACACACCTAAGACATCTCCTGTCTTTGGAATAGATTCATGAGCAACATCATCTCCCTCGAATAGGTGAATGATTTCATGCGTTAAACTTTGATCTTCAATATCGTCTTCTAAATAATTATAATACATCAATAATATGTGCTATTTTACATAATCGTAATTAGACTTTAATGTAATAATGATTGGAAGCAGTACCATTAATGAACAAATTATTGTCAACCAACCTAAACCAAGAAATGCTGCAATAACTCCACCGACAAGTAAAATTGCTCCTGCTGAAAGCCAAAATATTATTTGTTCAGAATATACGGAACGGTGTTGTGTTGAAAACTCATTAATAAAGTCGTTACAGAAATTCTCACAATTATTATTGATTAATTTATAACGATTATATTGTTTGGTTCGCACAAGTTCCGAAATATCAACATCATGTTTAAGTTTGTACCGTTTAATTTTTAGTAGTTTGCGCGTGGACAAAAACTCATCAAGCGTTATAATCTCAATACCTTTGACAGTTCGGTGGACGATATAATATTTATCATCTTGCAAAAAAACGATTCCCTTATGCCTTATAATGTATTTAAAGTAGCGGGAGGTCGATGTAATGAGAGCTATTTGACCGTGTGCAATCATCCTGGATTTTGCTTCATTATTTCACGTATTCTTCTTTATTTGTTCTGTTTACGGACATCTAGCATCAACTCGTCCAATTGAATTGGATCAATGACGCCCGGAGCTCCAAGCATAACATCGCGACCTTGGTTATTTTTCGGGAAAGCAATACAGTCGCGGATGCTGTCCAGTCCGGCAAAGAGACTTACAAATCGATCCAAACCATAAGCAAGACCACCATGAGGCGGAGCGCCGTATTTAAACGCATTCATAAGGAATCCGAATTTAGTCTGCGCCTGCTCGGGTGTGAAGCCGAGAATCTCAAAAATCTTCTCCTGGAGTTGGGCGTCATGGATACGGATTGAGCCTCCACCGACTTCTACGCCGTTAATAACCATATCATAGGCGTTGGCACGTACGGCAGCGGGATCTGTGTCCAACAACGGAATATCTTCAGGTTTCGGGCTGGTAAACGGATGGTGCATTGCCATCAGACGTTGTTCCTCATCTGACCATTCGTACATCGGGAAATCGATTACCCACAAACAGCTGAACTTTTTCGGGTCTCTCAATCCGAGCTGACGTCCCATTTCCAGACGCAATTCAGAGAGCTGTTTACGCGTTTTCATTGCATCATCACCGCTTAAAATAAGCAGCAAATCGCCTGGTTCAGCCTGCAACATCCTGATTATAGAACTTATCTACGCTTGATTTGACGGTTCCATCCTCCTCTACCCTTGCGTAAACCATTCCTTTTGCGCCGATTTGCGGACGACGGACATAGTCGGTCAACTGGTCTAATTGCTTGCGAGTATAGTTTGCGCATCCTTTCGCGCAAATACCACCGATATATTGGGCATTTGCAAATACACTAAACCGTTCTTCTTCAGGCTTTTGTGCTTCTGCTTTATGGAATATATCATGTAGTTCTACAAAAGTCATCCCGAAGCGGGTATCAGGTTTGTCACTTCCGTAATATTTCATCGCATCCGCCCATGTCATACGTGGCAACTTTGGCAGGTCAATATTAAGAATGCTCTTAAACAAATGTCTTGATAGACCTTCGAACATATTGAGAATATCTTCCTGCTCAACAAACGACATCTCGCAGTCTATCTGTGTGAATTCCGGCTGACGATCGGCACGTAAATCTTCATCACGGAAGCACTTCACTATCTGAAAGTAACGGTCAAAACCACTAACCATTAGCAGTTGCTTGAGCGTCTGTGGTGATTGTGGAAGTGCATAGAATTGTCCAGGATTCATACGGCTCGGAACAACAAAGTCACGTGCACCTTCTGGCGTGGAGTTAACAAGCACCGGCGTCTCTACCTCCAGGAAGCCTTGGCTATCCAGATAACGGCGCACTTCAAACGCCATTTTGTGGCGCAATTCAAGATTTTTGCGCACGCACGGACGACGAAGGTCCAGATAGCGGTATTTCATACGAAGGTCGTCACCTCCGTCGGTATCGTCTTCAATAGTGAATGGTGGTGTGAGAGCTGGGTTGAGAATATTCAATGTCTGTACCTCAATCTCTATTTCTCCTGTCGGCAGTTGTGCATTTTTCGATTGACGCTCAATCACTTTACCGGTAACTTGGAGTACATACTCCCTACCCAATCCATTAGCTTTCTCAAATGCCTCTGTGCCTTGATTAAAGGCCAATTGGGTGATACCATAACGGTCACGTAGGTCAATAAAGGTCATTCCGCCCATTTTACGAATACGTTGCACCCATCCTGCAAGGGTCACTGTTTTTCCGACATCTGCGAGTCTCAACTCGCCACAAGTAAATGTTCTATACATAAAGCCTCAATGACAAATTACAAAATAAGAAATTATCCTATCGAAACGGTTGAATCGATTTTCTTGATAAGATTTTTCAGCACATCTCCTGGTCCGAACTCATAAAATTCGTTCGCACCATCTACAATCATGTTGCGAATCGTCTGTGTCCAACGCACCGGTGCTGTTAGTTGCAGAAGCAGGTTCTGACGTATTTGTTCTGGACTAGTCTGTGGATATGCATTAACGTTCTGATAAATCGGGCAGAACGGCTTATTGAAATTCGTCGCCAGAATGGCATCTTTAAGCTCTTCTGCGGCGGGTTGCATGAGTGGCGAATGGAATGCTCCACCCACTTGCAACGGCAACGCACGACGGGCACCATTTGCTTTCATCAGTTCACAAGCACGCTCTATACCACTTTTTGTTCCGGAGATAACCACTTGTCCGGGGCAATTGAAATTAGCTGCTACTACAATATCATCAGTGATTTGCTGACAAAGTTCATCTACTTTTGCATCCTCAAGCCCAAGCACAGCCGCCATCGTAGACTCCTGTTTCTCGCAGGCTTTCTGCATCGCTTGTGCGCGAGCGGAGACGAGCTTGAGTGCGTCGCGGAAGTTCAGACAGCCGCATGCCACGAGTGCGCTGTACTCACCCAAACTGTGACCTGCCACCATGTCCGGCTGCTGAATCGTCATCACCTGACTGGCAATAACAGAGTGCAGAAAAACGGCGGGTTGTGTCACACGCGTTTGCTTCAAGTCCTCAGCCGAACCCTCGAACATGATGTCCGTGATACGAAAACCGAGCACCTCGTTTGCTTCTTCACATAACTCCTTCGCTACCGGATACGATTCGTATAAATCTTTGCCCATGCCCGTGAATTGGGCGCCCTGTCCAGGAAATACAAATGCTTTCATACCTATACTACTCAATTTGGGTGCAAAATTACAACAAAAAAATCATATACACAAACTTTTTTGCAAAAAAAAATAATTTATTATTTTGACATTACAATTGCAAAAAATATGCCCCACTCTGCTAACACAAAGAGGGATAAATAGTTAGGTGCGAATGGTGTGTTAAAAAGTATCTTTTAAAGGCCTTCGATTATGTAATCTTTATGTGATTACGTTATGATTATGTATGACCGATGTTTCACCTTCGCATGAGTTACGTTTATTTTTCGATTGACTGTCGTTCGACCGTCGTTCCACCGTCGTTCGACTGTCGATATTTATGGGTAACAAAATGATGCATACTTATCCGCTCATTGTCCTATGCTATCCGATACTATCCAATACTGTTCGATACGCAATAGAGTGAGGTTTTTGCCCCACTCTATTGTCATTTGTTTCTAAGCGAATTATTTCCCTAAAAGCTTTATACCATAAGAGCACCAACGAGTGCCAAGATAGCATAGAACTCCGGCAGAGCTGCATAAATCATGGTATTCGTTTGAACATCATGACCGGATGCAATTCCGGCAATACCATTTGCGCAAACCATACCTTGACGAATGGCGGAGAATAAGCAGGTCAGACCTACTGCAATACCGACGCCAAAATACAGAGCTGGACTGGCTGCAATAGCAGCTTTATCCCACAGCCATATAGACCTTGAGTTGCCGGCAAAGCGGACAAAATCATGTAGCTTGAACTCTTCTCTTTGTTCTTCTTTAACGCACCTTCTGCTGCGTTTGCTGCAATTGTGGTTCCGTAAGCTGAACCAATTCCGGCGAGACCTAACATTAGACCCCAACCGAGAAATCCTAAAAATTCCATAATACTATTATTTTAATTTGTTTGGTTACTTTATTTCTTAAACGGGCTATATAACGTTCCCTTACCTTCATATCCGGAGTTCTTGAAATACTCAACGAATGTCAGACGTAACGGGTGAACGAATGCTCCCAATGCTGACATTGCGAGGTTAAGAATATGGCCTACTATTAAAATCAAGATAAACGGTAGCCATTGCCACGTTGCTCCGGCAGTTGAACCTCCCATAATCATCAGTCCAAGGTTATTAAATGCACCACCAAGCATGCCTCCTGCCAAGCCAAGTGCATAGAGACGAATGTACGACAACGTATCGCCTAAAATACCTGTCGCCATATTATACGTATCCCATAAACCGGAACCAATATTAAGCAATGGATTACGACCTGGAGTATTGAATAAATAAATACCCATAGCCGAAATTGCTGCTATTGTGATGAGAACAATCTTTGTTACATCCATTGGTGCCGATAATGCCAAACAGATGACAAAAGCAGCGATTCCACCGACAATTAGCAACGTCCAGCCCCATGTGCCGAGTTGAGCGCGGAAACCGAAACGTTTGGTATAGCATAGCGCTTTTACAACCATTGCTAAGCAGATGTGGAAGATACCTATTAACAAAGCAAGTACCATCGCCACATCATAACCGCCTTCTATTCCAGAAGCGGCATAAGCAGCTTTAGACATATATCGTACACCACCTTCCGTTACCACTTTACCATTAAAGAAGAGATAATCAATATTTGGGAAAAGTGCACTCAAGTCCATACCAAAAGCTGTTCCAAGGAAGAAACCGACCACTAACGTTCCAACTCCTAACGTGGTAATGATAGGTCCAAGCCCTTCAAACATGCTGATTTTCAACTTGTTATAGTGAATGAGCAGGCCAATTATTATGAGCAATATACCATAACCTGCGTCGCCCATACACATTGAGAAGAAAAGCAAATAGAACGGCGCAAGGATTGGAGTTGGGTCAAACTCTCCGTAATTAGGCCAGCCGTACATTCCTGTAAGCGGTTCAAATAACCGCGTAAACCAGTTATTATACAACTTGATTGGAGTAGCATCGCCTTCAACAGGGTCTTCCGTTTCATAGTATAATGCAGCAGAAAGCGCATTCAATCGCTCATCCAATTGGGCACAGTTCTCTTCGGGACAGAAGCCTTCCAGTACGCACAAAGCGCCGTCTGCGCTACTTTCAGTATTGAGTGTAACTTGCTTCCAATCAATCTGTTGCTCCACCTCTTTGAGTTCCTTCTCATACGTCTCTTTATTAGCCATCAGCCATGCACTAATACGTGCCTTTGCTGCTACGAGTAGACCATTAAGTGCATCTATATCAGCTTGTAACTCAGTTACAGACTTTTCAAGAAGTACTTCTGTGGCATCTTCTGTTACCATGGAGTTATCGCCGACGGTTACAAAATAGATTGTACCACTTTTCTCCGTCAACTGGATGCCCCACTCTGTCTCATACTTAGCCTTTGGGCATGTATAATAATGAAGCACATAACCAGATTCTGCCAATTGTGCAACTATTTTAGACGAGAAATCGCCCCAGACAGCTACACGAGCCTGCTCTTTCTTTATAGCAGCGATACGTTGTTCCAAATCTGCTTGTTCCTGGAACAATTGATCCGGAGCTCCTTGTTTAAGTACATGCGTCAATTCTGCACGTCGCGTAATTAGCGATTGCAAATCGGCATCCTCAGCCAATCCGGCAGCTTTCTGAGTTACGTGAACAACTCCCGCTTCGCGCAATTCTGTCAGGAAGGTCTCATAATCACGATAGAACACCAAGAAAGTGTATTTCTTCATTTTCGTAATCATACAGCAGCCTCCTTTCTTTCTTGTTCTGCCAAATCAGCTTCACGCTGACGTTTCGCTTTCACAATCTTCTGTGATGACTTAGACAGGTTTTCTTCATCTTCCATAAAGCGTTTAATCTTACGGATAGCGTCTTGATAGCCTGGAATTTGCACTTTTTCAAATAGGTTTACTTTCTGTGTAGTCTTTTTGCGTGCATACTCAAGCAAATCCACTTTACGGCGAACAAATTCTTGTCTAATTCCTACGTCAGCTATTGCTTTTAGTTGCTCGAAACCATCGTAGAACCATTTAGGAGAGTCGTAGATAGAGAACGCCTTGGTGGTATAAACAACCTCATCCAGCACAGGCACACGTACGCCGGCTATCTTTTTGATAGACATGCGTACATCGTCCACATGGATAAGGGATGTATCGAATTCCCCCCATAGCGCAATCATCTGGTCGTATGCCTTAATGCGCCTATTCACCTCATCATCCAATTCTTTAATCTCATCCTTAGCCTTTTTTACTTCAAGGCGGAGGGCGGATTCTTTGCTTTGGAGAGTCGGAAGCGTACGTTGGCGCATCTTCAGGTTCTTCTCCAGTCCCTGCAATGATGTTTTATTAAATTGATAAGTAATAGCCATACAATTTTACCAATGTACGATTTATTTTGCCCAGTATTTGTCAACTAGAGCCTGTTTAATATTCACCTCTTCTGGTTTGAAGTACTTAGCAAACAGTCCCCATGCGATATCAAGCATCTCTGTGGTATTGATATTCACATCAATAGCGAGGATGTCGTTGGAGTACTCCTTAGCGAACTTTAAGCAGCGCTCGTCGTAGTCGGTCAAGTCAAAACCATTCTCCAGTTTGGTTTTGGCATTTGCTGCGTCTGCGTAGAGGCGAACAGCGGCATTCATTACTTGCGGGTGGTCTTCGCGAGTCTTTTTACCTGCAACTAATTGTTTCAGACGAGATAAAGAGCGGAACGGATCCACGATGACTTTACCAATATCCGAGTCACGACGGAGGTACAACTGACCTTCCGTGATATAACCTGTATTATCAGGGATAGCGTGCGTGATGTCACCACCGGACAATGTCGTTACAGCGATTATAGTAATAGAACCGCCTCCTGCTTCCTCTGGGAACTGAACGGCTTTCTCGTAGATCTTAGCTAAATCGGAATAGAGTGAACCAGGCATAGAGTCTTTGGAAGGAATCTGGTCCATACGGTTACTTACGATAGCAAGTGCGTCAGCGTATAGGGTCATATCCGTCAGCAGAACAAGCACTTTCTCGCGCTTCTCTACAGCGAAATACTCGGCAGCCGTAAGAGCCATATCAGGAATAAGTAGACGCTCTACGGCAGGGTTCTCCGTCGTATTGACGAACGAAACGATACGGTCCAAGAGGCCTGCATTAGTGAAGACGTTCTTGAAATAGAGGTAGTCGTCATTCGTCAGACCCATACCACCAAGGATAATCTTATCCACCTGTGCGCGGAGTGCCACATTAGCCATCACTTGGTTATAAGGCTGATCCGGGTCTGCAAAGAATGGAATCTTTTGTCCAGATACTAGCGTGTTATTCAAGTCAATACCAGCTATCCCAGTTGCAATCAATTCTGAAGGTTGTTTACGACGTACCGGATTAACGGAAGGACCGCCAATCTCCACTTCTTTACCTTCAATAGCTGGTCCACCGTCAATCGGGTCACCGTAAGCATTGAAGAAACGACCGGATAGTTGGTCTGAAACCTTTAATGATGGTGCTTTGCCCAGGAACACAACCTCAGCATTGGTTGGAATTCCTTCTGTGCCTTGGAACACTTGAAGAGTCACTTGGTCTCCCAGGATCTTAACCACCTGAGCCAACTTGCCATTCACCATAGCCAGTTCGTCGTTACCAACTCCTTCAGCGCGTAACGAGCATGTCGCCTTGGTGATAGCTGTGATTTGTGTGTAAATCTTTTGAAATGCGTTAGCCATTGCAATATTTTGTTTTTATGTTATTCCTTATTATATATTAGCGTAGTCTGCGACCGATAACGTTGTACGTCTCACCATCACGGATGATATATAACTGTCCTTCTATCAGCACTTTGCGCCAATTATTATCCATTTGTTTCTCTACGATAGTCTCACTGATTGTAGACGGATCGACAGGAGCTATCGGATCTATATACTCATAGAATATAGCAATACGTTTCACGTAAATTGCTTTCATCGTATTGGTAAAGGCTATCTCTACACTACCCGACTGCGGTTCTTCTAATTCGTAGATATAGGTAGTAGTTGTCTCGGTCAGTTCTTCGGTGTTACCGATGAAGTCACCGGCGAGATAGACATCTAACATCGCGTCACCTCCGCTCGCCATTGAGCACTCTACCTCCACGCGTTTCACGCCACAACCGGTCGTTTCTGTCGTAAAGAAGGACAATCCATGTGACGGCTGCGAACCCGAACCGAACTGTGCACCTTTGGATTTACTGTAGTCTGTGAAGGTCTCAGGATTATTGAATCGCACTTGCCACTCGTAACCGCTCAGGTCTTGCGCACCTGCCAAGCAAGCTTTGCTGAACACGTGCTCATAACTTGCGCAACCTTTCTCGTCCTGATAACGGCTATTGATAATCGTTATAGAGACATTGTCTATCGCCTGTTCCGCAGTAAAGCGAATCACTAATTTGTCATTCTCAAACGAATAGTTATTCAGTTCTTTTGCGCCGCAAACGACTTTGACGAAACAGGTAGCTGCAGCGGGAGTCTGATACCCTTCGGCTGCTTCATATACTATCTCAAAAGCTTTGCCACGGTCTGCATAAGCCGTTGCGCCTGATACCCAATCTACGCCGCGATATGCACTATAGTTAATATCAATCCGTTTGTCGTTACGATAGAGCGCAAAAACGGAGCAATCGGATAGCGGATAGAATTTATCGCCTGCTTGTCCTGCATCAGGAGTCATACTTGTTTTTCGGCTTGCCCAACCGAGGAATGTATAACCGGATTTAGGTGTTACGTTTGGTAGGGTCACACCGGCAAAAGGTTTCGACTCTTTCTCTTCCGATTTGGCAGCCGTCCCGTTACCTCCTGCATAGAAAGTGACGGTACAACCGCTCGATACACCGCCTTGGAAGGCAAAAGTGACTACTCCACTCGCTTCTTTGACATTGTCAAACTGCCATGAGTTCGAGAACAGCGATTTGCTTGTAGCGCCAACAGGGAAAGCATCACCAGCTTTGCCGAAGTAACCATTATTAGGATTATCGGCTTTGTATGTAGGCGCATTTCTATCAGCTTCGATTAAATCTACCAAATGGCTGGCTTTGCCCTTAATCTGTACATTTACCTCGTCGCCATCCCAACGGCTCTTAACGAAATCTATCTCTGTAAGCAGCAGACCATGTCCGGGAAGGTACTTGTCCCATCCTGTCTGTTGGCGGTTCTCCAAGATATAGAACTTGCGCGGATCCGGATTGTCGCCTAGCATATTCGCTTGTCCACTCTTGGTTACGATAGCGCAATCGCCATTGGTATTCAAATTATTGAGACGCACATTCATTGGCTCATTGAGCAGAATCGGTTCAACCCAGCCCAGATAGAATCGCTCGTAAGCACTATAAGCTGCAGGGGTATTACCGTTATTGTTATAGCAACCATGGTCCATTACATCCCAATCGCCAAGGGTTTTCTCTTTGCCACCATCGGTATCACTCAGCGTCGGCAAGCCTAATAGATGCGAGAACTGATAAACCATCTCGCCTATTCCGGCACGATTGGTCATATCGCGTAGTTCGGGCACATACGCATAGGTCTCTATATACTTATTATCTATTAGAATCTCTTCGTCCAGATAACCTGCCATGGGATAGACATACTCCGGTCTGGTATCGCTCTCACCTTCTCCAGCATAAACGACAATCACAGCATCTACATATCCATCGCCGTTGAGGTCGTATTGCGCGAAGTTAGTTCCTTGTGCATCCGCCAGTTGGCATGCTTCCGTGACCATTCCCTCTGCATGTGCATCATCGCCATAGGCATCGTTGTTGCCATAGAAAGAGCGATTATTGACTAAGGTCACAGGGCCGATGATATCGAATTGTGGCACGAACTTACTATACGATTGGTCCGAGAAGTATTTCTTCACCGAACCTGTTGCTCCGTTGTATGTATAGGAATCGCCATTAAAGAAGTTATTAAATGCTGTTTTGTCATTGCCTGAAGCGAAATGTACATCCTTATATTGCACCAGAATAACCGGCACTTTCGTCGGGAACACATTCGCTGCAAAGCCGGACACAGCTAATACAACGGCACTGATTAAGGTTGCTATTTTTTTCATTATGCGATTTGTTTTTCTGCTAACAGCTCGTCTAATTTCTTACGGTAGTCTTCAAAGTCTTTGCTGTGGAACTCGCTGTAGTTCATTTGTTTGCACATATTGATTACGCGTTTGAAGTACTCGCTTACGTCTGTGAATACCTCAAAATTATAGTCGTGCTTGCATATATCCATCACAAGGTCAAGCATATAGCGTTGGCGCTCCAGCGGACATACGGCATCAATCTTATCGAACGCGTCTTGTTGCAGGATAACGAAGTCGATGACTTCGGCTTTCCAGAACTCCTCGTGATAATCAACAGGCACACCATCGTCACCAAGGATATTGATTTGTTCTTGGATATCCTTACCGCGTTGCAGATAGGTCTTCATGTCGTTCACTTTGCCGAGCCATTTGTCGTCGATGAGTTTGGATATATACTCTTCGAACTCAGGGTACTCGATATATTTTGAGTATGAATCAATCGGGTTGACAGCCGGATAACGTTTGCGGTCGGCGCGTGCTTGCTCCAGAGCGTAGAAGCAACGTGCTACTTTCTTTGTACCTTCGGTCACGGGCTCTTTGAGGTTACCACCGGCAGGAGATACGGTACCGAGGAAAGTAACGGAACCGGTCTTGCCGTTATTCAAATAAACATATCCTGCGCGAGCGTAGAAAGCACCGATGATAGCGGAAAGGTCCATTGGGAAAGCGTCTTGTCCCGGCAGTTCCTCCATACGGTTAGACATCTCACGGAGTGCTTGTGCCCAACGGGAAGTCGAGTCTGCCATTAGTAGTACGCGCAAACCCATCGAACGGTAGTATTCCGCAATGGTCATGGAAGTATAAACGGATGCCTCACGGGATGCAACCGGCATGTTGGATGTGTTAGCGATGATGATTGTACGCTCCATGAGTTTACGACCTGTATGTGGGTCATCCAGTTCAGGGAACTCGGTGAAGGTCTCCACAACCTCGTTGGCACGTTCGCCGCAGGCTGCGATAATCACGATATCTGCTTCCGCTTGTTTAGAGATAGCGTGTTGGAGCACGGTCTTACCTGTTCCGAACGGACCCGGAATAAATCCTGTTCCACCCTCACAGATCGGGTTAGCAGTATCAATGGTACGCACACCGGTCTCAAGCAGTTTGAATGGACGTGGTTTCTCGCGATACGCCAAGATTGCTTTTTTCACGGGCCATTTCTGAACCATCGTTACTACATGGTCTTTTCCTTCTGCGTCGGTAAGGACTGCGATTTGGTCTTCAATCTTGTATTCACCCGCCTTCGCAATAGATTTAACCGTATAAGTACCTTCAAACACGAACGGCACCATAATCTTATGCGGCTGATGGTTTTCGTCCACTTCGCCCAACCATGATGCAGCTTCTACCTTATCCCCTACTTTGGCAATAGGTTCGAACTTCCACAATTTATCTTTGTCGAGCGGGAAGTTATACTCACCACGTTTGAGGAATACACCTGTTTGTTTATCGAGGTCGTTTTGCAGACCGTCATAGTTACGAGAGAGCAAACCGGGACCGAGTGTTGCTTCGAGCATGTGGCCTGCAAACTCTACTGTATTGCCGACTTTCAGTCCTCGAGTGGATTCAAACACCTGCACATAGACGTTTTCGCCGGTCACTTTAATCACCTCTGCCATCAGTTTTGTTTCTCCTACGGAGATATAGCAGATTTCGTTTTGTGCTACAGGTCCATCGACTACTACAGTCACGAGATTAGCGATGATACCTTTAACTTTTCCTGTTGTCATATCTTATTGTTATAATTTTACACCTTTTTTCTTAGCCGCAAAGGCACGATTAAAGCCTTACGTCTTTTTTCATATCAGCAACCATTTCACGGAAGACGGCCTCGCCCTTTTCTGCAGTGAGAGGAGTCCAACGATTGAGCATCTTGTTCATCAAGTAATACGCGAGCACGTTCTCCAGGGAGAAATTCACCATTCGTGTGCGTTCTTCCAGCCAAGCAAAACGGATGGCATCAATACGACGTTCACGTTCGTACAGGTCGTCCATCTTACTTACCGCTTTAACTTCAGGCTCCACTTCGTCAGGCAGTTCGCCGATGATGTACTTCTCTACTTTAAGGCCATGCTTACGGCATACCTCCGCAGTAAGCACGTTATTCAGGTCGCGATTGAAAGCAATCCAGTCGCGTACAAAAGCGGATGCTCCTTGCGTTCTATGCATCTTGAGTTTAGCAAGTTGCTCTTTGTCCTTGTCGCGCAGCGTCTCGTCTAACAATGCCTCTAATGCCTCTACGGACATGGGAGCGGCACTATTAAGCGACAAATCCGGTAGACCTGCTATCAAATATTCATAACCCATAATGTAACAATTAATTGGTCCCGCTTTGCGAGATATTCATTAATCATTAGTAATTACTCATTAAAAAGCAGTTCAACCAGTTGCGGACGTAAGAATGCTTTAAAGAAGGCTTCAAACTCTTCGGCGCCGAACGACAGTTTATAGCCGGCTTTCTCGCTGACGATTTGGAAATCGGTCTTCATGCCCTTAACCTCCTCAATCTTAATACCTTTAGACAGAGCATCTTTGGCATTGGCAGCAAAGTACTTGCGCAGCGCTTCGGCATCCTTGGCTTCAATGCGCACTTCGCCATCCTTGGCCATCGATGTAGCCATTTGCAAGATAACCGATTGCATGAACTTGGCGTCAGCGGTAGCGGCTTTGACGTTTTCTTTCACTACAGCACCATTGATCAAATCTACCACAGCTGTTTTAAGGGCATTGAGTGCTTGCTCGGTGTACAGTTTCAATTCAGCTTTGGTGTGTGCATCCAACTCTGCCGCTTTCTTTTCGGCTTTAGACACAGTGTCAGCAGCCTCTTTCTCGGCTTTAGCTACAATCTCAGCAGCTTTGGTATTCGCTTCATCGAGAATGCGCCGAGCCTCCTGATTGCCTTTCTCTACGCCTTCAGCATAGATTTTGTTCGTTAATTCAGATAAATTCATATTATTGATTTTTAAGTAAACTCCACAATGAGCATGCAAAAGTACTGCTTTTTTCTCACATACACAAATTTAAAATGCACAATAATTATTTTTTTGCAATTTTATTTAATAAAATTTGTATATGTCATTTTTTTATATTACTTTTGCGCCAAATTTGTAAATTTGACTTAAAATGGAGTTATCAGAACAAGAGCAAGTACGTAGACAAAGTTTGCAGACTATGCGCGACATGGGTATCAATCCCTACCCCGCGGATGAATATGTAGTAACCGGTTATTCTACCGATATAAAAGAACATTTTGAAGAATGGGATGGCAAGCCCGTTTCTATCGCAGGACGACTCATGTCCAAGCGTATCATGGGTAAAGCCTCTTTCATTGAAATTCAAGATTCCAAAGGCCGTATTCAGGTATACGTCAGCAGGGACGATATTCAAGCGCCTGTCGCTGAAGGTGAACAACCAACTACCATCGAGCAAAACATGTACAATGTCGTTTTCAAGAAACTGCTTGATATCGGCGACTATATCGGCATTGAAGGCTTTGTTTTCCGCACACAGATGGGCGAGATTTCCGTGCACGCAAAGAAACTCACCGTGCTTGCCAAATCGCTCAAGCCGCTGCCTATCGTCAAGTACAAGGACGGCGTGGCTTATGACGGCTTTAACGACCCAGAACAGCGCTATCGTCAGCGTTACGTGGACCTCGTGGTCAATGAGGGCGTGAAAGACACTTTCCTCAAACGTGCTGCTATCCTGCGCACCATGCGTCACGTCTTCGACGAGGCAGGCTATACAGAGGTGGAAACACCTATCCTACAGCAGATTGCGGGCGGTGCTTCAGCTCGTCCTTTTATTACTCATCATAACACACTCGATGTGGATATGTATCTGCGTATTGCAACGGAGTTATACCTCAAACGCCTTATCGTAGGCGGTTTTGAAGGAGTGTATGAGATTGGCCGCAACTTCCGCAACGAAGGCATGGATCGCAACCACAACCCGGAGTTCACGTGCATGGAATTATACGTGCAATATAAGGACTACAACTGGATGATGTCGTTCACCGAGAAACTGCTTGAGCGCATTGCTATTGCAGTCAACGGCACAACCAAAGTACAGATCGGTGACCACGAAGTGGACTTCAAAGCTCCTTATCGTCGTTTGCCTATTTTGGACGCCATCAAAGAGAAGACCGGTTACGACTTGTCTGCCATGAGTGAAGACGAGATTCGCGCTATCGCCAAGAAAATAGGCGTAGAGGATACCGAGAAGATGGGCAAAGGTAAACTCATAGACGAAATCTTTGGTGAGACTTGCGAGGGCACGTTTATCCAGCCTACTTTTATCACCGATTATCCGGTGGAGATGTCGCCGCTGACGAAGATGCACCGCTCCAAACCCGGTCTGACCGAGCGCTTTGAGTTGATGGTGAATGGTAAGGAGCTGGCAAATGCCTACTCCGAACTGAACGACCCGATAGACCAGTACAACCGCTTTGTGGAGCAAATGAAACTGGCGGACAAGGGAGACGATGAGGCAATGGTTATTGACTACGACTTCATGCGTGCTCTGGAATACGGCATGCCGCCTACGTCGGGTATCGGTATCGGTATTGACCGTCTGGCTATGTTCATGACAGGCCAACCCACTATTCAGGAAGTACTGCTCTTCCCTACTATGAAACCGGAAGTAACGAACTAAATAACACATAATATAATATGGACAAACGAGTTGCGATATTAGGCAGCGGTAGTTGGGCAACCGCCCTTGCAAAAATTGTGATGCTCAACCAAGAGCATATCAATTGGTATATGCGCAAACAATTGGCAATTAACGAGTTTCAAGCAACAGGTAAGAACCCCGGTTACTTGACCAATGCCAAGTTTGACACATCCAGAATCACTTTCTCAGCCAACATCAACAACGTCATCAAGGCGTCAGATATCTTGATTTTGGCTATCCCGTCGCCATATGTTCTGCAGACACTGAACAAGATTCGAACCAAACTCACAGGCAAAACTATTATTTCGGCTGTCAAGGGTATGATTCCCAATGAGAACGTTTTAGTAACGGACTATCTGCATGACAAATTCGATGTTCCGATGGACAAACTGGCTATTATTGCCGGTCCCTGTCATGCTGAGGAGATTGCTTTGGAGCGTTTGTCCTACCTGACTATAGGCTGCTGCGATTCGACTTATGCCAAGGAATTAGGGCAACTCTTCGACACGGATTTCGTGCGTACGACGCCTTCCACAGATGTAGATGGTCTCGAGTACTCGTCCGTGATGAAGAACATCTACGCTATTGCGGCAGGTCTGTGCCACAGCCTCCGTTATGGTGACAACTTCCAATCCGTGCTTATCTCTAATGCCATTCAGGAGATTCAGCGTTTTGCTGATGCATTAGGTAAGCAGGAGAACCGAAACATCAACGCAAGCGGTTATCTGGGTGATGTGCTTGTAACCTGTTACTCCAAGTTCAGCCGTAACCGCCAATTCGGACAGATGATAGGTATGGGCTATTCAGTTAAGGCTGCACAGATGGAGATGGAAATGGTTGCAGAAGGATATTACGGCACGCAGGCTATTCACGCTCTGAACGAGAAAGTGCACGTTAATCTGCCAATCGTTGATGCTATCTATGATATATTGTTCAATCACCACTCGCCAACGATTGTAGTGAAAGAACTAACGCAAAAACTGCAATAAATATAAAACACATAAATAATGAAAGACATTCAATTTTCGTATGCAAAAGCGACCACTGATGCCGCAGTTGCATCTTACAAAGCTCAAGTAGCACAAGCTCAATCCGACCTCGTAAATGGGACAGGATTAGGTAATGATTTCCTCGGCTGGGTCACTTTACCGAGTGATATCCGCTGCCAATTAGACGATATTCAAGCAACCGCAAACCTCCTACGCGAGAAATGCGACATCATCGTTTGCATTGGTATTGGCGGTAGTTATCTTGGTGCGAAGGCGGTAAACGAAGCCCTACTCTCGTCATTCGCACAACTCGAAGGCGGCAAACAAATCGTTTATGCAGGCCAGAATATCGGCGAAGATTATCTGTACGAACTGCAGAACTTGCTCAAGGGCAAACGTTTCGGTATCGTTTCCATCTCTAAGTCAGGCACAACGACCGAACCGGCTTTGGCTTTCCGTCTGCTCAAGACCCAACTGGAGAAACAGGTAGGAAAAGAAGCTGCCAAGGAGTTGATTGTCTGCATTACGGATGCCAAACGTGGTGCGCTCCGCACACTCGCTACGCAGGAAGGCTACAAGACGTTCGTTATCGAGGATAACGTAGGTGGTCGTTTTTCTGTGCTCTCGCCGGTGGGACTGCTGCCAATTGCTTGTGCAGGATTTGATATCTATAAACTCATTGATGGTGCAGAGCGTATGATGCAAATATGCGGTATCGATACGCCCTTTGAGCAGAACCCGGCTGCACTCTATGCTGCTGCGCGCAATGTGCTCTATCAGCAGGAAGGCAAGAAGGTAGAGTTGCTCGTTAATTTCCATCCGAAACTGCACTATGTATCCGAGTGGTGGAAACAGCTCTACGGAGAGTCTGAAGGTAAGGAAAACAAGGGCATTTTCCCTGCTTCGGTGGACTTTACAACCGATTTACACTCGATGGGACAATATATCCAAGAAGGTGAGCGCATTCTGATGGAAACGGTTATTTCTGTTGCCAAGCCCAACCACGAGGTTATTTTCCCGAACGATGACCAGAATCTCGATGGACTGAACTTCCTCGCTGGCAAGCGTGTGGATGAAGTTAATAAGATGGCTGAACTCGGTACGCAGATTGCCCATGTGGATGGTGGTGTGCCTAATATGCAAATCATCCTGCCCGAGTTGAACGAGTATTATCTGGGTGAGCTTATTTATTTCTTCGAGCGTGGTTGTGGTATCAGCGGTTACCTGCTGGGAATCAATCCGTTCAACCAACCGGGTGTAGAGGCTTATAAGAAGAACATGTTTGCCCTACTCGACAAGCCCGGCTACGAAGCCGAATCCAAAGCCATCAAAGCCCGACTCTAAATCAAAAGACATCGGTATAACGAAATTATGGTTTACTAATATACCGAATAAAAAAGGAACTCCGCTTTGAGTTCCTTTTTTATTTATATCACAGCTTTTATAGTGTCTTAGCGACTTCGATCTGTTCGAAGGTTTCAATCATATCGCCTTCCTTAACATCGTTGAAGTTCTTGATACTCAGACCGCACTCTTGGTTAAGGCCCATTTCTTTGACATCGTCCTTACCATGTTTGAGTGAGCTTAACTCACTGGTATGTATCACGATACCGTCACGTATGACGCGGCATTTGTTGGTGCGTTTAACCTTACCTTCACGCACGATACAGCCTGCAATAGTACCTACTTTCGAGATATGGAAAGCCTGCAGCACTTCGAGTGTAGCTGTGACTTCCTCCTTGATATCCGGAGATAGCAAACCTTCCATAGCAGCCTTCACCTCCTCAATAGCATCGTAGATGATGGAATAAATGTGGATATCCACCTCTTGTTCATCTGCCATCTTACGTGCCGTAGAAGTAGGACGCACATTAAAGCCGACAATAACCGCATCCGAAGCAGCAGCAAGCAGCACATCACTATCAGAGATAGCACCTACTCCACCGTGGATAACGTTGACTTGGATATTCTCAGTTGATAGCTTAATCAGGGAGTCTGTCAAAGCCTCCACAGAACCATCCACATCACCCTTGATGATGATATTGAGTTCCTTGAAGTCACCAATAGCCAGACGACGGCCAATCTCATCCAAACCGATATGTTTCTTCGTACGCAATGACTGCTCACGTTGCAACTGCTCACGCTTGTTAGCAATCTCACGCGCTTCCTGCTCAGTAGTAAGCACATTGAACTCATCACCTGCCTGCGGAGCACCATTCAGACCCAGAATCAAGCACGGCTCACCCGGAAGGGCTTTCTGAATCTTCTGTCCGCGCTCGTTGAACATAGCCTTAATCTTACCGTGATAAGTACCTGCAAGTACGATATCACCCATATGGAGCGTTCCGTCACTTACCAAGACCGTTGCCACATAGCCACGGCCTTTATCCAATGAAGATTCAATAATCGAACCTTTGGCACGACGTTTTGGATTAGCCTTCAGCTCAAGCATATCAGCTTCCAGGAGCACTTTCTCCAGAAGTTCGTACACACCGTCACCCTTCTTAGCAGAGATATTCTGGCTCTGGTACTTACCACCCCAGTCCTCTACAAGGATATTCATGTTACTGAGCTGTTCCTTTATCTTATCAGGATTAGCGCCCGGTTTATCGCACTTATTGATAGCGAAAATCATCGGCACACCGGCAGCCTGCGCATGGTTGATTGCCTCAACAGTTTGCGGCATGACTGCATCGTCAGCAGCGACGATAATAATCGCAATATCCGTCACTTTCGCACCACGGGCACGCATAGCCGTAAATGCTTCGTGACCTGGCGTATCGAGGAATGTGATATGACGGCCATTCTTAAGTTGAACGTTATACGCACCGATATGTTGTGTGATACCACCGGCTTCACCGGCAATCACATTCGCGTTACGAATATGGTCAAGCAACGATGTCTTACCATGGTCAACGTGTCCCATCACAGTCACGATTGGGCAACGCTCTTCCATATCAGCCTCATTGACTTCTTCGTCGGCGTTGATTTCCTCTACTACATGTTGTGAAACATACTCGGTCGTAAAGCCAAACTCCTCTGCCACGAGATTAATGGTCTCAGCATCCAAACGTTGGTTGATACTAACCATCACACCCAACATCATACACGTACCGATGACCTTATTGACAGGAACGTTCATCATCGTTGCGAGGTCATTAGCCGTAACGAACTCGGTGAGTTTCAGCACTTTGGATTGTGCTTGTTCCTCTGCTTTTTGTTCGGCTATCTTTTCACGCTCCAACTCACGACGTTCACGTTTATGCTTACTTGTAGCTGTTTTACCACCCTTTTGGGCTTGCAGACGATTGAGCGTTTCTTTAATTTGACGTTGTACTTCTTCGTCGTCTATCTCAACCTTAATCGGCTTTTTGTTCTTAGCTTTACTCTTCTGGTTGCGCGCATCATTGATGTCCACCTTGTTTTGTTTGATGCGCTCGCGTTTACGTTTCTCGGCGTTCTGTTCGCGTAACTGTTGTTGCTGCTGTTGACGCTCTTCACGCTCTTTTTTCTTCTCCTCCTTGGACTTTTTGCCCGGATGAGTAGCCTGATTGATAGCACTCAAATCAATCTTACCAACCACCTTGGGCTGGTTTTTGATTTCAGGACGCGCCAGTTTGAACACTTCGGTCTTCTTCTCCTGCTCTTTGCGTTTAGCCTCTTCTTCGGCTATACGTTTTGCTTCAGCAGCAGCCTTCCGTGCTTCTTCTTCCTTTTTGGCAGCTTCTTCAATTTCGCGGCGACGTTCTTCTGCTCGACGGGCTTCTTCTGCCAGTTTCGCTTCTTCAGCCGCCTTTCGTTTCGCCTCTTCTTTGGCCTTCTTCTCCGCGTCAAGGTCAATTTTGCCTACTACTTTCGGCTGATTAGTAATTACAGGCTTTTCGTCCGCAACGTTTTGCTGCGTACTCATCGCCATTTGACGTTCTGCGGCCTGTTTATCTGCCTCCAATTTTAGTGCCATGTCCTTGTTAAATTCCTTAGCAAGAAGCAGATAGAGGTCGTCGTCAATTCGTGTATTCGGATCAACGGCGATTTCCTTACCCTGCTTTGCACAGAATTCAATGGCGGTGGACATGCCAATGTTTAATTCTTTACAAGCTTTGATAAGTTTAATAGCCATAATGATTCAATTTAGTATTATTTACTTTTCGTCTTCAAATTCAGCAGCGAGTACTTCGAGCACGTGGTCAACAGTCTCTTCCTCAAGGTCAGTACCCTTCAGCAGTTCATCCTTTGGAGTGCTCAATACAGCCTTAGCCGTGTCAAGTCCCATCTGTTTGAAGGCATCCAGTACCCATTGATCGATTTCGTCGTTGAACTCGTCCAAGTAGATATCTTCAACATCTTCTTCTTCGCTTTCACGATATACATCAATCTGATAACCGGTCAGCATAGAAGCCAACTTGATGTTAAAACCACCCTTACCGATAGCGAGGCTAACCTCTTCGGGCTTAAGGTAAACATCAGCCTTCTTCTCTTCTTCGTTCACGATCATTGACGATATCTTCGCCGGTGACAGAGCACGTTGGATATATAGTTTGATATTGGATGAATAGTTGATTACGTCTATATTCTCATTTCGCAACTCGCGTACGATACCGTGAATACGCGCTCCTTTAATACCTACGCACGCGCCCACAGGATCGATACGGTCGTCGAAACTCTCAACAGCCACTTTGGCGCGCTCACCAGGGATACGAGCGATGTTCTTGATAGCAATTAGACCGTCATGCACTTCCGGAACCTCCTGCTCAAACAGACGCTGCAGGAACAACGGGCTTGTACGGCTCAATATAATCTTCGGGTTCTGATTTTTATTCTCCACTTGCACTACCACGGCGCGAACAGTATCGCCCTTGCGGTAGAAATCAGTTGGAATTTGGTTCTGCTTCGGCAAATAGAGTTCGTTACCATCTTCGTCCAAAAGTAACATCTCTTTTTTCCAAACCTGATACAACTCGCCACTTACTACTTGACCGAGCATATCGGAATATTTAAGGTACAAGTTCTCTTTCTGCAACTCGAGAATCTTACTTGCCAGCGTTTGACGCAAGTTCAGAATCATACGACGTCCGAAGGATGAGAACTCTACTTTATCAGTAATCTCATCGCCTATTTCTGCCTCATCATCAATCTGACGTGCTTCGCTCAGCTCAATCTGTGTCTCCGGATTAGCCACGTCGCCATCCTCCATCACCAGACGGTTGCGGTAGATTTCCAAGTCACCTTTGTCTGGGTTGATGATGACGTCGTAGTTGGCATCTGTGCCATACATTTTTGCAATCACATTGCGGAATGAGTCCTCCAGCACATTGATAAACGTCTGGCGGTCGATGTTTTTGAAGTCTTTAAACTCCTTAAAAATGTCAATCAAGTTGACTGACTCTTCGTTTTTAGCCATTTTATTTAGTTAAATATAAATTAGTATTCTATTTTAGGGTGCTTGGAAGCACTAAAATTTCAAATCGTATTTTGTATAAGTCACCTCTGCATAGGAGAAGGTCTTTGTCACAATTTCCTTGTGTTTACGCTTTTCTCCTTCTTTGGCCACCATTACTTCCATATCAATAGAGAAAGTCTCTTCATCTACACTTACCAAATCACCGCGGTATTTCTTGCCGTCAGCCAGCACTTCTACCGGATGTCCAAGGTTCTTTTGGTATTGAATCTTAGATATAAACGGCGCCGTGATACTTACGCTACCCACTTCCAGCGCATAATCGTCCTTATCGCCCAGCTGCTCGACTAAATAACGGTTCAACGCTCCGCAGAACTCTACATCCACTACGCCCAATCGATCCACTTCCACAAGGATATTCATTTCCTTATCAATAGTGAGTGTCTGCAGCTCATAATCAGTATTCTGCAGGTACTTTTCCACTAATTCTTTTACCAGTTCTTTAGTAATCATAGTTGTCTTTTCTCTAAACACAAAACGCTATACTTTAAACGGAGAGGGAACCACTTTCGGGTCCCCTCACTCATTTCACGCTGCAAAATTACAACAAAAAAACGGAATGCACAAATTTTTTACAAAAAAAATTAAGAATATTTATATTTTTAAGGTTTTTTGATGGAAAATTTGGCGTTGGCACGTTAGTGCTCCACGACGTTACCGCACGAAATTTGTCGCTTGTCGTGCTTCTCTTTGTGGAGCCGGCACTGCATTCTCGGCGTTGATATTCTTAAGCAGCCATGACATATTGTCCGCCAATGTGCGCATAGTCTGCAATCCTTCTGCATCCTGCTCTATTTCGCCCTTGTCCCGTCCATATGCAATATTCCAATACTGCGATGTTACAATCGGCATATTCAGCAGCTGAAACGGCATCGCCATCGTCTGTACAGCGGCTGTTGCTCCACCGCGACGGCATACCGCAATAACAGCCACAGGCTTATTCTGCGCTTGCGCACCACCCGCATAGAGCATACGTTGTATCAGCGAAACCAAGGTACCATTAGGCTGACCGTAATAAACCGGCGACGCGATAATCAGTCCATCCGCTTGCTCCAATGCATCGATAGCCCTATTGCATAAGTCATCATCAAACGCGCAATGACCGGTATTCGTCTCATGACAATGTCCGCAAGCGATGCAACCGCGCACCGGCTTGACACCTATTGAAAGCATCTCCGTCTCGATGCCGTTCTTATTCAACTGGCTTGCCACCTCTTGTAGCGCCAGATATGTATTACCCTCCTTACGAGGACTTCCGTTAATGAGCAGTACTTTCATGAGAATAGGTCAATCTTGTGTTAATCCTGTGTTAAACTTATGCTTAGTGTTGGAACTTAGCGAGTTTCTTTTGAGCGAAGAAAAGTGCCCAATCCGGAGTGTGCTTCAACATAGGTGTAGAGAGCCAGTTGATGAATCCGGGAGTGGAAGCTTTCTTGCCGCGGAAGAGTTTGCGCAATGCTTTATGCACAAGTTTCTCCGGTCGGATACTAACCGTCAGCGCCACAGCCAGTTTGCGCAGATTAGGCGCTAAACCGAATAATGCCGTATCAACAGCTCCTGGAGCCATGACGGTCACATAAACGCCCTTCGGCTTAAGTTCGTACCACACAGACTTGGAGAAGTTATAAATAAAGGCCTTAGTGGCATTATAGGTCTGAATACCTGGCATCGCCATCCAAGCTGACATAGACGACATATTGAGGATGTATCCTTTTTGTCTCTTACGATGCTTAAGCGGACGTTCGTCTGAAGTCGGTTTCTCGCGTTTTGCCATTTCTTCGCCAAAGAGACGGGTGAGTTTGGCAACCGTAACTACATGCAGATTGAGCATCAACTCAATACGCTTCATATCCGTGTCGCAGTATGGATTGAAGAAGAACACACCCGCGTTATTGATAAGGATATCTACGTCGAGTTTGTTCTCTTTACAATAAGCAAATAACTCCTCTGCCGAATCCGGTTTGCTGAGGTCTGCATACTTGGCGATAGTCTTGACGTTGTATTGTGCGGCAAGGTCTTTTGCCACTTGATTCAATTCTTTTTCCTGATTGGAAACGAGAAGTAAGTCTGTATGATAATCGCGCGCGAGTTGGGTTGCGTACTGCAAGCCTATTCCTGAAGATGCGCCTGTAACTAATGCAAGCATATTATTTATGTTTTTGACGTTCGTTGGCTTCTTTTGCCTGTTTTTCTAATTTAGCTATTTCTTTCTTGAGGCAGTTAGGAATCTTCTCGCCGTCCCGTTCAACGCACTCGTGGCACTTCATCTCTTTGGAATACATACGACCTACGCAGTAGTTCGAACGTCCACAACCTGCGTGATAATGCGGATTTTCCTTGACGTGGTTGACAAAGTCCGGATCCTTAATGAGCACGTGAGCCAGCTGGAAGAGTTCAAATCCCTCGTCCATAATCGTTTGGCAGTTATCGCCGGATTGCACACCTCCGACATAAATGAGCGGCACGTCCTTAATGGCTTCCTGGAAGCGTTTAGCCTGCTCCATAAAATAGAGTTCTTTAAACGGCTTCGTAGGCGTCATGATAGCGCCTACAAACGGAATATGCAACGCAGCCTTGAGCCACCACATCTTACAGGGCATATAGTGCGCAAGAGTGTTAATCGGCATCGCGGCACGCAAGATCGTCATCGGAGAACGACTAACAGTACCACCGGAAAGAACAATTCCATGCACTTTGTGCTTGGCAATCTCTTTCGCCACTTTGATACCTTCTTCGATATCTGAGCCGTGCCAACAATCGTCCCACATGTTCGTCTTAACGACTACTGCCATATCTTTCCCTGCGTGAGCCATCACTTCGTCCAAAACCTCATTGAGGAAACGCACGCGATTCTCAAATGAGCCACCATATTCGTCATGACGATGGTTCGTACGCGGACTAATGAACTGCGAGATTAGATAAGCATGGCCAGCATGAATCTCCACGCAGTCGAATCCTGCTTCACGGCAGAAATCAACAGCTTCGCCGAACTTCTTAACCAAGTTCTTAATCTCTGCCACCTTGAGACGGCGGTGGATAGTCGGCGAATAAAGATTAAAACCGTTGGAAGCGGAAACAGGCAAGCAATGACACGTACTGATATGCGTCATATTGCCGCAGTGGCCAAGCTGGATACTGGCTTTAGCGCCTTCAGCATGCACAGCATCGGTGAGTTTCTTCAAACCGGGCAATGCCTCAGGACGGATATAGAGTTGTCCGTCAAAAGAAACGCCACTCAAATCTACTGCGCAATAAGCGACTGTGGTCATACCTACTCCACCATGAGCAACGGAGACATGATAATCATGCAACATCTGTGACGGAGTATTGGCGGTACACATATTCTCAAAAGCTGCGGAACGAATAAATCTGTTCCGCAGTGTTATAGGACCCAATTGATACGGGGTAAATAATTTATTAGTCATCTGTAATTGTAATTTGTCAATTAGTAAATGAAAGGTATAATACGTTTGAGCTTCTTGCGGTCAAACTCGTCCGGAAACTCCTGCTCATACTTGTGATAGATGGAGTTAGCACGCGGAACAAGGTTGCAGCACGAGAACCACCAGAACAGCAGTCCAGCGAACGACCATGTCAAGATAGCAAAGCCAAACCACTCGGTAATTTCACCTAAATAATTGGCACTGGTAACGTATTTATACAAACCTTTCTTAGGTAGATAATGGTTCGTATCACCCGGCTTGCGCAGATGCCTTATCACATGGTCGGAATGCATGTTGACTATCCAACCGACAATGAATATGAGCGTACCAATGATGAAACGAGGATCGTACAACCAAGAAGTAGAATACATCTCAGGGAAGTATTTAGGCGCCAAATGGAACAACCAGAAGCCCTGGATATAACCGTTCATCAAGTTCCAGATGACAGAAAATAGCATAATAATTATCGGCATCTGCCCTTTTCCCTTCAGCAAGAACGGGAAAATAAAGGAACGCTGGAAATAGTGGAACTCAAAAATGAACAGGAAGACCCAATACGGCGCATGTCTTGTAATTGTATACGGGGAAATAATCCACAGATATAGTACAATTAGAAAGACAGGCATTTCCATTAAAAACCAGCCTATCTTATTATTGATGGACGGTCCCCATTTTTCCGAACGCATTTTACCATAGCCGGCATCCACATAGTACAGGGTCACAAAAACCACCAATCCTACGAGGGCTACTATAAACAAGAAATTATAAAATGAGCTTAAATCTGAGTAAATAAATTGTTCCATAAGCGGTTTCCAAATAATTAGCTCGCAAAAGTACAAAATATTTACGACATGACCAAAGAAATCTTAAAAAAAGTCACTTTTTTCTATATTTTTGGCAAATAAATAGTCCAAAAACAATAATTGCAATACCTATCCACTTCCAAATTGGCAATTGTTCTCCGAACAAAATCAGCATAATAAGTGCCGTGAAAACGGGACGGATATTGTTGAAGATATTCGCTTTTGTAACTCCCAAATATCGAACGCTATAGCAAAACAGAATAAAAGCAGCCACGCTGGACAGAACCGCAAGATACGTTACACCTCCGACTGCAGCCGGAGTTAGAGTAGTAATCCACTTTGCATTCGGATAAACAAGTGCCTTCCCGGCGGCTAAGATGTAGAAGAGAATCAATCCCGTCATTTGCACCCAGAAAACAATTGTAAGCGTACTGTATTTAGCAGGAATCTTCTTCAGAATAATCGAGTACCCCACTGCCATGCAAACCGTTACAATAGCAAGCGGCACACCCCAAATATTACCAATGGCAAAGCTTTTACTTCCCGCAAGCACTAATAGCACCATACCGCAAGTGGAGATAATAATACCCGCAATATTCCAGCCTGTAACCCGTTCGCGCAAGAATATCCATGCAAAAATTGGTGCTATCAGCGGATTGGTACTCAAGAATGCTTCGGCGATAGTAGGCGTTGCAAAAGCATCGTAACTATACGTCTCCAAAATAAAATAGAGAAACGGCTGGAAAATACCACCTAATACAAAGAGCCACAAATCCTTTTTATCCACCTTCTGCAACCGAAGAATAGAATCCTCACGCGCTACCCTATTGGCGATAAGTCCGATGCAGCACATCAGCAGCACACCTATCGTGAAACGCGTCATCACAAGCATCAACGGAGCAAAGGACTCTAATGCCGCTTTAACGGCTATTCCCGACCCTGCCCAAATAAGCATGGCGATAATAACGGCTATATATGGTGACGCTTTTTTCATAAAAAACGCGCAAAGGTACTACAAAAATTACACATAGGCAAATTTTGGGATGTTTTTTCGCCATATAAAATAAAAATACCCATTTTTTTTTGCACATTCCAAAAAAATGTTGTACCTTTGCAGCGCAAACTCACGCTGGGATGTATGCGTACATTCTATGAGTGGGATTGCATACATATATAAAGGCGTTTACTAAACGCTTGTTTTTGATCAATTGAAACGTAGGAAACTTCAATTATTGTAACTCGAAAACAAGGCAGTGGTAGATGCCCATTGGGTGTTTATACACCCATACGTACCGAGAGTGCGTATGGGGTTTGGTATATACACAGCGTGGGTTTCTGCATTGCTTATTCGGTTACAAAGGTTCTTCCTACGACCTCAATTGACGGATAAGCAATTGAAAGGAATCCGCGTTTTTTGATGGTTAAAGAACTTTATTTTCGATTTCGCAATCTCATTCTCTATGGGATAATCGGTGGCTTCTGCGCTGCTTTGGACTTCGGCGTTTATACTGTGCTGTGTTATTTTGAGATGTTGCCTTACCTCTTGGCGAATATCATCAGTATTCATGTGGGCATCATTACTTCTTTTGTGCTCAACCGTTCCATTAATTTCAGAGTCAAAGACAAGGCGATACAACGTTTCTTTTCTTTCTATGCCGTGGGCTTAACCGGCTTAGGTATCAGCGAGTTGATGCTCTATTTGATGGTCACGCTCGGAGGAATGAATGAGTTAATCTGCAAACTTATTTCTATCGTTGTTGTAGCTCTGATACAATTTATCCTGAATAAATATATCACCTTCAAAAAATATATACCGAATGGATAAAATCTATTTCGTGCTTCCTGCCTACAACGAGGAGGCGAACATCGAAGAAGTAATCGCCCAGTGGCATCCAGTCTGTGAACAGATAAACGCCGAAGGCAACGAGGCGCATCTGATCATCGCTAACGATGGCAGCAAGGACAATACGTTCGCTATCATGCAGAGCCTGCAATCCAAGTACCCGCTTCTTGAGCCTCTTGACAAAGAAAACTCAGGACATGGGGCAACCGTCTTATATTTATACCGCTATGCGATAGAAGACAGCAAAAAGTCGGGGCTTTCGACTTACGACTTTGAGCGAAGCGGTCTTTCTACTACATTTATCTTCCAGACCGATAGCGATGGACAGACTTTGCCGGAGGAGTTTTGGCAGATGTGGGAGAACCGCTATAATTACGATTTCCAAATAGGTACGCGCGGCGGCAGACAGGATGGCGCAAGCCGCGTGTTTGTCGCCAAGACCCTTCGTCTGGTCGTATGGCTCATGTTCCATGTATGGGTGAAAGATGCCAACACACCTTTCCGTTTAATGAATGTGGAGAAGCTAAAGCCCATTCTCGATGTCATTCCCCAAGACTACAACTTGGCAAATGTGGCAGTAAGTGCAATTGCTGTCCGCTGGCATTATAACATTGGCTGGTATCCGATTACTTTCCGTCCCCGCCAAGGCGGCGTCAACTCCATCAACATGAAACGCATCTTCAAAATAGGCTTCAAAGCCCTAATCGATTTTAGAACTATCAATAGAAATTTGAGATGACTTATTCTGCAATCCGCATATTTGATAACAACATCTTTAGAATAATACTATTGTCAGTATTATCCTTCTGTTATCTGTTATTTTTCTCAGTCACGCTATCCCCGCTACTACATTGTGATGAGCTTGGAATGGACAGCAGCATGTTTGAATTGATGGGATTAGCTATATTAAAGGGGTATGTTCCCTACGTGGATTTATTTGATCATAAAGGTCCACTTTTATATTTCATAGAGGCATTGGGGCAGTGGCTAATTCCGGGAAAAACGGGGCTGTTTCTTTTGCAAGTTGTGTCTTTGTCTGTAATAGTGAATTTGTGGTATAGTAGTGCCAGAATGTTTACCGGCTATATTAGAAGTTACTTTTGCATTATTTTGATGTTCTTCACATACCATATTATATCAACAGAGGGAAATCTCTCGGAAGACTGGGCCATATTATTTATTACGATAGCTCTTTATGTTTGCTGCAAACTAATACAGGATAGAGGTAATGATTTATGGATGAATTCTGCAATATTGGGAGTTTGTTTTGCCTCGGTATTCCTTATTCGTCCAAATGATGCGGTGGCTTTTGTGGGAGGTCCTGTCTTCGGAATACTCCTTCTTTTGACAATAGAAAAAGAACAATTAAGGGCATTAAAATGTATCGGATATGCCATTATTGGCGCATTATGCGTGATTACGCCATGTGTTTGCTACTTTGCTTACCATCATGCTCTTCCTGAATTCTGGTATGGTCTTGTCGGCTACAATATGAACTATACAAGAGGAGTCGTAAATATGGTAATCAACTGTGCATCCGTCAATAAATATGTTTACCTTCCTATCCTTATTACCACTATTGTTATATTGTTTAATAGCAGTCATAAAAAATACTTGCTTTTAATAGTCCCCACTGCTGTTTTGGCGTATTTGTTTTTAGGTGAGCGCACATACAATCACTATTTCATTGCTTGGCTACCATGTGTGTTTTTATTCTTTTGGATAGGCGTGCTTGCGGTCTCACAAAGTAGTAGTATAAGGATATTATCACTGCTTTTGTTCTTATTAATGCCTTTCTTCAACAATCGTAATATTTTGGAAATACCTTATAACGATATAAAATTTATATCCAAGACGTTAGTCTCTGAGCCAATAGACGAATATGCTTCTACGGAAGAATTGTTTCGCTCCGTTTCTGCGCAAGACAGAGATAGTATTTGGTGTTATAATTTAGGATGGGCTAAAGGAGAAAATAGTTTTCCTATATTATGGACAAATCAAATTGTTCCATGCAATAGGGTTCCTCTAGCATTTATGGCTAAAATTGATGGTTCTCTGTACCCGGACATGGATATTACTACCGCTAAACCATTGTATATTCTTTATGCGGTGCGAGAGGATCCAGATGTTTCGTATTATAATCGTGATAGTTTATTTATCTGTGAAAATTACTACGTGCAAAGTCGCATAGAAAAACCAGAAGTACTTTTATATAAACGGAAATGACCCATTACGACTACCTTATAGTTGGTTCCGGTCTGTTCGGAGCAACTTTTGCATACCGCGCAAAGCAGGCTGGCAAATCCTGTCTCGTCATTGACAAACGCCCGCATTTAGGCGGAAATGTGTATTGTGAGCAAATGGAAAGTATCAACGTCCATAAATACGGCGCACACATCTTCCATACTTCCAATAAAAAGGTGTGGGATTTCGTGAACTTCTTTGTGCCGTTCAATCGTTACACAAACTGCCCCGTGGCAAATTTTCATGGGGAGTTATACAATCTTCCTTTTAATATGAATACCTTCTCGCAGTTGTGGGGTGTACGCACTCCCGATGAGGCAAAAGCGAAGATTGATGAGCAGCGCGCGGAAGCATTGGCTGCACTTAATGGGCGAGAACCGCAGAACTTGGAAGAACAAGCGTTATGCTTAGTCGGCAAAGATATTTTCTATAAACTCATCAAAGAGTACACCGAAAAACAATGGGGACGTGACTGCAAGGAATTGCCAGCATTTATCATCAAACGATTGCCGGTTCGGTTCGTGTTTGACAATAACTATTTCAACGATCCTTATCAAGGGATTCCTATTGGCGGGTACAATAAGTTAATCGATGCGCTGTTAGAAGGCGTGGAGGTTAAAACGAAGTGCGATTTCTTTAAGGAATACCAAGATTCATGGCGTGAGATAGCAGATCAATTGGTCTATACTGGTCCGATTGACGAGTATTTTGGTTTCAAACTTGGTCGCTTGGATTGGCGTACGGTCACATTCAAAACGCGTATAGAAAACACCCCGAACTATCAAGGCAACGCAGTTATCAACTACACCTCGCACGAAGTGCCATATACACGCATAATCGAGCACAAACATTTTGAGACCTTCGGATAAGCCGTGTACGAAAACCCTAAAACGGTTATCAGCGAAGAATATTCCGAGGAATACAGATCGGGTATGGAACCGTTCTATCCCGTGAATGATGAACGCAACAACGCCTTGGCGGAGCAATACCGTCAATTGGCATCTCAGGAGAAGAATGTCATTTTCGGTGGTCGCCTCGCCGAGTACAAATACTACGACATGGCTCCGATAATAGAAAAGGTACTTAGTTTGAATTTCTCGTAGCAAAAATTTGTCTTATCCTGAAAATCCCAGAAATCCCAGAAATCCCACCTCGAAACTAAAGTCTCGAGCAGGGGACGAAGAGAAAGGAAGGAGAGAGCGGCGAATCATATTCGCCTGAATAAGAAGAAAGAAGGGTGCCCTGATTTGATTCGGACGTAATGGACGAAGAGGGCGAGCGATGGTTTAATCCTTAGAATGAAGTCAAGACAGCGATTAAGTCATAGTTAAGTCATAGTGGAGTCAGGTACGAGAACCTGTCAGAAACCTATCTGAAACCTATCAGAAACCTATCAGGAACCTATGCCGGCGGGAAGGCAACTGCATGCGGTGTGAAATTCAATGAATAATGATTAATGAATAATGAATATCTTGCCTACGGCGTGTAAATAAACGTTGCAGAGCAACAGTAAACTAAAAAGTGCAGTTTTTACCACAAACTGCACTTTTTTCTTGCGTATATGCAAAAAATGCAGTATCTTCGACCTACTCCCCTAAAGGGACCCTTCGAAAGGTGGTTCGCACCCTGCGGGATATACACAAACTCTATTTTTTAGCCGGCACTATGTGCCTACACTTTTATCCTCAAATATTCCGTTGTTATGCAAGTATAAACGTTCTATTTGCGTATAAAAGTAATCATATTCTATTATTAAGGCTAAAAAATATAAATAAATTTGTGTATATGCAATTTTTGTTGTATATTTGCAGCAAATTTAAAAATAGACTAATATTATGCGAGACACAGAGATTTTTGACCTCATCCGCCGTGAGCGCGAGCGTCAGACCAAAGGTATTGAACTGATTGCTTCTGAGAACTTCGTTTCCGATGAAGTATTACAAGCAATGGGTAGTGTACTGACCAATAAGTATGCTGAAGGCTATCCAGGGAAACGTTATTACGGAGGTTGCGAAATCGTCGATTTGGCGGAAGATGTAGCCCGCGAGCGACTCAAAAAGCTGTACAACGCCGAATGGGTCAACGTACAACCTCACTCCGGCGCGCAAGCTAATATGGCAGTTTTCATGGCGTGCCTGCAAGCCGGCGATACTTTCCTTGGACTTAATCTCAGTCATGGTGGACACCTTAGCCATGGCTCTGCAGTCAACTTCTCAGGTCTTATGTTCCACGCGCTATCCTATAGTGTTCGCGAGGATACAGGACTCGTCGATTACGATGAACTGGAGAAAATTGCCCGCGAACAACACCCCAAACTGATTATTGCCGGAGCTTCAGCATATAGCCGCGAGTGGGATTACGCCCGCATTCGTCGCGTAGCAGACGAGATTGGAGCTATCTTTATGGTGGACATGGCACATCCTGCAGGATTGATTGCTGCCGGATTTTTGGACAATCCGCTACGTCATGCGCATATCGTGACTACCACCACGCACAAAACGCTTCGTGGTCCTCGAGGCGGCGCCATATTGATAGGAAAAGATTTCCCAAATCCGTGGGGAAAGACAACACCTAAAGGCGAAGTCAAAATGATGTCCGCCCTACTCGATTCCGCCGTATTCCCTGGCGTTCAAGGCGGTCCGTTGGAGCACGTTATTGCAGCTAAAGCCGTTGCTTTTGGAGAGGCTCTTCTTCCATCCTTTAAAGACTACCAACTTCAAGTAAAGCGCAACGCAGCCGTCATGGCGCAAGCGTTAGTGGACAAAGGCTATAAGATTATCTCCGGCGGCACGGACAACCACTCCATGTTAGTTGACCTGCGCACCAAGTATCCGGATCTGACGGGTAAAGTAGCCGAGCACGCACTCGTTGCTGCCGATATCACAGCAAATAAGAATATGGTTCCGTTTGACAGCCGTAGCGCTTTCCAAACGAGCGGACTGAGATTTGGCACACCAGCAATCACTACCCGCGGTCTCAAGGAAGACAAGATGCCGTGGATTGTTGATTTGATTGACCAAGTGCTCCAAAATCCAGAGAGTGAAACTAATATCGCAAAAGTGCGCAGCGAAGTTAATGCCGAAATGAATCAGCATCCACTCTTCGCATGGTAAAATTTGTTACAGTAAAATAATCAGTAAAGCTACTACCGGAGCAGCAAGAAGGGTGCTGTCAAAGCGATCCAAAACGCCACCGTGACCTGGCATAAATTTGCCGGAGTCTTTCACTCCGATAGTGCGTTTGAGCAAACTCTCCATCAAATCGCCGAACGTACCTGCAATGGCTATTACAAGAGTAAATGCAAGTGCTTTTGGAAGGCTGTCCATCCACCCTACCAGATAGAGCACATAGCCCGTCAATAATGAAAAGACGAAACCTCCAATCAAGCCTTCCCAACTCTTCTTCGGGCTCACGCGCGGGAACATCTTATGATTACCGTTTTTGCGTTTAGCCGTAAGACAGCCCACGCAATAAGCAGCAGTATCGTTCACCCAAATCGTAATAAAGAGCGCTAAAAGAAGGTATTTGGAGTTATCCAAAATCGGATTCATGCATGCAAATGGGAACGCAATCATCATTTGACTGATAAGCACGTTACCCCAATTACGGATAGGATCAGCCTGTTTGAGCCATAGTTCGGCTAAAAGGAGAAGAGCCACGAAGCCTGCGTACGCACATTGCATGTACGCGAATTCCATAATATCTAATGTCTGTACTTGACAAAAGCACCACATCGTTGCAAACAAAAATCCTCCGGCAAGAGTTGAACCGATAGTAGTCAAACGGGTTGAACCTACTAAATGATGGAACTCTCGAACCGCTAACATCGTAACTAATCCGAACAATACTCCGAAGAAAATCGGATGAACTAAAATACTGGCTATTACGAGCCCTATATACACCACTCCGGATAGTAATCTTTGCCAAAAAGTACTCATAAAAATCATTTTTTTTCGAAATCGCTTGCAAAGGTACGACTTTTTTTGTACTTTTGCAAATTATTTTACAAAAATATGCAAAATTATGACTTCTGAAGAGCAATTAATGACAGAAGACGAGCGTCAACAGGTGGATTTCATGTGGAATTTAATTCCAGATGAAGATCGCAAAGGAATGACGCAAAACGACCTGCTTTTTGTTTTAGATACAATGGATGATTACCTCGAAGAAGCAGGTCTTTTGGAGGTTGATGAGAATGGCGAAATTACCTATTTGGATGGTGACGTAGATGAGACTGAACAGTTCGCTTATGTGCAAAAAGCAGTACAGGAAGCGGGTCGTGCGCTAACCAATACGCAGATTCAACTCATCATGGATGCGGAAATGCAATACGGCATTGAGCAAGGCTATTACGAAGAAGAAGATTGATATGGCTACTTGTAGTGTTATCATATTAAATTGGAATGGCGCAAAGATGTTGCGTCAGTTTTTGCCAAATGTCCTCGAGAACACCAATAATCCCGATTATGAAGTAATAGTAGCGGATAATGGTTCAACCGACAATAGTATTGATGCGGTACAAGAGATTAATACCAGTGCCTTAATGAAAGGTATTGCTCCGGCTCGTATCTTTCCATTCGAGACCAATTTGGGCTTTGCAGCCGGATATAACCAAGCTATTTCACAGGTGGATAGTGAATATGTTGTATTACTGAACTCTGATGTTGAAGTCACACAAAACTGGCTTGACCCATTGATTACTTACATGGATCGTCATCCCGAAGTGGCAGCTTGTCAGCCTAAGATCCTCAGTTGGAAAGCCAAGCAAGACGGCAAACAAGTTTTTGAGCATGCAGGAGCGGCAGGTGGTCATATCGACAAACTCGGATATCCCTATTGCCGAGGTAGAATTATGGATTTCATTGAAGAAGACACCGGTCAATATGACACAAATGAGAGTTGCTTCTGGGCATCCGGTGCATGCATGTGCATGCGCGCAGAAATATATGAGGAGATAGGAGGCTTGGATGAAGCATTTTTTGCTCATATGGAAGAGATAGACCTCTGTTGGCGTCTTAATGCCAGAAGTTGGTGGGTTGCCTGCGTTCCCAAGTCAGTTGTTTACCACGTAGGCGGTGCTTCACTTAACTACGGCAATCCACGCAAGACATTCCTCAATTTCCGCAATAACTTAATCATGCTCTATAAGAATACTCCGCGAAAGAGACTCTTCCCTATTATGATAGCGCGTTTCTTTATGGACTATGCCGCCGCACTCAATGACTTGGTTCACGGACGTTTTGCCAACAGCTGGGCAATAGTACGCGCAAGATACGCTTACCTATTCACCAAGCATAAGTTCCGTTCCAAGAGAAAAGAGAACTTACGCCTTACGACAGTAACAGATATGTCCACCATATCTCAACGCTCTATTGTATGGGATTATTATATTCAACATAAAAAGACTTTTCAAGCATGAAAGCATACAGACACGAAGTAAAATATTATGAGTGCGACCGGATGGGTATTACGCACCATTCAAATTACGTGCGCTTTATGGAAGAAGCCCGTATTGACTGGATGGATCAGTTAGGTTATGGCTTTGAGCGAATGGAAGCCGAAGGTGTAGTATCCCCAGTCATTGCTATTGAGTGTGAATACAAACACCCTACAACGTTCAAAGACAAAATAGACATATCGCTGAAAGTCAGCGAGTTAAGTACTCTCAAGATATCCTTTGAATATACTATGAAAGTGGGTGAAACGATTGTTTGTACAGCCAAAAGCAAGCATTGTTTCTTTGAAGATGGTAAACCTATTATGGTAGAAAAACGTTTTCCTGAATTTTATCAAGCATTACTTAAAAATAGATAATTATGAAGAAAATTATCCTGTGCGCATTCGCCATATTATTGACTGTTAGCAGTTACGGCGAGTTGAAGTATGTTTTTTATATGATTGGTGACGGAATGGGAGCTAACCAAGTGTTAGCCGCTGAAATGTACCAAGCCGAGTTAGAAGGTCGTATTGGTCGTGTACCGCTAACGATGACAAGTTTTCCTGTTTTTGGGATGGCGACTACCTACTCTTCTTCTAATGGTATCACGGATTCGGCTGCAGCAGGAACGGCTTTGGCTACGGGACATAAGACCAATAATGGTTGTTTAGGGGTAGATAAAGACAGTGTGCCTGTTATCTCAATCGCTGAGGAGTGGCATAATGCAGGTTGGCCGGTAGGAATAATGACATCGGTTGCTATTGATCATGCGACGCCTGGCGCATTCTACGCGCATGTGGATAATCGGAGTAAATATTACGAAATAGGAACCCAACTTGCTGCTACAGGATATGAGTTCTTTGGCGGCGCAGGATTCCATAAACCAGTCAACAAGAAAGACCCGTCTGCGATTAATCTCTATGACTTATGCGAACAAAAAGGCTATACTTTCGCGCGCGGATATGAAGATGCACAAACAAAATTGGATGCTGAGAAACTAATTCTTGTACAAAAACATGACGGCATTGACAAAACGCAAGGTAGTGAAAGCCTTCCTTATGCTATAGACCGACTTACAGATTATTTGACTTTGCCGCAGATTGTTGAGACGGCTATTGCTTATATGGCACCTAAAGGCAAGTTCTTTATGATGATTGAGGGCGGTAAGATAGATTACGCCGGTCATTCCGATGATGCTGCAACGAATATACAGGAAGTGCTTGATTTTGACCAAGCAATTCAATTGGCGTATCAGTTCTATCTCGCTCATCCTGATGAGACACTTATTGTTGTAACCGCAGATCATGAGACAGGTGGTATGGCACTCGGACATGGTGGAAAGTACGTGCTTAACCTGCAGTCGCTCCAATATCAGAACTGCTCTTCATGGAGCCTCAATCAACATATTCAGGCGCTATATAAACAATATGGGAAACGCTTGAAATGGGAACAAGTCCAAATGCTGTTACGCGATGATTTGGGTTTGTTTGATAAAGTAGAGGTTTCACCCAAACAAGAGGCTAAACTGAAGGCTGCCTACAAGAATCTTGTTTGTGGCAAAGGGAAAACAGAAAAGACCTTATACAACGATATCTCGGAATTGGGCGGATTAGCAATTGAGATTTACGACAAGAAAGGACGTATCGGTTGGACAAGTACCGGTCATACAGCGGCCAATGTTCCGGTGTTTGCTATCGGTGTTGGAGCTGAACGATTTACAGGATGGTATGAAAACACGGATATTGTGAAGAAAATAAAAGCAGGGAACTAACCCTGCTTTTTTTCATATTCATCAATCTGTGCCATCATCTTATCATAACCGAAACGAATTATCTCTTCGGCATGATCGTATTCAAAGGAGCCGAATTGATTCATCGCAATATCGACGCAGATATCCGGAGGACATAGTTGTTTCATCAGTTCTGAGTTCTGCTGAATCATAACATCGGAACAACGGTCTAATATAGTGAGTGAACTCATTTGTTTTTCAGTTGGCTTTAGTTTGCTACCTGCATATTTTTCGATAAAGGTTTCCAACCATGAAGGTGCTTTCTCTTCCTCTGGTTTAGTAATATATGCTCCACTAACGTTTACGCAAGCTAAGATATCCCCTTCCCTTCGCGCTACGCGATTTAGCGGCAACGGGTTGCACATTCCCCCATCCATCAAAAGCATGCCATTTTCTTGCACAGGTTGTAAAAGTACTGGCAAAGCAAAAGAGGCACGTATGGCACGATTCAAATTCCCTGAGCGGAATACGACTTCTTTTCCATTATTCATGTCTGTCGCTACGAGCGATAAAGGAATATTGAGATTCTCTATCTGATAATCAGGAATCATATCTCCGATAGCCTTCATCAACTTTTCTCCTTTTACCAAATAGTTCTTTGTGAAAGTAAAGTCCATCAACTCAAACATGTGTCTGCTGGTCATATCTAAGAACCAAGCCTTGAGTTCCGGCAATTTTCCTGCAGCAAACATGCCCGCAACAATAGACCCCATAGAACATCCAGCAATAGAAGAAATAGTATAGCCACGGTTTTCTAACGCCTCAATGCCGCCAATATGTGCTAATCCACGGCTACTTCCACTCGACAATACTAATGCTACATTTTTACTCATATCACTTTCCTTTAATTCGGTCAAACCCTTGTCCAAATACTCCATTTACATTGGCATAGCTAACAAACGCGTTGGGATCAATAGACTTTATAATACGCAAAATTAATGGTCCTTCTTGCTTGCTGGCTAAAACCATAACTACTTCAATAGGTTTCTTGCTATACCATCCTTTTCCTTCCAAAACGGTTACACCACGTTTGGCGGTTTCATTAATAGCCGTAGCTATCTCTGCGTGCTTGGTTGAAAAAATAAAGAACTGTACGGATTGACGGATGCGTGACATAATCCAATCCAATGCGGCTGTGTATGAAACGGTCATACAGATACCGCACATAATACGCTTTATTTTGAAGTCACTTACACTGGTTATCTTATCCGCGAACGCTTCCGGTACAGGCAAGAAGTAACTGCTCAAGATGATGACCACATCGCAAATAACCATTACCTTGCCTAATGATATATCGTGGTAATTGTTCACAACCATTGCAATAATATCTGTGCCGCCTGAGGAACCGTTATTTAACATCACGATGCCCAAACTGATACCGAAAATGACGCCTCCGACAATACAAGCAACTAATGGATCCTCAATTAATGCCACTTCACGAATAGGTATAATTCTATACCAGAATGCCAAGACAAATACACCAAACACTGTACGGATGCAGAATCTCCAACCTACTGTCAATGCGGCAATTAATAGTAAAATACAGTTTATGACAAGGGATGTAAGCCAAATTGGTAATGCACCACCGTAATTCGGGAAAAGAGAAGGCAAAAGTCCTTGTGTGGCATAATAAATAATCGAACATATACCGGTTAGTCCTCCGCCGACTACATTATGTGGCACAAATATCCAGTTGACCATGAGCGCGAAAGGCGCAAGAGCAATAAAAATAAGCAAATACTCACGTGCTACAACTAAGCCATGTTGTTGAGGAGAATATTGGTCATGCGGGTTCATATTATTTCTCCTTTATAGAGTCAAAACCTTGTCCAAAGACGCCTATGGTCTGCGTTTCACTTACAAAAGCATTAGGATCGATTGCTCGTACCAAGCGGAAGATACGGGTAGATTCATTTTTACGGGCAATCACCGTTATCACCTTTATATCTTTTCCTGTATAGCCACCGTGTCCATCCAAAATAGTCACGCCGCGAGGGATTTGCGTCATGATAGCACGCGCAATCTCATGGTATTCGGACGAGAATATAAAGAACTGAACCGATTGACGCACACGCGTCATCACCCAATCTACCGCAGTTGAAGACATAAAAGTATAGCACAAGCCAAACAAGACTTTTTCTATACTATGTACTTCCGGCAAGAAGTAAGCGCCAGAAATGATTAATATGTTACACGCTAACATCGCACGGCCCAAAGGGAGATGCACATAGCGCGACAAAATCATAGCAGTAATATCGGTACCACCCGTTGAACCATTATTCAACAACACAATGCCTAAGCCGACTCCTGCAAATAAGCCGCCTAAGATTACCGCCATAAAAGGATCTGTTATCTCTGCCACTTCTGAAATTGGAATAATTTTGAACCAAAGCGTTAAGCACAATACTCCATAAACCGTCCTTCGAACAAATTGCCAACTGACTAATTTTATGGCAGCAATAAGCAATGCCACATTGATAACCAAGTTGGAAGCCCAAACAGGTATCAAGCCATCTGTTGCGAAGTAGAGTATCTCACACACACCGGCCAAACCTCCACCTACAATTGCGTGAGGAATAAGTAAACGGTTGACCACTATCGCAAACGGAGCACAGCCTATTGCAATAACGAGCAACTCTTTCAGCTCTACCCAAGGTTTCCACTTGCGGTAGCGACGGATTTTATCAGCAAAACGTTCTTTTTTCTCCATTAGAATCGTGCAACAAGATTTCTATCTCCGAATCCGTTATCTACGCGGCAAACAGGCACCCAGAACTTATTCTCACGCACCCAATCCGTCGGATATGCGGCTTTCTCACGGCTGTACGGATGAGTCCACTCGTTGGCCACTATCTCGTATTCTGCGTGAGGTGCATTAACCAGCACATTGTCTTTCGGGTCTGCCTCGCCACGTTCAAGCTCGGCAATCTCTGCGCGGATAGTCAGCAGCGCGTCAATAAATTGGTCCAATTCATGTTTGGACTCACTCTCTGTAGGCTCAATCATCAAAGTGCCGTGTACAGGGAATGACAAGGTAGGCGCATGATATCCGAAGTCCATCAGGCGCTTAGCCACGTCGCTTTCGGTAATACCAATAGCATGGAACTGACGGCAATCAAGAATTAACTCATGCCCTACTCTTCCCTTTTCTCCAGTATAAACCACACCATATGCGTCACGCAGTTTGGCAGCCATATAGTTAGCACTCAAAATAGCTGCTTCAGTAGCTTTTCGTAATCCTTCTTGTCCCATCATTCGAATATATCCATAGGATATAAGTGCCATATTGGCATTACCATACAATGCGGAAGAAACACGGTTCTTATCTTCTGTAGGCATATATTCTGCCAGATGTTTTGCGCAGCAGATTGCGCCAACACCAGGTCCACCGCCTCCGTGAGGTGAAGCAAAGGATTTATGTAAGTTCAAATGGCATACATCAGCCCCTATTGTACCAGGATTCGTATATGCTATCTGCGCATTCATGTTTGCACCATCCATATAGACTTGTCCGCCGTTTGCGTGGATAATATTGCACATCTCGCGTATCGCCATCTCGAAGATACCGTGTGTAGAAGGATATGTAATCATACATCCGGCAAGCACATCTTTGTTGGCTTCCGCTTTCTCCCGCCAATCATTCAGGTCGGTATTACCGCCTTCGTCGCATTTAACAACCACAGGAACAAATCCGGCTTGAACGCATGAGGCAGGATTTGTGCCGTGCGCAGATTCAGGAATCAAGAGCACATTACGATGTGTTTGATTGTTGGCACGCAAGTATTCGCGGATTGTTACTAAGCCGGTATATTCTCCTGCAGCTCCGGAAGTAGGTTGCAAATTGCATGCAGGGAAACCTGTTATGACACAGAGTTGGTTCTCCAGTTCTTCGAGCATACAAGCAAATCCTTCTACTTGCTCAGCCGGAGCAAGCGGATGAACACTTGTCCAACCCGGCATAGTAATAGGTATCATGGCAGCAGCAGGATTGAGTTTCATAGTGCAACTACCAAGTGGTATCATCGTGTGCGTCAAGCTGATATCTTTGCGGTCCAAACGTTTGAGATAGCGCATCATATCTGTTTCGGTATGATAGAGCTTAAAGACATCTTCTTGCAAGTAATCAATCTCGCGAATACGGTTTTCGTCCAATGCCCAAAGGCCTTCGAAGGCTTCTTCTCCATCTTCATATTGAGGCATGGCGTCTGCTGCTTCGGCAAAGAGTTCAATAAGATCGTTCATCGTATCGATAGTAACACTTTCGTCAATGGACAATCCGATCCATCCTTCTTCATCGTAATACAGGTTGATACCTTTTTCTTCTGCCAATTCCTTGACATTCTCAACAGCATCACCGGTAATCTTGAGGGTATCGAAGAATTCGGTATTCTCTTGGTTATAGCCATAAGCCTGAAGCATTTCGCTCAGATATACGGCTTTACCATGAATACCTTCCGCAATTTCACGAATACCTTCAGCTCCATGATATACGCCATACATACCTGCCATCATAGCGCAGAGTGCTTCAGCGGTACAAATATTGGATGTTGCTTTCTCGCGTTTGATATGTTGTTCGCGTGTCTGTAAAGCCAATCGGAAAGCCGGATGTTCGTGTGTGTCTTTACTCAAACCGATAATACGTCCCGGCATATCGCGTTTATATTCATCACGCGTTGCCATATATCCGGCAGTAGGACCGCCAAATCCCATAGGCAGACCAAAACGCTGTGCAGAACCAACCATGATATCAGCATCAAGCGGTTTGAGTAATGCTAAAGCCATTAAATCAGCTATAACGGTCACTTTCAGAGCTGCTGCATGGCATCCTTCCACGAAACTATCGTAATCTTCTACTGAGCCATCGGCATTAGGACATTGGATAATGGCTCCGAAGTATTCGTCAGCATTTAGTTGTCCGTTTACCAATTGCCAATTACCTATAACCAATTCAATATCTTGTCCAGCAGCACGTGTTTTCATGACGCTTAATGTGTTCGGGAAAATCTTGCTATCCACAAACACTTTGCGTACATTATTCTTCACTTGTTCGCGCGAACGTAGGTTTCGCATCATAGTAACAGCTTCTGCTGCAGCAGTTGCTTCGTCCAAGAGTGAGCAGTTAGCAAGAGGTAATCCAGTAAGATCAGAAATCATAGTCTGGAATACAAAGAGTGCTTCCAAACGGCCCTGGCTCACTTCTGCCTGATAAGGTGTATAGGATGTGTACCACACGGGATTTTCGAGCATGTTACGTTGAATAACCGCCGGCGTGATTGTTCCGTACCATCCGCGTCCAATGAGGGATTTGAAAGGTAAGTTTTGCTCGGCCATAGCGGCAATAGAGTCTAAGTGTTCTTGCTCTGTAAGCGGTTCGTCCAAATCTAATGGTTCGTTGAGCAGTATCTCTTTCGGCATTGTCTGCTCAATGAGTTGTTCGATACTCTCTACGCCGATTTCGCGCAGCATTTGTTGTCGGTCTGATTCACTCAAACCGATGTGCCTTGATTGCAAATAATTAGCTTTCATATGATGATATTAGCAGGTATTCGTTAGCAGCTTTCAAATTGGCGAAGGAAACGCACGTCGTTTTCAGAGAATAGGCGCAAGTCTTTCACCCGATATTTGAGGTTAGCGATACGCTCTACGCCCATACCAAAGGCATAGCCGGTATAGACTTTGCTATCTATTCCGCATGCCTCAAGCACGTTCGGATCCACCATACCGCAACCGAGGATTTCTACCCATCCTGTTCCTTTGCAGAAAGCGCAACCTTTACCACCGCAGATGTCGCAACTGATATCCATTTCGGCAGATGGTTCGGTGAATGGGAAATAACTTGGGCGGAGGCGAATCTTGGTCTCAGGTCCAAACATTTCTTTAGCGAAATAGAGGAGCACCTCGCGCAAGTCAGCATAGCTGACATTCTTATCGATATATAGTCCTTCGACTTGGTGGAAGAAGCAATGTGCACGAGCAGAGATGGCTTCATTACGATAGACGCGCCCAGGACACAGCACGCGAATAGGCGGTTTTTGAGAAGTCATGACGCGTGTTTGCACGCTGGAAGTATGAGTACGCAGGAGGATGTCGGTTGGTTTTTGAACGCCCGGCTCTTTCTCAATAAAGAACGTGTCTTGCATGTCGCGTGCGGGATGTTCAGGTGCGAAATTAAGCATGGAGAAGACGTGTTGGTCATCTTCCACTTCGGGTCCATCCGCCACGGTAAAGCCGATACGAGAGAAGATGTCGATAATCTCTTCGCGCACGAGCGAGAGCGGGTGTCGCGTACCTAAATCTATTGGGTCAGGTGTACGAGTCAAGTCCTGCTTGTCAACGATAGCATGACTTGTTGCGCTCCCGAGTTGCTCTTTGAGTTCGTTAAACCGAGCTTCGGCAGCTTGGCGCAGTTGGTTGATGGAAGCGCCAAACTGAGCCTTTTGCTCTTTTGGTATCTCCTTGAAGGCGTCGAAGAGTTGGGGGATAGCACCTTTCTTAGACATGTACTTGATACGAAGCGTCTCTAAATCCTCGGCACTGCTGGCTTTCAAGGCCTCAACTTGTTTCTGTAAATCAGCAATTTGTTCAGCTATATTCATTGTTCAAATCAATTTAAGCACATAATACGCCGCAAAAGTACAACATTTTTTTGGAATATGCAAGAAAAATAGAATATTTTTCACAAAAAAATCTAAAATTATTTGCAAAAAAAGCGAATTATGTATAAAAATTTGCATTTGAGGAAAAAAAGTATTATCTTTGCAGAGAATATGGAAATAAGGCTAAAAGTAGGACCAAATAAAACCAAATGTAGAACCAAATATAACCAATTATTAAACAATTAAACATTTGTAACTATGAAAACAAGATGGGTAGAACTTATTGGAGAATCGACGGGAAGTTTTGGTAGCAAGCAATATGCCCGCCGAATACCCGGCAATGATGAGTATGCGGCCGTATGCAGCAAGCCAGAACTGAGTAAGAGAACAAAGAAAAAGAAAGCAGAACTGTTTGTTGTGAAAGACTTTCAGGTCTTAATAGCCACATGCAAAGAGATTCTGCATAATCCGGAGCGTCGGGCGATATGGCAGGAGCGTTACGACGAAGCGAAGAGACTTGCCAAGAAGCATGGCAAGAAAGTTCCAGGGCGTTTATGCGACTACGTACGACATGAGGTAAGTAAGGCATTAAAAAACGGGGAAGAAATAGCGTAATTCTTGGCTTTCTGTCGTACTTACGTTATGCTATGGTCCCGTGGAGCATACATTGAGCATACATTCAGCATACATTCAGCATACATTGAGCATATATTGCTATGTGGAGGGCATGCGTAGGCGAAAAAGTTATTGGAGATGCTCCGAGAAGATGAGATCTGCGTTGGCAGGCGAGAGATCTGAATTGTGCATTAAGTTCGGATAAAGGATCGTTATGAGGTCGTGAAGGATATAGTCCGGTCGCACGACTCCCATTTCCCAGAAGTCGTTTCCGCCGTTAGGCGTAGTACGTTTGGCGAAGTTATAGACCTCGCCTTGTTGGTACGCTTTGAACCATGTGTGCTTTTCGTCCATTTGTGCCAGTTCCGCAAGGCTTTTGGCGGGACATCCGACCCAGACATCCGCATTACGGAAGGTGTGTATGACACTTTCTATACCGAGAGGAATGGAAAAATGGGACGTGTCGTTTTGGAAAGCATAATCGGCTCCCGCGTCTTTGAAGAGTTGTCCCATATATGTCTGGCCAGCAGGCATATACCATGTTCCGCGGAAGTTATTTCCTGACATGATAGTTCGCTTGGAAGTGATGTGTTCAGTCTTTGCTTTGAGTGCATTGTAGGAGTTGACTACTTCTGAAAAAATGGAATCAGCTTGCGGCAACTTGTCGTAAAGTGCTCCGACGACTCGAATCCACTCTGCCCGAGCGAGCGGATCGTTCTCTGTCCACTCGTTGTTGTAGAGGACCGGCAGACCGACGGAATTGAGTTTGGCTGTAGCGGCATCCCCTTGAGCGTAAGTTGAAACCATCACGATATCGGGATTGGTTCGAACGATGAGTTCGACGTTAGGTGTCATGGCGTCGCCTGTGTTGCTGACTTGATGTCCATCTTTCGGCTCAAAAAGGTCTTGATTATAGACGATTTCCGGGCTGCAGATTCCATAGACAGTTTCCATGCAATTTAGCGCCTTGAGAAATCCTATATGTGTGCAGCTGGTCAGGGAGATACGTCGGATTGGGACGATAACACGAATGCCATCATTTGGCACTTTAATTTCGTTACTTCGCACCAAATAATAAGTCTGCAAAATTTGTCCGTTTTGCCACGGGCTGAAAACGACTAATTTGGTCCAGTTTTTGCACTCTGAGATTGTGAATCCTTTGGCAAATTGGTTCGTAGAAATTGCAGTTTGGTAGGCAGTTTTTCGGTGGCAACTTGCCATCATCATGCATCCGCAGAGCAGAATCAAAATAATCTTCGAGAAAGAGGTATTTTTCATATTTTAGTTGCAATAATATCGCATTTTTTATTCGGGGCGCAAAGGTAGTGTTTTTTTTGCATTTATGCAAGAAAAAAGGAATAAAGACCAAATAAATGGAAGATTGAGAGTGCAAAAATGAAGAAAAAATGCTTTTTCTATGAAAAAATTTGTATATATGAGATAATTGTAGTACCTTTGCAGGCTTAATTTGCGTAAGTGTGCGCATATGCGAGCGTAAAGAAAGAAAGGAAAAGACTGAGTAAGAGAGAGAACATATGGCAGAAAACGGTAGTATTGTGGATAACAATACTGGTTGTTTTGTTATGTTTGCCTTTCGTGGAAGTGATGGGTCAGTCGAAGAAATTGGAAGCTCCGATTAGTTATTCGTCTCAGGATTCGATGGTGATGACTGGTTCCGGAAATGCCTATCTGCACGGCAAAGGAACGATTAACTATGAGTCGATGGAGTTGCAATCGGATTATATTCGTTGTAATTTGGACAGCAATCTTATTTTTGCAAGCGGCGTTTATGACTCCATCAATGACGAGTTGGTCGGAAAGCCCATATTTAAAGACAAATCGGATGAATATGAGTCGCAAGAGATTACGTATAACCTGCAAACGAAGAAAGGATTTATCCGTAACGTTGTGACTCAACAAGGCGAAGGATATGTGCTGGCGGAGAAGACGAAGAAGATGGACAACGACGTTATGATGATGGCTGGTGGTAAGTACACGACTTGCGATAATCATGAACATCCGCACTTCTACTTGCATTTGACGAAAGCGAAAGTGAAGCCGAAGGAATATATCGCTACTGGACCTGCATATTTGGTTGTGGGCGATGTACCTACTCCACTGGTTATTCCGTTTGGATTCTTCCCATTTACAAATAGTTATTCAAGCGGATTGATTATGCCGAGCTTCGGTGATAACTATGAGCGTGGTTTGTACTTGAATAATATCGGATATTATTTTGCTTTATGCGATTATGCAGATTTGGAGATTACGGGCGATATCTACACGAAGGGAACATGGGCTATTCGTGCTCGTTCTAACTACTTGATGCGCTATTATTTCCGCGGAAGTATATATTTGGATTATCGTACGGACGTAACCGGCGAACGCGACATGCCTGACTACAGGAAAGCGACCAACTTCTCGTTCAAATGGAGCCATACGCAAGATGCGAAAGCCAATCCATACAATAACTTCTCTGCAAGTGTGAACTTCTCGACTTCCGGTTATAACCGCAGTAATATTAATACTTATTACAATCCGCAGCTGAACTCAGAGAATACGAAGTCGTCGAGTATCAGTTATACGCAGCGTTTTCCAGATAGTCCTTGGTCTATCAGTTTGAGTGCATTATTGAGCCAACGAACGAAAGACTCGACGATGAGTATAACGGCTCCAGATTTGGCAGTAACGATGAGCCGTATCAATCCGTTTAAGCGGAAAAAGCCGGTTGGCAAGGAACGTTGGTACGAGAAGATAAGCATGAGTTATACTGGAACCGCCAAATTGTCCGTAAACAGTATCAAGGAATACAATTTGCTTCACTCCGACATTTTGCGCGATTGGCAGATGGGTATGAACCACTCGATACCTATTTCGGCATCATTTAATCTGTTCAAATACTTGAGTGTCACTCCATCCATACAATTGCATGACCGCATGTATTTCACCCGCGTGGACCAGAAATGGAATGACGAGACCCAGTCGTTGCAGAAAGACACGACACACGGTTTCTACAATGTGTTTGATTTTGACGTGAGTCTGAGCATGTCCACCAAGATATACGGATTCTACACGCCGATAAAGAAATTGTTCCCGAACAGCAAAGTAGAGAAGTTCAGACACATTATGACTCCGAGTATTGGTTTTTCGTACCATCCGGACTTTGGAAAGAGTTTCTGGGGATATTACGGCAGTTATGAGCAGCCAGTTTATTCGGATGTTGTTGATCCGGCGACGGGATTGAAGATACAAAAATATGACGAGGAAGGAAATCCTGTCTTTGTTCATCAGACATACAGCCGTTTTGCAGGAGCTATGTACGGCAATGCTCCCAATGGCAATTCGGGAACGCTGACATTCGGTTTGGCGAACAACGTAGAGATGAAACTAAGGAATGACAAAGACACGACCGGAAATGAGCCGTTTAAGATATATTCCATTATTGATAACTTGAGTATCAACGGCGGCTATAACTTCCTTGCAGACTCGATGAGATGGAACTTGTTCTCTGTGAACGTGCGCTTTAAGATTCCAAAAGTTAATTACACGATTAACCTAAGTACGACGTTGGATCCGTATATGTATGAGTTGAATGCGTTGGGAAACCCGGTTCGGACGAATAAACAATATTGGCATAATGGTCGTTTCCCACACTGGAGCGGAACGAACTTGAGTTTGAGTTATACATTCAATAACCAGACATTTAAGAAGTGGTTCGGAAAGAAAGACAAAGGTAAGGAGACAGAAGAATCCGGCAATATGGATGATATGGTCGTGCAAGAAGACGGTTCTATGACGAATGGCAAGCAAGGACACAAACATCATCATGACGACGATGAAAGTTCCGATGGATATGTTTTTGCGCAGATACCGTGGAGTTTTAGCATCAACTACTCTATTCGTTACGGCAACAGTACTAAGTTTGACTACGACAAGATGCAATATAAGATGGAGCTGACGCATAACCTAAGTATGAGCGGTTCCATCGGTTTGGGTGCCGGTTGGAAAGTGAGCGGAAGTGCCAGTTATGACTTTAAGTATAAAAAGTTCTCGAGTGCTAACTTTACTGTTACCAGGGACTTACACTGCTGGAGCATGTCATGTAGTTTTGTGCCCATTGGTCCATTTAAGAGCTTTAACTTCCATATTGGCGTGAATGCGTCGATGTTGGCAGATTTGAAATATGATAAATCGAGTACAGACTCAACAAATAAACAAGTATCATGGTGGTAGACGCTTACGCCAAGGCTTGCACGACTACGGGCTCTGCCCTAGTAAAGTGCGCCGCCTTGCGCTACGCTTCCCCCACAAATTAAAATTTGCGGGGACCCCATATAGATAGAACAATATGATAGGAAACGAGAAAGTGGTGACTTGCATCTACAAGATGTATGTTACGGATGAAGGCAAAGAAGTGCTTATAGAAGAAGCGACAAAAGAACGTCCGTTGGTTTATTGTCACGGCGAAGGTATGATGTTGCCGAAATTTGAGGAGAACATGGCCGGATTAAAGAAAGGCGATGCGTTTGATTTTGTGATTGCGTGCGCAGATGCGTACGGCGACTATGACGAACGCGGCGTGCTGAAGCTGGATAAAAAAATGTTCTTTAATGGCGACGGCGAGTTTGACACAGAACATGTGTTTGTAGGAAATATCATTCCTATGCGGACGGTTGATGGACAGATTGTGAATGCGCAAGTAACATTGATTGAAGATGACTCTGTGACCATTGATTTGAATCATCCCTATGCAGGAGAGGATTTGCATTTTGTTGGCGAAGTGATTGATTTGCGCGATGCCGATCCGAAAGAGTTAGAAGCGATCCGCAATCCGCATAAATGTGGTGGTTGTCACGGTAATTGCAACGATTGCGAGAGTGATTGCGGCAATCATTGCGGAGAAGATTGCAAATGCGATAAATAAGTAATTATGGGAAATATAGTAGCAATAGTAGGCCGACCGAATGTTGGCAAATCGACGTTGTTTAACCGTTTGACGAAGACCCGTCGTGCGATTGTGATGGGCGAAGCAGGTACGACCCGCGACCGTCAATATGGTCATGCCGAGTGGTGTGGTCGCGAGTTTTCGGTCATAGATACCGGCGGTTGGGTTGTCGGAAGTGATGATACCTTCGAGAGCGAGATTAATCGTCAAGTAAATATTGCGATTAAAGAAGCAGATATCGTGTTGCTTGTCGTTGATGTGAACGAAGGTGTGACGCAATTTGACATGGAAGTTGCCCATCTACTCCGTCAGGCGAAGAAGACGACGTTATTGGCTGTGAATAAAGTAGATGCCTTTGACCAGCAATACGGTGCTCCGGAGTTTTACAAGTTAGGACTTGGTGAACCATATATTCTGAGTGCAGAAAACGGCTTGGGGACAGGTGAATTGCTGGACGAATTAGTATCGCGATTCCGTTCGACCAATGATGGAGAGAATGTGGAAGAAGAACTACCCCGTTTTGCGATTGTAGGACGTCCCAATGCAGGCAAATCGAGTATTGTGAACGCATTTATAGGTGAAGAGCGCGCGATTGTAACGGATATTCCCGGTACAACGAGAGATAGTATTTATACACGCTATAACAAGTTCGGCAAAGACTTTTATCTGGTTGACACAGCCGGTATTCGGAAGAAAGCAAAAGTGAATGAAGACTTGGAATATTACTCTGTTGTACGCAGTATTCGTGCGATTGAGAACTCGGACGTTTGTATCTTGATGATAGATGCCACTCGCGGCATTGAAGCACAAGACTTGAACATCTTCAATCTTATTCAAAAGAATAAGAAGGGCATGGTTGTGTGCGTAAATAAGTGGGACTTGATTGAAAGCAAGACTAATGCGGATATTAAAGGCTACGAGAATGCTATCCGCAGCAGAATGGCGCCTTTTACAGACTTCCCTATTATTTTCACCAGCGCAACGACAAAACAACGTATTTTCAAAGTAATTGAAACAGCGTTGCATGTGTTTGAGAACAAGCAGAAGAAGATACCGACAGCGCAGTTGAATGAGAAATTCCTGCCACTGATTGAGAACTATCCGCCTCCAGCCAATAAGGGCAAATATATTAAGATTAAGTACTGTACGCAGCTGCCGAACACGCAAGTTCCGACGTTTGTGTTCTTTGCCAATCTCCCGCAGTATGTAAAGGAACCATACCGTCGTTTTCTTGAGAATAAGTTGCGCGAGTGGTGGGATTTCACAGGCACTCCGGTACAATTGTTTATTCGTGCGAAATAGACGAATAATTAAGAAAAAGGCTGCTATTATATAGAAAACAAACTAAAAGTTTGTCGAAACGAAATAAATGTAGTATCTTTGCGGCTCGAATGAAATGAAGATAATCGGCTTCGTGAACATAGAGGGCACTCCTCAAATGGTGCTAAAGAGCGATAGTTGTATGCTTGTTAACCGCAAGCCGTTCTTTGGTCCGGATGACGCGCAAGACTTGCGCATGATGCCTTGTGTTGTTTTGCGGGTAAGCCGTTTGGGAAAGAGCATCGAGCGTCGATTTGCGGATCGTTATTACGACGCAATCGCACCGGGAATTGATTTCGTGGCATGGGACAAGTTGATTGAAGCACGACACAACGGCGGCAGTTGGACTGAGGCCATAGACTTTGACTACTCATTGGCTATAGGCGAGTGGATGGATAAAGGTGAAGTGTTAATGGATGAAGGGCTTGTTGTGAGACCGGAAGAGGCAATTGAACAAGTGAGCCGATTAATGACTATTCGTCAGGGAGATTTGATATATATTGATGAAAATCAAGCTGCACGCCGTATTGAGAGAGATGAAGTAATTGAAGGTCCCTCATGGGCGCCAGACAAGTTGTATTGCAAGATAAAATGAAGACTAACAAGCACATACGTAGGATGATAACGCTCTTTATGGGCGTTGTGGCAACATCTTCGATGCTGTTTGCTCATACTTACGCTCCCCACTCCGTTTTGCAAAGCGGTTCTTGGGTGAAAGTGCGTGTGAGTCAATCGGGCGTGTGCAAGATTAGTTATGACGACTTACAAAAAGCCGGTTTGCAGCCCAACAAAATACGTATTCACGGTTATGGAGGCGCGATGTTGGCACAAGACTTCTCGATATATAAGATTGACGATCTGCCGGCTGTAAGCTTCTGGATGGAGAAAGGTGCAGATGGTATATTCAATAGCGGAGACTATGTTCTCTTCTACGCGCAAGGACCAATAAGTTGGGCGCATAACGGGAATCGTTTCGTGCACACGCGCAATCCGTACAGCGAGTATGGTTATTACTTCCTATCCGATGACGCAGGAGAACAAAAGTTACTAACAACACCGACAGCTGCTATTGACGGAACGGGAGCAATAGAAGTGACCACTTATGCCCATCTTGATGTGCACGAATTAGATTTAGTCAATCTACTCGACCCCATAAAAGGCATAGACGGCGGTGGGCGCGAATTTTACGGCGAACGATTTACTCCGGGAGATAAACAATCCTTCTCGTTCTCTACGCCGAATATCGTAACGGGAAGTCCATTGTCATGTGTTGTTACTGTGGCCTCCAATTCAGCTAACCCATCCTCTTTTAATGTGCAATATGGTGGTACGCAAAACAAGATTTCCCTACCAGCCGTTGTTGAATCCCATACTATGGCTGAGACGGGAACCGGAATATACGATTTTACGTCATCCAATTCAAGCACACAGCTGATTTCCTTACAATATGTGAACAGTACCAGTAGTTTCTCCGGCTGGTTGAATTACATTGAGTTGATTTCCGAATGTCGTTTGTCGATGGTCGGTAGTTACATGCCTTTCCGAACGGCTGTCAACAAGAGCTCCGTAAATCCAATCCGTTATATAATAGATAATGCGGATGCCAATACTCAAGTATGGAATATCACATCGCTGGACAATATCTATCGAGTAAGTACGGAATTAAGCGGCAGCAAACTATCATTCTACGGCAGTAATGAATCGGGAATTCAGGAATATGTAGCCGTGAATACGAGAGCAACCGGTTGGGGCGGTGTCAGCATTCAAGGAAAAGTGAGCAATCAAGATTTGCATCGATTGAGCAATATAGATTTGGTTATCATTACGCCTGCTGCGTTTATTTCGCAAGCCACTCGTCTGGCTAAGGCGCATGAACAGTACGATCATATTACTACCGCCGTCGTGACAGATGAACAAGTGTATAACGAGTTCTCCAGCGGTACGCCCGATGCTTCAGCTTATCGATGGATAATGAAAATGCTTTATGACCGCGGAACTGGCTCTATTCACAAGCCATCCAGTCTGCTGCTCTTTGGTGACGGAACATTTGATAACCGCCAGCTATTAGTGCCCAAAGGCGGTACCGTTTCCACAGGTGGACCGGCTATCTTGCTTACTTTCCAGGCTGTGAATTCAACGGTTGAGACCAAGGCCTATGCCACAGACGATTATTTTGGTTTCATGCATAATAACGAAGGGGGTATAGTAGCGATGGGTACGATGGATATAGGCGTAGGCCGCTTACCTATCAGCACAGCAGATGAGGCTAATAATGTGGTAGATAAGTTAATTTCCTATATAACTGAAGGAAGGTATGGAAATTGGAAGAACCAGATGCTCTTCCTTGCTGATGACGGCGATAAAGGTTTGCATATCCAAGTAGCGGATGAAGGCGCAGAAAAAGTACGGCTGGCTAATCCCGACTTCGTAGTCAATAAGATCTACCTCGATGCCTATCAGCAAGAGACCACCGCTTCCGGCGAGAGTTATCCGCTAGCAAAGAACCGTTTGGACAATATGCTCAATACGGGTGTTTTGTTCTTCGATTACTCCGGTCACGGCGGCTATAACGCTATCACCAATGAGAGTATGATGGATTTGCGCTCTATTCGTGCAATGAAGAATGCCAATCAAGCGTTCTGGATGTTCGCCACGTGCTCTTTCTCCCATTTTGACGCGGGTAAACGCTGTGCAGCAGAAGAAGCTGTGTTAAATACGAAAGGTGGTGCGATTGGTGTCCTATCAGCCTGCAGAACCGTATTCGCCTCACAAAACAGAGTTTTGAACGCGAATTTCAGCAGTTGCCTGTTTGACCATAAAGATCCGTTCTCCTATAATAATACTTTGGGTGAAGCATGTCGCCTTGCCAAAAATAAAACCGGCACTGGTGACGAGAATAAGATGCCTTATATACTACTTGGCGATCCTGCCTTACGACTGGCTTTCCCGACAGAGTTCCATGTGCTGACGACCAGTTGTGATGATACTATTCGGGCGCTGACTACGCACAAAGTCAAGGGACAAATTATTGATTCGGACAGTACTTTGATAGATTGGTTTAATGGAAAAGTTCACGTGACTATTTACGACAAGATTCAGAAGCTTGTTACTCGTGACAACGACACACCATCAGAAAGCAGCAAGGCCATTACAACTTTTTACGATTATCCGAATATTATTTTCCGTAGCGATATAGACGTGAAAGACGGCCAGTTTGAATTTGTGTTTATGACACCTAAAGATATTCGATATAATTACGACCACGGACGAATGGTATATTACGCATACGATAGTGACAATAAGGCAGAAGCGGTTGGTCACTATGAAGATATGATTATCGGCGGAAGTTCGAGTGTATCTATTTTGGACACTATTGGTCCTGATATTCGTATGTGGCTGAATAATCCGGCTTTCCGTGAGTTTGGTGTTACGCATGAGCAACCACATTTCTACGCCGAATTAGAGGACGAAAACGGTATTAATACCGTAGGTAGCGGCATAGGACATGACTTATTGCTTACGATAGACGGAGAAGCCAAGCAGACCTACGTACTGAACGAATATTTCAGCAACACGGATGGGGATTATCGCAAGGGAGCTCTCGACTTCAAGATGGCACCACTAACAGCTGGCGACCATGTGATGACCTTCCGGGCTTGGGACTTGTGCAACAACAGTTCTACAGAGACATTGCACTTCAGCGTAATAGAAGGCATGGACACCTACGTATTCTCTATCATTACCTACCCCAACCCTGTTAGCGTTAACGGAACAGTTACTATGCGTATCGAATACGACCGGCCGGATGATTTGGTAGAGACCAATATATACGTCTTTAACCTTGCAGGACAAATGGTTTGGCACCATCGCCAAGAGGATGCAAAAGACATTCAATGGAATATTGGCGAAATGGGCATTACCACAGGCGTATATACCTATCGGGTTGAGTTAAAGACGGAAGAAACAAAGGCTGTTTCCCGAATGGGAAAAATCATTGTAGTTAACTAAATTAAATATAAATCATTAAATATCATCGGTTTAGCCTATGAAACAACTTTAAGGTAACGCGGAGTTTCCGCAAATTAGAAAGAAACAAACGAACAAAAACAAATTTATAAACAAAATGAAAAAGATTATTTTATCTATTGCATCGGTATTCTGCTTTGCAGCAGCTGCCTTTGCTTTTGGAACGGACGACTACGTCAATCCTATCATTACTTCAATGCCATCACTTTCTATTACCCCGGATGCGCGTGCAGCCGGTATGGGTGATGTAGGTGTTGCAACAACCGCTGACTTGAACTCACAGTATTGGAATGCAGCCAAGTATTCCTTCATGGACAGTAAAGGTGGTATTACTGCCAACTATACACCATGGTTGCGCAAGCTCGTTGGTGACATCGACTTGGCATATCTAGCAGGTTACTACAACTTTGGTGATTTAGGAGGTGGTATTGGCGCTTCTTTCACTTATTTCTCAATGGGTGCCGTTCAATTAACCGACATGTCAGGTACTATTCTTCAAGAAGCACATCCTAACGAGTGGGCTTTAGACCTTTCGTACTACCGCAAGTTGCATGAGTACGTAAGTATGGCGGTTGCGCTGCGCTTTATGTACAGCGATCTTAACAACGGTATCAACTCATCTGTTTCCGGTTCTTCACAAGAAATGAAACCCGCCTGGACGATGGCAGCTGACGTTGATTTGTACTATCGTCAACCGATAGACATCAAGATGGGAACCAGTTACTTCACCCTTGGTTTCACACTCTCCAACCTTGGTGGTAAGATGACCTATGATGATGTGACCAAGAACTTCATCCCCGCTACGATGCGTATTGGTGTAGGTTACGAGTTGCCTTTTGATGCATATAACAAGTTGACCTTCAACCTGCAATGCGACAAGCTGCTTGTTCCGACACGTAAGTCGAAATATACTGAAGGCTTCGATTCTGAGAATCCTGCTACATGGCAAATGTCCCAAGATGCTTATTCAAACCTCACTTCCATCAGCGGTATTTTCAAATCTTTTGCTGATGCACCTTATGGCGCAGCTGAGGAGTTTGCAGAGGTACGTTGGGCAGCCGGTTTGGAGTACACCTACAATCGTCAATTCTTTGCTCGTGCAGGTTATAGCAATGAGGCAAAGAGCAAAGGTAACCGCAACTACATCACCTTTGGTGCCGGTTTCCACTTGAGTATTGTATCTCTGGACTTCTCGTATTGCGTAGGTCTGGCTTCTACCAACCCGCTTGACCAAACAATGCGTTTCACGCTTGGTTTCGACCTTGCCGGTATCAAAGATCTTGTTGACAACCGCAAAAAGTAAACTATGCGTATAGGCTTCGGATATGATGTACACCAATTCTCACCTGACCGCAAGTTGTGGTTAGGTGGAATTGATGTGCCATCCGACAAAGGATTACTCGGCCATTCAGATGCCGATGTGCTTATTCATGCCCTTTGCGACGCGCTGTTAGGTGCAGCCGGTCTGCGTGATATAGGTTATTATTTTCCGGACACTAAAGGCAACGAATACGAGGGTATTGATTCTAAAATCCTCCTTCGCAAAGTAATGGCGCTTTTGCGTAAAAATGGTTATCAATTAGGCAATTGCGATTGCACCATCTGTGCACAAGCACCAAAGCTGAGTCCATATATACCTGCTATGCAGCAATGTTTGGCTCAAGTGATGGAGGTGAATGTAAACCAGGTTAGTATTAAAGCCACAACAACTGAGCACCTGGGTTTTGTAGGAAGAGAAGAAGGTATAGCCGCATACGCGGTCGCATTGATTGAAAATGTTTAGGCTTTTACTTTACATACCGCCGATTATTTTTATGCTCACAGCGATGGGCAAGGCTCCCAATCGAATTGCTGAAGACGGCAACTACCAATGCTATCAGACCAAAGACAGTAGCATCATCGAAGTGCTAGACTATGGTAAAAAGGCGCTGGTAGTGGAGACTGTATGCGCCCCTATTTGCTCTTCTCACGCGCACATTTACGATACAAAGACAAACAAAGTCATTCGTCAAGTGAAGCCAACAGTCAATGGTGTTTTTCCTTACGCATGGATAGAAGACGGCTCACTTCATTGGCGCGATAACACCGTTGAGATACTGGACGACCAAGAAAAAAAAGACTATAACCATTAAACATTCAGCATTAAACATTAAACAGCCGATCTATTTAATCGGCTACATGGGATCCGGCAAGACCACTACAGGACGCTTGCTGGCTGAGAAGCTTGGTTGGCACTTTGTCGATTTGGACGAGGCTTTTGAGACCATTCACGGCTATACTCCGGCTGAATATATCCGCGAGTTCGGTATTGAAGCATTTCGCCGCAAGGAGAAATATGTATTGGAAGACTTAGCTGAAGTGCCGATAGAAAAGGTTATCTATGCAACAGGAGGCGGCTATCCGTGCTGGGAAGACAATATGGAGTGCCTCAAAGAATTAGGTACAAGTATTTATCTGAGATGGAAGCCTGAGCACTTGGCTAAGCGCCTGATGCTCACCGATTTAAGTGAGAGGCCTATTCTGCAAGGAAAAACAGAAGAAGAACTATTAGCCTGCATTTTGCCTCAGTTAGAAGCGCGTGAACCTTTTTATGCGCAGGCAGATATCACCATTGAGGCACCATTGGGCGAATTGAGTGAGGATAATGACGAACAATTAGCAGAGCATTTATGTCAATTAATCAAATCCAAGACGAGATAATCGAAGAATTCAGTTATTTAGACAACTGGGTAGATCGCTATGAATTACTATCCGATTACGGTAAGGGAGCGCCAAAGATTCCGGAGTCGGATATGGTGGACAAAAATCTCATTGATGGCTGTCAGTCTAAGGTGTGGCTTACGGCCGAGTTAGATCGTTCTAATCCCGACAAGCCGCTGGTTATCTTTCATGGCGATTCGGACGCATTACTTGTACGCGGCATAGTAGCGTTACTTATCCATGTCTTGAGCGGACACACTCCAAAAGAAATTATCGATGCAGATTTATACTTCATCGACAAGATCGGTCTTCAGGAGCATCTGTCTCCTACTCGTAATAATGGAGTTGTTGCTATGCTGAAGCAAATGCGTTTATTTGCTCTCGCTTATCAATCCGTTATCAAATAACAGATTTCTTCCCGGGAAGCGCTCGGGCCACATCACATTATGTGTGGACAAGACAACGCACATTCCGGCTTTACTGATGGAATAAAGTAATTCCATTATCTCAGCACCCGTTTCCGGGTCCAAGTTTCCGGTTGGCTCATCTGCCAAGATAATCTCCGGTGAGTTAAGTAGTGCGCGCGCAATCACGACACGTTGTTGTTCACCACCAGATAGTTGATAGGGCATCTTGTAGGCTTTCTTGTCCATACCGACTTGCTTGAGAATCTCCAAGACATGATCCTTCATGATGCGTTTGTTCTTCCAGCCGGTAGCTTTGAGCACGAACAGCAGGTTTTCTTCCACCGAACGGTCCGTGAGCAACTGATAGTCTTGAAAGACGATACCTATTCTGCGGCGCAGATAAGGCAACTTGCGACGGCGGATTTTAGTCATATCATAGTCCAGCACATGCGCTTGACCTGCTGCAATGGGAATCTCGCCATAGAGCGATTTCATAAAGGTGGACTTACCCGACCCTACTTTTCCGAGCAGATAAACAAACTCGCCGCTGCCTATTTCGAGATTGACATTGTTCAGGACTATCTGTTCCGCCTGACACAACTCAACGCCTTCATATCGAATCAGTTCAGCCATTACTCTGCCGCATCAATTTGGTTAATCTTCTCCTCCAACTCAGCGAGTTGCTTTTTGAGGCCATCAATTTTCTTCTGCATATCCTCGACCAACTTATTGCCGGACTTGGATTTGCCTGTAAAGAAGAGGATATTATTCTCAGCGGTCTTAATCTCTTGCTGGAGGTTGGTGTACATGCGAACCAGTTTGTCGCGGTCGCCGCTTGCCAACACTTTCTCTCCGCGAGCACGATGGCGCTCATTACGAGTCTCTTTCACTACTTCGCGTTTCTTATTAAAGAACTCATCACACGTAGCGGTAAACTTCTTCCAAATCTCGTCACTATACTTACGCGCCACAGGACCAATGGTCTTCCACTCTTTCTGCAATTCCACCAGAGCAGCGGAAGTCTCTGCCCACGCTTCACTATCCTTGAGGGCTTCCGCTTTTTCTATCAAAGCACGCTTCTTAGCCAAGTTCTCGGAGAACATATCACGCATATCTTTGTAGAATGTGGACTTAGCCTTAAAGAACTCCTCACATACGCTACGATATTCGTCGTAGATAGCTTGGTTTTGTTTCTTTGGAGCAAAACCTATCGTGCGCCACTCTTTCTGCAATTCCTGAATCGTCTCAACAGCCTTATCCCATTGTTTATTGGACTTGAAGGAAGAATAATCTATTTCGCGAATCTTTGCGATAATAGCCTGTTTCTTCTCTAAGTTCTCTGCCTCTTTGGCGTGCAGTTCATCGAAGTAAGCTTGGTGTTTCTTATTGATAGCGGACGAAGCCTCTTTGAATCGGTTCCACAAGTCCTCACGCAACTCGCGTGCTACAGGACCTATTTCTGCCCATTCGTCGTGCAATTGCTGCAAAGCACGGCTTGCTTCCACGATATTCTTATTCTCTTTCAGTTTCTCTGCAGCCTCGCAAAGGAGCGTTTTCATCTCGAGGTTCTTCTTGAAATCCAAGTCGCGCAACTCGATGTTGATCTTCACCAAGTCGTAGAACTGCTCTTGATACTGCTGGTATTTCTTCCACACTTCCTGTGCTTTAGGAGCCGGAACAGCGCCGATAGTCTTCCACTCGGCCTGCAAATCTTTCATCTTCTTGAGATTGTCCATCACGTCAGCTGTTTCTGCTTCCGCCATGGTTTTCATCTGCTCCAAGATATTCTCCTTCCGCAGTAAGTTTTGTGCTTGTTCCTCTTCAATCTGTTTAGCCACTTCAGCACGTTTGGTTTTGTACGCATTTAATAACTCACGGAACTGTTGTTCAGCCTCATCCAGCGTCGGTTGCCAATTCTCAAGCACTTGTCCGGCCTGTTCAGCAGCCTCTTCAGCAGCCTTTTTCAAAGCTGCTTGTTCCTCATGATACTGACGGTAGAATTGCGTTTTCAGCGCTTCCACTTTGTCCTTAACTTCCGTTACATTCTGCTCCAGCAGAGATTTCAGCTCATCTACGAGCGATTGTTTATCGTTTGCCATAATCAGAGACGCCCCATGGGGCGAAGTACATAAATTCGCTGCAAAAGTACTGCTTTTATTTGATATATGCAAAAAAAAATGCAGAAACCTTAATTTTTCTGCACTTCTTGCTAAGAGACTTGAGACGGACAATTTTAAATATGTACTCCGAGTCCTATCTTGGCAAATGCCTCGTAACCTATATTCGTTTCCAAATATCCGAACACTCTCCAGCTACCGAAAGCAACACCTATGGGCGTCAGGTTAAATGCCGGAAGCCATGTGACTTGAACGGGATGCGAGTTCCCTTTTCCGTCGTCATATCCCGCTTCATAACGCGTATCTTTTATGTAGGCAGCTGCTCCTGCATCCAAACCCGAATAGAGTTGAACGTGCTCCATGTTGAGATACGTGAACTGAACCGACGCCACCAGCGATACCGCATGGTCGAACGTCACTCCTTTCTTCAGTGCCTTTGGATCATCTTTCTTAGCTGTATATAAGTCGTAAAAATCGCCTTCCCAATTACCCTTGACACCGACGCGGCACCAGCGCTTTGTTTGGTAGTAATACTGCAAACCGTAGTTGCCGTAATATTTCACATTCTGCGAGTGACCGGCTGCAACCGGTATCCAAGAAAACAAGGATTTTGCCAAATAAAAGCCACTTACTGCACCTGCGCTTATGGAAAGTGAATGAGGATTTTCCTGCCAGGCAGGTTCCGCTGCTTGAATTGTCGATAAACTCAACAGCGCTATTAAGGACAACAAAAATGTACGTTTCATAATTGAATAATTTTATTGTTTTGAATGCAAAGGTACAAATTTTGTGCCATATATACAAGAAAAATGCAGAAAGCGTTAAGAAAGTTCAATCGTCAGGTCAGGAATTAAGTATTTGGGTGCTTGAGCCTTATTGTAGGAGTATACAAATCCTGTGTTAATCCTGTGTTAATCCTGTGTTGATGAGGTGTTAATGTTGTAGATTCACTTCGAGTGGAAAGGAATGGGAGTTGTTTTAATGCTTTGCGTGATAATCATCAATGCAATCAAGGGCAGCGTCAAGGCATTTGTCATAGTTATTCCCCATCCAACTTGTAAGTGGCCAATCAACGAAGTTTAGCATCAAATAGTTAGAAATGCATCGCCAAGCCGAGGCCGTTGGAGGATGTTTGGAGCGAGAATTGCACAAGCGGTTGCTCTGACAGGCAACCTCTTTCATTATACATGTTCATTGCCGCTTTGCGGCGGACTTGTCCAACTGCGAGGCAAGGGATAGAAGCTAACGTTATGCCACCACCAACGATCATGGTATAAAAACCAATGTTAAATGTTGACACCCTTTGGTTGTTTTCCATCAAAGGATCCGGCTCGGGGTTATACATGTTACACATCGCAAAAATTCCGCCACCGAGAACAAGTCCAATTCCTGCGCCAAACAGTCCCCAACCGGTTTTCCACAACGTGTTTGCTTTCTTATAGTTAATTTTTATGTCCGCACATGTTTCCGGAGAACAATTATTATCGAAATATGTTGTCATTGCTGCTTTGCGACGGACTTGTCCGATGGCGAGACAGGGGATTGAGGATAGAAATGCCCCTCCCCCAATGCACATAATAATAAAACCGGGGCGAGTAAAAGCATAGCTCTCCGCTCTGGGGGCACATGTCCACCCGATACATCCCGCTAAGGTCATGCCGGCACCCGCACCGAATAAGCCCCAACCTGTTTTCCATAGCACATCGGCCTTGTGGTAATTCTGCCATGCTTCTATGCACACTTCATTCGGCTCCGCAGGCCTCAGTATCTGCTGCGCCTGCGTGGTGTTAAGTGTAATGCTGAAAAGTACCAACAAAATACATAGTTTTTTCATGTTAGTGTCCTCCTAATTAGATTTGATTTCAATTTGACACTGCAAAGGTACTACATCTTTGCATATCATGATATACTGCTGTTTAATTTTTGTTGTGCAGGAGTTGTCTGAATTCTGTTAAATCCCACCGTCCGAGTATCCAACGTAAATACTTTGTGTCCAACAATATGGAGAAGCCTAGTGCAAACGTTGTAGAACAAACAAAAGCGGATACAACATATAGCCATGAGTATGCGCCTCCTCTTTCTGCAAAAGGCATAAAGAACTTTACGAACACCTCAATAAAGACAAAATTCAAGCAAAACATAGGCAATGTTAACTTGCCTATCAAATTCAGCAGTTTCGATTTCTCTAACCACGAAGCAATAAAGAGTATAAGCGCCGTGCCTGAAGTGCCTAACCATAAGGCCATGGGAATATAGTCCAATGAGAAAGATGAACCTAAATGAAAACCTGTGATACTATTGTTGAATACCCACAGTAATGTTATGGTGATAATATACCCTAAGGCCAGATATCCTAAATGTGCGCGATTGATTTCGTAATTGCAGTTCTTGCACATATAACCGAGCAAAATCATCGGACTCATTAATAGAGCCTCTTGATAAAATACATAATTAGGGATATTGATTAATTTAGTTTTCATCATTAGTCCGAGCGCACAAAGACACATGGCTATCGTAATTATGATAGGTGTTTTTTTGACGTAGCGAACTAATAGTTGCATGATAAATTTGGCAATAAAGAGGGCAGTGAGAAACCAATATCCTAAACTGATATTCCAATAGTTGAGTGTTAGATAATTGCTAAAACGGGGAACCGCGTTATTCGGCCATATTGTATAAAAGAAATTGCTGATGACCGATATCAATATTGCAGGAACAATAATCGTGAGAAAATCGCGTTTTGTCGCTTCCCATAAGCTTTTAGTCGTGTTGAGAAAATAGCCAGAGATTACAAAGAAAGCCACCATAAAGAACGGCACAAATAATTGTAGATTCGCGTTATTAATTGCGATGATTGTCTCGTCCGTCCCTTGATACCATCCAATATAAATTTGTGGTACATGGAACCAAAAGACCAACAAAATCAATATGGCCTTAGCAACATCAAATATGGGTAATCTTTTCGACGGGGACATCTTTCTTTCCGATAAAATAAGACTATTATATTTTTTACACTTTTAAAAATTACACGCTGCAAAGATAGTGCTTTTGTCTGACATAACCAAGGAAAAAAGTGGAAATTTTATTTTTTGTATCAATCTTTCTACTTTTCGCGGAGGATTAATCATCAGGGAATTCACGTGTATATGCGTTACCTTTTGAATCAATTACAAGATAATACGTGACAATTCGATAGGCTTTATATGGACTTATATTATACATGTAAAAATCCACAGATTTGTATTCCAGGGTGTCATTAGGTGTATTATATACCGCACATGGAGTTGTACGAATCTCTATACGATCCGCATCCCAATATTCATCATTTTTATAGTCATAGTATAATGCATCCTTCCAACCGTTAAAAGTAGATTCCAGATTGTCATAAGCGGACTGAAAATCGTCGCCATAAGTATCCTTATATACCATGCAATCATACTTGTCATTTATCACCTCTCCATATCCGTTTAACGCCTGCACTTTGTAACAATCCCTTGTCGCGGGTTGGGCAGGAACCGCAACCACACCAGATTCTTGTTTTTTACACCCAACGAATGTAAGACATAATATTAAAATAAGATAAAGGTTTTTCATAATGATTATTGCTTTAGAATTTTATATACATATGTTAGCTCGCAACAGACGACCATAGTGATAACATGCATGTACGTAATCCGTCCCTTCTGCACGAAGGCTGTCGGCAGCAACAATCACCTCTCGCGCCTTATGCAGCGCCGGATGTGAACAGCCCGTCAGCATTAAACTAATGCCCAATAACAACAGCAGAAATATGTGCCGCTTAATTATCATGCTGCAAAGGTATTGCACTTTTTTCGAGTTAGTCTTTTCTTTGTGCCCAGTGGGCAGGTAGGATGCGGTAACGATAACGTTGGCGCATGTTTTCAGCATTTGGACAATCACAACGATGAATACGAATGCCCTTAGTAACGGAAATAAAGGCAAAAATAGGGTCTCCGGGTTTCGGGTTACAGCAAGTAGATAGCTGATAATTGAAATTAGACATCTGATCCACTTCAATCGACAAACCGGCTGCAGCAAAACCGTCTTTCGGTATATATTCCGTTTTTTCGCGTTCAACAAGAGGCTGATGCTCATCAAGTTGTAGGAAAGCATCTCTTAGAGAGTGGATATCTATCTTATCTTGCGCAAGGGACTGGAACATATCGGATACCGCCTTGTACCCAAGTTTGGTTGCTAACTTCGAAATCTGTCCCTCATCGAAGTCTATCTTCCAGTTCTTGAACCGTCTCTCCAGCAATTCCCTACCCTCTGCGGCGTACTTGTATTCAATCTCTTTGAGTGCCTGACGGATCTTGTTTTTCGCCTTAGACGAAACAACTACGCTCAACCAGTCTTGGTTTGGTTTCTGGTTTGGAGAGGTTAAAATCTCCACCTGGTCGCCATTCTCCAGTTGTTGTCTGATGGACACGTTTTGATTACGAATACGACCTCCGACACAATGGCAGCCCACTTCGCTATGCACAGAGAAGGCAAAATCAAGAACGGTCGCACCCGCAGGCAGCCGGCGCAAATCGCCTGTCGGAGTGAAGACATAGACAGAGTTGGGCGAGACATTGGTGGCAGCAGCATTAACACCTTTATATGCCCAGTGCGCGGCTACACCTTGCTCGGCTACTTCGTCCATGCGTTTAGAGCGGATTTGCACCTCCACCCATTTATTATCGGGACCGAGAACGGTTGTATGCAGCGACTCATAGCCATTCTCTTTCGGCACAGAAAGCCAGTCACGCAAACGTTTGGGATTCGGCTGGAAGACATCGGTTATGAGAGAATAAACTTGCCAGCAATCGGACTTCTCTTTCTCACGTGGAGAATCGAGAATAATACGTATCGCGAACAAGTCGTATATGCGCTCCAAGTCTGTGAAATGGTGCGTCTCCATCTTATGCGCTATGGAGTGAATAGATTTAGGGCGGCCCTTGATGGTGAAGCGGAAGCCCTCACGTGTCAGTTTCTCACGAATAGGCGCGATAAAGCGTTCGATATACGCATCCCGTTCGGACTTTTTCTCATTAAGCGCGAGCGCGATATATTTATATAGGTCATAGTTGGTGAACTTGAGCGCCAAGTCCTCCATCTCCGTCTTGATTTGGTATAATCCAAGGCGGTGCGCAAGTGGAGCGTGAAGATCACGCGTCTCCTTTGCTACATGCCTACGACGCTCCGAATCGCCCTCTTTATCCAGTGTACGAAGCAATTCCAGCCGCTCCGTGAGAATATTATATAATACCTTGTTAGAGTCTTCCATACGTATATTTTCTACAAATTTCGTGCAAAAGTATAAAAAAATTTGCACATATAAAAAAAAAGTTGTATCTTTGCGCCAAATTTGAATAAATAATGCTATGAACAAGACAATTACTAGTATCCTATTGGGTCTTGCAGCGTGTGCTTTAGCATATTTCTGCATTTCAAGTGTATTAACTCCAATTAAGTTCGAAGACCAGCGTGAGAAACGCGAAGTGGCCGTAGTTAAGAACTTGGTTGCATTACGTGCCGCCGAAGTGGAGTTCCATCATGCGAACAACCGCTATACGGCAAATCTGGACTCTCTGGTGTTATTCCTTAAGACAGCTCCTAAGAAAGAAGTGCTTAAGGAAGGTTCTTTGACGGACAAACAATTAGAGGCTGGTTTGACGGAGCACAAGGCAGTAAAGATTATCAATACGGCAAAGGCTAAGGCTCAACGCAAACAGAAATTTGCAGATGAAGATGAGTTGTATGCATTTGTTTGGGCGAACGATGCAGAGGTTAAAAATAACGGCCTGCAAGGTTTCCGCCGTGATACCATCTACAAGAACATGATTGAAGAGCTCTATAAAGGCGAATATACTGCTGACAATATAGAGCAAATCATCTATATCCCATATTCTCAAAATGAGCGTTTTGAGGTGGAAGTAAACAATAACTACACAACTTCCCAAGGTATTCGTATTCCGTTGTTTGAGGCACGTGCACATTTCAACACCTACTTGGCTGACCTCAATGACCAAGAGCGCGTTAATCTCATCGACAAAGAGACAAAGTTGGAGCACTACCCCGGTCTGAAAGTGGGTGACATTGAGGCTCCGAACAATAACGCAGGTAACTGGGAATAAGCGCATATCGCTTCGTTTAGCGTTTAACGTTTAGGGTTTAGTGATGAGAATCATCTCTGGTAAATATGGGGGGAGGCGTTTGTCTCCCCCTAAAAATATCACAGCAAGGCCTACAACGGACTTTGCCAAGGAGAGTTTGTTCAACCTACTCAATAACCGCCTTGACTTTGAGGGAATAGACGTGCTCGACTTATTTGCCGGAACAGGAGGAATAGGTCTGGAGTTTATCGCAGCAAAACTTTATTATTTCCGCCTGCAAGCAGTTAGGAGTCAACAACTTAACCGTCATCCGTGGTGACGTATTCCGCTATCTAAATGCCTGCAAAATACGCTATGACTTCATTTACGCTGACCCTCCTTACGCATTAGACCGATTGCCCGAAATACCGGACATTATTTTCGATAATGAGCTGTTAAAAGAAAATGGAATGTTCGTTCTTGAACACTCCAAATCCAATGATTTCAGCAGCCATCCGCATTTCGTAGAGAAGCGCGTGTATGGCAGCGTCAACTTCTCATTCTTCCGCTGATTCGTCAGCCAAAGTCTATTCGTTGACGATTTCTATGCGTCCGTGGTGCTTCTTGTGCCTGAACCACAGTCCATAAACCTCGGAGCAGTTTCCTGCAGTAATAAAAGCCTTAATCTTATTCGAACGTATATACTCCATCAGAGCAGCAAACTCGTCCTGCGTGAGCAGCACTTGAATCTCCTTATGCGCCTCTCCAGAGTAACCTCCTTGAATGTCATAGAGCGAGCATCCGCGCACCAGCGTATCCACGATATACGAGCGCACTTTCTCCCAGTCTTCTGCAATAATACAAACACGCTTACGACGATTGAAGGCGTCTGTGAAGTGATTAATTACCAGTCCGTTAATCCATGTGCCTATCAAGCCGATAACCACCATGCGGAAATCGTTAATCATGAACGCGGAGCAGCATATCAACGCGCCACCGATACTAACCGAAACGCCAATATCAAAGTGCAAGTACTTATTAATAATCTTCGCCAGAATATCCAAACCACCGGTCGAAGCATTAATGCGGAACTCAAGTGCTTGACAAGCCGAAAGCAGCAGTACAAAGCACAATAAGTCAAACCATACGTCGCCAAGACCTAAACCTGCCGACATAACCGAACCTTTCACCTGTTCAAGAACTTCTCCGGCACGACTAAGCAAATAAGGGTTGCCGTTGGCATCCAGCACTGTTTGACCAGCTTGCAACTGCTCTAAAATAGCGGGATTATCGATAACGTGATGCGTAAAATTGGTATAAGGATATATTCTGTCCCACATTTGCGTTAATGGACCAAGAATCATCGCAGTATAGACTGTTTTAGCGCCGAACTCATTACCTATCAGCAAGAAAGCAAGTAATAGCAGGAACGCATTAATACCCATCACCAAATAAGAGAATGTGTCTGCATTTCCGCCGACAATGGTATTGATAACGATACTCAGACCCGATATTGTTCCTACAATCAGATGACTCGGAATAAGAAAATAGTACACCGCAGCTGCGCCCATGATCATACCTACGGTCATCATCACCAATTCCTTCCAGAACTTCTTGGTGTGAAGCGCCTCCCAGAAACTGATGGCTAATTCTTTCCAATAAGCGGTAGTAAAATAATTTTGAAGTGTGTTTTCCATAATATGTCTTTATTCTTTGACAACTAAGCGTGCTGTACGACGCGTTGTTTGAGTAAGTAGGATATCTCTATGCTCCTGTTCTTTCTTTAATATCTCAGGCGAGGTCCCACGAATAGTGAGCAAACTCAAGCCTTCGTTGTAGGTAACCCGGAAAGCATCGCTCAGTTCTTTTATCGCATCCGCAACATAGCGTGTATTATCCACGCAAACAGAAATAGTGACAGCTGACGATTGAATTAGGGACACTTTCAGTCTATGACGGTGGATAATGTCAAATATATGGCTTAGACTTTCTTCCAAAATAAAGGAAAAGTCCTTAGCGCGCATCGTAATGAGCTTTTGGTTCTTACGCCAAATATAAACCGGCACATCCACGCGTTTGGTGGTCTCGCAGATAACGGAACCTTGTTGCTCAGGAGCATTAAACGGTCTTACGTAAAGCGGAATCTTCTTATTCTCGACAGGGCGAATACTCTTCGGGTGAATAACCTGTGCGCCGCTATAAGCTAATTCCACCGCTTCGTCGTAACTCAGTTCCGGAATAAGTATCGTATTATCCACCAAGCGTGGATCGGCATTGAGTATTCCGGGCACATCTTTCCAAATGGTTACGCTCTCGGCATCGACAAAGTTCGCCAATAGCGCGGCAGAGTAGTCACTACCCTCGCGACCTAATGTCGTAAGTAACCCGTCCGAAGTTCCACCGATAAAACCCTGAGTAACAAACACATGCGACTTACTCTGTCTCAACGCGCCCTTTATGTTCTGCGCCGAAAGAGTTGTATTCACTTTTGCTTCGCGGAAGGTCGTGTCCGTAATCAGCAACTGCGGCATCATCAACAATTCGTTGGCTATGCCGTTGGCATTAAAATACGCACTAAGCAAGCGGCTGGAATTCAGTTCGCCGGTACTAACCACTTGGTCGTAAAACTCATCGTAATTAGCAGACCGCGGAATGTCCGTCACTAAATTTGTTGCAAATAAAGAATCTTGAATAGCCTTATTTAGGCCTAATTTTTGCGCAAGAGCACGGTGTTGATCACGGATAGCCTCGTACTCACGCAGAGCCTCGTCGTCACGGTTCTCCCAAAGGGCATTAACCACCCTCTCTAAAGCATTGGTTGTCTTGCCGATAGCGGACACAACAACAATCAGATCGCCTTCTTCTTTAGCAACAATCTGCAAAACGTTTGCTATGCCTTGCGCATCCTTAACCGACGCACCACCGAACTTATAGACTCGCATAAATCACAAATCACAAATGACAAATCACAAATTCGCCATCCTCATAGCTGTGATAGCTCCTTCTACGCCCTTATTGCCCAGTTTGCCGCCTGCCCTATCCTGTGCTTGCTCTTTATTAAGCGTCGTGAGCACGGAGAAGATAACGGGCACATGTTTCCCGTCCCACCAACTCGTTACGCCTGCGTTAAGAATAGTCACACCTTGCGTCACGCTCTGACACACATAATCGAAATGCGGTGTATCGCCTTGTATCACGCACCCGATAACGATTACCGCGTCGGGTTTACGCCAGCCCTTTTTGATGACTCTTGCAGCAGCATAAGTCAGCTCCACCGTACCGGGCACATGCGTCACAGAGATATGTTTCTCTTTCACGCCATGCTTGATGAGCGTATCAATCGCGCCCTGAGCCAAAGCAAAAGTGATTTCGCTGTTCCAATCGGCAACAATAATTGCATAACGCTGACGTGCTAAGACATCAGCGTTAGGCAGTAAGGAAGCGTCATAATTAGACAAATCCGTGGTCATTATTTCGCGATTTCAATATATTTATCGATATCGTTAGCCTCAGATGATTGAGGATATTTGGCCTTAATAGTCTCAAAAGCTTGTTTAGCGGAATGATTGTCACCTAACTCGAGGTAAACAAGACCGGCTTTCTTCAAACTCATCGGAGCAATGAGGTCGTTTTCAGAGTGAGCGGCCTTCTCGTAAGCACGAACAGCTTTGCCGTACTCTTGCAGTTCTACGTAAGCATCGCCCAGCATTTGGCTTGCAGCAGGACCGATATTCACATCTTTCGCTTTGAAGCGTTTGAGATAATTAGCGGCTTGCTCATAATCACCGAGTTGGAAATAGCAGATACCTGCGTAAAGAGCTGCCAATTTACCGGTCTTATAGAGTTTGTAGCTGTCTGCTGTCTCAGCGAAACCGATACATTCTGCCTCATCACCATTCAGCGCTTTCTCATAATCGCCTGCTTGGAAATAAACGACAGACTTTGCATTTTCGTTACTTGCCTCTAATGATTTAGGTTTGATTACGTAGTTATTGAGCGCGATAATACCCAACACTACAACTACGATACCTGTAATAACCCAAGTAATGAGGTTCGAGTTGTCCTCAATCCATTGACCGGTGGTAGAGAGAGCTTCGCCTACTTCTTGGAGTTGCTCATCCTCTTTTTTGAAATTTTTCTTTGCCATAAATATGTTTAGTTAATATGATTTCACAAAAAACCGCGCAAAGGTAGTGCTTTTTTTGCATATATGCAAATAAAACGCAAAAAAAATAGTAGAATGCTGCATTTTTTGCACAAAAAAGCGCCGAACCACTCTCTCGTGAAAACTCCTAAAAACAGGATTTAAGGTGTACCGGTTCTTTGTAATCCGATCTCATCGCTACGCTTTCGCGGTCACGGCGTAGAGGCTCGGCGCGCCATTGAAAGGGCATTTACCTTAGTAATAATTATGTGTTGAGTTTTCCGGTTTCTTGGGTTCGACGCTCGCTTAAACTAAGGCTTGCACGACTTGCAACCTCGTTGCTCGTAAAGTGCTACGCCTTGTTCGACGCTCTCCCCATATGAGCTTAGCTCTATGGGGGCCCATTTACAAATTTTACTTTGTATGGAAGTCGAGGGTCAGGACTATATTATGTGTTGCAGCACTCCAGTCTGTTGGAGTTGCCATCTCATGAGCAAAAGTGCGGCCGTCTTGCCAGCGATAACGGTAGGCAGCATGTATCCTGAAGTTCTTGCCACGATAACCAAATCCGGCGCTTGCGTAATGCGAACGCTTAATAAATTGCGAATACGCATCTGTTCGCACCGTATTCTCGGGCAAAACACCAGCTGTATATTGTTTCGATTTGAGGAATGTGGACTCAAAAGCATAGCCTGCCTCAAGGAAGAAACAGTCTGTTATCACCCCCTCAATTCCTGCGCGCAAAGTGTGCACATCGTCGATTGCTTTCTGATGAGCAAGGTCATATTGAAGCGAAAGCAAACCATAGTTCTTCAGTTGAAAAGCCAAACCGGCTGACACACGGAGAGGAGTCGTCCAAGCGCGGTCTGTATAGGAGTTCTCCGGCGAACGAGAGGAGAAAGATGTTTTCTCATTTTCGCCCTTCTTATCATTCCACATGTAGATATTCGACTTCATGTCGCCGTAATTGAGGGTCGTTAGCGATATAGCACTCGGCGTAGTCAACGAAGCACCTAAACGCAACCACCGTAGCGGATGGCCTATTACACCAAATACGCCGTTCACGCCAACACCCGACTGATGTACATAGCTGTTATTGTCCAAACTGCAGTCGTCGCCAAACAACTCGTAGTACTGCGCGCTCTGCGTATGGTCTATAGAGATAATATTCAAAGTAGCACCCAGGAACACTTTATTGGAGATATTACCACCCCAACTCAATCCGAACTGGTCGATACTTCCATATTCGTGAATCGTGAGTTGGTTGCGGTCAACCACCTGTCCTGCTTCTAATAGCGAGTACCAGCGTTTTGAATCCGCTACGTCCGGTGAAATAAGATAAGTATCGTATGCCATATTGCTCAGCCAGTTCTCGGTATCCCAACGGCTGGCAGGTTGCAAGGCCGACTCATCCACACCTTTGGTTTTCATCGCAATCACATCCGTCAGCGAGTTAATTTCATTGCTCATGGATATCTTGTACCTGCGGTTATAGGTGGCGATATTGTTGTACGAAACCATCACATTATTCGTAATCATACCTCTGTCGCGCGCTTGATCGACCCAACCGAAAACAAAGGAAGCCTGAGAAACTGAGAATTTGTTGCGTGCGCCATCCGAACGGGTTTGTCCGGGAACATTCATACGGTCAACATCTACATACATAGAAAGGCTTACGTCCCAGCGTCTGAACACACCTAATCCGGCTGGGTTAACGTTGGCGGCAGACGGATCACCTCCTACAGCTGTCATAGCACCTGCTAAACCGACATAACGTGCTGAACCCAACAAATCACGTTGAGCCAGTATTTGCGCATCTTGTGCTTGCAAAGCAAGCGCAAAACAAAGCAACGTTACTATGAATGTCAGTTTTTTCATCTATGAATAACAGCTTTTACTATCGTGTCACTATGTTGCGTCACAGAGTCTTCTATATACGTTATTCTGCTCGTCTGAACGGGTTGTACCGGTTGGTTAACGGTCTGCGCATTAGTATTTGTTTGTGGCTGGTTATAAATGACCACTCTATCCTCAGGCCAAAAATAGACATCATCGACATTTTGTATCACTGTGATGTCATCGGCAATCGCCCACCCTGTTAGAGCAGATACTACAAAAACCGTGCCTAATATGATCAAATACTTCTTCATATGCATTTTTACACGCGGAAGCCGATTATCTCACGCACTTCTTTTATCGTAGCGGCGGCACGTTGACGGGCTTTTTCCGCACCGGCTGCTGCCACTTCATCGAGGAAGGTTTGGTTAGCCTGATACTCTTGGATTTTCTCGCGGATAGGAGCACAGAAAGCATTAATATCTTCAGCCAGTTGTTTCTTCAAGTCGCCATAACGAATAGTCATATTGTTGTAGGCATCGTTAAAGAAATCATAGGTTTCCTTACTCGACACTAAATCCATAATAGTGAACAAGTTAGCAATTGGTTCGGGTTTTTCTTGATTCAGTTGCGTTGGTCCGGAGTCTGTTACGGCACGCATTACTTTCTTCTTGATGGTAGCTTCGTCATCGCACAAGTACAGCGCATTGCCTTCGCTCTTACCCATCTTGCCAGTGCCGTTCAGTCCCGGCACTTTAACCGCGTTCTTATTGAAGTGATAGGACTCAGGCTCTTTGAAGTATTCCACGTTGTAGATGCGGTTGAAACGACGTGCAAAAAGGCGTGCCATCTCCATATTCTGTTCCTGGTCCTTACCTACCGGCACTTTGTCAGCCTTGTGCATCAATATATCCGCTGCCATCAGACAAGGGTATGTCAGAAGGCCTGCATTCACATTATCCGGCTGCGTGCGGGCTTTGTCCTTGAAGGATGTAACTCGCTCTAACTCACCAAGATAGGCATTCATATTCAGGTAGAGATATAACTCCAGCACCTCTTTCACATCGCTCTGGATATAAATTGGTGCTTTGTTCGGATCAATACCGCAAGCCAAGTATTCACTAAGGATTACGCGCGCGCTACGGCGAATATCTTCCGGTGTCGGATGCGTTGTTAGAGAGTGCCAGTCGGCAATAAAGAACATGGACTCATACTCATCCTGCATCTGCACGAAACTCTTCACAGCACCAAAATAGTTACCAAGGTGCAAATTACCCGTAGGCCGTATACCAGATATTACTCTTTCCATAAGTATTCAGTATTCAATATTCATTAATCATTCAATCGGCACGTTCCGATAAATCTTCTGGTCAAGGCAAGTCAGTGTCTCGGTATTAGCCACACCGTTAATTTCCTGTATCTTGCCGTTCAGAATACGCATCAAGTCTTGGTCGTCCTTAGCAAATACTTTCACCATCATCGAGTACGCACCGAGCGTAAACTGCGTTTCTACTACTTCCGGAATTTTCTCCAGTTCTTTGGTCACGGAGTTGTACATCGACCCTTTTTCCAGCGTAAGACCAATTAGGACGCATAGGTTATAACCAAGCATTTTCGGATTAACCTGATAACCGGAACCGAGTAACACCCCATTTTCCAACATTTTCTGCACGCGTTGATGAACAGCTGCGCGACTGACACCACATTCCTCCGCCACATCTTTAAAAGGAGTTCGTGCGTTTTCAGTAATAACTCGCAAAATCTGACGGTCTAATTTATCGATTTTTTCCATACTATTATTTAATTTTGCATGCAAAAGTACAACTTTTTTTGGATATATGCAACTTTTTTACTACTTTTGCAGCGATTTTTAGTAAAAAACAGCACTTTTAGGTAGAAATATGTCACTTGAGGAGTATATTGAACAACACAGCTCACCGGAAAATGAAGTATTGGCTGCCATTAATCGCAGTACGAATATCCATGTTCTGAATCCACACATGTTGTCCGGCCAAGTCCAGGGACGCGTGCTGTCTTTTCTGTCGCAGATGATACGGCCGAAGCGCATCCTTGAATTGGGCACTTTCACAGGCTACTCTGCCCTTTGCCTCGCGGAAGGACTGCCGGAAGACGGTGAGCTTATCACCATTGAGCATAACGACGAATTGGAAGAGATTATTAGACGTAACCTCGCTCTTTCTCCGCTTGGTGCACGAGTCGATTTGCGTATTGGAGATTGCAAATTAGTGATTGAAGATTTGGAAGGTTCCTTCGACCTGGTGTTTATTGATGCGGATAAGCGGGAATACTGCGCGTATTATGACTTAGTATTCGATTTGGTGCGTCCCAGTGGCTGGATACTGGCGGACAACACTCTCTGGGACGGACACATCATCGACTCGGCTTACGACCGTGATAAACAGACTCTTGGCCTACGTGCTTTCAACGACCGTATAGCCGCTGATTCGCGCGTGGAAGAGGTTATATTACCTATCCGCGACGGACTAACATTGATACATAAAAAATAATACACAATATGACAAGCAAAGAATTCAAACACAAAGCACGCAAGTTCTTTAGAGAGCAGCTGCAATTGGCGGACTATATCGATGTCAATGCCGCCAGTGAGAATATTCGCAACAACATCCCGTTTCGTGGACCTACTATATATATCCTCTTCACGGCTATTGTCATTGCCAGTGTCGGGCTGAATGTCAATTCTATTCCGGTCATCATCGGCGCCATGTTAATATCGCCGCTTATGAGCCCTATTATCGGCTTTGGTATGGGACTTGGCACCAATGACACAAAGTTACTACTCCGTTCGCTCAAGAACTTAGGTATCATGTTCACTATCAGTTTGATAGCATCGACGCTCTATTTCTTGGTAACGCCACTTGAGACGGACAATCCTACAGAATTGCTTGCGCGTACGAATCCTTCTATCTACGACGTAATGATTGCTTTCTTTGGTGGCGTAGCAGGTATTCTGGAACTCTCACGCAAAGAAAAAGGAACTGTTATATCCGGTGTGGCCATTGCTACCGCCTTAATGCCGCCTTTGTGTACCGTCGGATATGGTATTGCCCAACATAACTGGCATTATGCCGGAGGAGCATTATACCTATTCTTCATCAACTGTGTCTTCATCGCACTGGCCACATATTTGGCAGTTAAGTTCTTAGGCTTCCCATTGGCAGTAGAACAGGATAAACGCTCTTGGAGAAAGATTATCAGTTACAGCCTGCTCATCCTTGTCGTTTTGGCGCCCAGTGTCTTTAGTGCTTATAACATCGTCCGCGAGAATGAGTTTGCCACCGAAGCGCGCCATTTTATCAAAGAAAACCAGAATATCGGCGGGACATATATCTTCAATTACTCCATCGACACTTCTGTCAAACCATACAAACTGACGCTGCGTCTTGCCGGTGAGAAACTCAGTAACGATTCCCGAGCATTCTTATATACAGAGGCGGAAAAACATGGTATAGCCCACACGCAACTTATCTTCCACGAGGATGCCACCATCGATGTTCACCGCCTTAGTGAAACGGAAATAATGAAGGATTGGCTGGCTTCCACCGAAGAACAGATGCGACAAAGAGACGACTCTATTCGTGTGCTCAATGCGCAGATTGAAGCTTTTGAGGCATTACGCCTTCCTACGAAACAGATTACCGACGAACTGCGGGCACAGTGGTCTGAGATTACGGATGTCACTCTCGCCCGATCAGAGACCTCGGTTATCGTGCTACTCAAGACCAAAAAGACCCTTTCTGCTGAAAACCTCAAGCACATTCAGAATTGGCTCACCGTCCGTCTCCAAACAAAGAACGTCGAAGTTCTCGTTCGCTAAAACAAGTCATGAGGCACATCTAGACTTCCGCTATTCGGGACTGGAGTTCGATGACGATAACTACATCGCTCAAGCAGGTGGTCTCCGCGAGTTGGAACTGTATCAGTTGGCTATAGGTGTTGGATACGGCTACAACTACACACCCAAAATGTTTACTAAATTTAGGAAAAGACAGTGAATGTAACAATTGTAACATTTGTAACATAGGAAAAGAGTAAGGTGTGTGTGATGTTACAATGCGGTTAGTAACGAAAACGCAAGGGTAGCGTATCCCTTGCGTATCCGTAGCGTCGCAGCGTTTATTGTCCGTTGGACGTATACGGTTTAGCTCATTTCAAGTTAGAGATTTTTGATATATGCAAATCTACTTTGCATTTTTCATTTTTTTATCATATTTATTTGCAAGAATGCAAATTTTGTAGTACCTTTGCGCGTTTTTTTGGAAAAAAGATGAGTTTTACACATCTTCATGTACATAGTCACTACTCCATTCTGGACGGCATGTCCAAGGTCACAGACCTTGTGGATAAGTGCGTGCGGACAGGTATGCACGCCCTTGCGCTGACAGACCATGGTAACATGTACGGCATCAAGGAATTCCTCGATTACTGCAAGAAAGTGAACAAAGAAGCCGGCGAAACCATTATCAAACCGATAGTGGGTTGCGAGGCATATTGTGCACGTCGCGGCCGTCACAGCAAACTCAACGACGAAGCTATTTCCGGCGAAGGACGAAGTTACGTAATCGACCGTTCAGGATGGCATCTTATCCTGTTAGCCAAGAACATGCAAGGCTATCGCAATCTGTGTAAGATAGTGAGTCTGGGCTTCATGGACGATGCCTTCAATTACACTCCGCGTATCGACAAAGAGCTATTGGAACAATACCACGAAGGCATAATATGCTCCTCTGCTTGTCTCGGTGGTGAACTGCCACAACATATCATGTCCGGCGAGATTGATAAAGCGGAAGAGACGGTACAATGGTTCAAGCGCGTGTTTGGCGACGACTATTACATCGAGCTTCAGCGCCATGAGACGCAAAAACCCGGAGGCGACCAATCGACCTACCAACGGCAAAAACAAGTCAATCCCGTACTGATTGAGTTGGCACGTAAATACAACGTGAAGATTATCGCCACCAACGATGCCCATTTTGTGGACGAAGAGCATGCCGAGGCGCATGACCGGCTTATCTGCTTAAGCACCAACCACTTCTTAGACGATGTGAATCGTATGCACTATACCAAGCAGGAGTGGCTCAAGACACCGGAAGAGATGGAGGCTATCTTCAGTGATATACCCGAAGCGATAACGAACACGCAAGAGATTGCGGACAAAGTGGAGATATACGATATCGACTCCAAACCTATTATGCCTAAGTTCCCTATTCCGGAGTCGTTCGGTACAGAGGAACAATACGGCAGCCGTCTCAAGCTGGAAGCCGCTTATCTCGAGCACTTGACGATGGAAGGTGCACTCAAACGTTATGGCAAAGAGCGACTCGACACAGACGACCAGCTCAAAGAACGTATTCGCTTCGAGCTCGACACCATCAATAATATGGGTTTCCCGGGATACTTCCTCATTGTAATGGACTTCATTCGCGGTGCACGAGAAGAATTAGGTGTGAGCGTCGGACCGGGTCGTGGTTCAGCCGCAGGATCTGTAGTAGCTTACTGCCTGCATATCACAGACTTAGACCCTCTCAAATACGATTTGCTGTTCGAGCGTTTCCTCAATCCTGACCGTATATCCCTACCCGATATCGATACCGACTTTGACGACGAAGGACGCGGTCGTGTACTCGAATGGGTGAGCAAGAAATACGGCGAAACACATGTGGCACATATCATCACTTATGGCGTGATGGCAGCAAAGTCCGCAATTGCCGATGTGAGCCGCATCCAGCGTGTACCTCTTGAGCGTGCTAACCAAATAAAAGCACTTATTCCAGAACGCGGCTTCCCCGATAACGTCAAGGACGAAAAAGGTAAGTCACCAAAGGTGAACCTTAAGAACTGCTATAAGTATGTGGACGAACTGCGCCAGTTGGTCAATGGTGGAGAACCTGAGATAAAATCTATGCTCAACTATGCCCAACAGCTGGAAGGCACTATTCGACAAGTGGGTATCCACGCCTGCGGCGTGATTATCGGAGCAGACGACTTGACCAACTTCGCACCGCTAAGTAGCGTCGAGGATAAAGACCTGCATAAACGCGTGCTTGTGACCGAATACGACGGACACGTGATTGAGAGCGTCGGCTTGATTAAAATGGACTTCCTGGGTTTGAAGACGCTGACTATCATCAACGAATGCATCAAAAACGTTAAGCGTGCACGTGGCGAGGAAATAGATATAGACCATATACCGATTGACGATCCGGATACATACAAACTCTTCCAGGAAGGCCGCACGGTCGCAGTCTTCCAGTTTGAGTCTGCCGGCATGCAGAAGTACATGAAAGAACTCAAGCCGACCGTTATCGGTGACTTGATCGCCATGAATGCGCTCTATCGTCCCGGTCCGATGCAGTATATCCCGCAGTTCATCCGCCGTAAGCAAGGCCTTGAACCCGTGACATATGATATCCCATGCATGGAGCAGTATCTGAAAGATACCTATGGCGTAACGGTTTATCAAGAGCAAGTGATGCTGCTTAGCCGTTTGTTGGCTAATTTCACCCGCGGTGAGAGTGACAAACTCCGTAAGGCAATGGGTAAAAAGCAGATGACTATTCTGCAAGAACTGAAAGGCAAATTCCTCGAAGGCGGAAAGGCCAATGGCCACGACCCGAAGATACTGGAAAAGATTTGGACTGACTGGGAGGCTTTCGCTTCCTACGCATTCAATAAATCTCACGCAGCATGCTACTCGTGGGTGGCTTATCAGACGGCTTATCTTAAAGCCCACTACCCTGCCGAATTCATGGCAGCCAACCTGACCGTATCGAAAGACGACATCAAGGAAGTAACTAAATTCATGGACGAGTGCAAGTCCATGCACATCAATGTATTAGAGCCGGATGTCAATGAATCGGAATTGAACTTTACTGTCAACAAAAACGGTGATATACGTTTCGGTTTAGGCGGAGTGAAAGGCATCGGTGAAGCAGCTGTGGAAGCAATAGTCAAAGAGCGCGAAACCAATGGTAAATACAAGGATATATACGACTTTCTAGAACGCGTGAACCTGCAAGCTTGCAACAAGAAAACTGTTGAGAGTCTCGCTTTAAGTGGTGCGTTCGACTGCTTTGATGGTATCTATCGTGAACAACTGGTTGGTATGTCGGATAAAGCAGAAAATATGTTGGATGTGCTAATGCGCTATGGTAATATGTACCAGCAGGACAAAGCACAACAGCAGAACTCACTCTTCGGAGATATGGGCTTCGGAGTTGATATATCCAAGCCGGAACTGCCCAAAGTGCCTCATATGTCGACCATTGAACGGCTCAACAAAGAGAAGAACCTAATCGGTATCTTCCTTAGCGCTCACCCGTTGGATGAATATGAGTTTGAGATTAATGACCTATGCGACACAACCGCCGAAGAGCTCAACCGCTTTGACGGCTGGCGCACTCCCGAGGCGCGAACGGCTGCTACTAAACTCGCTGAAGAAGAGGACGAAGACCCAGACGCTCCACAACGCCAAGATCCAAAAGAATGGATTAGTCAGCGCGAGAATCAACCACTTCATTTTGGCGGTATTGTGGCTTCGGCAGAAGAGGCTGTGTCGCAAAAAGGCAACCCCTACGGACGATATGTCGTGGAAGACTATACGGGCAGTTATAAGATGACACTATTTGGCGAGACGTATCGCAAGTGTGCACCCTTGCTCAAACCCAATCTGTATGTATATGTTACAGGCACAATTCAGCAAAGGGGTGCCAACAGTAAGTACTACCGCGCCAAGAATTACGATGAAGCTGAATACGAATTCTCTGTTCTAAACGTTGAATTGCTCAAGGACGTACAGGCCAAACATGTAGAGACTATCACACTTCGTATTCCGGTCGAAAAGATAACGAAGGATTTTAATGACGAACTGACAGAACATATTCGCAAGCATCCAGGGCAGATTAAAGTAAAAATTCAGGTTTATGACGAACTTAAGCAAAATGTCATAACCTTTGTTGCACAGGGCAACTCAGTCAGCATAGATAAAGATTTCTACCACTGGCTAAGACTACAAGAATTAGACGGCATTATGTCGCATAAAATAAACTAACAATAATTAATTTACCAATTAAAAATTTTTAAGCGTATGAAGAAGTATTTTCTTGTTGCTATTATGGCAATCGCTTGCGTTGCATTTGTAAACGCACAACCTCGCGCTATCGGTGGCCGCTTAGGCGCATTTGATGGTGTATCTTATCAACACGGTTTCGGTGAATCTAACATGCTCGAGATTGAAGCAGGTTGGGGCTGGACTGGATGTGTTTCAACCTTTGAAGGTGGTCACGCTTGGGGCTGGGGAGGTCATAGCATTCAAGCTGCTATTACCTATGACTGGATTGACCCGTTTGGTGCTACATTCCCTTGGGACAAGAAAGGTGAATGGCACTGGTATCTCGGTGTCGGTGGTGCCGGTGGTTTCATCCTTAACAATGCCGGTTTTGTTGGTGCTGCCGGTCGTTGCGGTGTAGAGTATGACTTCTGGTTCCCTCTGCAACTGTCGATTGACTTCCGTCCGACAATTGGTGCAGCCATCTGGGATGGTGGTGTAGGAATGTACTGGGATGTTTGGAGTGCTGCGTTTGGTTTGAGCGCTCGCTACAAATTCTAATAAGAGAACGTTTAGAAAAGCGTAAGGGCTTCGCCCACGACGTAATTGCTGCCACCGATGAAGATAATGTCTTTGTCGGTGGCTTCTTTTTGCGCGGCTCTTACGGCGGCTTCAACGGTTGGAAGAGCTCGTCCTTTGCCGAACTTAGCTTGTAACTCTTCCGCCGGAATAGCGCGATGCGTCTGAGCTTGCGTGAAATAATAGTGCGCATCCTTTGGCAGGAGTTTGAGCACAACGTCCACATCTTTGTCGCTTACCATACCAAAGACGATGTGTAATGCTGAATGTGGATTGTGTAATGTTGAAAGTTGCTCAGCGACGTACTTGATACCGTGGGAGTTATGGCCTGTATCACAAATAGTTAGAGGTTTTTCGCAGAGTGTTTCCCACCTACCCCGTAAACCGGTTAGCGTGCAGACGTCCGCATAACCGTTAGCTATTGAGGAAGGTGTAATGTGTAATGCGAAATGTGTATAATTCCTCAAGACTTGGAGAGCGACATAGGCTGTTTGCTGATTATGTTCTTGATATATGCCATTCAGTTGGCAAGCAGGCGCTTCGCGCAAGCGACGTTTGCGCAAATATCCGCATTGGTCCGCAAACCATATTCGGCAATCGGTCATTTCTAATCCATCTCCGTATATACCATTTTGTTTTGCAGCTTCGATGAAGACCAGAGCTGTTTCGGGATCTGTTTCACCAATTACACACGGGACATTGGGTTTGATGATTCCAGCCTTCTCTCGCGCGATATCCTTTAAGGTGTGCCCCAAAAACTCCGTATGGTCAAAACCGATATTAGTAATGACAGATAACAACGGCGTGATTATATTCGTCGAGTCCAGTCTTCCTCCGAGTCCCACTTCCACAACAGCTATATCTACCTGCTGCTGAGCGAAATAATCAAAAGCAAGTGCCATTGTGGTTTCAAAGAAGGAAGGCTTTACTTGGTCTAAAAATATCCTATTATCTTCCACGAATTGCACCACATTTTCTTTTGGAATCATCTGCCCGTTGATACGTATACGTTCACGGAAATCCACCAAATGCGGCGAAGTATATAATCCCACTTTGTAGCCTGCTGACTGCAATACAGCAGCAATTAGATGAGAAGTAGAGCCTTTGCCATTTGTTCCGGCAACGTGAATACTGCGGAACTTGGTATGGGGATTACCCAAATGCTCCATCAAGGCAATGGTATTATCCAAACCCGGTTTATAGGCACTTGCACCCACCAAATGAAAGGCGGGTGCAGAGTCATAGAGATACTGGATTGCTTCGCTATAGGTCATATTAGTGTCCCGATGGGATCAGGCTTCTAACATAGTAATGTCATAGTAATAACATACTAATCACATAGTAATCACATACTAATCACATACTAATTTCAGGATTGCTTATTATATTCCTCGAGTGCTTTGCGGAGGACGATCATGGCTTTGCGTAGGTCTTCCTTGCATAAGATATATGCCATGCGCACTTGATCCTTTCCTTCACCCGGCTCTGTATAGAAACCATTGCCGGGCGCCATCATGATTGTTTGCCCTTCGTAACTAAAGTCAGCAAGGCACCATTTGCAGAATTTCTCGGCATCATCAACAGGCAGCTTCACCATGATATAGAACGCTCCCATAGGTGTTGGCGCAAAGACTCCTGGAATTTGGTTGAGTTGGTCTATAAGGAAGTTGCGTCGTGCGAGGTATTCGTCGTACACTTCCTCCATATATTCCTGCGGCGTAGAGAGCGATGCTTCGGCGATGATTTGTCCTATTAAAGGTGGCGAAAGGCGTGCTTGACAGAATTTCATAACGGCTTCGCGCACTTTTTTATTCTTTGTAATCAAGGCGCCGATACGTATACCACACTCGCTGTAACGCTTAGAAACAGAGTCAACGAGCACGACATTCTCCTCAATTCCTTCGAGGTGGAAAGCCGAGATATAGGGACGTTTGGTGTAGATAAACTCACGGTACACTTCGTCGGAGAAGAGATAGAGATTGTACTTCTTAACTATGTCGCGGATTTGTTTCATCTCCTGTTTGGAGTAGAGATAACCTGTAGGATTATTGGGGTTACAGATTAAGATAGCGCGCGTTTTAGGAGTAATCTGTTTTTCGAACTCCTCCACAGGCGGCAATTTGAATCCGTCTTCGATATGGGTTTTGACAGATTTCACGACGGCACCGCATGAGATAGCAAAAGCCATGTAGTTCGCGTAGGACGGGTCAGTTACGATGATTTCGTCTCCCGGATTAAGGCATGCCATGAATGCGAACAATATCGCCTCGCTACCACCAGCCGTAATGATAATCTCATCCGGCGAAAGGTCAATTCCGTACTCGGCATAATAACCCACCATCTTCGTGCGCAGCGATTGTGTTCCCTGTGAAGGTGAGTAGTCCAAGATAGACCGATCCATATTATGTACAGCCTCTATTGCACAAGGCGGGGTTAAGATATCAGGTTGACCGATATTGAGATGATAGACATGTATCCCGTTACGCTTGGCTGCGTCGGAATACTTAGCCAGTTTACGAATAGGCGATTGCGGCATATTCTCCGCACGAGTTGAGATATTCATATCGTTATTTAATTTGTGTTTCTATTAATTTACGGAAGTTTTCAGTACTTCCTAAGTCCTTTATTTCCCGCAAGTTAATAACACGTTGTCTAACCGATTGTACGGCGTGCTTTGCTAACTTTTCGGCCGTTGGTGTAATAGCTTGCTGCAAAGCGTCCAAATTGACGTTATATAGTATCGAGGCGTGAACCACAGTGCCCGTTGGCGTCGTGTAACACGCTGTTCCTGATACCTTGCGACCACTGACCATTATATCATTGTGCTGCGTAGTTACAGCCTCATAACCTATCTTTCGGAAGGTTTCGGAGAGAAGATGTAAGAACTCGTCAAAGACTTCCTTACTATGCGTCGAAGGCGAAATATAGGAAACCATTACATTTCCTTCATCCGCATAGACACATCCTCCTCCACTCTGCCGCTGTACAACGCGAATGCCATGCTCTGCGCAATAGGCATCGTTCACCTCCTGCTCACGCACCTGATGGCGCCCGTAAATAACTGTCGGAGCTACAATCCAAGTGAAGATAATCGGCTCCTTCACCGTCTTCACGAGGTCGGATTCTTGCTGTAAATACTCCTCTAACAGCATAACTTAGGTTCAGCAATCTCTTTGCCTTGGCAAAAACAATGCGTCAGTTGACGATCGTCTCCAAGGTATATATAGCGCTCCAAACGATGTGGTAGCGAGTAGTTGTCAAAATTAAGAGCAGCATCATCCACGACCACAGCATCAAACGCATACCCCGGCTCAAACGAACCGACCTTTCCGAAGAATGATCCGCCCGACTTAGTAGCCAGCCAGAATGCTTCACTCAAACTCAAGAACGCTTCTTTCTGCTGCGACTTACGCCATTGCAGTTTAGACATCTGCAGGGCATATTGCATCACTTTGAAAATAGAGAAACCGCTTCCTCCTGATATATCGGAGCCTAATGCCACCGGAATACCAGCAGTTAGGAACCGACGAATAGGAGCAATTCCTGAACCTAAATTACAGTTAGATGTAGGGCAATGTACTGCAAAAACATGATTTTTGCGCATCAATTCAAACTCTTCGCCATCGGTATAGCAGCAATGTGCCATTAAGGTTGGTGTTTGGCCGAACATACCATAACGCAAATATGCATCACCATAACAGGTCGATTCGGGTTCAAGTTCTGCTACCCATGCGATTTCTGACGGGTTCTCGCTCAAGTGTGATTGAACGGGCAGTTTCTTCTCGCGAGCCAACTGTCCAAGTGCTGTCATCATTTGTGGAGTACAACTCGGAACAAAACGCGGTGTCACGATAGCAGAAACCAACGGCATTGATGCGGTATGTTCCATCAAACGCAAAGTACCATCCACGGCCTCTTTAGCTGTGTTACTAAGGGAATCCGGTCCATTCCTATCCATACCTACCAAGCCAACGAGTCCTCCCATTCCTGCCTCGTTCAACAAGTCTGCCAACAAACAAGACGCATCGGGATGTATTGTAGCAAAGATAGCAGCGCGCATAGTTCCTACGCTCCACAAATCATGCACAAAACGGCTGTACATACGCTTAGCGTACGCTACATCCTTGTATTTTGATTCTTCCGGAAACGTATAGGTATTGAGCCAAGGCAATAACTCCATATCCATTGCAATACCATGATTGCGATACTGCGGTGCATGAACATGTAAATCGTTCATTGCCGGCAAAAGCAACCGGTCACCAAAATTAATTACTTCATGACCTTGATATTCGACAGGAAGCGTAGAGTATGTACTAACCACATTACCATCGTCACCAACAACGACATAGCCGTGCTCAAGAACCTCTAACTTCTCCGGCGATGGTGTAAAAAGGATGTTTGCTTGATAGATTTTCATGATATATCTTTTTTAGGTTTGTCGTTTTTGAAGAAGAAAAGGCAGACGAGGTAGTTGATACATCCGCCGATAAAAATAACCAGCAAGCTGATAAGGTCGTCTCGCCAAGACGGGAGCCAAGCCAGCATAAGTGGCAAGAGTCCGAATTGGATGACGAGATTAATCGCTCTGGCAAAGAGGAATCCGCCTGCGTTCTTAAGGCTTGGTTTGGTGCCGAAGGTGTACCAATTGGAGAAGAAATAATTAGGTATCATCTCCAATATATATCCGATACCAAAGGCTACATAATACAGCGCCGTTCCTTTTTCGGGATACGCCATAAGATGTAGCGCCGCCATGAAGAACCACGTCTGAATGAAAGCGCCCGTAGTACCGACAAAAAGGAATCGCACGGCACTACGAATGGTTTTTGGCAGATATGAGGATGGGAGATTTATCATAAAGCAGCGATTAATTCCTCCATTGCAGCATTGAGTCCATTGACATCACGTCCTCCGGCAGTAGCCATCCATGGTTGTCCGCCACCGCCGCCTTGGATATGTTTAGCGGCAGATTTAATCATCGCTCCTGCGTTCAGTCCGGCATCCACAAGCGGCTGACTCAGGAAGACGGAAATCATCGGTTTGCCTTCCCACTGTGTAGCACCGATAACGGCAAATTTTATATCCGCGAACTTGCCGCGCATAAGCGGAAGCATGGCACGAATAGTATTCGGATCCACTTCGCCGTCCAAGCGCACAAGTTTGATGTCTTTATAGTCGGAAGCGGTATTAATGATGCGGTCACGATAAGCCACCACTTTCTCTGCCATATAGTCTTCGATTTGTTTCTTGAGTCCGGCGTTCTCGTCGATAGCTTTGCGGATAGCACCCGCCAAGTCAGGAGCATTATTAAAGAGGGCACGCAGGTCGTTAAGCATATCCACTTGCTTGTAGTATAGTTCGTCCACTTTGGCAGCAGTAACAGCCTCTATACGACGAATACCAGCTGCCACACTGGTTTCCATGATAATACGTACAGCACCTATTCTTCCGGTTGAAGCCACATGGCATCCTCCACAAAGTTCAATAGAAGAACCATACTTAATGACGCGTACGTCGTCGCCATATTTCTCGCCAAAGAGTGCCATCGCGCCCATTTCTTTAGCTTTAGCGATTGGTGTGTGGCGGCTCTCTTCCAGATGATAATCCTGGCGGATAAACTCATTAGCCAGCATCTCCACTTTGCGCAGTTCATCGGGAGTTACTTTTTGGAAATGGCTGAAGTCAAAGCGCAGACTCTCAGGAGTTACCAAACTACCCTTTTGCTCTACATGCTCTCCGAGCACTTGTCGCAAGCAATAGTGAATAATATGTGTTGCCGAGTGATTGCAGCTGATAGCTTGACGGCGTGCCGCATCCACTTTTGCCACGAACGTAGCTTTCACGTCTAATGGCAGTTCCATCATAATATGTACCGGCAGACCATTCTCGCGTTTAGTATCAATTACTTTTACTCCGTCAATTGTTCCACTATCGCCGACTTCACCACCCATCTCAGCATAGAAAGGCGTTTTAGAGAGCACAACTTGATAGAAGTCTTTACCTTTTTGGCTAACCTTACGGTATTTGAGTATCTGCGTTTCACACTCAAGGTCATCATACCCTACAAACTCAGTATCGCCTTCTGCCAATACAGTCCAGTCGCCTAAGTCTTGTTTATTAGCACTACGACCCATCTCTTTTTGGTGTTCGAGGGCTTTGTTGTATTCATCCTCATTGGTGGTCATACCATTCTCACGGAGAATAAGTTCGGTCAAGTCAAGCGGGAAGCCGTAGGTGTCTTTGAGAGTAAAGACATCCACGCCGCTTACTTCTGTTTTGCCTGCTTTGCGTGCATCGGCAATCAGTTTGTCGAGCAGGGAAATACCTTTGTCCAGCGTACGCAAGAATGCTTCTTCTTCGGCTTTAATGACCGGAGTAATCTGCTTCTCTTGTTGCACTAATTCGGGATATGCCTCACCCATATCGGCAATCAGTTGCGGCACCAGTTTATAGAGGAACGCTTCACGTTGACCAAGGAATGTATATCCGTATCGCACAGCACGACGAAGGATGCGACGAATGACGTAACCGGCTTTCTCGTTTGACGGCAGTTGTCCGTCCGTGATAGCAAAAGCGATGGTACGAATATGGTCGGCGATAACACGCATGGCGATATCAATATTCTCATCTTTGCCATATTGTGCACCGGTCAGTTGACCAATCTTATTAAGCATCGGCTGGAACACATCGGTATCGTAGTTTGACTGTTTGCCTTGAATAGTACGTACGAGTCGCTCAAAGCCCATACCGGTGTCTATCACTTTCTTAGCAAGCGGCTCAAGAGAACCGTCTGCTTTGCGATTATATTGCATGAAGACGATGTTCCATATCTCAATCACTTGCGGGTGGTCTTTGTTCACCATTTCACGTCCAGGAATTTTTGCTTTTTCTTCTTCAGAGCGGCTATCCACATGAATCTCTGAACATGGACCACAAGGTCCGGTATCACCCATCTCCCAGAAGTTATCGTGTTTATTCCCGTTGATGATATGGTCAGCCGGCAGATGCTTGAGCCAGATAGAAGCAGCTTCGTCATCACGTCCCAGACCTTCTTCAGGCGAACCTTCAAATACGGTTGCATACAAATTAGCCGGATCTATTTTAAGCACATCCACAATGTATTCCCATGCGAAATCAATAGCTTCAGCTTTGAAGTAATCGCCAAACGACCAGTTACCCAACATCTCGAACATGGTGTGGTGGTACGTGTCGCGTCCTACTTCCTCAAGGTCGTTATGCTTGCCGCTAACGCGCAGGCATTTCTGACTATCTGCCACACGTGGATATTTAATTGGGTCATTGCCTAAGATAATACCTTTCCACGGGTTCATTCCCGCATTGGTGAACATCAGCGTAGGGTCATCTTTAATTACCATAGGAGCACTTGGCACAATCTGGTGCCCTTTGCTCGCCATAAAATCCAAGAAGGATTGTCTAATCTCTTTACTTGTCATATCTTGTTTAGTCTTAGTCTTTGGGTACGAAGAACGGTCCGCGTGGGCGGTCATCCTTCTCCACCCGCTCCGGAATAACCAGCGGGTCTTTGTTTATCTCGGCTGTGATAGCGCGGTTATGCAGCATATCTATAGCCATATATAGTGCATGCGCAAACGACAGATGGTCGGCTTGATTCTTACCTGCAATGTCGTACGCTGTGCCATGGTCAGGCGAGGTACGTACTATTGGAAGACCGGCAGTATAGTTCACCCCACTCATATCCAGACTCTTGAATGGAATCAGTCCTTGGTCATGATACATGGCCAATACCGCATCAAAGTGCGTATACATCCCAGCTCCGAAAAAGCCATCTGCGCTATACGGGCCAAAGGCCATAATGCCCTGCTCGTTAGCTTTCACGATAGCCGGTTTGATAACTGACTGCTCTTCTTGTCCAATCAGGCCTTTATCACCTGCGTGCGGATTGAGTGCCAACACGGCGATACGCGGTTTACGAATCATGAAATCATCCTTCAGTGCCTTGTTCAGCGTCGTCAGCTTGCGTATGATACGTTCTTCGCTTATCATCTGCGCAACTTTCGTTATCGGAGTATGATTACATACTAATGCCACTTTCATTTTCTCACTGACCATCATCATTAGGCTGTCCGTCTTGCCTTCTTCAGCAAAAACAGAAGTCAGATACTCCGTATGACCCGTAAAATGGAATTGTTCTGATTGGATGTTCTCTTTGTTAATCGGTGCTGTAACGATGGCATCCACCAAGCCAGCTTTGAGATCCTTGCAGGCACGCTCCATACTTGCGAAAGCAGCTTTACCGCCTTCCTGTGTCGATTGGCCTATAGCTACAGGCACATCGTCCGGATAGCATGAAACCATACTCAATCTACCGTCTTTTGCATCCTTGGGAGACAGAACCAATTGGAATTGTAAATTATGATATTCATCACTGAGCGTTGAAGCATGCTCTTTAAGCACTTTCAAGTTACCGTAAACCACTGGTTTGCAAATTTCACACACATGCGCATCCGCCAGTGTCTTAATAATCACTTCGTAACCTATGCCGTTTATATCTCCGGCCGTAATTGCTATTGTTGGTTTCACAATAATTAATGAAAAATGAATAATTAATAATTAATATTTGTTGAAGTGTATTTTCTCATAGAGAAGTTTGTCCAAGTCGTAATCCTTGCGTTCTTCGTCCTTATAGCCGACGGTAACCACACAGATAACAGTGAGGTTCTCGGGTACTCCTGTCAACTTTTTGACAAGACTCTCTGCGTCTTCACGACCCTTTATATGGCACCAACAAGCACCGAGTCCTTGTTCCTCTGCGGCTAACAAAAGATGTTCCGCCACAATCGCTCCATCAAAAAGAGCAGTAGTAGACTTCTTTTCATCAACGGCAACTACAATAGCCGCCATCGCAGTCTCCAACATACCAGCACCATATTCCTTACAAGGGGCCATAGCACGTATTGTAGGCACGTCAGTAACCACGACAAACTCCCATGGATTAAGCCTTTTACCACTTGGCGCCATCAGTGCACAACGCAACATATAATCGAGTTTCGCGCGCTCCACCGGCTGAGATGTATATTTGCGTATTGAGCGTCTATGCCGGCATAATTCTAAAAAACTATTCATCTTAAATCAATTAGCTCAATAATATTGTCAACTCCATTTATTTCTTTTTACGAAAGAGCCAGATGATGGTGGTCCAAAGGTCTGCGATACGGCTGAATTGGGATGAAATGCGTTCCTTCCGAACGGCGGCTTCTCCTTCAGCTTTGAGTTTCTCTAATTGCAGTTGCTCGGCACTCTTCATGCCACTGAGTTTGCGCACGATAGGGTTAACGAACAGCACAGTGCTACCCAGGATAACCACGGGGATGAGGATAACGAAGACCGCACCAATAATTAGACAAGCAGCCCAAGTAGGCATACACTGCGCAAGGGCAAAGACCGCTGCTCCCGCACCAAAAGTAAGGATAGCAAAGACAATGAGCAAAAGACAAATAGCCAAGAATAAAGCACCAACCATGCGGCTCACATAGTCCACAAGGCGGTAGCGGACAATGTCGTACTCGGCTTTCGCTAGTTTCTCAATATCAGACAGGATTGGATTCTCCATCTTGTGCCTCCATTTCTTGTTTAGCTTGTTGCACTTGTTCCTTGACTTGTTCTTTTACCTGGTCGCAGAACTCTTTTGCTTTGTCTTTCGCTTTATCAGCAAGATCCTGCAATTGTGCACGTGTTTCTTTTCCGGATTCGGACATAAGCCAAAGCGCTCCTGCTCCTACTGCTGCGCCCGCTGCAAAAAGAAGCGAGCCCTTAATTAATTTCCCAAGCATATTAGTCATTTTTTAAGTTTTACGCACATTTTCGCGCAAAGATAGTATTTTTTTTTGACATGTGCAAAAAAAGTTGTACTTTTGCACAAAAATTATATAATTATGAAAACAAATAATGTATTTTGGTTGATTTTGGGTGTAGTTTTGTGCACAGTTTGTGTTACCGGTTGCAAGCGTGCTCAAGGTGGTACAAAGGTATCCGCAACAGGTACTATCTATGAGTGTTTAATTGTTATCCCGCATCGCACATTAGCCAATCCGCAACAGGTTGTTTCGGCTTCTGCCTATACGGAAGATATCGTTACTTTATATGACATGGTAAAGGCAACGATGGCAGCTGATATGCCGTGCTTGCCACAGATGGAGCCATACTTCAAACTGACCAATGTCTCTCCTGCTGGGTTTGACGACTTACTTAAACCAACGCGCAACATACTGATTGTAGATATTGATCCTGCCCGCTATACCCAAGTTAAGGCAAGATACAGCATTGACTATTGGTCTTATCCTCAAGCGGTGTATCGTATTCAAGCTCCTGACGATGAGGCTTTCGTTGCCTATTGGAATGAGCATGGGACAAAAGTTCGCGATTGGTTCATTGATCAAGAGATAAAACGTCAGATTAGTTTTTACAAGGCCAGTACGAACAAGGAAGCACGCGCGGCATTGCAAAACGCAATGCATGCCGATATGCTCATACCGGAAGATTATATGCTTATCCGCGACACAGTGTTTGATGACGTTCGCTTTATCTGGTGCTGCAACAATAAAGGTCCGCTGCGCCGTGACTTAGTGGTTTATTCGTATCCTTATTTCAGCGAAAAGCAGTTCAGTTTGGAAGCTCTGAATGCTAAGCGCGATGCCGTGCTCGGAAAGATGATAAGTGCTTCTGTGCCAGAATCTTTTATGGGAACAGAATATAAAGTTTTTCCACCTCAGATGCGCATATTGCAAGATAACCCCTACACAGTTGAAGTGCGCGGATTATGGAAGATATATGCTGGCGAAGCAATGGGTGGTCCGTACGTTAGTCACAGCTGTTTGGACGAGATTAATCAGCGTATTATCACGGCAGAGACCTATATTCTTGCCCCAGGTCAGAAGAAACGCAACGAGTTACGCAAAGCAGAGGCTATACTCTATACTTTGCAACTCGAGCAACAGATGAATGAACTTAAAGAAGTCTCTGTCGAACAACCTCGTAAATAAACACTCCTGCAGCAACGGATACATTAAGTGATTCAATCGTTCCAGTCATCGGAATACGCACTTGCTCATTGCAGAGTTTGAGGTTCTCTTCGTAGATACCTTTTTCTTCATTCCCCATAACAATAGCTACGGGGACGGTCATATCTACATCGGTATAGTTTTTTGGGGTATGCTCTGTCGCTGCGATAAGAGTGATACCACTATCTCGCAAGTAGCGCAAGGCATTCTGCATATTATCTACTTTGCAGACAGGAAGGGAGTGTAATGCCCCCGCCGATGCTTTGACGGCATCGCCATTGACGGCAGCTCCACCCCGCGTGCCTATGATAAGAGCGTCTACACCAGCGCAAGAGCATGTACGCGCTATAGCACCAAAATTACGCACATCCGTTACGCCATCCAAAACGACAAGGAAGGGTGTCTTACCCTCTTCAAATAGGTTCTGAACCATATCTTCCACACGATAAAACTCGATCGGACTGAGAAAAGCAATAACGCCTTGGTGATTCTTGTCTGTATACTGATTCAATTTCTCAACCGGCACCCGTTGGACGGAAGCCGAAAGTTGATAAGCATCCAGTTTATCAATTAACTCACGGCCTATAGCGGATGACATATCGCGGCGAATAAGAATCTTGTCAGGCACTTTGCCGGCATCAATAGCTTCTATGACGGCGCGAATACCGAAAATCATCTCCTTCTCGGGCGGCCGTTTGGTGTCGTAATTCTTGAGCATAATGAATAGTGATTAAGAAAGTATCTATTTTTTAGCGGGATCAGTAGTAAGATCGATGCCCAGTTTCTTAAAGGTTTTCCAATCTACGGAGTTAAGCATAACCGTTGAATGCGCCTGACAGCCTTTAAGTTGCGGCAGAGTATCCAAAGCGCGACGGCATCGCTCATCATTCAAAGAGAGAACGGATAAAGTAACCAATACTTCATCTGTATGCAGCCGCGGGTTCTTGCCGTGAAGGTAATTAATTTTTGTTTTCTGTATTGGCTCGATGATATTTTCAGGAATAAGTCTTACGGCATGTTCTATACCCGCCAATTCCTTCATGGCGTTCAGCAACAATGCTGCAGACGAACCAAGCAGATCGCCCGCTTCGGCAGTGATAATACGTCCGTCAGGCAGTTCAATAGCTGCACAATGGGCAAAGAGTCCGTCGTGGAAAGCACCCGTGAGTGCTCTTCTTTCGCGTGCTGCCACTGTCGTTTTGCGATATGCTGTATTGATACCGACTTGTTGTTGCAAGAGAGCCAACTTCTTTATCTCAGTTTCATTTGCTGCGCCATTGGCCAAACGGCAAACGGCTTGGAAATAACGGCGAATAATCTCTTGTTTGCTTGCTTCTCGAACCGCCTCATCATCACTAATACAAAAGCCAACCATATTAACGCCCATATCGGTAGGAGACTTGTACGGACTCTTACCATAAATAGAGGTAAATAGGGCATCCAAAACCGGGAATATCTCTATGTCGCGATTGTAGTTAACTGCTGTTTTGCCATAAGCCTCCAAATGGAACGGGTCAAGCATATTCACATCCTGCAAATCCGCTGTTGCAGCTTCGTAAGCGACGTTTAGCGGGTGTTTTAGCGGCAAGTTCCATACAGGGAAAGTCTCAAACTTGGCGTATCCAGCTTCATGTCCGCGCTTATGTTCGTTATACAATTGGCTTAGACAAACCGCCATCTTACCGCTTCCGGGACCGGGAGCAGTAATAACAACTAAAGGTCGCGTCGTCTCAATGTAATCATTGTGTCCGAAACCTTCGTCTGAAGCGATAAGTTCCACATTATGAGGATAGCCTTCTATCGTATAGTGGTAATACACACGAATACTTTTACGCTCCAAACGTTGGCGATATGCATCAGCAGATCGCTGTCCGGAATAATGCGTAATTACAACGGACGAAACCAAGAAGCCGCGCTGCATAAACTCTTCGCGCAGACGAAGCACATCCTCATCATAGGTTATACCAAGATCTTGACGCACTTTGTTGCGCTCGATATCTTCTGCAGAGAGAACAATAACAATCTCCAACGAATCACGCAGTTGGGTAAGCATTTGGAGTTTACTATCAGGCTGAAAACCTGGAAGCACGCGGCTGGCATGCATATCATCAAAGAGCTTGCCACCTAACTCAAGATAAAGTTTGTTACCAAACTGTGCAATGCGTTCACGGATATGCTCAGATTGAATTCGAATATATTTTTCGTTGTCAAAAGCTAACATATAGATAGTTTTAGTATTTTAGCCAGTTAAGGAAATCGTCCACTTTGACAGAGAAAGCGTATGGTTCGCTAATGATTTCGCCTTGCGGAGACAGCTGTATATAGTACGGCTGCGCGTTAGAACCATATACCTCACGCTGCAAGCGGCTGTTTTCATTGCCTTCGCTTTCGCCATCGGCATCTTTATCCAATTTATCGTCCACATATAGGGTGATGAGGACGTAGTTTTTGAGTCTTGCTTGTACCGAATCGTTGGAAATGACGTATGCCTCCATCTTACGGCAGTTGACGCAGCCGTATCCCGTGAAATCCAGCAAGATAGGCTTGTCGTGCTGTTTCGCGAAGAGCAAGCCTTCTTCGTAATCACTAAATACTTCGCGCTCCTCAACAGGCATAGGCGGAGCAAAAGCGCTGATAAGTTTAACCGGCGCGCCCCAAAGACCCGGAATGAGGTATAACACAAAGGCAAAAGAGACTATCGCAAGCGTTTTGCCAAGCCAACTTTTGCGAATCAGATACACACCAAGCCCCGCAAAACATACTATCCACAAAGTGATAAACAGCCAACGTGGAAGAATACCCCATCCGTATGCCATATCTGCCACAGAGAAGAACTTAAGCGAGAGTGCAAGTTCTACAAAAGCAAGCGTTACTTTGAACGATGTCATCCAGTCGCCGGACTTCGGCAACTGCTTCATCCAGTTCGGGAACATAGCAAAGAGTGCAAACGGAATCGCAAGGGCGATAGCAAAGCCTAACATACCTATCGCAGGCGCCAAAAGCGATTTACCCGCTGCTTCTACCAAAAGCGTGCCGATGATGGGTCCCGTACAAGAGAAAGAGACAATCACTAACGTAAACGCCATCAACAGTATGCTTAGGAAACCGCCGGTTGAACGCGCTTTATTATCCAAAGCGGTAGACCATGAATCTGGCAAGGTTATCTCAAATAATCCAAAGAAGGACAACGCAAAGACAACCAATAACGCAAAGAAGAAGAGATTGACTATCGCATTGGTTGACAGTGCATTAAGCGCAGACGCACCGAAGATTATCGTTATAAGCAATCCTAATCCCACATAGATAATAACGATACTTATTCCGTATAGCACCGCGTCCTTAATGCCGCCACCTTTCTTGAGGAAGAAGGAAACGGTCATTGGGATAATCGGCCAGACACAAGGAGTGAAGATCGCCATAAAGCCACCGAGCAGACCAAGAAGGAAAATAATAAGCAATGAGCGTTCGGTACCCGAACTTAATGATGGCGCTCCGCTTAATGATGAATTGTTGGACGTATATTCCCATATCTCGGGCGATGTGCATGTCTTATCGTCGCAAGCATTAAAGCGGATAGGCTGCGCTTGTGCAAGCGTGACGGAATAGGTCTCGGCGTATTCTTCACCTATCATCTCGTCTCCGATGGAGATAAGCGTCATGTGCCAGCCGGGTTCTATCGTTGCTGTCAGTCGCACGCTATCCCCTACTCGCTCACCCGACCATGTAACCGGCTGAAACACCTGTGCTGACAGCATCAGGAAAGCAAAAAGGCATCCTATTAGTAATCCTATTCTCTTCATCATATTATGGTATTGCGACCTTCACCACTTGTTGTTCTTGAGCGATGATATATACGCCTTTCGCAAGCGACGAAATGTCCGTTGTTATACGTTCGCCGAGCATCGAATAAACGACGTACGGCTTGCTGTAATCGATAGCATCAGCATGCACATTCTCTGTGAGTTTTGATGGGACGTACTCATAGCCAAGTTTCTTGTCCATCCATGCGATACGCTCTTTCACATAGCGTTTCACATTATTCACTTCGGCTTCATAACTGCCCCAAATGCGCGGATTTTGATGAACATATTCATTCATGATTGGCCAACGGACGAAGTTCAAGCGTTGTGACTCCTGCAGTAACTCCGCTTGCTTGTCAATATAGGCAAGGAAATTCTCCTCTGTCAATCCTGCCTCGCGCGCTTTGCCCCAAATGTCTTTCAGTTGAGCTTTGCCGGCCGCATCTTGAACGGCTACTTGGTCAACAAGTGTCCTCATATAGCCTGTAGTGCTGCCTTTCGTTCGATAGATATAATCCGTCAGGTTCATGATTGGATATGTTCTACCATCGTTGTCAAACGCTAAGTCAAAATCCCACACAGGACCGGTAAAGATGGTATCATTGCTTCTGCGTTTGTAGAAATATACACTCCAGTACGTGTCGGTATTGCCGGACATTTCGCCGACGAGGAAATGCGTTAGGAAGGTTTTTGTATCCAGTATCGCACGCCAGTTATTTTCCATATTACTATACGCCGTGCGGATATAGTTATACTGTTCGGTTTTTATCTCGTCCTCATCCGGCGACTTAATCGTCACGCCAGTGCCTTTGTCCGACCAGAACATGCTTTTTTCTTGGTCCGCATAAGCATCCGCTTCGATTAGATATCCGCCTGTCAATGCTTCTCCGCTGATATCTTCGGGCTTCATCTCCTGAATATTGACTCGTCCCTCGCGCATTTCAATTTGGTCGCACAACTGATAGCATCCTTTGTACTCTCCGTTAAGCAACACGTCCACATAAGCGCAGAACGGCGTATAAGGCATGCCGAGTCGACGACTGAGCTCAAAGGCTAACTGATTGCGCATGAGTGTTTTGTCGCCGTAATTGTTAATCAGCGTCCACTTCTTTGCTTTCGACGGAGCACCAAGCACACTGTATTTCTTGTCGAACTTAATGCGATACGGTTTTTTCGGGAACCACATAGATGCATTACCACGAAGACGAACAAAAGCACTGTCTTTCAGCAACTTCGTACCATTGTCGGAAATAATCGACACGTACGAACGCAGTTCGTGTTCCTTGTCATACGGTTCCGCATTATTCACCACATGAATACTGACGGTCGGCAGATTGGTCACTTGTGCCAACTTCTTATCATCCCCTTCTCCCGCATGGCCGTAGAAAGCCACTTCCGCCACATTGCAGCGTGCATCATTCGGACCGACGTATCGCACATAGCGGAAACCTTTGGAGCAATTTACATCCGCATAAGACATCACGCCGATAGTGCCGTTTTCCTTAACGACAAATAACGGTAGCGCATCAAGGAAGTCCGGCGAATTAGCGCCTTCAAACACGGCAAGCATCACGCGTTTGGGACCAAGTCCATCATTGCGTGGAGACCAACCTACACGCGTTATCACATGTGGTGTGCCTAAATCCAATCCCACCCATGTTTGCGAACGCTCGTATGTCGCAAGGAATGTATTGAGGTCACCGTCAAAGGCCATTTCGCGGGTATTAACCATAGTGGAGGCACTTGATGTGGAATAATCGACATATAAATCAGTGCCGATGACTGTTCCGTGCAACAACTCGTCTGCCTGAACTATTTGCGCAGAGAGGAGCAAAGGGACGATAAATAATATGGTTATAACGTGTTTCATTTACTTCTTTCTCAGTTTTTTATGCTTGGCACTAAGTTTTTCCGTGCTTACCGGTTGTGTCAGCCGTTTGTATTCGGCTTTAGCGGCTTCCATCTGCTCGAGGAACGCTGGACTATTATGCAAAGCGCAATATCCGATAGCAGCGCCAACACGCGATGCATCCACATCACTCTGCCAGTGTGCGCCGTCGATAACACGGTTCTCGCAATACAACCAGCCACGGGCAAAAATCGTATCGGCATTATTAGGAGCAATCTCCGCCAACAACAAAGCACAAGTGAAACCGCGGTGGGTATGACCGGAAGGATACGACCCTTCCCCACGCAAGTACTGCGCTTCGCCATCTGTCAACAACGAGTCGCCCAGTAACTCAAACGGACGCAGGCGGTGATAATAGGCTTTGGGTGCCACACGCATGGCGTCAGTGGTGGTGAGACTGGTAATGAGCAGTTTCCAAATTTCCGGTGTTCCTTGCTCGGAAATCTCCAAGCCGAACGGCACATTGAACTCCGCAAACAGCGCTTCGTATGACCAAACGGCGTCGCGCTTTACCATCGCAGCTCGTTCCTCGTTCTGACGTTGTTTCTTGCCCCAAGCATAGCGCATCAGGTCATTGGAGAACTCCGGGCTATCAAAAGCAGGCGGAGCCGGCAAGCACTTAATCAGATTCGGCAGTTGGTCCACTGTCATATACGGTTTTACTTCGTCTTGTGCCATACAAAGCGTGGAGATCATCACCACTGCTAATAACAAATACTTTTTCTTCATATATTTCATTGATTATTTTGTTTTATCTAACTTTCCGGCGGCAAAGGTACTACAAAAATTTGATATATACAAATTTTGGAGGAGAAAAATGTGGAATGTGGAATGGAATTATGCAAGCGCATGATTCTTAGCCGCAAGGGCACGATAAATGCAGTGCATGATTCACATTTTCACAAATTCACACATAATTGTGGGTTGATGATATGGTAATAATATATAAATATAATATACATATTATATTATAATATTATGGGGATTTTTTGAAGATACACAGATGTGTGAATTTGTGAATTTGTGAATTTTGGTATGGTGTTTGAGGGTAGCCTAAGGGTTGCTTATCCCTTGCTACATACACAAATTTTGGCTCACTTTTTTGATTTTGTGTAATAAATGAGATTATACGACGGGAAGCCAGGCATCGCCGAGAGCTTGGAGTGTAATTTAGTCTTCGCGGGTGATATGGGCACCGATGGCGTTGAGTCGGCCTTCGATCGATGTTCTCGTAACCACGGTCTATTTGGTCGATATGGTCAATACGGCTGGTGCCATCAGCTGACATGGCTGCGATAAGCATGGCGATACCGGCACGGATATCGGGCGAAGTCATGTTGTTCTTCTTGAGCTGTCGCTGGTGGTCATGTCCAATAACGACGGCTCTGTGCGGGTCACAGAGAATGATTTGTGCGCCCATGTCAATGAGTTTATCTACAAAGAAGAGACGCGACTCGAACATCTTTTGGTGGATGAGCACGGAACCTTGCGCCTGTGTAGCCACAACGAGAATGACAGAGAGTAAGTCGGGCGTGAGACCTGGCCACGGCGCGTCTGCGACAGTGAGAATAGAACCATCAAGGAAGGACTCTATCTGATAGTGCTCCTGCGCAGGGATATAGAGGTCATCGCCCCGTTCCTCGACCTTAATGCCAAGGCGGCGGAAAGATTCAGGGATAATACCTAAGTCCTTGACAGACACGTTCTTAATGGTAAGTTCGGAGCCAGTGATGGCAGCCATACCGATAAAGGAACCGACTTCAATCATATCGGGCAGGAGGGTATGGTCGGTGCCGTTGAGTGAGGACACGCCCTCAATAGTGAGGAGGTTGGACCCTACTCCGCTGATTTTTGCGCCCATGGCGTTGAGCATCTTGCACAACTGCTGGAGATATGGTTCACAGGCGGCGTTGTAGATAGTGGTTGTACCCTTGGCCATGACGGCAGCCATGACGATGTTGGCGGTACCGGTCACGGATGCTTCGTCAAGCAGCATATACGAGCCATTGAGCCCTTTCGGGGTGGTGAAATGGTAAGCGAGTTTATCCTGCTCGTAAATGAACTGTGCTCCGAGGTTTGCCATGCCTTGGAAATGCGTATCCAAACGGCGACGACCTATCTTATCACCTCCCGGCTTGGCGTATGTCACCTCGCCAAGACGCGCCAACAGCGGGCCGATGAGCATGACCGAACCACGCAGTTTATTGCAGCGTTTGAGGAAATCGGCACTATTAAGATAGTCGGTATCCAGTTTTTCCGCGCGGAACTTAACGACCCCTTTCTCGAGACGCGTGACTTGGACTCCCATCGCTGCGAGCAGGTCAATGAGGTTATTGACGTCGAGGATGTCAGGCAGATTGCGGATAATAACGTCCTGCTTGGTCAAAACGACCGCGCAGAGCACCTGCAACGCCTCGTTCTTTGCGCCACACGGGGTAATACTGCCGTGGAGTTTATGTCCACCTTCTACGATAAAACTTGCCATATTTTTGTTGTGTAATGTTGTATGTGTAATGTTTAAATGTAATTCACCTCAGGCGAGATGGATATGCCGAACTTCTCCAACACGCTGTCAGAGACGAGTTTAGCGAGAGCGATGATGTCTGATGGCGCGGCGTTGCCGGTGGCATTGACGATAACCAGCGGCTGTTTGGGCCATACTTGCGCACCACCAAGCGTTTTGCCTTTGAGTCCGCATTGTTCGATAAGCCAAGCGGCAGGGATTTTCACACCCTGCGGCGACGGGAAATTCGGCATTTCGGGGTATTGTTTCAGTAGCGCATTGGCTTTCTCTTCCGGAACGAACGGGTTCATAAAGAATGAGCCGGCACTTCCCACTTCACCAACAGACGGGAGTTTCGCCTTGCGCGTTTCGATGATTTCTAGGCGCGTTTTGGCAGCTTCGCCGGGTGTAACATGATAGACAACGGACGTGACGATGTACTTGCCTTTGAGTTCGTGCTTAAAAGCGCTGTCACGATAACCAAAACGGCACTCTTCATTCGTAAAGACTCGCTCTTCAAGTGTCTGAATATCAATGGTATGGACACGAACAATCACGTCTTTCGCTTCAACGCCATATGCACCCACGTTCTGCACTGCCGAGGCCCCTACTTCACCGGGGATGAGACTGAGTTTCTCCATTCCGGAATAACCCATGTCAGTTAATTGGGCAATGAGGTCATCAAGACGTAGCCCATTCTGCGCCTCCACTGTTTCATCATCAATAAAACGTGCACGCGCCATTCCCGAATGCAGAATGATGCCATCGAAATCCTTGGTAAATAACAAGTTAGATCCTTGACCAATATGGAGTATTTGCTCGTTTCTATTGGCTTGGAGCACATCGCGCAACTCGTCCAAAGAGTAGTACTCAATGAAACGTTTGGCCTTGACATTGATGCCGAACGTGTTGTACGGCAAAAGTGATATATTGCTTAAATCTCGCATACGTCAGAAGGCATTCTAAGGTCTCCACGAGGTGAAAGTCCAACGGGCACAACTTTTGGTCCATCAGGCATGCAGGAGCGTTTGAATTGTTGAGTAAAGAATCTGTGCATGAAGACATTGAGCCACTTAACGATTTCATCTTCAGTAAATTGGTCTTCAAAAGCGAGTGTAGCCATATATGCGATTTTCTCACGTGTAAAACCGTATCTGAGGAAGTAATACATGAAGAAATCATGCAGCTCGTATGGGCCAATCTTATCTTCTGTCTTCTGAGTAATCTGGCCGTTATCATCTGTAGGCAGTAGTTCCGGTGAAACCGGCGTGTCCACAATGTCAAGCAAGATGCGTCGTGTTCCTTCGTCGAACAGGTTTTCTGCCGCATAACGGACCATGAAACGCACAAGCGTCTTCGGAATGCCGGCATTGATGCCATACATAGACATCTGGTCGCCGCTATAAGTGCACCAACCAAGAGCCAATTCACTCATGTCACCTGTACCGAGAACAAGGCCGTTGTATTTGTTTGCCATATCCATAAGAACTAGCGTGCGTATGCGCGCTTGCGCGTTTTCATACGTAGTATCGTGCGTATCGAGGTCGTGGCCGATGTCGTGCAAGTGTTGCGTCGCCGTCTCACGGATTGGTATTTCGTGGATGGTAATGCCCAAGTGTTCCATAAGGTCCAACGCATTCTGATAAGTGCGATCGGACGTGCCGAAGCCAGGCATCGTAACACCCAGAATCTGCGAACGGTCGTAACCAAGTTGGTCGGCTGTCTGAACAGCAACAAGAAGTGCTAAGGTTGAATCCAGACCTCCACTCACGCCAAGCACAATGGTCTCTGCATGGGTATGTTCCCAACGACGTGCAAGGGCCGAAGTCTGGATTGATAGCACATCCTCAGCATAGGTATCAGCTTCATTCTTTGTCGGCAAGAAAGGCGTGGTAGAGAACTTACGGTGTGCTGCTTCAGCGTAATTGGGATCACCCTCAAACGGCACCACAGGAATCTGACGATAATAGCCATGCTGATCCTTTGTGAAGTTCGTATTTCGCTCTCTATCAATGCGTAAGCGCTCAATATCTATCTCGGAGATAATCATACTACTCTCCCTACAGAAACGTTCGCCCTGCTCCAACAAATCGCCGTTTTCGCAGATATAGGTAGAGCCGGAAAATACCACGTCAGTAGTGGATTCGCCTACTCCGGAACTTGTGTAGATATAGCCGCAATGGACGCGCGCAGACTGCTGCTCAATCATCTGACGGCGATAAGCATGCTTGCCCGTGACGCAGTTTGAACTTGACAGGTTGAAGATGAGTTCGGCACCTTGGACAGCCAATTGCGTTGAAGGAGGCAACGGACTCCAAAGGTCTTCGCAGATCTCTATACCAAAGGTATAGTTCCGCGTGACAAATAGTAAATCTACACCAAAAGGCACTTGTCCGCACCATAGTTCGATAGTAGGGATACGCGGTTTTCCGTCATGCATACGGATAGAGCGACCACTAGTGAACCAACGTTTCTCATAAAATTCGCCTGTGTTCGGCAGATTGATTTTAGGCACCACCCCAATAACTTCTCCATCCGTCATGACGAAAGAGCAATTGAAGAGATTGTTATCCACTTTCAGAGGCGCACCGACTAGGACGATAATGTGTTTCCCGCGTGTAAAGTCACAAATCTGCTCCAAAGCCGCCAAAGCATCCTGCTGGAGTTGGCGCGTAAAGAAGAGGTCTGCACAAGTGTAGCCGGTAACAGTCAATTCGGGGAAACAGATAACCTCAACACCCTCTTCCACGGCTTCAACTATCTGTTCCTTCACTTGCTTGACATTGAATGCACAATCGGCGACACGTACTGTCGGAACGGCTGCTGCAACTCTGACAAATCCAAAATTAGTCTTCATATTATGAGATTTTATGCACGTTACTACAAAAAAGCGTACAAAATTACACAAAAAATCGCATACTTGCAAATTTTTTGCATTTTTTTGTCGAAAAATTTGTACATATGAATAAAAAGCAGTACTTTTGCAGCCGCTTTTGAAAAGGTGCTATCGTCTAGTGGCCTAGGACAACGGCCTCTCACGCCGTAAACCCCGGTTCGAGTCCGGGTAGCACTACGAGGTGACTTATTCAGATTGAATAGGTCACTTTTTTAAACCACATCAGGCAACTGTACCACTAAATGTAATGTATTACAAAGCCGGCGACATAACATTAGACAGCACATCCCATCGCGTGACACGTGACGGGAAAGCGATAAGCCTGACACCGCTGGAATTCGCTTTATTAGAGTTCCTTATGCGGCATCCTAATCGTTTGTGCGCGCGTGCGGAAATTATAGATAAGGTATGGGGCGCACAGTTTCACTACGACACTGGCACGATGGATGTACACCTCAATGCATTACGCCGCAAGTTAGGATGTACGCGCAATCGGCCTATTGAGACTATCCGTGGCGCTGGATTGATTTTGCACACAGAAGAGTCTTGCCCGTATACACTACCCATTCAAACATTTATTACAGAGTGGCTACAAAGCCATTTAGGCGACTTCGAAAGCAAAGGTCTTGTGCCACGTATGCACCTTGACCCGTTCGTGAGCGAGATAACAATGTCGCCTGACGAACTACGAACAATGTTAGATGGTATTCTCGCCGCATTGCTTCCTTCTGCTAAGCCGGGCACAATTAAAATCTCATCGCATTTAAGCCTGAATTCTTTCTCCCTCACACTAGCTATTAACGGCACTATCAACGAACTCCGCATTCCAATATGCGGGGATTTAAAAATCTCTTAGTATTCTGAAATGACCGATGTGAACGACCGAGACTATATCTCTTCTCGCGTCTTTTGTGGAGTATAGCGGACTCGAACCGCTCACCTCAACACTGCCAGTGTTGCGCTCTAGCCAGATGAGCTAATACCCCGAGCGTCCTTTGTGGAGTATAGGGGACTCGAACCCCTTACCTTAACATTGCGAACGTTACGCTCTACCAGATGAGCTAATACCCCGGAACTTCCTTCCACTTTCGCAAGGAACTGCCTCCGCCTAGGCTGGTTAAACCACACCAACGGATTTTCCGCTGCAAAAGTACTGCAATTATTTGGAATACGCAAACTTTTTGCAAAGAAAAAGCATGCGTACACCAAAAATTGTTAGTCCAAACACTTGTCTAATGCCTCAATGATGGCGTTTTTGTCCATTTTTTGTCCGATGAATACGAGTTTTTGCATTCTATCGCCATATTGTTCGTCCCAATCCCGACGCAGAATAGGATCATGTTGCAGAGCAGCATTGAGTTCATCTTTCGGCATCGTTGCATAAAACTCGCCGCACTGTTTCACGCCAATCTGCTTGCCGGCTTGCTCGAGTAAATAGCACATATCATACTCATCTGAGAAATAGCACATACCTTTGCAACGGATAACCGACTTTGGCCAATGGCGCGCTACAAACTCGTCAAACAGCCCGAGATTAAAAGGCCTACGACGGTAATAGACAAATGTCTCTATACCATACTCATACGCTTCACCTTCTTCCTCATCCTCTACATCACCTTCCACACCCTCAATCCATGCTGCACTACCTGCCACCGCATCAAAACTGAACAAGTGCGTATTCAGCAACTTGTCAAACGGCACATCGCAATAGTCACAGTTAATAATCTCTGCATGAGGTTGAATAGCACGGATGATCGCACGAATATGCTCGATTTCATCGGGAGAAACCTCACTCGCCTTATTTAGCAAAATCAAGTTGCAAAACTCAATCTGCTGGATAACTAACGATGCCAAATCCTCCTCATTGGTGAACTCTTTCTTCGCCTTTTCCTCTAAATCGCCGAATTCATCGCGCAAACGTAGCGCATCCACTACCGTCACGATATTATCCAAAACTGGCATCGGATCCTCCGTAAATGGCACCATTTTCGAATACGAACAAATCGTCTGAGCAATCGGAGCCGGTTCACAGATGCCACTGGCCTCAATAACGATATAGTCGAACTTCCGCGCAACGCACAAATCATGTAATTGCTCCACTAAATCCATCTTCAGAGTGCAACAGATACAGCCGTTCGTCAATGACAGCAAATTAGAATCATTCTGGTTCACTACTCCGCCCTTTTGAATCAAGTCGGCATCGATATTCACTTCGCCTATGTCATTGACTATCACCGCGAAACGAATACCTTCTGTGTTCGCTAAAATGCGATTGAGAAGTGTCGTCTTACCACTGCCCAGATAACCCGTGAGCAGCAAAACCGGGATATTATTTACCTGCATATTGGACATACAATGGATAATACTTGTCAAATAATTCCGTTTGTTTATAGCGCTCTACATTTTGCAGCACGTAACCCAAAACTGCACGGTGATGGCCAAGCGTCGACTGCATCGCATTACGCGTCTGCTTGTCGGCTTGTGCGCCCCAAGCAAGATAGTCCACATCGTTCTCTGCCACAGCTTCCATGATACGATTGGCCTTCTCTATATCTTCCTGAGTACCAAGCATATAATAGAACGATGCCATCGTAGCCGAAGTATAGTCGTAAGGAATATTGCATTGTGGCAGCATCTCTTCCGCATAATCCAGCACTTCGCGACATTGATCGCGTTTGCCTTCGCGCAGTAATGCTTCAGCCAACTCCATAAACATCATACGGTGCGTACGGCACATGCGCATAAGATTCTCATCAATGTAGATACCAGGTTTGTTGAGGTTGCCGTATTTGAACTTATGCATCATATTCTCGTACATCTTCTCGGTATTAACGCGCGGTTGTCCGTCACGGCTGCGAGTCGGAGTCACACGATATGCCAAACCCGTAAGCTCAAAATACGGTTCTAGACCCAGATAATAGTCATTACCTACCGTCACAGCAAAGTATATCGGACGCTCCCAATTATTATGAGCATTCTGCGACAGCATCTCAAGAACCATCATCTCCGAACGGGTATAACGACGCGCCTGCTTAACAGGGATCTGCTCACCGTTCAAACCTTCGATATATAACTGATTAGAAGGAATATAGTTGTCGCCATCTTTCTTCGTGCGAGGGTCTTCTGAACGCAGAAAATCAAATGCTTTCTTCACATCCAAAGGCTGATTCAAACGATTATCTACCCACACCACTTCATTCTTGCCGGGCATGTAATCTTTATACTCCCACGAAATAGGCAGTGCAGACGATTCGTAATAAGGACGTTTCATCTGCCCAATATACCAATCTGTCTGCAAATAAGACAGGTTGCACACGCGCAAATCCGTTCCTACTTCTTCAACTTCCTGATTATACCAAAGTGGGAAGGTATCGTTATCACCATTAGAGAAAATTATACCATCCTTCTCGCAAGATTTCAGGTAGTTAGCGCCAAAGTCACGACATGAATAACGCTGCGAACGATCATGGTCATCCCAGTTCTGCGAAGCCATTTGTGCAGGCACTAAAAGAGCCACAACACTTACTGCACATGCGATAGCCACTTTCGCCTTCTCGCTCTTCATCGCCTTATTAATCCAGCTTGCCAACGCAATCACGCCCAAGCCGATCCAGATGCAGAACGCATAGAAACTTCCCGCATACGCATAGTCACGTTCGCGCGGTTGATAAGGTGTCTGGTTCAAGTAAACAACAATAGCAAGACCGGTAAGGAAGAACAGCAGGAATGTCACAGTAAAGCTTCGCCAGCCCGAATGAACTGTCTTTTCACCCTCTTTGCGACGAACTGAAACTTGCCATATAACTCCCAGTATACCAAGCAGTAAGGGCAACATATAGTACACATTATGACCCTTATTTTCCTTCAGTTCGCGAGGAAGAGCATCTTGGTCGCCAAGCATCGCGTTGTCAATAAACGGAATACCTGTAATCCAGTTTCCTTTGGTGATATCGCCATAACTCTGCAAGTCGTTTTGACGGCCTGAGAAGTTCCACATGAAATAGCGCCAATACATGAAATTAACCTGATAACGGAAGAAGAAACGAAGGTTCTCAGCAAACGTCGGGCAGTAATCCGTCTTTTGTTGGCCGCAATACTCATAGCGCACGCGACGACCTTTGATATTGGCCCATTGTTTATAACCCTGAATATGGTTCGGTTGGCCTGAATACATACGAGGGAACAACATCTTGAACTCGCTCATATACTCATACGACGTCTTATATCCCGTCATAGCATAACGGTCTTTGCCGCCTTCCTCTTTCGGTGCTGGAGCATACTGCGCATGACCTTGTTTTTCCACAGGAATACACATATTGCCCTGCACTTTCAGTTTCACAGGCGCATTATATGTCTGGCCATACAGCAACGGACAATCGCCATATTGCTCACGGTTCAGATAATACTTCAAACTGAACACATTATCCGGAGAGTTTTGGTCCATCGGAGTGTCAGCATTGGAGCGAATCACAAGCACCGCATAACTTGAGTAGCCCACAATAATCATCGTAACCATCAAAAGACCGGTATTCAGCCAGCGCCACAAGTTTTTACCCTTACCTTCTACATATTCAGCTTTCGCACGTTGAAGCGTATAAATCAACCCCCAAATAAGCAAACCGCCAAGCAATACCAGACAAACCGCCAATCCCGTATTAAACGGACATCCGAATACATTCACAAACAGCAATTCAAACCAGCCGATAAGCGTCGGTATTCCCGGAATTATGCCGTATAGAACTACCGCCAAAATCACTACACTTATAAGGAACGCGTATATCGCACCTTTCCACGAGAACTGGTAGCGACGGAAGTAATAAACCATCACAATCGCCGGAATTGTCAGCAAGTTCAGCAAGTGAACACCAATACTCAAACCCATCAAATAAGCTATCAGTATCAGCCAACGGTCACTTCCTTCTTCGTCTGCCTGCTCGTCCCATTTCAGTATTAGCCAAAACACAACTGCAGTAAACAAAGACGAGGATGCATAAACCTCACCCTCAACCGCCGAAAACCAGAATGTGTCCGAAAATGTATAGGCCAAAGCACCTACTGCACCAGCTCCTAAAATGGCAATATCTTGCCACAGTGAACTCGTATTTTCTCCCGATTTCACCGGTACTTTTGAACGCAACTTACGAGCCAAAGCGGTTATCGTCCAGAACAAGAACAAAATAGTAAACGCACTTGCCAATGCAGACAAAGCATTCACACACATCGCCACATGACTCGAATCACTCGCAAACAGCGAGAAAAAATGACCCATCAACATGAAAAACGGCGCTCCGGGCGGATGACCTACATCTAACTTGTGTGCACTCGCAATAAACTCACCGCAATCCCAAAAACTCGCGGTCGGCTCAATCGTCAACAGATATGTGGCAGCGGCTATCGCAAAAACAAGCCAACCACAAATCATGTCCCATAACTTAAAATTCTTCATTTATCTACGTTTTTTGCCTAATTTACAAAAATAGCGTGCAAAATTACAACATATATTTTATATATGCAAATTTCTCATATAAAAAATATGCATAAATGCGCATTTTTGTACAAAAATGATAACAAAACTTGCGCACGTGCGGGAAATTTTATAATTTTGCGCGCTTTTTTGAATATTATTTTAACAACATAACATGGAACTCAAAAACAGAACTATTGCGGTGATCGGCCTTGGATATGTCGGCCTGCCGCTCGCCATTGAATATGGCAAAAAGTACAGAGTTATCGGCTTTGATATCTTCAAAGCACGCGTAGAAGAACTCGAAAGAGGCGAAGACCATACGCTCGAAGCAGATCTCGTCGGAATGAAACAAGCGCGTGAACTCTTCAAATCAACCGGTAAAATCGGACTTTCTTTCACCTCTAACCCGGAAGAACTCAAACAGGTCAATACCTACATCGTTACTGTCCCTACTCCAATCGACCGTTTTAACAATCCCGACCTCACTCCGCTAATCAAAGCAAGCGAGACCATCGGAAAAACGCTCAACAAAGGAGACATCGTCATCTATGAGTCTACCGTTTACCCAGGCTGCACAGAAGAAGACTGCGTACCTGTACTCGAGAAAAACAGTGGACTCAAATTCAACAAAGACTTCTTCTGCGGATATAGCCCGGAACGTATCAATCCCGGCGATAAAGTCAATACACTCACTAAAATCAAAAAAATCACTTCAGGTTCAACACCGGAGATAGCCGATATCGTAGACGCACTCTACAACAGTATCCTTGAAAACGGCACCCATCGTGCGCCCAATATGAAAGTGGCGGAAGCCGCTAAAGCCGTTGAAAACAGCCAACGGGACGTCAACATATCATTTATGAACGAACTCGCACTCATCTGCGACCGCGTCGGTATTGATACCAACGACGTCATCGAAGCCGCCGGAACCAAGTGGAACTTCCTCAAATATCGTCCAGGACTCGTTGGAGGACACTGTATCTCCGTTGATCCGTACTACCTCGCCCACAAAGCTAAATCGCTTGGATACGATCCGAAAGTCATCCTCTCCGGACGTGCAGTCAACAACTCTATCGCAAATTTCATTGCGCATAAGGTACTCAAACTAATGATTGCTAAAGACCATAAGATTAAGGATGCCAACATCCTCATCTTAGGCGTCACATTCAAAGAAAACTGTCCCGATTGCCGCAACACCAAAGTCGTAGATATCGCTACCGAGCTTGAGGAATTCGGCTGTAAGGTGGACATCTACGATCCGTGGGCTTCTCCGGCTATCGTAAAACATGAGTATGGTAAAGAACTCATCCCGGCCGTAAATCCCGACAAAAAATATGCCGCTGTCATCGCATGTGTGAGCCATAATCAATTCAAAACCTTTGACTTCAAGAAGTATAAAGAACAGAATGCGGTCATTTTCGATGTCAAAAACTTTGTCGATCGCAACCTCGTAGATAGCCGTCTCTAACCAGTCACGTACCCGCTAACAAAGGGTGATTATAAGGTGATTAAAGGGTGATTAAAAGGTGATTAACCCGTAACATACTAGAAAACAACCAGTTACTTATGATGAATATTGCAGTTGCAGGAACAGGATACGTTGGATTATCCATAGCCACTTTGCTGGCGCAGCACAACCGCGTCACGGCAGTTGACATCATCCCGGACAAAGTGGATATGATCAATCGCCGACAATCGCCTATTCAAGACGAATATATTGAGAAATACCTTGCCGAGAAAGAACTAAATCTAAAGGCAACTCTCGACGCTAACGAAGCCTACAAAGACGCGGACTTTGTGGTTATTGCAGCTCCAACCAACTATGACAGCCAGAAAAACTACTTCGACACATCCGCTGTCGAAACGGTTATCAAGCTCGTCATGGAAATAAACCCAAAGGCTATCATGGTGATAAAATCGACTATTCCTGTCGGTTTTACCGATACTATTCGCCATAAGACCGGAAGCAAAAACATCATCTTCTCCCCTGAATTTCTGCGCGAATCAAAAGCATTATACGACAATCTCTACCCTTCGCGCATCATTGTCGGCTTCGATCAACAAGACGAACACCTCAAACAAGCCGCAGAGACATTTGCAAAACTCCTGCAAGAAGGTGCTATCAAAACCGATATCCCCACTCTCTTCATGGGATCAACTGAAGCGGAAGCCGTTAAACTCTTCGCCAACACATATCTCGCTCTGCGTGTCAGCTACTTCAACGAACTGGATACCTACGCAGAGATGAAAGGTCTAGATACCAAGCAGATTATAGAAGGCGTCTGTCTCGATCCGCGTATCGGCTCGCATTATAATAACCCGTCATTCGGATATGGTGGATATTGCTTGCCCAAAGACACGAAACAACTTCTCGCCAACTATCAAAATGTGCCGGAAAACCTCATCGAAGCAATTGTGGAGAGTAACCGCACTCGTAAAGACTTTATCGCTGACCGCGTACTTGCCAAAGCTGGTTATTACGCATATAGCGAAGAAAATAGCTGGGATGCCAAACAGGAAAAAACCGTAACCATCGGCGTTTATCGCTTGACCATGAAGTCCAATAGCGACAATTTCCGACAATCGTCTATCCAAGGCATCATGAAACGAGTCAAGGCTAAAGGCGCTAAAGTCATTATCTACGAACCAACACTCGAAGACGGTACTACCTTCTTCGGTTCCCTCGTAGTAAACGACCTCAACAAGTTCAAAGCACTATCCAACGCCATCATCGCTAACCGCTACAACGAAGATTTGGAAGACGTGCAAGACAAAATATACACTCGAGATATTTTTAAACGAGACTGAAATGATTACAACAGCAGTTATAATGGCGGCAGGAATGGGTACAAGATTCGGAAAAATGACCGACCAACAGCCCAAAGGATTTGTGCTCTTCAAGAACAAACCGATGATTCTGCGTTCCATTGACACGCTTATCGCATGTGGCATCAAGCGCATTATTATCGGAACAGGTTATCATAAAGAGGCATATGAAGAATTGTGCAAAAAGTACCCACAAATCGAGTGCGTCTATAGTCAAAAATACGCCGAAACAAACAGCATGTACACCTTGTACAACTGCCGCGAAGCTATCGGAAACGACAATTTCCTTTTGTTGGAATCAGATTTGGTCTTTGACCAAGAAGCAATATCATCACTCCTGCGATGTGAATTTGATTCGGCAATGCTGATTACTTCTGTAAGAAAATTTCAAGATCAGTACTACGTGGAAATGAACGACAAGCAGGAATTGGTCCGTTGTTCAACCAATAAGGCAGAACTTAATCCTTCTGGAGAATTGGTAGGAATACATAAAATAAGTAATACCTTCTATCAATTGATGGTTAACGATTATGCTGCCAAAATAGAAAAATATCCGAAGCTTGGCTATGAATATGAACTTTTAGACATTTCGCAACATAAGTTGCCGCTAAATGTACTGAAAAACGATTCTTGTGTGTGGTACGAGATTGATGATATTGAGGACCTAAACTACGCCCAAGAGCACATTAAAATGGACTAAAAAAACAAAATAATATGGCAAAAACAGTTTATCTCGGCATGATTGCCGACATTATGCATCCGGGACTGATTAACATCATCACAGAAGGTGCAAAGTACGGAAACGTTATGATTGGCTTGTTTACAGACAAGGCCATTGCAACACACAAACGCTTGCCTTACCTAAACTATGAGCAACGAAAAAATGTGGTAGAACACATCAACGGCGTGAGCGAAGTTGTACCACAAGACGATTGGAGTTATGTCCCGAACCTGAAAAAGTATAAGCCGGATTACATCATTCACGGCGATGATTGGAAAGAAGGACCGGATAAATATATTCGCGAGGAAGTATTCGCTTTAATGAAACAACAAGGTGGTGAAGTGATTGAAATTCCATATACACAGGGAATAACATCTTCTGGACTTGCGAAAGAACTGGAATCGCTTGGCACGACACCACAAGCAAGATTGAAATCCTTGCGCAGATTAATCAGCGCAAAACCCATTGTACGGATCTTGGAATCTCATTGCGGCTTAACAGGTTTGATTGTTGAACACACTAGCATAGAAGTAGATAATGTGCATAAAGAGTTTGATGGCATGTGGTCAAGCTCACTTACCGATTCCACTTCAAAAGGAAAACCCGATATCGAAGCTGTTGATTTAACTACGCGCCTTCACGATTTAAATGATACCCTGGAGGTAACCACAAAACCAATCATCTATGACGGAGATACAGGAGGAAAAACTGAGCACTTTGCTTTTACTGTTCGCACTCTTGAGCGCTTAGGAATTTCCGCTGTTATCATCGAAGATAAAGTAGGCCTCAAACAAAATTCTTTGTTCGGTACTGATGCGGTTCAAACACAAGATACGATTGAAAACTTCTGCCATAAAATTCAAGTCGGAAAAGCATCCCAAGTCACAAATGACTTTATGATCATTGCTCGAATCGAATCCTTAATTGCCGGAAAACCAGTGGATGATGCTTTGGAACGTGCTTTCGCTTACGTTGAAGCAGGTGCTGATGGAGTAATGATTCACTCGAAAAACAAAGACGGAATGGATGTTAAAGAGTTCTGTACACGCTTCAGAATGAAAGATGCGCACACTCCAATCGTAGTCGTTCCAACTACCTACAACCAATACACAGAAGAAGAACTGGCGACTTGGGGCGTAAACATAGTAATTTATGCCAATCATATGTTGCGTAGTGCATATCCGGCCATGGTTCATTGCGCAGAGTCCATTTTAAAACATAGTCGGAGTCTTGAGGCATCAAATGAATATTGTATGCCAATCAAAGAAATTTTGAATCTTATTCCGGGAACAAAACAAAAATAACATGATACGACCAAGTTTTTTCATTGATACGCTTGTAGCACAAGGCATTCAGTTCTTTGCAGGAGTACCGGATTCTCTGCTGAAGAATTTATGTGCCTACATTACCGATAGCATCGAGCCAAAGCACAACATCATTGCCGCTAACGAAGGGGGTGCAGTCGCATTGGCTGCAGGATATCACCTCGCTACAGGCAAAATAGGAATGGTATACATGCAAAATTCCGGAGAAGGCAACACCATCAATCCTCTCGCCTCATTAACGGATAAGGATGTATACAACATTCCGCTTTTATTGGTTATCGGATGGCGCGGCAAACCGGGTGTTCATGATGAACCGCAACATGTCAAACAAGGCAAAATCACACTGCCACTACTGGAAACAATGGGAATCCCATATGCCGTACTCGATAAAGAAGAAACTCCAGCACAGGAACAAATTCTAAAAGCTATTGAATACATTAAGGCAACCAACGAAGCCTATGCAATAGTGATCGAAAAAGACACCTTTGACACGTATAAACTGCCTTCCGCAGTCCCAACATTACCTTTGAGCCGCGAAGAGGCCATACAACAAGTAGCCGGAAGAATTGGTAAAAAAGATGTTATCGTTAGCACAACAGGAATGATTTCACGAGAATTGTTCGAATATCGTGCAGGTAAGAATGAAGGACATGAACGGGATTTTTTAACCGTAGGCTCAATGGGACACGCTTCACAGATTGCATTAGGCATCGCATTAGAACAGCCACAAAGACATGTTTGGTGCTTTGACGGAGATGGTGCCACCATTATGCATATGGGTAACATGGCTATTGTCGGTACACAAGCTCCCAAAAACTACATTCATGTCATTTTCAACAATGGAGCACATGATTCAGTCGGTGGTCAACCAACTGTAGGCCTACAAATAGACCTTCCTCAACTTGCTACTGCGATGAAATATAAAACGATATTAAACGCAGCTACAAAAGAAGAACTGAATGCAGCCTTGCAACAATTACAAACGGCTGAATTACCTGCTTTGTTGCAAATCTGCGTGCACAAAGGTAACCGCGCTGATCTTGGTAGACCGACTACTACTCCACAACAAAATAAACAAGCATTTATGAACTTCCTTAAACAACAATAATATGGAACAGATGCATATCAAACGTAACATTCTGCTCAATCCTGGACCTGCAACAACGACTGATACTGTCAAATTAGCTCAGGTCGTTCCCGATATCTGTCCGAGAGAAAAAGAATTTGCTGGACTAATGAAGGGATTACGAAACGATCTGTTAAAATTGGCACATGCCAATCCAAACGAATACACATCCGTTCTATTCTGCGGGTCCGGAACCATCAATATAGATATCTGCCTAAACTCACTATTGCCGGAAGGGAAACAAATCCTGGTGGTTAACAATGGTGCCTATTCGACACGTGCTGTTGAAGTATGTGATGCTTACCATTTGCCCCATATTGATCTCAAATCATCTGTATTTGAGCGTCCAGATTTGGCAAAAGTTGAACAGACTCTTAAAGAAAATCCTGATATCGCTATAGTCTACACAACACACCACGAAACGGGAACAGGCTTGCTTAATCCGATTCGGGAGATTGGAGCATTAGCTCATAAGTATGGAGCCATATTCGTCACAGATACGACTTCATCACTTGGAATGATTCCTGTAGATGTTGAAAAAGACAATATTGATTTCTGCTTTGCATCTGCACAAAAAGGCATCATGGCCATGGCTGGTCTATCATTTGTAATAGGTCGTGAGCAAATTATCCGCGCATCAAAGAATTACCCTACCCGTTCGTATTACTGCAATCTATTTCTACAATACGACTACTTTGAGAAAACAGGAGAAATGCATTTCACACCTCCTGTACAAACAATATATGCAACCATTCAGGCTTTAAAAGAGTTTTTTGAGGAGGGAGAGGATGCCAAGTTCGCTAGGCATCACAGGGTATATGAGGCAATTCATGAAGGTATTGACAAACTGGGTCTGAAAACAGTAATAGATAGAAATATTGAATCCGGTTTAGTTGTATCAGTCCAGTATCCGGATGATCCAAACTGGAGTTTTGAGAAAGTACATGACTATTGCTACGAACGCGGATTTACCATTTATCCGGGAAAAATTAGTACATCGGATACTTTCCGCCTGTGCGCATTGGGAGCAATAGATGAGCAAGACATTAAGGATTTTTTTGTGGTATTCCGTGAAGCGTTGAATAAATTTGAAATAAAGCATAAATAATGCCCGATACGCTGAAGAAACAGACTATAACCGGAGTCTTTTGGAGTGGCCTCGAAAGATTCTCAGTACAAGGAGTAACATTTTTAGTACAACTTGTCCTGGCTCGTCTATTGACTCCTAATGAATACGGATTAATCGGGATGTTAGTTGTTTTTCTTCAGATCGGTCAAGTGTTTATAGATAGTGGTTTTGCCAATGCTCTTATTCAAAAGAAAGAATGTACACCGGCAGATTTCGCTACGGTATTTTACTATAATCTACTATTATCGCTTGCCATTTATGCTATTCTTTTCTTTACTGCGCCATTCATAGCCTCATTTTACAATCAAGATATTCTTATACCCTTGTTAAGGCTGTTATCACTAACATTGATAATCAATGCATTAGCTATAGTCCAGAAAACCATTCTTGTTAAGCGAGTCGATTTTAGGACACAAACTAAAGTATCACTATTTAGTGCAATCTTATCAGGCATTATAGGTATATCATTAGCATCTAAATCATTCGGAGTGTGGGCATTATGCTGGCAACAAATTAGCTTTAGCTTTTTACAACTATTTTTTTACACTTTATATGTTCATTGGTTACCTAATTCAAAATTCAGCAAAGAATCGTTTATCAAATTATTTAATTTTGGTTCTAAACTATTAATCTCTAGCTTAATTAGCGTAATCTACAAGAACTTATACTCGGTTGTTATAGGTAAAAAATTCACAGCAGCAGAATTAGGTTATTATACTCGAGCCGAGCAATTTGCAATGTTTCCTTCCAATAACCTAGGTAACATTATTGCTCGAGTTGCCTTTCCTATTTTTAGTAAAATTCAAGATGACACCCCTAAACTATGTACTGCCTATCGTAGAATCATACAATACTCATCGTACATCATATTTCCTTTGATGTGTGGCTTGATAGCAATAGCCGAGCCTTTGATAACTGTTTTACTCACAGAAAAATGGTTAGGCATCGTACCACTTTTACAGATTTTATGCATCGATTGGATGTTGGATCATCTTAGTATAATAAATCTTAATCTCTTGTATGTTAAAGGACGATCTGATTGGGCATTGCGTTTAGAGATAATAAAAAAAATTATAGCTATTATTATTTTAATCGCTACAATTCCGTTTGGATTAACGATAATGTGCTGGGGGAGAGTATTATATTCTATTATTGCTACCATCATAAATACTCATTATACTCGTATCCTCATCAATCTTAATTTTTTCCAGCAGATGATAGATATCATACCATATTTGATTGGAGCACTAGTCATGGCCGCTATTGTTTATGGAGTAAATTTACTTATATCTACATCCATTTCCCAAGTCATTATTGGGATGCTGATAGGAGTAATTATTTATGCGATTATCACTTTCATATGCTATAAAGGAATACGAACGCGCTTGATTTGTTACATAAAAAACAGAAAAAGAGAATAAGTGGATTTTTTTACTAAACATATAATAATCCCATTTTGGAAAACACGATTTGGACAAATACTTCACCAATTGATTGATTGGTGCAAAATTACTTATTATATCTACTTCTTAAAACCGAAAATAGAAAAGCGAATTGCTAAGCAAGATAAATTAAGTATCGTGTTTTTTGTGATTAATGTTTCTATGTGGAAAGCAGACAGCATTGTAAAGGAGTTATTAAGTAATCCACATTACGATATCCATATCGTTAGTTTTCTATATCCGCAATTTACTATTGAGCGCAGAAAAGAGATGCAAAAACAGATGGAAGAATTCTTTACAAAAAAGAACTATCCGTACATAAACAGCTATGATTTTAGCACCAATACCTATTTCGACATTCGCACTTTACATCCGGATATCATTTTTTATAATCAACCATATAATTTAGGCTATTCCGGATATCAATTACAGCATTTTTGGAAAACATCGCTTTTTGCATATATACCATATTGTTTAAATATTGAGAAAAATGATGTTTTTTACGATACTTTATATATCAATGTATGTAAATATGTTTTCCTTCCAACGCAATTGGATTTATCTTTAGTGCAATCCAAGACAAAAACAAAGGCATATAATTGTAAAGTCGTTGGCAATTTATTCTACGATGAATTAAAAGAAGCTCAGCATTCTGATCATAATGTTTGGAAAGATAATACTCGAAAACACATCATTTGGGCTCCCCATCATTCTATTTTGCCGAATGACGAATTACAATATTCTACTTTCCTTAGGTATGCCAATTATATGTTATATTTGGCTGATAAATATAAAGATGTTGTTGAGTTTGCATTCAAGCCGCATCCCGCCCTCAAAGATAAACTTTATCAATCGCCGGATTGGGGGTATGAGCGGACTAATCAATATTATACGAAATGGGCAAACATGTCCAATACATTTATAGCAGACGGATCCTATGCAAATTTATTTGCGCAATCGGATGCTATGATACATGACTGTTCAACCTTTAGTTGTGAATACCTATACACCAACAAACCGGTCCTGTTTTTACTAAAGGAAACTAATAATACACCCTTAACTGAGTTAGGCGCTTCTTGTCTGAACATGCACTACCATGCATATCAAGAAAAAGAAATAGAAGAATTTATAAATAATGTCATATCCGGAATTGATGTTCTGAAGAAACAACGACACTATTTTGTAGAACATAATCTTACAAAATTTGACGACACATCAACAACATCAAATATTATCCAGGAACTGAATAATCTTTTTATATCACAATGAGAACCATCCTATTTTTACATCATATCTCAAGCATAGGCGGCGGAAGTTTTTGCTTACTCAACATACTCCGCGAAATAGACCGCAGTTTATTTCGCCCGATTGTGCTACTGAAAGAACCAGGCCCATTAACAAACGAGTTAAGCCAATTGGGAATAACTTTTTACTTCTTGAGTGATATGACTGTTGTTCCATATAATCAATCTATTTTGAGATTCAACACGCTCATATCTTATATTGGCATCCGCAGGTCACTGCACTCCTTTAGTGCATTCCTATCCAAGCACCAGGACATAGATATTGTATACTTAAATAACATGATGCTAGCTCCATATCTTAGAATAGCCAAACAGCATCATAAAAAAACATTAATTCATATTAGAGAACATTGGCCGCTGGATGAACACACATTACAACTACGCAGAATACAAAATGCAATATATCAGCATGCAGATCAAGTCGTTGCCATCAATAAATATAGTGCTTCTCTGTGCCACAACATAGATAATCGTCAACTACATATTATCTACGACTGGATTGATTTCAGTGAGCGGTATAAAAGCTTGCCATTGCATGATATCCTTAAAGAAGATACATTTGGACTTAAAGTCTTTTTGTATACTGGAGGGACAAGTCGGATTAAGGGGAGCTTGCAAATATTAAGGACTTTTCATAGCATCAAAAAGGATAATTATAGATTAATCATATTGGGTGATAATTTTAACATTTCGACAATAGGCTTACGCGGACAACTAAAGCTATTTTTGCATAGAATAGGCTATAACACATATCAATACAGGCTCAGGAGCATCATAGACTCTGATTCTCGTATTTTTATCATTCCCGCGACATATAAGATCCAACATTTATTGCAACAAGTAGATTGCGTATTAAGTTATTTTACTATACCCCATGCAAATTTGATATTGGCAGAGTCCATTATTAACAATACCATATGCATAGCTTCCAAGAACGAAGAAGCATTAGAATATTCAGACAATGGGAAATTAGCCCTACTATTCACAGCAAACGATATGATGGATTTTCGCAATACTATCTTATCGTTTGAATCTAAGTCAAAAGATTTAAAAGATAGACTCCAACACGAATCGTTTAAAATAAAATGTTTATTTGATAAAAAAGTTAACGTTAATAAGCTTAACGCAGTACTCAAAAGTTTATCATTAGAATGTTAGAAAAATATTAAAATGAACGTAGTAATCATTATTAGTATATTAGCTCTTCTATTGTCCATTCTCCAATCAGTAGGAGTATTTCGTAAAGGACTGATGTTAGGTTTTGTGCTCACTACCTTTCTGTTAATAATTCATTTTAACTTTGGTAATGATTATGCGACCTATTACGAATGGTTTTTAGATGTGCTTAACTCCCATTACTCTTTTTCAGAGCTTTTCGAACCAAACACATTTCTAAAAGACCCAGGATGGTTTGTTTTATACTGGCTCTTTGCATTAATCTTTGGAAAAGGGGGCTTCTTCGTTATGGTAGCGATTATTTCAATCATTGAAGGAGTTATATATTATAAAATCATACGCAAATACGTACCGGAAAAGTGGTATTGGCTGGCAATGTTTATATATCTATTCCAAACATGTTTATATCCTCTCACATTCTCAATGATGCGCCAAGCATTAGTTTTGGCACTTATCCTTATTATCTACGGAAACGCTAGAGAGAGAAAACATATAGCACAGAGCATTATATTGTTGGTTATAAGCTTCTTCATCCATAAATCATCCATATTCTTTATACCATTTTTATTTATCAATTACCTACCTCTTAAATATGGCAAAAATATATCCATTACGTTAATTGTCTTCCTTTTGGCCTTTTTATTTCTAAATCGTATAACGCATCGTGTACTTGATTACATTATGCAGATACCTTTCTTTGTTAATTATGGATCGATATATGGCAATGCTAACGTTACCATTACTTTTGGTTTGGGATATTTTTTAAGGCTAATAATGTTTGGCGTACTTTTATACTATCTTAGATCAGAAGAAACTGAGGATAAATATAGAGATTACGTTTTGTTAGCAGCTTTGAGTATCATTATTCTTCCATTCGAAACAATTATACCTCTAATCACGCGCGTAAACTACTATTTTCAAGTGTTTTATATTATAGCCATCCCATTAGCATATGATAATATTAAAAATGCCCATATTAGAAACGCATTGTTATTATTTTTTATTATATTTGAAATTTATAGTTATTCGCTGTTCTGTGCCCCCTCATCTATTTTTTACGAGGGTTACCAACATTTCCATACTATATTCAGTACTATTTAATAAAAAACAAGTCTATGCAAATATTATACGTATCAACAAGTTGCTCTCAACGCCTTGCCAACAAGCTTTTTGAAGAAACACACAGAGATCCTGGGTTTCAAATAGTTAAGTTTACCCGACTTCTTCTTGAGGGATTCTGTCATAATAGTGCCTGTGTGGAATCATTGTGTGGTATTTCTGCCAGGACAAAACGTTTTTTCTGGAAAGAACCTAACGAAGTTATTAACAATGTCAAGTATCAATATATTCCTTTTGTCAATTTAATATTTATTCGGCAACTTTGTGTGCAAATAGGAGCATTTTTCAAGACTACAAGTTGGATTTTTCGCACTAGGAAACATGCTCAAAATAGAATAATTATTCATGATGTTCTAGCCAACTCCGCCTGTTCCGGCTCGAAATTAGCAGCTGACATCTGGAACGTGCCAACTTGTGCACTCGTTACCGATATGCCGGGTTTGAGCGCGATAGAAAAAGCTCAAAACAAAAAAGGGTATTATAATCATTTCCTTCATACCAGAACTAAGCAAATTCTAAGAAGGATTAATTCATATTCTTCATACATTCTACTCACCGAACAAATGAATTCCGTAATCAACACCAATCATCGCCCATATGTTGTAATGGAAGGATTAGTTGATACTTCTGCGCAATTAGCGCAATCTACAATAGCCAAAACGTTTCCTCGTGTTATCCTCTATGCGGGCGCATTGGTCGAACAATATGGAGTAAAGGCAATGGTTGATGCTGTATTGCAATCTTCTCACACAGATATTGAACTTCACCTGTATGGTGATGACAAAGATAGTGGCTTTGCCAACTACATTCGTTCGTGTGCAGCGCGAGATAAGCGCATCGTATATAAAGGGGTTGCTAAAAATGAAGATATCGTTAAAGCGGAACAATCCGCGTCCTTACTCGTCAATCCAAGATTTACAAATCAAGAAATCACTAAGTATTCGTTCCCATCCAAGAATATGGAGTATATGGTATCTGGAACTCCGCTGTTGACAACTTGCCTGCCTGGTATACCTGAAGAATATAATGATTATGTATATTTATTTGACAACGAGACGACTGAAGGATATGCAAAAAAAATCGACGAAATTATGAATTTAAGTCCTGAAGACTTGCAATGTAAAGGAAAGGCCGCAAAAGAATTTGTTTTGAAAGAAAAAAATCACATTAAGCAAGCTCAAAAAATAATAACAATGTTAAAAACTATTGTTCATGACAAGTAACATTCGATTTCTTAGTATTATCATTCCTTGCTATAATGTAGCAGATTACCTATTGGGAACCATTGATAGTCTTCGCAATTTAAAAGATGCTGAAGATTGTGAGTTTATATTCATAAATGATGGATCCACAGATAACACATTCAAAATCATCAAAGATTATGCAAAAACAGATAATCGCGTTCTGGTTATAAATCAAAAGAACGCCGGAGTGTCCGCAGCTCGTAATGCCGCAATTCGAATTGCCAACGGCAAATATATATTACCATTGGATGGAGATGACAGATTGACATTACAAGCTATTTCAGTAATAAAAAACAGCATCTTGAATGCTGATATGTTAATTTGTCCTGTTCAAATAGTTACAGCTGATAAAACAATTGACACATCGCTTCCATTTCCTGAAGCGGAATACACACCCTACACACTTTTCAAAGCTTGCCATACTTTCCCAACAGCTCCCAAATTAGTTTACAAAACTTCTATTCTAAAAACATATGACATCAAATTTAACGAGACCATCCATTCTGGCGAAGTTTTAACTTTTTCACTCAATTTCCTCAAATATTGCAGCTCCATCTATGTCTCGCATAAATCATTTTATCAATATGTTATGCGCGAAACCAGTGCTATACATGCGCCAAATTTTAGCAAAGATTTAACCGTATTGGAGATTATTGATGCCATTTGTCAAAACACCAATAACGCTATTATAAATCTTCCTTCGTTCTGGGCAACGCTCTTTAAAATGTGTGCCTCGTTTACATATAATAAATATGCTAAATTAGGACTTATGGATGGTTCAACTCTCAAAATTATTAACAGTGTGCTAAAACACAAAAAATTTAGGAAATGTATAAAAAAACTAGCATTTTCTTTTGGGCAATATAATTTTGACCGTCTCTTGGCTATTTATATCTTCACTACAGGTTTATGGGGTTACAAATTGTTGGCATGGTATTTTTCATTAAAAAATAAACAAAATTATTCAGAAAATTTGCATATATAAAAAAAAAGAAGTAATTTTGCGCGTTATTTGGTAAACGTAATGAAACAACTCATTATTATAGGTGCTGGAGGCATGGGGCGTACTTTATATGACCTGGCTCGAGAAAGTATAGGTTTTGATGTAGATTACATTATAAAAGGGTTTATTGACGACAATACCTTGGCTTTAAATGGATATGAAAACTATCCTCCCATTATAGGAACAATTAATGATTATCAGCCTTCAATTGACGAAGTCTTTATTTGTTCTATTGGTGGAGCAGCGCGTCGTAAATGTATAGAAAAGATCGTTTCCAAAGGAGGTTCTTTTCTGACTATGATCCATAAGACTGCGCGTATTGGAACAAATGTTGTTATTGGAGCAGGATCTATTGTAGGTGCCTTTACTGCCATTGGAGCTGATGCAAAAATTGGTAGATTTAATCTCATTCAATCACAAACCATTATTGGACACGACAGTAAAATAGGAGATTGGAATCGTATCGACACACATGTAACATTGGTTGGAGGTACCATCGTTGAAGACGAAACAGATATCCATACAGCAGCAGTGATTGGTCACAATGTTACAATTGAAAGCAACTCTCGCGTAGCAGCTTGCAGTTTTGTAATACGTCGTGTCAAATCTGGTACAACCGTAATGGGAAATCCAGCCAAACGGCTGATGTAAAAGAATAAAAGCTAAATGATTAGATAAATTTATGGATATACAAAATTTTATTCAAAACTTTGCCGAGCAGTTCGATGAGCTGAATACCGAACTGACTCCGGAAACGCGCTTCCGTGAAGTGGAAGGCTGGACATCATTGGTTGCTTTACTCGTTATCACAATGATTGATGATGAATATGGAGTAGTATTGCCTCCTGAAGAAATGCGTAAGACCCAAACTATTCAAGAACTTTTTGACTTGACTCAAAGCAAACTTTGACCATTTGTTATGTACAATCCATTTTCACTCTTAGGTAAGACCATTTTAGTCACAGGAGCCTCTTCCGGTATCGGACGGGCAACAGCAATAGAGTGCTCTCGAATGGGAGCACGTTGCGTCATTACTGGTCGTAATATGCAGAGATTACAACAGACTTGTCATGCTCTTGAGGGGAATGGACACATACTAATTATAGCGGATTTGTCAAAACAAGGCGAAATTGATACTTTGGTGGACTCCATTCCGAACATTGATGGATTAGTAAATAATGCCGGCATTGGTTTAAACAAACCTATTTCATATATTAAACAAGAAGATCTTGAAAATGTATTTCAAGTTAATACATTCGCCCCTATTCTTTTAACGAAGGCGCTATTACGCAAAAAAAAGATTAACAAGAACGGATCTATTGTATTTACTTCCTCAATTTCAGCTTTTGAAAGTAATTTTGGGCGCGCAGTATATGGTGCCTCCAAATCAGCTATAATGGCTTATATGCATTACTGCGCACGCGAATTGGCAGGAAAACCTATACGCGCGAATGCAGTTCATCCTGCAATGACAGAAACTCCACTAATTTATTCTGGCACATTAACCGAAGAAGATCGACAACGCGACATGATGCAATACCCTCTTAAAAGGTATGCTAAACCAGAAGAAATAGCATATGCCATTATCTATTTATTATCTGATGCATCTTCCTGGACTACGGGTACATCTTTAATTATAGATGGTGGATTGTCGCTTTTGTAAGTATTGAGTTTTAAATTAAATTAAAATATATGTTACAAGGTAAAGTCGCATTGATTACTGGGGCAGGCGCAGGTATCGGAAAGGCAACAGCCCAACTTTTTGCTCAAAATGGAGCTATCGTTTATGCTGTGGACATCAAAGGTCTCGATTGGGTTGCAGACTCTGGTTTTCAAAAGACAATTATTCCTATTGAACTTAATATATGTGATTTCCATGCCGTTAAAGAAGCCGTACTAAGAATCAAAAAAGAACAAGGAAAAATTGATATTCTCGCTAATATTGCCGGCCTTATCTCATATGAGTTTATGAGCATGATTGATTTTGACAAGTTCCGTATGATGCTTGAAGTTAATGTCGTCGCACTTATTTACCTCATGCAACTTACCAGCCGATTGATGGCGCGTCAACATAGCGGTTCTATCATTAATATGGCCAGCATGGTAGGAGCAAAAGGTGCTAAAGGGCAGTTATCATATTCTGCAAGTAAAGGAGCTGTTATTGCTGCTACGAAATCCGCAGCCAAAGAACTGGCAGAGCATGCTATTCGAGTAAACGCTATAGCTCCTGGTATGGTTGGATCGGACCGCTTTAAAGCTGTCCTGGCTGAAAAATTTGCTCAAAAAATCAACGATATTCCTTTTGGTCGTTTAGCAGAGCCGGAAGAAATTGCACAACTTTGCCTCTTTCTTGCCTCGGATGCATCAATGTATATCACAGGCCAAGTAATTGGTATAGATGGCGGAATAACCATGTAGTACATGTTACTAAATCTTGACCACATTGCCCCAAAACGCCTTGCTGCCATTGACAATGACGGCAAACAGGTAACATACGCGGAGATTCTTCGGTTGGCAGATGATATCACAACTCAAGTCACAGAACGCGCCCTGTGTTTTATGATGGTAGACAATAACGTGGAGTCACTTACTTGGGTAATGGCTTCGCTAATCAGCAAAAGACTTGTTCCACTCATTCTCAACGCCAAAACAGACGAAGCACTATACAAAAATCTTCTGCAGACCTACCGACCAAAATATATTTGGAAAGCTGGTACGCTGCAACGCACAGACTACCCGATTGTGCCTTTACACCCTAACCTTAGCCACCTCTTACCAACATCCGGTTCCACCGGTAGTCCAAAACTTATTCGTCATAAGTACGAAAATATTGAAGCTGCAGGACTTAATATCTCTACCTTCTTTGAACTGAAAGAAACAGACCGTCCATTGATGGTGCTTCCGTTGTACTATACAATGGGCTTGTCAATGGTTTTCAGTCACCTACGCGTTGGAGCAACAGTGCTAATTACCAACCGGAGCATGACAGATGCCACATTCTGGAAGTTCATCAAAGATGAGCATGCCACGTCCTTTACTGGAGTGCCCTACTCTTTCCAAATTCTTAATCTAATGCGGTTCTTCCGCATGGATTTACCAGATTTGGAATTACTCACACAAGGCGGCGGAAAGATGCCACATGACTTGAATGTTGAGTTCGCCAAATATTGCCGCGACCACAATAAGCGCTGGATTGCCACTTATGGACAATCTGAATGCACCGCACGTATGGCGTACCTTCCTGCGAAATGGGCACTCGATAAAGTTGGCAGTATTGGAATTGCAGTTCCAAATGGCGAATTATCCCTTATTGACGAAAATGGGACCCCCATCACCACACCACACACTGAAGGTGAAATGTGCTATCGCGGCAAGAACGTAACAATGGGTTACGCTTTTAGTCTTGAAGACCTCACTAAAGGTGATGAACGAAATGGTTTCATTCGTACAGGAGATTTGGCATATTTCGATGAAGATAAGTGCTATTACATTGTAGGCAGATTGGGACGCTTCATTAAACTCTTCGGGATGCGTGTTGGATTGGATGAATGCGAACAGATTATTGCCAACGACTGCCAAACCGAGTGCGCCTGTGTCGGTACAGACGAAAAGATGGTAGTGTATATCACCGACGCCACTAAGCAACAAGCCGTAAAAGAAACCCTTGTCGAAAAAACACACATTGTCGCCACGTCTTTTGAGATACGTCTCATTGACACTATACCAAAAAACGAAGCCGGCAAGAAATTATATAGCAAATTGGAAAATAAATAATTGGTATGAACAACTTAGATAAATACAATGACATTTTTGCACAAGTTTTTGGTGCAAAAGTAGAAGAATTAGGTGACAGCTACAGCAAAGAAAACGTGTCTGCATGGGATTCAGTACATCAACTCAATATCATTTCTCTTATGGAAGAAATTTTTGATTTGATGCTTGACCCCGAAGATATTATGGCTTGCACCAGCTACAATGCCGGTAAAGAAATCCTCGCCAAAAACGGCATTGAATTATAAATATTAATTGGTTTATGTCTCGTTGGAATATAAAAAACGTACGACTTGCAGGTGTCAGTGCATGTGTACCTAAAGAAATCGTCCGTACAGAAGATTTTACATTCTTCAATCAGGAAGAAGCAGAGGTGTTTAATAATACAGTCGGTATTATTGAACGTCGTCTTGGTCCAAGTTCACTATGTGCGTCAGACCTTTGCAAAGAAGCCGCTGAAAAATTAATAGTAGAACTCGGATGGGAAAAAGATACTATTGATGTGTTGGTATTTGAGTCTGTAACCGGCGATTATAAGACTCCGCCTACATCATGCATTTTGCAAGATCGGTTGGGATTATCCGAAAATTGTTTTTGTGTAGATATTCCTATGGGGTGTTGCGGATGTATGTATGCAATTAATATTGCTGCCAATATGCTTACTACTGGCGATGTACACCGAGCACTTCTACTCATTGGTGATACCGCAATGCGAATGGGCTCTATGCAAGATAAAAGTCGGGTTCCCCTATTTGGAGATAGCGGAACTGCCATTGCACTAGAATACGACACAACTGCAGAGCCCATACTTATTGATTTCCATACTCAAGGCAGTGGTTACAAAGCTCTTATGACGCCTCATGGAGGGTATCGGCATCCTATTACACAGGATTCTTTCATTCAAGAGGATTTTGGTAATGGAATCATTCGCGCGCCTAAAGACGCACTCATTGATGGTATGGCTGTTTTCACATTTGCTATTAGTAAACCGGCTAGAACCGTTGCAAACTTACTAACTGAGTTCGAAATAGATAAGGATAATGATATTGATTATTATTTAATTCATCAAGCGAACAAACTTATAGTTGACAGAATGGTCAAAAAACTTAAATTACCAGTAGATAAGGTGCCATACAATCTGGAACAGTTCGGCAATACTGGTCCTGCAAGTATTCCACTTCTTATGGTGACCCGTTTGCGTGAAAAAATGCGACAAAAAAAGCCAATCCGTCTACTTGGTTCCACGTTCGGTCTTGGTCTCAGTTGGGGAACTATGCTACTAACAACCAGCAATGTTGTTATTCCAGAATTAATTGAAATATAAAAACTTTGAATATATGTCCATTTTTAAAGACAAAACATTATTGATTACCGGCGGTACAGGTAGTTTCGGAAATGCAGTTTTAAAACGCTTTCTTGATACTGACATCAAAGAAATCCGCATCTTTTCACGCGACGAAAAGAAACAGGATGATATGAGGCATGAATATCAAGCGAAGTATCCGAAAGTAGCTCACAAAATCAAATTTTACATCGGAGACGTGCGTTCACTGGAATCATGCCGTAGTGCGATGCCGGGCGTAGATTATATCTTCCATGCAGCCGCTCTCAAGCAAGTTCCTTCCTGTGAATTCTTCCCTATGGAAGCGGTTCGCACAAACGTTATCGGAACCGACAATGTACTCACTGCTGCCATTGAACATCAAGTAAAATGCGTAATATGCCTCTCTACTGACAAAGCGGCCTATCCAATCAATGCGATGGGCATCACAAAGGCCATTGAAGAAAAAGTTGCTGTTGCCAAAAGTCGATATAGTGGTAATACACGTATCTGCTGTACGCGCTACGGCAACGTAATGTGCTCACGTGGATCTGTTATTCCCTTATGGATTGACCAAATCCGCCAAGGTAATCCTATTACCATCACTGAACCAAAGATGACACGTTTCATTATGTCCCTTGACGAAGCCGTGGATTTGGTACTTTTCGCTTTTGAACACGGACAAAACGGAGATATTCTAGTTCAAAAAGCACCCGCTTGTACCATTCAAACACAAGCAGAGGCTGTATGCGAATTGTTCGGAGGAAAGAATGAGGATATTAAAGTTATCGGCATACGCCACGGTGAAAAAATGTACGAAACACTTCTCACCAAAGAAGAATGCGCAAAAGCCGAAGACATGGGAGATTTTTACCGTGTTCCAGCTGACAATCGCGATTTAAATTACGACAAATTCTTCATTGAGGGTGACACGAAACGTGTAACGATTGACGAATTCAACAGTAACAACACATATCGTTTAAATCTTGAGGAAACAAAAGCAAAGATTGCTACACTCGAATACATCCAAAACGAGTTGAATGGTATAGAGAATATCGCTAAATAATCGTCGATCTATGAAAATATTGGTTACAGGAGCAAAGGGGTTTGTGGGACAGAACCTATGTGCCGAACTCAAAAACATTCGCGACGGGAAAGCCCGCTGTTATGGAAACTTGACGGTTTCGGAAATCATGGAGTATGACATTGACAGCACACAAGAAGACCTTGACGCTTTCTGCAAAAAAGCGGATTTTGTGTTCAACTTGGCTGGTGTGAATCGCCCAAAAGAACAATCTGAGTTCATACAGGGAAATTTTGGATTTGCGAGTACTCTTCTTTCCACATTAAAGAAATTTCACAACACATGTCCTGTAATGCTCTCATCTTCCCAGCAAGCTTCATTGAGCGGACGTTTCGGTAATAGTGAATACGGTAAAAGCAAACTAGCTGGTGAAGAACTGTTTTTTGAGTATGCACGCCAGACTGGAGCAAAAGTACTTGTGTATCGTTTCCCCAACCTCTTTGGCAAATGGAGCAAACCTAATTACAACTCGGCGGTAGCCACTTTCTGCAATAATATCGCTAACGATTTGCCCATTCAGGTAAACGATCCTACTACTGAACTGGAATTACTCTACATAGATGACCTCATAGAGGAAATGATTCGTGCACTCAAAGGGGAAGAACACCATTGTGAATTCCTCGGTATTGACACTATTCTTTCTCCTAACGGCAGATATTGTGCAGCTCCTTTAACACACAAAGTTACACTCGGAGAAATAGTCACACTTTTGCATCAGTTCCACGACCAGCCCCAATCGCTTGTCATTCCGGAAATTCCTAATCACTCTTTTGCAAAAAAGTTGTACTCCATGTATCTCAGTTATCTGCCAAAGGAAAAAGTAGCCTTCCACCTGAAGATGAATATTGACGAACGAGGCTCATTTACCGAACTGCTCAAAACAGATAATTGCGGACAGGTAAGCATCAACATCTCCAAACCTGGCATAACGAAAGGTCAACATTGGCATCACTCTAAATGGGAGTTTTTTATCGTTGTAAGCGGTCATGGTCTCATTCAAATGCGGAATCTCAACGATCCTGATGCGGAAGTCCTTGAGTTTGAAGTATGCGGAGAACATATACAGGCGGTACACATGCTTCCTGGATATACACATAACATTATCAATCTGTCTCAAACAGACAATTTAGTAACAGTAATGTGGGCGAACGAACAATTTGATCCCACTCATCCAGATACATATTTCGAACCAGTAAAATAAACTTATATGGCATCTTTCAAAAACAATGGCAAACTGAAATTGCTAATTATAGTAGGCACACGCCCGGAAATAATCCGTTTAGCGGCTGTAATCAACAAATGTCGACAGTATTTCGACACCCTTTTAGCGCATACAGGGCAGAATTACGACTATAACTTAAATGGTATTTTCTTCCGTGACCTTGGCTTGTCAGACCCAGATGTTTATATGAATGCCGTGGGAAAAGACCTTGGAGAAACAATGGGTAATATCATCGCAAAGAGTTATCAACTAATGGTGGATATTCAACCGGAAGCTGTACTCGTTTTGGGAGATACAAACTCCTGCTTGTCTGTTATAGGTGCCAAACGACTCCATATTCCTATTTTCCATATGGAAGCTGGAAACCGTTGCAAGGACGAATGTCTGCCCGAGGAAACAAATAGACGTATTGTGGATATTATCTCCGATGTTAACTTAGCTTACAGCGAACATGCTCGTCGCTATTTAGCCGACTGCGGACTGCCTAAGGAGCGTACATACGTTACAGGCTCTCCAATGGCCGAAGTTCTGCATGCGAACCTACCACAAATTGAAGCATCAGACATTCATAAACGCCTCGGTTTGCAAAAAGGCAAATATATTCTTCTCAGTGCACACCGTGAGGAGAATATAGATACAGAAAAAAATTTTCTGTCACTTTTTAACGCCATTAATTCTATGGCTGAAAAATACGACATGCCTATTCTATATAGCTGTCATCCAAGATCGCGTAAGCGTCTTGAGGCAAGCGGTTTCCAGCTAGACAAGCGTGTCATTCAGCATGAACCACTTGGATTTCATGACTATAACTGTCTGCAAATGAACGCTTTTGCAGTCGTGTCCGATAGTGGTACTCTTCCTGAAGAAAGTAGTTTCTTCACGTCGATCGGGCACCCATTCCCTGCCATATGCATTCGCACATCCACAGAACGACCGGAAGCATTGGACAAAGCATGCTTCTTTATTGCGGGAATTGACGAGCAATCACTTTTACAAGCCGTTGATTGCGCAGTTGAGATGAACAATAATGCAGACCTCGGTTCACCGGTACCCGACTACACGGATGAGAATGTTTCTACTAAAGTTGTTAAAATAATACAGAGTTATACCGGTATTGTCAATAAAATGGTTTGGAGAAAATGAGTCTTCGCAGCAAACTTTGGACTATCTTAACGAATGCTTATCCCGAATTCTTGCGCAGATGGTATAAAATGGATTTAGGGAAAGGGGTTCGTATTGCACATAAAGCGCATTTGGACAAAAGTATCAATCCTAAAGGTATTCACATTGGAGATCGTAGTTGGATACTAAATGGTGCTTTTGTAATGGCACACGATCACTGTCGTGCACTACGTACAGACACATATATTGGTCACGATTGTGTGGTTGGCATTAATGCAATTATTATGCCCGGTGTGCATATAGGAGACGAAGTCGTCATAGGAAGCGGAGCTATTGTTACCAAAGATATACCTTCTAATAGTATAGCTGTCGGGAATCCAGCCAAAATAATCAAAACGAATATTCATGTCTATAATGGACAATTAAAATAATGTACAAACATTGCCTCAAACGCATATTTGACTTCACTATTGCTCTTGTTGCAATACTTTGCCTTAGTCCACTTCTCATTATAGTGTCCATTTGTTTGTGTTGGACAAACAAAGGTGCAGGCGTGTTTTTTACGCAAGAGAGACCAGGAAAAGATGAAAAAATATTCCGTGTTGTTAAGTTTAAATCAATGACGGATGAAAAAGATGAAAACGGAAATTTGCTTCCGGATGCACAACGGCTAACAGCTATCGGCAAATTTATCCGAAAAACCTCTATTGATGAACTGCCACAATTGTTCAACGTCCTTAAGGGGGACATGGCACTTATTGGGCCACGTCCGCTATTAGTTAAATACTTACCTTTGTACTCCCCAGAACAACATCGGCGTCATGAAGTACGACCTGGTATCACAGGCTGGGCACAAGTAAACGGACGAAATGCCATAACACATACCAAAAAATTCGAGTACGATGTGTGGTATGTGGACCATTTAACATTCAAATTAGACCTGAAAATAATATTCATGACTATTCATAATGTGTTGCACCGTAAAGACATTTCTCACGAAGGAGTTGCCACGGCGGAACCATTTAATGGTCGTAACTAAAAACTACGGTATGAATAAACGAATTTATTTGTGCCTCGCGCACATGAGTGGAAACGAACAGAAGTATATCCAGGAAGCCTTTGATACCAACTGGGTGGTTCCATTGGGACCAAATGTCAATGGTTTTGAAGATGACCTCAAGCGCTTTGTCGGTCAGGATAAGCAAGTAGTTGCCTTGTCTTCCGGTACAGCCGCTATTCATCTCGCGCTCATCGCATGTGGCGTGCAAGCTGGTGATGAAGTCATCTGCCAATCATTTACGTTTTGTGCTTCATCTAATCCGGTAGCTTATTTGGGGGCCACACCGATATTTGTAGACTCAGAGCCGGATTCTTGGAACATGAATCCTGTCCTTCTTGAAAAAGCTATCATTGATCGGAAAGCTAAAACAGGAAACTACCCAAAGGCTATTATACCAGTAGCACTATACGGCATGCCATATCTCATTGAGGAAATCATGGCTATTGCAAATAAATATAACATCCCTGTTATCGAAGATGCAGCAGAAGGTATGGGGTCGCGATGGGACGGACAAGTATTAGGCACATTCGGTGAATTCGGCATTTTATCATTCAACGGTAATAAAATGATTACCACCTCAGGCGGAGGAGCACTGATTTGCAAAGACACTGAGTCCAAACAAAAAATCATGTGGTACGCCACACAAGCACGCGAAGCATACCCATACTACCAGCACGAGGCTATCGGCTACAACTACCGCTTATCAAACATCTGCGCAGGAATAGGTCGCGGGCAGATGACTGTGCTGAATGCACATATTAACCATCATAAGCATATTGCGCAACTATACCGCGAAGCGTTTGCAAACATTGAAGGTATCACTTTCCATGACGCCTCATCTACAAAACACGACCCAAATTTCTGGCTAAACACCATCACACTGGACGAAAACCTCCATATTAAAGGCGAAGAAAATGCATATGCAGAGGCTATTCAAGGTGCAGTAGGCGGTGCTGCTGGCGTTGTACATGGTGGAGGTAGTATTCACACAAGTTGTGAGCCAAACCGTAATGTCGAAGCAATGCGACTCTTTCTGGATTCAGCCGGAATAGAGAGTCGCCCTCTTTGGAAACCTATGCACAAACAACCGGTATATGCATCAAGTCCTGCATATATAGACGGCACTGCAGAATCAATTTTCCATAAAGGACTTTGTTTACCTTCCGGACCCATGGTTACTGACGAAGATGTAGCGTACATAATCGCTAAAATCCGAGAAGCAATAAAAGGGTAAACGACTATAATATAACTCATTATGGCATTTTTTGGACTATTCGGAAAAGATAAAAAAGAGACATTGGATAAAGGTCTCGAAAAATCAAAAGAAAGCGTGCTTAGCAAGATTAGCCACGCCATTGCCGGTAAATCAACCGTTGATGACGATGTGCTTGATAACTTAGAGGAAGCACTCATCACCTCTGACGTAGGAGTTGAAACAACGCTGAAGATCATTGAGCGTATTCAAGAACGCGTCAAACGGGATAAATATATTGGAACAGCCGAATTCAACGCACTTTTAGTCGATGAAGTGGCTGATATGTTGTCCGAGCATGATACTGATATTCGCGATTTCACCGAGCCTTTACCAGCAAAACCGTACGTAATAATGGTTGTCGGAGTCAATGGTGTAGGAAAAACTACAACTATCGGTAAGTTAGCATACCAATACAAAAAAGCGGGCAAAAAAGTCTACCTCGGTGCAGCGGATACTTTCAGAGCAGCGGCCGTAGAGCAATTATGTATATGGGGTGAACGTGTAGGAGTGCCGGTTATTAAGCAACAACAAGGCTCTGATCCTGCTTCTGTAGCATATGACACGATTGCTAGCGCAAAAGCCAACGATGCCGATGTCGTGCTCATCGATACTGCGGGGCGTCTACACAACAAAATAAATCTCATGAATGAGTTGACTAAAATTAAGTCTGTCATGCAGAAAGTCGTACCCGATGCACCGCACGATATTATGTTGGTTTTGGACGGTTCCACCGGACAAAATGCTTTCGAACAAGCCAAACAATTCACACGTGCTACACAAGTTACCAGTCTCGCCATCACCAAACTTGATGGAACCGCCAAAGGTGGCGTGGTCATCGGAATTAGTGATCAATTCAAAATTCCTGTTCGTTATATTGGTTTGGGCGAAAAAATGGAAGACCTACAGGCCTTCCATAAAGAAGAATTCGTTAAGTCGCTTTTAGGCGTCTAACCTACTCGACTCAAGTTTAGCGTCTGGTTGAAACACCACCGCCACCACGGCTACTTCCACCGCCAGAATAACTGCTTCCACCTCCGGAAGAGTAAGAACCACGGCTGCTGCTTCCGGATGAATAAGTGCTCGCTGAGCGAGTGCTGCTACCACTGCTATGGTACGACGATTGACCACCGGAGGATGAATAACGAGGAGAAGAAGATACGCTGCTCGAACTGCTACGAGTTGTAGATGCACCATTATAACTGCTGCGCGTTGAAGCACCGGAGGACGAATAACTACTTCTCGTCGAGGCTGCGGAAGACGTATAACTGCTCCGCGTTGATGAAGCCGATTGTGAACTGCGGGCTGAAGATGCTGTCGATGCCGATGAAGTGCCATGTTGTGCAGGAACGGCCGCAGAAGTACGAGATGATGATCGTCTCGGTGACTCCAACTGACGTGCATTTACTACACCTACATTACGTTTGTCAAACGAACTCTCTGCATGCGATGTCGCGTACTCGCGACGACTTACACCCTCCGCCATTCGGTGAGAAGACGGACGAGCTTCTTTAGCGTAATGGAAACTGCAGCCATAGTGATGATGATGAAAATCATAGCAGTGGTGGTAGTAAGCATGATAACCTATGCATGAATAAGGTCTCCACCAACCCGGCCAGTAATCCCAATACCAAGGAGAGTGCCAGCAAGTCCAGTAAGGTGCCCAGAACCAATCAAAAATAACTGGTCTGTAAATGTATACAGGTTCAATTACATAGTTAGCGCCATAGATATACTCATCACCAATTACTTGTACCGAGACGTTGTTGGCCTCATCTTTCTCAACATAAATACTTGCCACATCTTGGTAAATGTCCTTAGCCAAAACAGCTTGAAGAACAATCAAGTGCTTGTTGCCGCTTGTCGTCTCTATCACACGAATATAATCAACATCACCATCACCATTGAGATCCAAGTTTACCAAAGCCTGGTCGGGGTCGTTTAACTTTCTCTCAAAGTCCTCTAAGTCCTTCGCCTCGCCAAAGAGTTTGGCTACAACTTTGAGGTCGAGGTTTGCTGAGATGTCACTGTTAGTGGCTGTAACGGTAATCGTTTCGTCAGCCCATGCTATAGCGCTGCTAATCAGCAGGATAGCGAAAAGATAAGTTAAACGTTTCATAGTCACACAAGATTTAAATTGTGATGCATTTTCTCCTTCTTGGTCTGCATGTATCGCAGGTTATAGGGGTTCGGAGTAACCTCTATGCTCACATTCTCTACAATTTCTATGCCATAACTCTCCAAACCAACTCTTTTTACAGGATTGTTTGTCATCAGACGTAGTTTGCGAGCACCTAATTCGCGCAGTATGTGCGCACCTACTCCATAATCTCTTTCATCAGGGCGAAAACCCAAATGTACGTTAGCTTCCACCGTATCTTCACCTTGTTCTTGCAACTTATACGCGCGTATTTTGTTCATTAGGCCTATTCCACGACCTTCTTGATTCATATAAACAATCACGCCTTTGCCCTCTTTCTCAATTTTACGCATAGCTTCATGCAACTGTTCGCCGCACTCACAACGACGTGAACCAAACACATCACCTGTCATACAACTGCTATGAACACGGCACAGAACAGCCTCATCCTCTTTCCACTCACCTTTTACTAAGGCCACATGTTCCAAACCATTAGTCAAATCCCTGAACGGAGTCAACTGGAACTCACCATATTCTGTTGGAAGGAATACCGTATCACCACGTTCTACAAGTACATGTTCCTCAAAACGCTCGATTTCATCGTCATTTTCACCTGATTTTTTTAACTTTTCACCCTTACTTAATCGATACGCTATGAGGTCCTTGATTGATATCAGTTTTAGGCCATACTCTTGCGCTACTTTTTCCAACTGAGGCAAACGGGCCATCGTGCCATCCAGATTCATGATTTCTATCAGCGCGGCGGCTGGTGTCAGTCCGGACAAACGACATAAATCTATAGCGGCCTCGGTATGTCCTGCACGCTGAAGCACGCCATGTTCTTTGGCATAAAGCGGATTAATGTGTCCTGGTCTACCAAAGGTAGAAGGTGTCGATTTTGGGTCCGCCAAGGCACGAATGGTCGCAGCGCGGTCGGCTGCTGAAACACCAGTCGTACAGCCTTCCAGTTTATCTACCGTCACCGTGAAAGGAGTTCCCAACATCGACGTGTTATTCGCCACCTGGTGCATCAAATCAAGCTCTGCACATCGGCTTTCCGTTATCGGAGCGCATAATACACCACGTCCATGCTGCAGCATAAAATTCACTTTCTCAGGAGTAATTTTCTCTGCCGCTATTATAAAATCGCCTTCATTCTCGCGGTCTTCGTCGTCTACAACAATCACGAACTTACCCGATTTGAAATCGACTAATGCTTCTTCAATTTTGTCCATTTTGCTATAACTTTCACTTTTATTCTTTCGTATACTTTTGCCCATACTTCTGGGTTAAACATACCGGAATCTGTTGCTGCCTTATAGGTGAGGAATCCGCCTATTGGCAATAAGGCAAACGAACTCAACCACATTCCGGTCCATACAGGCCACAAGGCTTCGCGAGCCATCTTATAGCCTGTATTGTCGATGATGTAGTATATGATAAACATAATCACCGAAATAACTACCGGAGCACCTAAACCGCCTTTGCGAATAATTGCTCCCAAAGGGGCGCCGATAAAGAAAAATATCAGACACGCAAACGCCAACGTGAACTTGCGATGTAGTTCTATCTCGTGTTTCCGAATATACCGTTTGTAATCATCTAAAAGCATTGCGTTATATTTAATCTGATCCTCCTGAATGCGCACTTTGTCCAACATGGAGTTAATCATCGCACGTTTCTGACGGTCGGTCATATGAGCATAAAGTGAATCCACATCATACTCTATTCGTTCCTCTTTGGTCACAGGATGAAGAATGCGACCATTCTGATTCTCACGGCCAAAATAACTTTTCTCCACAAGTTTCTCGCTTTGTTGACGACTCTTGCTTTGTGCAACCACTTGCACACTATCCACAGATCTAATCAACTGCACCACGTTCTTCGACACATGCTGATCTTGCAAAATAGACTCATCATAGCGGTTCAGTTCCGTGTTGAAATCTTTCAGTATCTGCTTGCGGTCAAAGGTCTCGCGGCGATACGGAATATTCTTCTGTGTGGCCGTCGCTTTCTGCTGCTTCTGATCCAAGTTCTCAAAGGATTCACCACTGTATAACGTCAGTAATAAGTGCTGTTTATCCTTCGTAATCTGTATCATACCTGAGTCGGCAACAATTACCGTAGCATTCTTGAAGCCATCCGAAAAATCGTATATCATCAAGCCGTACAGCATACCGGTTTTGTTGTTCTTTTGGCGCACATAAACGTTAGTTCCACCGATTCCATCGTAGAATTCGCCCACAGGAATATCCAATTCAGGAGACTTCTGACGAAGCGAGAAAATCAACGCCCATAACTTCGTCTGCGATTTCGGAAGCACATTATTGGAAAAGAAGAATGCGCCAACACTCACTATCGCTATCGCAATTGCTAACGGCTGCATAATGCGGAATAACGATATCCCGGCGGCTTTCATCGCCGTCAACTCAAACTTCTCACCTAAATTACCAAAAGAAATTAGAGAAGCAAGAAGTATCGCCAATGGTAAGGCCAATGGCACAACCGAAGCCGTCGCATAGATAAAGAACTCCGCCAGCACAGAGATCTCCACACCTTTACCGACCAAGTCCTTCACATGCATCCACACAAACTGCATAAGCAGAATGAAGATAGCGATGAAAAACGTCGCCATAAACAACCCAAGAAAATTCTTGAGCAAATAAATATCTAACTTCTTAACTCCCCTCAATTAGCAACTATCAAGTGTCTACTATTTATACTCTAATCTCTATCCAAGTAGATCCTCCGAGAAGAAACCAACAGGCATCAGGTCAGCCGCATTCTCAAAGATGAATATCTCCTTTTCACCGTACAAAATCACCTTCATCGGTTTGCCGTAACGATGCTCTGTTTCAATCATTACTTGTCGGCATGCTCCGCATGGAGCACCGGGCGTTTCCGTGAAATGTCCACCCGTGAAGCATGCAATACAAAGCGTATTCACCGGCACTTCAGGATAATTGGCGCCTGCAGCAAACAGCGTCGTACGTTCTGCGCACAAACCACTCGGATATGCTGCGTTCTCTTGGTTAGCACCGCGAATAATCACGCCATTATCTAACTTCGCTGCCGCACCTACATGGAATTTTGAATACGGACAGTACGAGTTTTCTGTTTGGTGTTTGGCAATCTCTACCAACTCTTTTTCCTCTGCTGTCAGTTCGTCAAACGCACAAACTTTTACCTTTGTTTTAATCTCAATGTTTTTCATATTTTAGGTATTTTAAATGTTAGTTTCTACTTCAAAATCGTTATCACTAATGTTCTATGCACAATACTGCATACTACGACGCTGCAAAAGTACTACTTTTTTCTCACATATGCAAATTATTTTGCATTTTTATTATTTTCTGCAAAAAAAATAACAAAAACCTTGCCAATCTCACAAAAACACCTTAACTTTACACAAAAATAATCCCTCACCCCCTACAGCTAACCACAAAAACATAGGTGATTCATAGGTTATTCATAGGATATTCATAGGTGGTTCTTAGACTATTTATAGGACGTTTTTAAGATATTTATATGAAATTTATAGGTGGTTAGGCTGTTCCTAGCCTAATCCTAAGGTGATTAAAATATAAATTAATGGAAATTTATTTGCATGTATGCAAAAAAAGATGTACCTTTGCAGCGTAATTTGGATTAATGTGTATATATGATAAATCAAATGGGAAAAATGGGAATAAAAAAGATTGGATGTATCATTGTTTTGTTGCTACTGGCAACCAGTGGCTACGCCGTTGATTTACACGTACTTGCAGACTCCTTGGATAACTGGGCAGACTTCAAACTTGGCTGCATACCTAAAGTGCGGGTGACCCAGCTCAAAACAAAAGACAACGAGATTTGGCTCTACACAAACAAAACTCTCTCGTGCCTGTCTCTCAGCCCCAATGACATTTCCTCTTTGCGCGCGAAAGTGAGCCAATGGGTAACCGGCAAAGATACGGAGCATGTGACCATTTACTCCGATGGATTCGAACTGGACGAACTGGTTACTGAGCGTTTTCGTTCGCGGCCGGAAGAGGAACACTACCCTATACCCAATCGCCGTGAATTAGGCTGTAATCTGCACGGACAGCATATCGCGCTATGGCCCAGTCACGGCATCTACTACAATCGCGATGAGGACCGATGGAAATTACAACGCGCAACAATGTGGTCCACCGTAGAAGATTTATATACTACATCGTACGCCGAACAAGTTAGTCAAATGCTTGAACGCGCTGGCGCTACCGTTCATTGGCCGCGCGCACGATACGGCAAGGACGAAAAGGCTAGCGAAATCGGACCAAGTGGCTATCCGCGCTGGGCTGAAGGAGCAAGATATTGGCTTGAGTACATTGGCGTTTCAGATAGCATATGGAATCCAGTCACCGATAAATCCAATCCCGCGAAAGATAGTGTGCGCAACGATTATTTAGATGACTTGCGCTGCCGAGGACATTGGGTCAATTGGCTTAAAACGAAAGGCATACCGGTGACTTTATCCATTGCGCTTCATACCGATGGCTACTCGCAAGTAGGTGATAGCCTGACAATTGGCACACTCGCCATCTACTCTATCAACGACTACTACAAGATGCGTACGTTCCCGAATAATCGCAGCCGCATTCTCAACCGCGACTTGGCAGACTACGTGCAAACACAAGTAGTCGAAGATATCCGCGCAACACATGACCCAAACTGGAAACGCCGCGAACTGCAGAATGCCGGATATGCCGAAGCACGTTATACCCAAGTACCATCCGTTTTACTAGAAATACTGAGTCATAAACAATTTGCGGATATCCGTCTCGGTCTTGAACCACAGTTCCGGCACGATGTAGCACGGGCCATCTATAAAGGTATTGGCCGATGGATTCACTCGCAAGTGGGTACCGACTTCGTCGTTCAGCCGCTGAAAGTGCAGAAAATGTCGATTTCACCGGATATGGAACTGACTTGGCTACCAACGATTGACCCTATTGAACCGTCTGCAAAACCAACTTACTACCTCGTCGAAGTGCGCGAGAACGATGGGCCATGGAAAGTGGTAGAACGCACAACCAAAACACATTATAACCTACCTGCCAAACAAGGTGTGCGTTACGATGTGCGCGTGATAGCCGGAAACGACGGAGGAACAAGTGCCACAAGCGAGACATTAAGTGCGCATATTGGTAAACCAAATAAACCTTCTGTGCTTATCATCAATGCCTTCAACCTCACTTCTGGTCCGCGCTGGTGGGCTGAGACTCAAAAGGCTGGTATCGTTCCTAACTCATATAGCATTCCTGATGGCGAAGATGGTATCTACATCGGCCAACAATGGGAATTCAACCGCACACTGGACTGGGTTAGCGACGACGACTGCGGATGGGGCATGTCTTATCGCGACCAAACCGGAACACGACAAGTCGGCAATACGCATGACTACCCTGTTCTGCACGGCCACGCTTTACAAGAATTGGGTTACACTTTCGTGAGCGTGAATAGCGAGGCTATCGATACGATTGATGCACGCTGGGACGCTTTGGATATCATTTTCGGAAAGGACACAATCACCTCTTTCCCGGAGCTTACTCGTTGGCAAGGAAAAACGCTCGTTAGTGGCGCATTACTGGGCACTATTCCTCGTGCCAGCCGCACCGGACAAGTTCGTTCGAGAGACCATAACTTCCGTTTTGCAGTCACACCTAATCCGCAGTATTTGTGCGCGGAAAATGCGACCGGCCAAGTTGCCAAACCTAGTGAACGTGTGCTTGCGCGCTATGCAGATAGCGGCGTGCCGGCTTGCATCAAAACAAATAACAGCGTTATCTGGAGTGTTCCGTTAGAGAGCTTTGAAGACTTCAGTAGCCTATATAAACAATCCATCCAACTCTTACTCAGGAGCAAATGAAAAAGAAGAACCTGCCTCTATTAGAGCACATTGAAATAACCGGAATAGCTGCGGAAGGCAAAGCTTTAGCGCGTGTGGACGACGTCGTTGTTTTCGTTCCTTACTGCGTGCCGGGCGATATTGTGGATATTCAAGTGACAAAGAAAAAGCACTCCTTTATGGAAGGACGAGTCGTACGTCTTATTCAGCCTTCGGCTCAACGCTGTGAGGCCGTGTGTAAGCACTATGGCATATGCGGCGGTTGCAAATGGCAGATCCTTCCTTACAAAGAACAACTACGTTGGAAACAGCAACAGGTAACTGATAACTTGACTCGAATAGGAAAGTTACAACTTCCTCCGATTTCACCGATTCTCGGCAGCAAAAAAATATATAAATATCGTAACAAATTAGAGTTCACTTTTGCTGAACATAAATGGCTGACAACAGAGCAAATGAGCGAATTGAAGGCTAATCCTAACAACGAAACCCTTCGCGAGCCGGCGCTCGGTTTTCATATACCAAACTGCTTCGACAAGGTGCTGCAGATTGACGAGTGTCACCTGATGCCGAATATCCAAAACGAGATACGTAATGCCGTGCGTGAGTACGCCATGTCACATGGAATAACGTTTTACAACGAACGTAGCCATGAGGGACAACTACGCAATTTAATGATACGTAACAACCACCTCGGCGAACTAATGGTGGTTATCGTTTTTGCCGACAAAAAGACACCTATAGAAGGTCTTATGAACATGTTGCACGAGCGTTTCCCGCAAATAATCAGCCTTATGTATTGCCTCAACGAGAAATTGAACGACACCATCGGCGATTTGCCCGTGCAGACATTCTACGGACAGGATTATATCCTGGAACAGATGGAAAACCTGCAGTTCAAAGTAGGACCTAAATCCTTCTATCAAACCAATACCGAGCAGGCTTACGAATTATATAAGGTAGCCCGCCGTTTTGCCTTGGAAGGTACGAAAAATAAACCGCTAATATATGATCTCTACACAGGAACTGGCACTATTGCTAATTTTGTAGCACCATATGCTTGCAAGGTTGTCGGAATCGAATATGTTGAAGACGCTGTAGTGGATGCACGTATTAATGCTCAGCTCAATCACCTCGACAATACCATATTTTTTGCAGGAGACATGAAAAATGTACTTTCTGCCGATTTCATCGAGCAAAATGGTCGACCTGATGTCATTATCACTGACCCGCCAAGAGCTGGAATGCACGAAGATGTAGTCAATGTTATTTTGCACGCTGCACCGGAGCGAATCGTTTATGTGAGTTGCAATCCGGCTACGCAAGCTCGCGACTTGGCATTAATGGACAATCTGTACGAAATAAAAGCCGTTCAGCCGGTAGATATGTTCCCACAGACCCAACATGTAGAAAACGTCGTTTTATTAACCCGTCGCCTATGAACCTGCTATTTATCCTCTTAAATGTCTATTTTGTATCTTTTACCGACAAAATTGGTAGTACTTCGCCGGCACTCTCGCCTACTGCACTATCAATGCGCGAAGCACATAACATCGAAATAGACGAACTCGACTATCCTGTTTCTGCCGATTACCTCAATGCTATACAAGCAGCTGGCGCAACAATACTTCACACCTCGCGTTGGTTCAACGGAGCAACGGTTGAGACGGACGATAGTACAGTAATACAAGCTATTCGCACTCTTTCTTATGTTTCTTCGGCTACGATGACGCGGGATAAAACGATTCCTGCCGGTATCTCACAACGCAAGTTAGCGAAGCGGACCGTAGCTGGCGAACCGTCCTATTACCAGCAACAGGCCATCTACAATCTTCATCCTTTGCACCAACTCGGTTATGAGGGACAAGGTATTCGTATCGCCATCTGCGACAATGGTTTTTACAATGTGAACCATATAACATGGGCAGATTCAGAACATTTCCTTGGACACTACGATTTAACGGATGACACCTATGATTTCTTCAGTTCCAGTGGTACTCACGGCGAGCATGTCCTTTCGTTTATTGCAGGTAACACCTCCACTTACCGTGGTGCGGCAGTTAATGCACACTACTACCTGATGCGTTCTGAGGAGAAAGATACAGAGAGTCCGAAAGAGTTGGATAATTTGGTGGCTGCTATGGAGAAAGCTGACAGCCTCGGTGCTCATATCTTCACAGCTTCTTTAGGTTATCAAGCTTTTGATAATGCGCAATGGAGTTTGACCTATTCCCAGCTTAACGGCAAAACGACGCGTGCATCTCGAGCGGCTACTATCGCATCCCGTAAAGGAATGTTCGTTTGCATCGCAATGGGCAATGAAGGTAACAAAGCCTGGCACTATCTAACTGCTCCGGCCGATGCAGATAGTATATGCGGCGTGGGTGCCGTAACATATAATCGTGATGTTGCTTCATTCTCGTCACGCGGTCCAAGTGCCGACGGACGCGTCAAGCCTGACGTGTGCGCTCTTGGCGAATATGCTTACTATGTCAAACCGGACGGCATAAATATCGACGCAGGAAACGGCACTAGTTACGCTACGCCTTTGTTTGCCGGAATGGTTGCAAGTCTTTGGTCTGCTTTACCCAACCTAACAAATATGGAACTGCGTGACCTCATTATACAATCTGCAAACCACTACAACAACCCTGACGACAATTTCGGATACGGCATTCCTGATGCTATGAAAGTTTACCAAACAGCTACTAATCTGATGACAACCACCCGATACAATAGCCCTGCACGTAAGGTATTGCGCGACGGTGTACTATGGATTGTTGTAGACGGAAAAGAATATAATATACTCGGTATTAGACATTAAAAAAAAGGTAGGCTAACTACATCGCACCGCTACAACCTCCTACCCTTGCTTCGGTCAAGACCTGGGGGAATTTAGAGGGAGCTGGTCGTATAGCACCTATTTCATAATATCACGCATTAAAGCGGAACTTCCGTTCGAGGCAAATGAAGAAAAAGGAGAACTTTTCACTCGCCTCGGTCGTTTTATGGTGAGCCCGGATCCGCGCAAGTGTTTCGTGCTTAAAGGCTACGCAGGAACCGGAAAAACGAGCGTAGTCAGTGCCTTAGTGCGTGCATTAGAAAAACTACATATCAATACCGTCCTTTTAGCGCCAACGGGTCGTGCAGCGAAAGTCTTATCCCGCTACTCCGGTTATCCAGCCTTCACTATTCATAAATGGATTTACCGGCAGGACTCGGCTGTTCAGGAGACATTTTCTGTGGCTGAAAATAAGAACCAAAACACCCTTTTCATCGTTGACGAAGCCAGTATGATTCCCGCTGTAAGGGATAACGAGAACTTCGGTTCCGGAAGCCTGCTTAATGACTTGGTGAGTTATGTCTATAATAGTCAAGGCTGCTCTTTGCTTTTGTTGGGTGATGATGCGCAATTGCCACCTGTGGGTAGTAGCGACAGCAAGGCGCTTGAACCGGACTTCCTTGCCGGCTATGGCTTGAGTGTTATGGGTTACAGCCTCACACAAGTAGCACGTCAAGCTCTTGATAGCGGCATTCTACGCAATGCCACCAAACTGCGTGAAAAGCTAAATTCTTCCGATTTTACCGTACAAATCTCACCCTGTGAGGACGTTAAAGAGATACATGGCACAGAGGTTCAAGAACTCTTAGAACGCAGTTATCAGGAGGTAGGCGATGAAGAGACAATAATTCTTACACGCACTAACAAACGCACCAACCTTTATAATCAAGGCGTGCGCGCGCGAGTTTTCTGGAAAGAGGACCAAATCAGTAATGGTGACCGACTCATGGTCAGTAAGAATAACTATTTTTGGACCAAAGAATACGACAACCTGCCCTTTCTTGCCAACGGCGACATCATGGAAATCACCCGTCTTCGTAATGAACGTGAACTATACGGATTCCACTTTATTGATGCTTCCTTGCGATTAGTAGACTACGATTATGATGTGGACGCTATTCTGTGGATAGATACTCTCTTCACAGACTCACCGGACAAAAGTTATGCTCTCCAGCGAGAACTCTTCAGCAAAATAGCAGAAGACTATCCAGAGATACATAACAAGAAAGACCTCGTAAAACGCATTCGCGAGAACGAGTATTACAACGCACTACAGATACGCTTTGCATATGCTGTCACTTGTCACAAGGCACAAGGCGGTCAGTGGCGACGCGTCTTTATCGATCCCGGAACACCTAATCCTAACAATATCCTTACCCTCGACGACCAACGCGATTATTTACGCTGGTACTATACTGCTCTCACGCGAGCGACCGAACAAATTTATATTATTCGGCAATAATTTATGTAAAAAATACACTTTTTATTTGTACAAATAAAATAATTTTTGTACCTTTGCCGCGTTTTTGGTGTACATAAAAATTTACTATATGAAAAAACAGTATTTACTCTATGCTCTCGCTCTATTTTTCGTAGTAGGCTCGATGAGCAGTTGTAAAGAGGACATCGACCTTGACAACCTCGATACACAAGCCGAGGTGGAGTTGGGTTTAGCTATCCCAATGGGTTCGATGACAGCCAATATTGGCAACTTCCTCGGTAACGGCCAAGTAGATGGTATTTATGTCGGCGATGACAGGTTACTTTATTTCCGTGACACATTCGACATCAGCCGTAGGTTCCACGATGTTGACCTCAAATCAAAGATTACAGACTTTGGTCCGAAGCACTTCAATGTCCATGATAAACTCAATGAAATGGGCTATCTGGATGCTTCCGGTAAGGTAAAAACGGAAAAATTAGGAATCCCTATCACTTTGGACTTCCCATTCTGGTTGAAACTTAAGGACATCAATTCAAACATCTACGACGAGCGTTTGGATAGTGCCATGATTATCAACTCTTACTTCACGAGTAAGATAGGTCGTACCAATCTGCCTCTGCTTGAAAGCTGGGTGGACAAAGTAGAAATTGAGCTTGGTCCGGAGTTCCACCGTCCTGCAGGCAAGATGGTTGAAGTATGCGGAGCAGGTCAGTTTACGTATGATTCAAAAATACCTATCTCCATCGACCAATTCGTTTTGGATCTTATGACCAAGCATGACGAGACCGATTGGAAGAGATATCCATACAACGTAAAAGACTCGTGCCAAATGCACATTAGATTCACTTTCACTATCCCGACTACGGAGACCTCGCTCGTTATTCCTGGTAATGCTACTTACGACTACAACTTGAATGTGCAGTTCGTCAAGTACGAGGCTATCTGGGGATTCTTCCGTCCGTCAGCTGATATGCGGGACGAAAGCACTATCCTCATTGAGGACGAGTGGGCACAATGGCGTCACTTTAAGAAAGCGACCCTGCCATTCCATGATCCTAAGGTGAACGTTATGATCGGTCATACTATTACCGGTGTAATGAACCTACATGGTGAGTATCTATACGCAAAAAATACTGAGAAGAATGACTCCATTTTTGCTTACTTTGACCCTGGAAGGACTCAGATTAAACGTCAAGAAAGTTTCTGGCGTCCCGGACAATTCTTGCCTCTCGATGCTCCGATTGGCGACAGTATCCACAATGAAGTGCTCTTTGATAAAGACACCTACCGCGGACAGATTGATAAAATGTTTTACAATCGTCCGGATGTCTTAGGTTATAAGTTCTACATCGACTTTGACTCTGTCACCACGCCGCAGATTCGTATTCTGCCGGATACTCGTATCAAAGTGGCAGCGGACCTCTGGGCTCCATTTGCCTTCAACGAAGGTGTCGAAGCCAATTATGTAGATACCACTAAAGATGTGAAAATCAGCAAGTACTCGCTTGACTCACTTGTCTCAAGCGTTGATGTCATTGATACGATTAAGACAAGTAATATCAAACTCGTGCTACATGCCGAGAATCGCATTCCGCTATCTATTCGCGGTGTCGTTTATTTCTATGATGCAGACATGAATATAGTGATGGATCCGGAAGATCCAAGCAAGCCGCTTCGCATCTCGCAGATTGACACCTTGCTCTTCAACGCACCACAATACTCGTTCAACGCAGGAATATCTACAATCTCAGAGCCTGGCGTGACTATTTACACCATGGATCTGAAGAAGAAGCACTTCGATGCATTCACGAAGATTAAGAGCATCCGCTACTTTGTAGAATTGGACGGCAAAGACTTACACGACGAGTATAAGACAGACCCGAACTTCTTGATTCGTCTTACTTCAGACGACCAGCTGAAGCTTAATATAGGTTTGGCTACGGATATTGATGCCGTGCTTAACTTTAACAAAAAGGATAAAAAGAAATAAATAGGAGGACACAGCAATGAAACAACTACGCAAAACATTACTTATCGTTCTCCTATCCGCAACCTCTTTTGGTTACGCACAGGAAGTAAATACGCTATTCTTCCTTGAGAACGCACCTATGCGTCACATCGTCAACCCAGCTTTCCAGCCGGTAAGCAACGGTTACGTTAACTTCACGCCTCTGGGCTATATGAGCATCTGGGCAGGTAATAACTCGTTGACGATGCGTGACGTTATCTATAACTACAACGGAAAGACTATCACCGCATTGCACCCCGAAGGTGGTGACCGCGATGCACTCTACGATGCCTTCCGTAAGGCTACACTTATCAATACCCAAATGACGCTCAATATCCTTGGATTCGGCTTCCGACACAAGGAGAATGGCTACGTCAATATCAACATCACAGAGCGTATTGACGGCGGCATTACCTTACCGCGCGGCCTCTTCCAGTTCGCTCTGCAAGGCGGAATGAAGAATCTCGATGGCGTCAATACCGTCGACCTTACGCAACTTGGCCTGCACGTCATGGCATACACAGAGATTAGCGGTGGTTACTCATATAAGCTAAACGAGCACTGGACAGTCGGTGGTAAACTTAAGTTCTTACTCGGTCAAGCCTATGCTTCTATGTGGAATAAAAACATTACAGCTGAAACCTCCATCAAGGAATGGCATGTAAGGGGAAACGGCCGCGTAGACATAGCTATGCCATTGGAAAAAGTTATGCCAGAGCGCGTTGGCTACGATGCCTTTACAAAGATCAACTTCAACGAAGCAACCAAAGGCATGGGTATCATGGACTATATCAAGCCATCCGGTTATGGAGCAGCTATCGACATCGGTGCTACCTACAAGCCGATTGAGCAAGTTCAGATATCCTTCGCGTTGAATGATGTTGGTTTCATTTACTGGAACAGGGGTAAAACCTACAAGACCACTATCGACACTACTTTCACCGGTGTGGGTGACTTTGAGTATGGCCACTATATTGTGGACGATAAGTTCAGTGTAGACAGTCTGTGGAGCGACACGAAGAGATCGCTTATCGACTTCGCTAAGGGTATGCACTCCCAACCTGGTGAAGCAGGTTTTGCGCGCATGGTTAATATGCATCTCAATGTGGGTGTGGATGCTAACTTCCTGGATAACCTGCTGGGTGTAGGTGTCTTCAGTAAGACCACACTTTACAACAACCGTCTTTACGAGGAACTTACTATCGGTGGTACGCTCCGTCCGTGTAACTGGTTCAATCTGGCTGTCAGCTATTCGCTTATCAATAATGGTAAGTTCAGTAATATCGGTGCTGGTATGAGCTTTATGCCGTACGATGGTGTGAACATGACACTCGCTATGGATTATATTCCGACCTCATACGCGTACAAAGGCGATATACCTATTCCTTATCGCTCCAAAGGTATAAACCTTGCACTGGGATTCAGCATTGTATGGGGTACGAACCACAAGAACAAAGATTCAGACTTAGACGGTATCTTTGACAAACTTGATGTTTGCCCGAATACACCGACTAACGTATCCGTTGACAAACTCGGTTGCCCGATTGATTCTGATGGTGACGGTGTGCCTGACTATATTGACAACTGCCCGAATACGCCGTCTGCAGCTTACGGACTGATTGATACGCTCGGTTGTCCGCTTGATACTGATTCCGACGGAGTATATGACTATCTCGATCTCTGTCCGAATACTGTTCCTGAGGCACGTAATTTCGTGGACGAACACGGTTGTACGCTTGATACCGATGGTGACGGTGTACCTGATTACATGGATAACTGTCCGAATACGCCTGTTGAAGCACGCGGTTATATAGACGAGCATGGTTGCGAACTTGATACCGACTCTGACGGCGTATATGACTACCTTGACAAATGTCCCGGCACGCCAATTGAAGCACGCGGCTTCGTGGATGAGAATGGTTGCGAACTTGACTCCGATGGTGATAGCGTTCCTGACTGGAAGGATAAGTGTCCGAATACGCCGGTTGAGGCACGCGGTTATATTGATGAGTTTGGTTGTGAACTTGATACCGATGGTGACGGAGTACCTGATTATAAGGACGAATGTCCGACGGTAGCCGGTCTCGATTACAATAAGGGCTGTCCGGAAGTGAAGAAAGAGATCCGTAACCTGCTCAAGAAGGCTATGCAAGGTATCCAGTTCGAAACGGGTAAGGCTATTATCAAACCTGTTTCCTTCCCGCTGTTGAACCAAATTGCGCAACAGTTCATCGAGAACACCAACTTCATTATTGAAGTACAAGGTCATACCGATAACGTAGGTAAAGAAGACTACAACCTCAAACTCTCTGACGCACGTGCTAATAGTGTGATGAACTACCTCGTTAAGCAAGGTGTTCCGCAAGAGCGCATCTCGGCTAAGGGTTATGGTATGTCTCGTCCGATAGAAGACAACAAGACCAAGGCTGGTCGTGCGAAGAACCGTCGCGTTGAGTTCGATATCACCTTCGAGGAAGTGAAGGTTGAAACCGAACTACAGCACTTCGATTCAGCTGCTTATCTCCGCCACGTACAAAAAATGGAGAAAATGAGAATGGATAGTTTGCGTCAAGACAGCCTCAAGAATGCGGCTATTCAGGAACTAAACCAGCAAAAACAAGAGCTCAATCAGCTCCAAGAAGCAAAATAGATTTTAATTATTCACTAATCATTAATATTTGATAATATGGGACGCGCTTTTGAATACAGAAAAGCTACAAAACTGAAACGTTGGGGACATATGGCCCGCACGTTCACTAAATTAGGAAAAGAAATCACTATCGCTGCTCGCGAAGGCGGAGCTGATCCGGATTGTAACCCGCGCTTGCGTATGCTTATTCAGCAATGCAAACGCGAGAACATGCCGAAAGACAATATCGATCGTGCCATCAAAAAGGCCACCGATAAGTCGTCTGAAGGCTATAAGGAGATTAACTACGAAGGATACGGCCCACACGGCATCGCTATCTTTATCGAGACCGCGACAGATAACCACATGCGCACCGTGGCAAATATTCGTTCCTACTTCACAAAGCATGGCGGAAACCTCGGTACACAAGGTTGCTTGCAGTTCCTGTTTGACCGCAAAGCATGCTTTACGGTTACGATGAAGGACGGCATCGACCTTGACGAACTCGAACTCGAACTTATCGACTTCGGCGTTGAAGAACTCGATGTGGATGAGGAAGAGAACACAATTGTTATCTATTGCGATTTCGACCAATACTCAGGTATGCAGAAGTATCTTGAGGATAACGGTTTTGAAATTCAATCGTGCGAGTTCGTCCGCATCCCGAATGATACCAAACAACTCACCGATGAACAACGCGAGTCTGTTCAGAAACTCATCGATAAGATCGAAGAGGATGAAGACGTTCAGAACGTGTTCACCAATATCGCAGAGTAATAAACGCGAAGCAATAAACGCCGAAGGCAATAAACGCGAAGCAATAAACATGAAATTAATAGCCGATTATTTTCATCTCACCGAACGTCAGGCTGAGCAATTCGCTCAGCTTGATGTTCTTTATCCCGAGTGGAACGCCAAGATCAACCTCATCTCACGCAAGGACATCGATAATCTCGAAGAACATCACCTACTCCACTCACTCGCTATTGCCAAAATCATTCAGTTCCAACCCGGAACAACTATCCTTGACGTCGGCACAGGAGGCGGTTTCCCGGGGATTCCGCTCGCTATCATGTTCCCTGAGTGCCAATTCACACTTATCGACTCTATCGGTAAGAAAATCCGCGTGGCGCAGGATATCGCTGAGCGCATAGGACTAACAAACGTCGAGTGCATCCAAGAGCGCGCTGAAGAAGAGAAACGTCAATTCGATTTCGTCGTCTCTCGTGCCGTAATGCCACTACCCGATCTTGTTAAACTCGTCCGCAAAAACATCCACCATCGCCACAAGAACGCCATGCCGAATGGCCTCATCGTCCTTAAAGGTGGCGACCTTCATTCCGAAACGCATCCTTTCCGCAACATCGTCGAACTCACAGACCTCCATACCTTCTTCCCTACCGACTGGTTCAAAACCAAACAAGCCATCTACCTTCCACTCTAACCTACTTAGGTATTTTTCTACTCTTCTCTTTTTCTCGTATGCTCAGCATCTAACTCTTGTTTTCTTAACATCTAACTCTTGTTTTCTTAGCATCTAACTCTTGTTTACTCAGCATCTGACTCTTGTTTACTCAGCATCGGACTCTTGTTTACTTAGCATCTGACTCTTATTTAAGCATCTAACTCTTGTTTGCTTAGCATCTAACTCTTGTTTGCTTAGCATCTAACTCTTGTTTACTCAGCATCTAACTCTTGTTTGCTTAGCATCTAACTCTGTTCCCGTTCCGAATATGTCATTACTATGTGATTAGTATGTGATTAGTATGTGGTTAGTATGTGATTAGTATGTGATTAGTATGTGATTAGTATGCGGTTAGTATAATATTAGTATGTTACTAACACTTTTGTAAGCCGAGTGAAGGCTAAGAGTAATAAAATTTTTATACCACTTTTATACAAAAAAAAGTCCTGCCGTGAAGCAGGACTTTTTCATGTATCTCAACTTAGAAGATTAGATTCTTTCTGTACGATAAGCCCATTTGGTACCTTTCATCATCTCAATGTTGTTCATGCGATTGCCGTTCTTGAAGGCTTTCTTGACAGGAGCATCCCAATCATCACCACCACCAGCTACATTAGCACCGCTAACTTTCCAAGTATAAACGGTAGCACCCTTCTCGTTGATGTAACGATACTCGTAGCTATAGTCCGTTTCGCTTAATTTAGCTACCAAGCACAGACCTTGACGCCACATGCCGCGAGGCGCCTCATTCTTACCGAGCGTCAACAATGTTTTACCATTCTCGTCAATAGTCTCGTAGTTGGAGGTTTCTGTACGCTTTACCCATGCTTTACCATCGCAGAAGGAAAGTGCTCCAGCAAATTGGGAAGCAATTCTCATCTTACCGTTCTTGTCGATATAGCCCCATTTTTCGTTAGATTCAACAGCCATGAGGTCAGCATCGGTGAAACCAATACCATCCCATTCGTCGAAGATAGCTTGAACAACGATATTGCCCTTACCATCCATCAGACCATACTTTTTGTTATCTTTGTCATAGAAGCCAATACGCTCGCCACCAACATTCTGAAGCCACTTGTTGCTTTGGAGGCTATATGTGAACTCTCCAGTCTTGTCAATAACGCCATAGCTATCACCCATCTCAACAACAGCATAACCTGCATCGAAGTCGTTAGCATAATCATACAAAGGAGTAATTACAACCTCACCTTTTTTGTTTAGGAAGCCAACTTTATCGCCTTTACTTTGTCTGAAAGCGACCAGACCTCCATCGGTCATAACACCAAGATTAACATAAGCAGGTTGGATAACGATCTCGAAGCTCTTGTTCAGCATTCCATAAAGCCCACTCGGCGACACATAACGGAGATAATCATAAAGGAAGTAAACAATACCCACATTTTCCATTTCAGGAGCATTCTGAATGTTGTTCTTCTCATCAATGTAATAAAGTTTATCACTTACATACACAGATGCATAACCGCAACTGAATTCATTAGCTTCTGCATAGGAAGCAGGAATAGCGAAGTTACCCTTCTCGTCGATGTAGCCCCAGTTATACTTCTCAATACCTTGAGCGTCTTTGCTAACTGAGCAAGCCGGCCACAACTTTGTGGTAGAAGTGTAAGGAGAGTGTTCATTGTTGCAACCAATAAACATTGCAGCAACCATCATAAGTCCTGCAAAAAGAATAGTTTTTTTCATTTGTTTTTTTTGTTTTAGTTATTAATAAATGTTGTATCAACATCCTCTAAACAGGAAGTCCTATACACACATAGTCTCTAATTTGCGGCAAAATTATATAAATAATTTCATTCTTACAAATAAAATGAAGATTTTTTCGATTTTTCTTGCATATTTTATGATTTTGCACTATCTTTGCACCCAAAATCGGACGAATATGCTGTATATTAAGACTTTTTACTGCAACCCATTCCGCGAGTGCACCTATATACTGACCTTATCGGAACCAAGTGATCAACCCCAGCCTTGTTTGATTATTGACCCGGGTATGTACGGAAGTAATGAAGAGAGCCGCATTCTCACTTTTTTGGGAGAGCATCGTCTTACGCCGTCCGCCATACTAATTACGCATGAGCATTTGGACCATGTATGCGGTTTAGACGTTATACTACAGTCATATCCAGATATTCCAAAATACGGTTATAACTACGAGCACGAAAACGAAAACACTCCGGTGACGATAGCCGGTTTCTCGTTCCGGATGCTTTACACACCCGGGCATAAGGAAGATGCTGTTTGCTTCTATTTTGAGCAAGAAAATATACTTTTCTCCGGCGACACACTTTTCCAAGAAAGCATAGGCCGCACAGACTTGCCCGGTGGCGATTATATGACCCTACAAGCTTCTCTACGCCGTCTTAGCCAACTGCCTGAAAAAACAGTAGTGTACCCGGGTCACGGATACACTACCACAATTGCGCACGAGAAAGCGCATAATCCTTATTTATAACGCAGGAATCCTATTCCGAAACGTTCAACGGCTGCGCGTTCAAGTTCTTCACGCACCGACGGATCGGCAATCGAGATAAGCAGTTTTGCCCTCTCCATAATAGGTTTATTGCGCAGATAGACAATACCGTGCTCGGTAACAATATACTGCGCTTGAAATCTTGTCGTCACTACGCCTGCTCCGGGAGCAAGATGCGCCACAATCTTTGATTGCCCTTTACTCGTCATACTCGGTAGCGCGATAAAACACTTACCGCCTTCGCTAAGCGCGCTTCCGTACATGAAATCATGTTGCCCACCTACGCCACTGATAATGGTATCACCAATACTATCGGCGCAAATCTGCCCTGTCAAATCGACTTCCACAGCAGAGTTAATAGCCATGCAACGGGGATTCTGACGGATAATCTGCGGGTCATTGGTCCATGCTACGTCGTATAACTCAATATCTTTGTTGTAGTCCAAGTAGTCATATAGTGCCTTAGAACCTAATACGAGACTTCCAACGCTCTTTCCGGGACGTATCTTCTTTAGGCTGTTATCTATCACCCCACTCTGAATCAAAGGCAGTACGCCATCAGTAATAGCTTCAGTATGCAAGCCAAGATGCTGATGACTCTTGAGTGCATTAATGACTGCATTCGGTATGCCACCAACTCCAATTTGCAGCGTAGCGCCGTCTGGTATTTCGTTTGCGATGAAGTTACCAATTCGCGTATCCACCTCGCTTGCTAAAGGCGTTGGCACTTCAATCAGCGGTTCGTCCGCACGGCAGATAGCGTCCAGCTTACTTACATGGATCTTCGCAAGACCTTGCGTATGCGGCATGAACTTATTCATCTGCGCGATGCGCACGCGTGCACACTCTGCTGCGGAATAGATAATATCTGCCGACATACCGAACGAGCAGTAGCCCTCCTCATCAGGCTCGGAAACGTGCATAAAAGCAACATCAACTTTAATCTGTCCACTACGGAAGAGGAATGGCACTTCGCCTAAGAACGCCGGTATCGTGTCCGCTACACCTTCACGCATCGCACGACGCAGGTTATTTGGCACAAAGATAGACTGGGCCTTGAACGAGTCCATCAATTCTCGTTTGGCGTAAGGTGCATCTTCGGGATGCACACCAAAGCCGGAAATCAATCGTACGTCACGCAACTCATTCGCACGAGCAGTTAAGGCGTGCAACAGCACCATCGGTATCGACGTCGATCCTTGTACTACAATAGTGTCACCACTTCTCACGAGGCCTACCGCCTCACTCGGACTGATAATCTTCATTGAATTTCTTTAATCGTTTTTCTAATTCTGCAAACTGGTCATCCCGCACGGCACTTGCGCATCCGCGCATACCTTCACGTTTGGCGCCGGTACTGGTCAATGAAATTGCCGATACACCATAGTAGATAAGTTTATTGAGCATTTTCTCACCCGTCCAGTCCTTGTAACCGAAGGTAAAGAAGAAACCATCGCCCACCTCTTGGTCATCGGCATCTTTATCATATACAATATGAAATCCGTTGCGGAGCATAATTTCCTTTATCTGATGTGCCTTGCGCGCATAGACAGAAGAGTTTTTGACAAACGGAATTTGTCCCTGACAGGCTCCTTTAAACATCGCCGCCATACCATATTGCACAGAGTGTGTGACGCCGGACGATAAACTATACAGGATATTATAGACAAGGTTACGCATGAACTCTCCGTCGTTATCATAGCGTGCGGCCAATGCCGGATATTTGCGTTTAGCAAGGTACGGATTTACGGCCAATATAGCTCCGCGTTGTCCAGCATAAGAGAACATTTTGGAACACGAAATCATGTGTACTACATTATTTGTGTATCGTCCTACGGTCGGCTGATACGGCGGCTCGTAAGGTGTGCCTCGATTGGGGTCACGGAAGTCCATATTAAAATAAGCAAGGTCTTCTATGACCATCACATTGTGCTTTGTTGCAAGTCGACCTATTATCTCCAGTTCTCGATCGGTGAGGCACATCCAACTCGGGTTATTAGGATTGGAGAAAAGCATGGCGGCTATCTTACCAGTTGCGAAGTGGCGCTCCAATTCATCCTCTAACGCTTCTCCTCGAAAATCGCCCACGTCAATAGAGTCCACATTCACGCCAATGACCTTACACTGTAGTTTCTGTACCGGGAAGCACGGGTCGAGGAAGAGCACAGTATTTTTTTCATCATCCAACTGCGATATGGTGAGGTTAAGAGCAAAAGCACCTTGCATACTACCTACAGTTGGCACTATGCACTCATCAGGAATATCCAGTCCAAGGAAAGCGCGCACAAACTCCGAGCCCCAGTGCTTCACTTCTGGAACACCGGTTATCAAGGGGTATTGTGAGCCGCAGCCGTGCAGCAACGCCTCGTGTTCAGCCCAAATGCCTATTGTTTCGCTGGCGAGGCCCGGGTTGCCTAACTCCATGTGAATAAACTCCACGCCGGTAGCGCGTTCTATGTCTTTGACTACGCCCACTAATTGGCGTATGGATGCCGAACCTAATTCGTGCGCATTTCTCAATCCGAAGTCACGGCACGTGGCATCTACTATGTGTTTATTTAACGGAAACATTATATCCTGCCTCTACGGCTGCTAAGTTACTATTTACTACGACATCCCCTTTACGCGCAAAAACGCGTTGGATACCGGCTATCATCTTATCATGGTCTATACCTAACATCGGAATTGCAGCTCCAAGTAGCACCATGTTAGCAGCCTGCGCAGGTGCGCCGGCTTCTTTGGCAAGTGCCTCACAGTTGAGTAATACATGATTCTTGTAGCCGCGTATGTGGTTGAGGACTTGCTCTATGTCCGGATAGTTAGGTATATTGATTAGCGGTACTTCGTTGGTTACTATCCAACCATCTGGTTTAAGGTATTGAACGTACCTAAGTGCTTCCATCGGCTCGAGAGAGATGATAATGTCTGCTCCCCCCTTTGCAATAAGGTCCGAGGCAATCGGTTCGTCACTGAGTCGGAGATTCGACTGTACGTCTCCTCCACGTTGTGACATACCGTGTACTTCGGCCTGCTTGAGGTATAGACCCTCATTAAGTGCCGCTTCACCAATCACTGTTGCGATGGAAAGGATACCTTGTCCTCCCACTCCCGCTAAGATTATATCCCGTTTCATTTCTTCGCTTGTTTAAGATGACGTTTCAAGGTTTGTATACATTCGCGGCGGGCGATTACGACGCTCACACCATTATAATCAATCTCCTCCCGCAGAGCTGCTTTTATCTCCTCCATATTCTTCGGCAGGGGCACAACCACACGTATATGCTGTTTATCTACGCCCAGTCCTTCACATATCTGCTCGAGTCTTCCTGTTCCGGCAGAATCCTGTCCTCCTGTCATACCGGTGGTGAGATTATCACTTATGAGTATGACTACGTTGGCATTACTATTCACACAGTCGAGCAGTCCTGTCATACCAGAGTGTGTGAAAGTAGAATCGCCTATGACAGCTATAGCAGGGTGTTGTCCAGCATCAGCAGCACCTTTAGCCATCGTTACGGATGCTCCCATCTCTACACAAGCGTGTATGGCGTGGAAGGGAGAAAGTGCTCCAAGAGTGTAACAGCCTATATCGCCAAAGATACGTGAATTAGGATACTCACGTGCCACCTCATTAAGAGCAGTGTACATGTCACGATGTCCGCATCCTTGGCACAATGCAGGCGGACGACCTACCACAATAGCATCCGGCTCATGAGTCGGCAATGGGTCAAACCCTAAAGCAACGCGCACGCTATCGGGTGTTAGTTCTCCCATTCGAGGTAAGTCGCCTGTCAGTCTGCCTCGAACATTCACGCTACTCGGCACCATGCCGCGCAGCAGCTCTTCCACTACCGGTTGCCCCTCTTCTATCACCAATATCTCTTCCACACCGTCTGCTACCATTTGATTGATGAGCGCCGTAGGGAGAGGATACTGAGTGATTTTGAGAACGGAAGAATTTTCACCTTTCAACATGAAACTTTCAAGCAAGTAGTTATAGCCAATTCCGGTTGTTACAATTGCCTTTTTAGGGTTACTTCCTTTAGTATAGACATTATTGCCTGCCTTTTCGCTCTCGCTAACAAAATCCGGCTGTGCAGCTACCAATTCGGCATAGTTGCGTTTTGCGAATGCAGGCAGTAGGATAAAGTGTTGCACGTCCTTCGGCACAGACATTTCGTTCTGTTTCCGCGGTTCTGCAGTCTCTACAACGGCTCTACTGTGTGCCATTCTGGTCGTTACACGCAATAGTACAGGTGTGCGGAGTCGCTCACTCAAGTCGAAGGCATAGCGAGTGAGGTTGTAGGCCTCTTGTTGGTTACTAGGTTCAAGGCAGGGAATCATTGCGAACTTAGCATAGAAACGACTGTCTTGTTCATTTTGTGAACTGTGCATGCTCGGGTCGTCTGCCGCAAGTACTACCAGTCCACCATTCACACCAGTGATGGCGGCATTCATAAAAGCGTCTGCGCAGACATTCATACCTACATGTTTCATGCATACGAGTGCCCGTTTGCCCATGTAGCTCATGCCTAAAGCAGCCTCCATGGCGGTCTTTTCGTTGGTTGCCCACTTACAGAAAATACCCGTGGGCTGTTTAGATTCGAGTAATTGGATATACTCTGTGATTTCGGTGCTTGGAGTACCGGGATAGGCATAGACGCCGCTCAGTCCGGCATCAACAGCCGCTTGAGCAATGGCTTCATCTCCTAATAAAACTTTTTTCATGGTATTTCTTCTTTTAACTTCATCTATTGACTTTTGAATTATTCCCAATGCCGTGTATTTTCGCCTTTGAGGAATCGCTGCCAGCTTTGCGCGATATTGGCCAAAACCATATGTCGAGCATAGATGTGATCGTAGCGAGCAATAAGTTTGGCCTCTTGCACGCGCTGGCGGAACGTGTGCATCTTACGTAGTAGAACACTTTTCGGTGCCGTTCGTTTGGGCAAACATTCGCGTCCCTGTTCAATCGATGTTTTGAGAGCCTCAGCTGTAAGGGCAACTTTCGGGTCGTAAAGCGGACATATTGTTTCCTGCACCCCGAACTCGTGCACAAGGAGGTAAGCATATAGTTTCCAAGCTTGTAGCAGGTATAGCTTCCTCAAGTTCTTTTTTAGGTAAATAGTTAGCGCATCATAGCTCTCCTCTTTCGGCTTCCCATTAGTCAGCAGCCGGGCTAAATCCTCCAACTGACGCATCACAGCAGTGTTATGCGTCCAATGTTCCCAGCTATGCATAAAGACGTATAAGACGTTGAATTTCCACTCCGGTTCCCACCAGCTATCTTCTCCGTTGGTGTAGCGCACGCTATTTAGCAGGAGACCTTCGGTTTCTAATTGGCTGTATAGTCGTTGATCTCGCGGGTGCATGAGAGACATGCTGACACGGTGCATCTCTATGGCCGTATTGAACGGTTTGTAGAACGTCAGGTTATAGTGCTTGTAGTACTCCTCCTCACCATCGAACAATGCGGCCTCCGGAAAAGCTTCTCGCAATGCTGCTGCTCCTTTGTGGTAATCGGCCTTACCAACATATAGATCAATATCTCCCCAACTCCGCATATACGGTTGGTCATAAAGTCGAGCGAGGCCAAATCCTTTTAGGAGCACAGGCTTTATACCCTGTGCCTCCAGGGCTGTTATTGCTTTTCTCATCATGCCCAACATCACTTCTTGCCGCTGAGCATTTATGTAGTATTGGCCATTGCCTCTCATCAATTTCATCTATGAGCGCACAAAGATACTGCTTTTTTTGCATATGTGCAAACAAAAAGTGCGGAATTGTGATTTTTCCGCACTTTTCTTTTCAACTTTTTTATTTGCACATGGTACAAATTCGGGTTATTGCACTTTTCTGCCGTCAAGGGAATAGAGTCCCTTATCCGTGCGGAGATAAATAACACCGCCAATACGAACGAGTTTATTGCCCTGCTGTTTATCGCTGGAGATATTAGCTATTCCTTCGAATTCATCACGTACGTATTTGTAGATAGGAGGTTCACTATCTGCGTCCGAGTCGGAAGTGGTATAGAAGGTGCTGTTATCTTTCCAAGCAATTGCTTCTCCTTGCCATTCATACTCGTAGCAGTCAATGACTTTCGGTTGGCGATTTTTGAGGGTCTCTGCTATACTCTCATTGCCAACACGCTCCCAATACAGCACCCACGAATACATAGCCACATAGTTATTGTGGTTCTTGATGAGAATGTATTTTCCGTCAGGCGAGATGTCAGCTGCAGTAGCCAAGTGGAAACCTTTGTAACGATGGGTTTCACCGCTATACTCACCTTCACCAATGTCGGAAGTTACTCCGAGATCACACACATAGGCCATGGTCTGCTGTGTGTCGCCGTAGTCAAGACGGAACGGTAGGCTGAACACTTGGTTGACATCATCATAAACCTTGGTAACAATATACAACATGTGTTCAATATTGTCATACATCATCGACTCGCAGTTATGTTTTTGGTGATCAGGATACTCGAACTTGATGCGATGCGCCTTAACAGCTACATTCGGATTAGCCGGGTCAATAGCCGGTTCCTCGAAATAGATGATGCAGTATTCGCCATCCGTATGGTTATTATCGCCAAAACCACCAATAAAGAGATAATTTTTTCCGTCATACACGCCGCCGCACATATCTTCCCAGTCCCAGCGATATACGTTGTCGAAGGTCACTTTTGCGCCCAAAACTTTACCGGTCTCATCGGTTGCGACGATGAACGCATTGTGGTCGCGATCCGTTTCATCACTCTGCATCCATATGTATCCGGGGGTTACGCGCGAGCATGCGATACCGGATACTTCGGGAATACCGATGCTTTTACCTATCTGTCCGCTCATGGTGCGGGTGAAGTCTTTGTTAACTGGCAGAATATCGCCTTTATAGGTCAACGGCAGGGATTTTGCTTCTGGATCCACGGGGTCGCCTCCTCCACCAGAGGCAACGAGTTTGACATTACGTAGTTTAAAGGATCCGGAAGTATCATCTCCTTCCGGATTGGCCACAAAACTCAAAGAAACCATAGGAGAGGTACCGTATTCGTAACCCGGCGTACTCCAAAGTGCCGTATTTGGTGTAAGAGAAGCCTTTGTCCACCCTGTAGCTGATAAATCAAACCAGCCATTAGGATCCCACCAGAAGGTTCCTTGTTCGTCAGCAAAATAATGCAGGAAAGCATGATTAGACCCATCGCCCATGTATTCAAACTCGAGACTCGATACTCCTGTGAGACTTTTCAAAGGAATCTGAGCGCCACTTACTTCCCAACCTGTTGTAACAGTCCAATTGACAGTAAGCACACCATCTTCCGCATTATAATCCAACGTGGAAGAACCTGCAGTAAAATAAGCTTGGGCCTTGCTCAAATCAAGTTCAATGACTTCAGCGTTGATGCTGATAGCTGCTACAAGAGCAGTTGCCAAAATGAATAGTTTTTTCATACATTATAAATTTAGAGGTTAAATTTATTTCGATAATGCATACATCGCGAATGCGGCACAGCAGATACCTGCTATCTGTAGCGGGTTCGGAATGACGCTAAGGATAATAAGCGAGAGCAGCACCGTAACCATTGGAGACAAGCCTTCCATCGGAGAGACGATAACCGCCTTACCGTAACGATACGCGTAAACGAGCGTTAGGGCACCTATGGAATTGAGAATCTGGATGCCGAAGCAGCCAAGACTGGTGTTTGCCGATGTCTGTGCAGCAAAGAAATTAGCTGCATCCGGACTCATATACCACGCTACGGGAATAAGTACCAATCCGGACAGCGCCATCCATACGAAGATAGACTCCGCGTCCATGGAGTTATTAGCGAACTTCATAAAGAAGCCCTGAACACCCCAAGCAAAAAGTACCAGCACAGCCAATACTATCCAAAGCCAGCCACTAACAGGACTACCTTCCTGCCCAGTCTCCAACGAGAGTAGCAGAATGGCGATGAGTGCCACGACTATACCGGCAATCTGCCAGCGCGTTGCTTTCTCCTTGAGGAAGAGAGCCGCGAGAGTGATAACGATAACCGGAGACATCGAGATAAACGGATAGATGATATAAGATGGTCCGAGCGTCAGCGCCTTAAAGAGCACCAGCTGACCTCCTGCGCCTAATAATCCGACCGTGCAGCCAAGCAAAGCCGACTTGCCGTCATGAAGGAACTTACCCTTATTGATGATTAGGGCAGCAATCGCACACGGAATCATCGACAAAGCCCAAAGAATATATACCACGGTATCAGGTATTCCGTTTTGGATTTGATACCCAGAGAAAGCTCCCCACACACCCCATGTAACGACGGTGATGAGGATAAAGACAAGCCATAGTTTATCTTTCATATCATTGTACGGTTATAGTGGTTAGATAATTATATCCGGTAGCCTCCTCCCACACATTCTCGTTCGCAAAGCGGATGGAATACAGCGGGTTATCATGGAGTGATGGATATGGATCCGGCAAGTTGAGATACATCTTGTACTCACCGTTCATAGCAGCATCTAGTGTGCAGGAGAGTGTGCATTTATGCAGTTCGCCTCCCATCCAGAAGCGCGGATCTTCGGCCTGTTTATAGACGAATTTCTTCGACGGGTCGTCCACGGAAACGAACACCAGTTCTACATCACGTTTGTTAGCCGGTGCAGCAAAGCCCTTATTACGGATAGCCAGTTGTACATCGAACTGTTGACCCGCTTGTGGTTCCTGTGTAGGATATGCCCAGCGCAGAACGAATCGATAACCGAGACGGCGTTTAATCTGCTCGTAGTGACCAGACGCCATCCACGAAGTGAGAATATCAGGATGGTAGGAATTACACATGTAAGACCAGTGGTATTTCTCCATCTCCTTGATAGCATTCGGAGCATTGGAATACTCACATTCCTTACAGCTCTCACCGCCCATAAGGGTGTATTTAGTATCTTCAGCCCAGAACTCGCGGTCTCCATCAACATGGTACGTTCCTACATCGCTGGATGAGGACACAAAGCAGTCGTTATGACCAGCCCAGCGAGCCTTAGTAGTCTCCTTATAGGCTTCTTCGGGAGTCAAAGGTTTGACTTCCTGGCCACGCATTTTAAGATAGCGCATCTTGAACTGCGGTTGACGGAAGCAAATCTGGCGATCCTTCGGAACAACATTCATCAGGTGCTCGGCGATTACCCAATACGGCTCAAACTCATCGTCGTCGTATGGATTGTAAGGATAGTTCTCGGTGTAGTACCACTCTCCCCACGATCCGATAAAGCCGGCCTGAACGCAATAGATGACATCAGCATTCTTCTTCAGATAAGGAGCAATTTGATCTATATGCTTATTCGCCCACTCGGAAGTGGCATCCCAAGGCTTATCTTTGTTGTTGTGGTTGGATTTGTATGAAAAACGCAATACCACTTTGGCACCTCCTTTACGAAGTGCATCCATGTTTTTATCCAACCGCTCCAAGAACGCCGGATCTATATCGCTTGCTATATAGTCAGTCAGATAATAGGAGTGCAGATAGAGCGTAATATGATTCTTTTCTCGGTCATTCGTAACCGTGCTTACATCCAGCGCATCCTCCAGATCGTCGGAGACATAGTACTTCTGCACGTAGAATCCTCTTTCAGGATTCGCCATCTGGGCGTAAGTCAAAGTGTAGTTAATACACCCCTCAGGCCCAGGTTCGTCGGGTACATCCTGTTCTTCAGGATCTACAACTGTTGGCTGTTCTTCCGGCGGAGCGGTTTCTTCCTCCTTCGACTTGGAGTTTGGCTCTTCATTGCAAGCCACAAAGAGCAACGCGACAGCGAATAATAGATATTTGCATTTCATACCTTAAAGGATTGTTGATTATTTCATTGTCTTGGTAAATTTCACATACAGCATATCCAGACGACCAATGTTTTCACCATTAGGAGAGTCTGTTTGCGGCAAGAAACCTACAGTAGCCGGTTCAAAGTTTTGGGTGAGCGTGATACCAAAGCCGAAACCTTCCTTGTTGAACTTATCCTTGCCCGGGATTTTCTCAATCATCAAACGTGCTTCGATGGTACTGTCATTTACGAACTGGCTCTCACCGGTCATTGTAGAGAGTAATGTCCAAGATTCCCAACCTTCTCCGTTAACTTCACCTTTCCATTCGGAAACAGAAGGAGAGTAATTAATAGGATCGCCTGTTTCAGTAAACAAAGAGCCCTCAAACATCAAGTCTGCGCAAGCATCTTTGAACAAATCGAAGTAACCACCTGTCTTAGTGCTATGGTCAATATCCATGAAGAGGTGCATTACATCAATGTCTCTGTGTTTTGCATACTTAGCAGGATCAAAAACCATCATCCAGTTGATATACACCTCATCGGCATATACTTTAACCATATGTACACCACCCCACAGCGCTTTAGGAGTGATTTTCGAAACAGCCACATTGCTTGGATCCAGTTTGTCCCAATCCGCTACAGATTTGTCTGTCACACTGATGAGAGGTGTGTAATCTACACCGGGGTCATCTCCACCTTCATCTGGTTGATTTTTGTCTTTACATGCTACAAAAGTAAGAGTAGCTACGCACATAAGTGCAATGGTCCAATTGAGTTTCATAAGAATAAAATTTTAAGTGTTAATAATTATGTTAATTATAGGTTGATTAATATCCGGGGTTTCGTTCGATACCACTCACCGTCCATTCTGCATAAGGAATAGGATATTGGATATGCGGTTCATCGCATGGTACGATTTTCCAGGGTTGGAGTCCGGGGTATTGGCGATTCATGCTCCGTTTATTGCGATAGACATCGAACATGCGGTGTCCTTCGAACGCTAACTCCAAGCGTCGTTCGTCCAGCACCACATCCAGCGCATTGGTATAACCGTGCTTGTTGGTAGTGGAGAACATACCTGTTGCAGGAATACCTGCGCGTTCACGAATGATATTGACATCATCGAACGCCTCTTTCTCCTTATTTTGATGTGCATACGCTTCAGCACGATTGAGAATAACCTCCGCCCAACGCAATACAACCGGCGAAGAGAGTGTAGGACTACCATCCTGATAACCGAACTTAGTAGAGAAGAACTTCGGATAGTTACCCGGCGAACGTTTAGCCATGTTTTCCGGCAAGAGAAGAACGGTACGATCCTCTGAGCCATAGTTTACATGGTACTCGTAATATTCGCCTTGGATAAGCCGTTTCTCCACTGTATAGGTGGTGCCTCCCTCTTTGAAAGAATAGGTATCGGTGCCTGAATCATAGACAGCGGTAAACAACTGAATATCGCGTTTCTCTTCCGAACCGGCCGTACCACGTGGCATAAAGACTTTGAGATCCGTACTGGGAGTTTCGTCTGAATACTGCGGACGAATAAACTCCGTGTAGCGTTTGTCCATCGGGTAACGCTCGTAGAGATTGAGAAGCGAGAAAGAAGGATAGATTTCTCCCCAACCGCCTCCGTCTCCGTTGTACATAGAACCGATAGCGGACTGTGCACGGTCTTCCGTAGCCTCGTGAGCAATGCAGAAGAGCGTCTCTTTCGAGTTTTTGGCGTTCTTGAAGTAGTCCCCAATATTGGGCTCCAATTTGTCTGCAGGAGCCACACCGGCTTCCTTGAACATATTATCCACCGTCTTGATACAGTTGTCATAATCCTCCATATAGAGATACACGCGTGAAAGCAGACCAAGAGCGGCTTCCTTGGACGGATAGCCTGCGTTGCCACGCGATTTGCCCATCAATTCGGCAGCTTTATTGAGGTCCTCTACAATCCGGTCATACACCTCGCCTACCGTGTTACGCTTCACTTCGGAATCTTTGTTAGAGGTTCGCAGTGGCACACCCATATTATCACGACCAAAGGAATACGGCTTCGCAAATAGCGTCACCATATTGAAATGAATCAAAGCGCGCATGAAATAGGCTTCGCCTAAAATCTGCTTGTTTTCCGCCTTGCTCTCATCAATACCTTCGATAAGCGTATTCGTCATGGAGATAATCTTATATCCCACCATCCACAGCGTACCAACATTCTGCAAGTTATCGGTCATCGTGTAAGTGGTTGCCTGGAAAAGCGGGTCGGTACTCTTACCGGACAGACAAATGTTATCAGCTGGGAACTCCGCCATCTGGAAATAGTGACGGCAGTAGGTGTTACCGCTCGGCCACCCCAGATACTCAATTTCATCCTTTAACAAGGAATAGCAACCATCCATAATGGTCGAACTGGACTCTTTGATAATCACATCGCTACTCTGCTCATCAGACGGATAGTAATCCATCTTGCAGCTCGCGAAACCGAGCATCATTGCGAGTACTACGGTTAGATATATTAGTTTTGTTTTCATAATCATTCTAATCATAAATCATAAATCTAAAATATCTCAGAATGAGATTTCAACTCCACCTTGAAACGTCCGTCCAACAGGGTAATTAGAGTTGTACAAACCTGCTAAGTAGTTCGTTCCGGACACGAGACTAATCTCGGGATCCATACCTGTGAACTTAGTAGCAGTAGCAAGGTTGTCCGCCGTAAAGTAGATACGGCACTTGGTCATCTTAGCCTTGCTGATTAGTTTAGTCGGGAATTCATATCCGACTGTAATGTTCCTCAAGCGGAAGAAGCTTCCGTCCTCCAAATAACGCGACGATACAGCATTGGAGTGTGAATCATTAGCGCTGACTGCCCGCGGGTGAGTGGCCACATCGCCGCTTTTCTGCCAACGAGTCCAGCCTTGTGCTGTGAGCGACATTTGGTTATAATCCGTATATGCACCATCGGCATCCGTTATTTGACGGGTAGCGTTGTATATCTTGTTGCCATACGTGAAGTTGGTGTTGACATGCAAGAAGATACCATTCCAACTGAGTTGGGTATTAAGACCTCCTGAGAACAGCGGACTGGCAGTACCAACTACATGTGCCTGAGTGGCATTATAGTCGCTGGTAGTGGTCTTATTGCCGGCAGCATCCAGCACATAATTGCCTTTGTCGTCCACTACGTACCACAGCGGGTCACCTGTCTCTTTGTCTACTCCAGCCCACTCTTTCATGTACCATGAGTAGATATCCTGACCTTCTTTAATCTGCTGCGTCACATCCACCACCGTTTGTTGGATAGGTACACCGCCCGGAGTCTTGGTCACACGGTTCTGGTTGAAACCGATGTTAAAGCCAACATCCCAACGCCATTTATTCATATCGATGATGTTTGCATCAATGCGATATTCAATACCGCGGTTACGAACCGAACCGGCATTTTGTGTCACTTTGAAGAAACCTGTTGACGGAGCAACCGGCACATCCAGCAACAAGTCGGTATTATCCGTCTGGTACAGGTCGATAGACATATCTATACGCTTAATAAATGTCAAGTCGATACCTACGGAAGCCATGTTTGCCGTTTCCCAATGCAGATCAGGACTAGCGAGACGGCTGGAGACAGCAGACACAGTGTTCTGATAAAGGTTCGACACACTATAGGTAGCCATGTACTGGTACGGCGGAATATTATTGTTACCCGTGATACCGTACGAAGCACGCAGTTTGAAAAAGCTGACGATATTCTGGTTCTTCATGAACTCCTCGTTACTAATCAACCAGCTGGCTGCTACGGACGGGAAGTGTCCTACACGATGGCTTGGAGCAAAGATTGAACTTGCCTCTGCGCGATACGTAGCCGTAACGAAATACCGTTTTGCATAGTCGTAACTGGCTTGAACGAACACCGACCAGGAAGAACCCGGAATATTGTATCCGCCTACAGCATACGGAACAGATGCGTTGAGTGCGTCAATACCGTTCGGCATACCTGTACCGGCAGAATTGGTGTATTCCGATTTCCAAACACCGCACTCAAAACCTGCCATGGCGTTGAAGCTATGCGCACCCCATTGCGAACCACCCTTGAGAATATTGGTTGAGCCAAACGTCTTGCTCAATCCTACTCTCTCGCCCATATAACCGACTTTGTACGACGAGTCATAAGTGCGACGGTCGATGTATTCGGAGGATTTATAATAACTCGTTCCGAATGTATTGGTGGTTGAGAAATGCAACCAATCGGTAAAATGGACATTGAGTTGTAGCACTCCTGAGAATTCAAAGTTGTTGGACTTAGAATAGTTATACTGGGCAGAGTTCAGCGAGTTCCAATAGGAACCGCTATACCAAGGCTTTCCGTTGTCTGAACGGATACGGCTCTCGTCCATATAGATATAATCCTTAGTCGGCTTACCGTTTGCATCAAGCACATATGGGCAATCCCACGGCATTTTGTTGAATGCATCATCCAGCATCATCCAAGACGGAGCATAATCAACGGTGGACTTGCTGAAGTCCAACTTAACATTCATATCCAGCCATTTAGCAATGTCGGCTTTTACGGAAGCATGTCCGCTGACTTTCTGCATCCCGGTTCCCATCAACGTTCCATCCTCTCCGAAGTAATCGAGCGAAACGTAGTATCCTACGTGCTCCGAACCGCCTCTGACAGCTACATTGTAGTTCTGGATAACACCTGTATGGAAGAATTCATCCTGCCAGTTCCAGTCTTGCTTGAGTAATTCTTTCGGGTGACTCTCGATGAAAGCAGCCGGGCTAAACAAAGTCTTATGGTAGTTATACAGCTCCTTGGAGTCCATCATCTTGAAATTACCAAACAGAGCCTGCTTACCGCCGACCGTTCCCTTGATGTCTACACTGACTTTATCGCCTTTCTTACCGGACTTGGTGGTCACTACAATAACACCGCCAGCAGCCGCGGCACCATAGATACCTGTTGAACCGGCATCTTTCAATACGGAGATAGTCTCTACATCGTTGGGATTGAACGTACCACCCATCACACCATCCACTACATAAACCGGAGCGGACGAAGCTGTGATAGATCCTGTACCACGGATACGGATCTGTGCCGCATCACCAGGCTGACCACCAGCGTTAGTAACTTGTACACCGGCAATCTTACCTTGCAGCATGTTTCCCACATCAGGCGTAGTAACATCGGTTAGTTGATCAGCATCAACCGTAACAACGGCGGAACTCAGTTCAGCTTTTTTTACAGCAGAATAACCGAGGGAAACGACCTCTTGTAGTTGTTGTGCATCCGTCTCCATGATTATGCTCATCGTGGGTACGGCACGCACTTCGATAGTCTTGTAGCCCATGTAGGACAATTGCAAGGTCGCTTTGTCCGGCACACTCAGTTCGAAATTGCCGTCGAAGTCGGTGATGGTACCGGTCGTAGTACCTTTCACAAGAATACTGACACCTATCATGGGTTCAGAGGTGTCGGCATCAATCACCGTTCCCTTCACGCTGATGTCAGCAAAAGTCGCAACACTCAGCATCAGGCAGAAAATGAATGTTAGGTTTCGTTTCATGTTATGATTGTTTTGGTTAATATTGTCTTATTACTTAACTTTCAATTGCAGAAGATAGTTTTTCTCAAACTTAACCTCTATCTTCGGGTTAGATCCGCTAACCGCAAACTCACGAGGCTCATCCGCTGCATATTCAACGGCCGTATACTCTTTATCTGCATCCAACCCGCGCAATTCAAGCATTCCATCAAACGCATCAGCATAAAATGCGTAGTATAGGGCATCATTTTGACGGATAACATGCGCCTCGGGATAATCGAATCCCCATGTATAGAGATTCAGATATTCTCCGCGGGCTAGATTGTGCTCCTTGTATATCTTCATCCATTTACGTAGTAGAGATTCTTTCTCCGGCGTCAACTTAAACGGACCCTCATTCCAGTCGGGATTATCCTCTGGATACGTGAACTTAGTTCCAATCACCGAACCGGTACCAATCTGGGTTGCATAATCATTACCACCATCAGTCAGTTCAATATGGTCTCCGTAATATGCCAAACCAGGCGCCATTGCCGCATACGCTTTGCGTTTCATACGCACTTGGCATGAAGACATCGGATCAGAAGCTACCGCCTGATTGATATGCGGCAGGATGAAATAATTGACAGCACAACCACATGGACAAACCTGCACTACGGCATCCGGCTTATACGCGCGGGTGCAATCATACACTTTTTCAAAATAGGTAGGCATCTGCTCCGGTGCTTCCCATGGATTATCAAGCGCTGCCGATTCTCCGTAATCCGGCATACAGCAATTCAGATGTTGTCCGTCTATCTTCAAACCGTCGAAGTTCCATGTCTTGAGGAACATGTTTAGTAAATCTTTGGTGTACGCATCCGTCACTTCGCTTACCGGTGACAGATACCAACTATCCCACCACGTAATATATTCCGGAGCCCACTCTTCTGTGCGAAGTATGATCTCGGGATGATCCTTAAGTATCTTCGTACCAGGATCTGCCGCTAACGGTGCCCACCATAGTTTAGCTTTGAGACCACGCTTATGAATCTCATCTGTGATATGACGCATGTCTTTGTCACCACCTGGGAAATACTCATTCGTATTCCAGTCGCCTTCAGCTATTTGATAACCATCATCTACATCTACCCAGCGGAAACCTAATTCTGCTACTTTATCAAGCGTACCTAATACCATATTCATTTTAAAAGGACGACCGTACCCCCAAGCGCACCAAACGGGCTCAAAAGCTTCCGGCTCGGATGGTTGCATGTGTACGCCTTCATTCGCCTGCATATACTCAGAGAACGTACGCAATGCATTGAAATAATCGCCCTTATGCGAATAACGGAAAGCCTTGAAGCATTTCAGCGTATCACCTGTTGCCAGTTCAATCGGTTCAGGAAGATTAAATTGTAGACAAGCCGAAACAGTCTTGCCGTAGCGTTTCCACTCCACCGGCATCGAGATCATTCGCAATACAGGTTCAAACAAGCCAATAGCCACACCGCCATCACGCTGCCATAAATCGACCAACGGAATACCGCCTCCGTAATCGGTATTGTTCATACCGAGGTAGTTACGTTGATAGAAACCTTCCGTCACAGGCAATACCCAGTCCTGACGCAGTGAGGTACTACTTGGCTGTAACGACCAAACAATTGTATCTTGTGCCTGTATCTCCATCCGGCATAGTTCATAGCCCTGCACCTTCACCGGTTTGCCAAGGTTGATAAACGAGGTCTCTATAACTTCCAAGCCTTCGACACCTTCTACCGGAGTCACTGTCTGTTGTTTGATAACATGCAGACCGGCTTGTTTAAACGGAAACGAACACATTTCCGCTTCTGCGCAGAAAAGACGATCGGTGCCATGCTTCGGTGCGCAAGCAACCATCATCGCCGCAATGCTCAAAAAGATAATAGACTTTTTCATGGCTTTCAACTGTTAACTGCCGACTTCAACTTATCGGTACTCTGTAAGAATACGATATGCATTATCATGGTACAATTTCTTCAGCACCTCATCCGGCAAATTGAATCCCGACAATGCCCAATGATAACCGTATTCAGGAACATAGAAATGCTCGTCATTTGTCTCCAATACATGGAAAATATTCTGGTACATTTCCGCGTCCATACCATTGTCCGTACCGAAAAGCACGCGGTCTTGATACTTAATCAAAAACTCACGGGTAGCACGTGGGGTATGTGCCGACTCAGCTACACGGGCAGAGATATCGAAATACAAGTTAGGATACTTATCCAGTAACTTACCCAGACGTGGCAGGTCATGCGTCATATTCAAGTAATGGCACGCAATAAAAATCGTCTTTGGATTCTCGCGAACAGCATTCTCAAATGTCTCCATCAGTTTGTCATAACCATAGCAGTTCGTGGTATCTACATGCCATGTTACGGCATTCACCAAACCATCATTCGTTGCATCCATCGGCAGATACATCCAATACGGTTCAGCGATATGAATACTAATCGGCATTTTTAACTCGCCCGCTTTCTCTATTAGCGGTTTCACACGCGGGTCATTAATATGTATATCCTTACCGTCAGCAGGACGTGCATAGGTGTCCCCTTCGCCTTTGTCGCCTAACTCACCTATTCCGACTGCGCCCAACTGCTTGCAACGCTCCAATGCCTTAATTCCACATTCTGGCCATTCCTCGCCGTCAATTCCAGTATAATCAAAGCAGCACCAGAATTTGAAATGATCCTTATAAGGCGCATAGGCCTCAACATACTCTTCAAAAGGACGACCAATCCATGAGCAATGCATAACCGCCGTATTCAAGACGCCCACTCTGTCCATTGTCTTTGTCCACTGCGCGATCTCTTCTTCGCTCGACGCATAGTCATGGGCATGCATATCGATGATGTCGAACTTGGCACGCTCCACATGAGTCTTCGGAATGTTGTTAATCACTTCAGGTGCAAAATCTTTCAGCAAAATAGTTGCAGCAGGATTAGCTGCCTCTTGTTCACCCTCCTTTGAAGCAGTGCATCCTGCCAAAAGGGCGATAGAAATAATAAGAAATACGTGGTTTTTCATATAGGTACATTTTTACGAGCGCAAAATTACTGCTTTTTTCTTATATATACAATAGATAAAAACATGTTTCATAACATATTTTTTAATAATATTTACGTAACAAACTATATTTCAGCATCTTACAACATATTAACGTGCTTTCGTAACGTTTCGAAAAAACAATCGAAACATTTTTATTTGCACGCCTCGAAATTATTTTGTACCTTTGCGCCCAAAATCAACAATTTGCAATCATAAATCGATAATAGTACTATGAATAGTTCATCAGCTAAAGAACGCCGGGCACTCATCTTGCAGATGCTTGAGCAGAAACCGGAAGTCCAAGTCACCGAAATAAGCCGGGAAACTGGAATATCAGAAGTCACCATCCGAAAGGACTTGACCATCCTGCAAAGCAGACACCTACTCCTCCGAACCCGAGGAGGAGCTATGCGTAAGCCTGTGGAGAACCAAAATCAGGAGAAAGCCATCGACATCAAGCGGATGTTTAACTTCAAAGAGAAAGAACGCATCGGTGAAGAAGCAGCCAAACTGATTAAAGACGGCGACTATGTCATGTTCGACTCCGGTACAACAACTTTGGAAGTAGCACGAAATCTGGATAGATTCCAAAACCTGCATATCATCACAAACGCCATGAATATCGCTACCGAGCTGATGAAATACAAGCGGTTTGATGTCGTAATGATTGGTGGTAACGTGCGGTCAAATAGCCAATCTACCGTTGGACCACTTGCCTTGTCGGTAATGCGTAATTTCAGTCGTTACAAACTCTTCCTTGGCGTGGACTCATTCTCCATTGAAGAAGGCATCTCTACCCATAATATGGAGGAGGCGCTACTCAACCAAATGATGATTCAGCAGGCAGACAAAGTGATAGCCGTTTTTGACTCTTCGAAGTTTAACAAACGTAGTTATGTGCACGTGGCAGATACCAGACAACTCAACTGCATCATCACCGACCGCGCGATACCAACCGGCATGACTGCTAAACTCAAATCTCTCGGTGTAGAAGTTCGACTCGTCTAATATCATCCAAATAATTAACAAAACAGCCCGCATTTCTGCGAGCTGTTTTTGTTTATATGCGGCTTGCCGCCATCGTTTTAGCGGAGCTCTGCACCTTGTGCATTGTACTTAACACCATTCTTCATAATGATGAGTTGTCCATTCTCAATCATCTTGACTGCTTTCTCGCTAACAACAGCGTTGTTAATAGCGGTAGATGAAGACTTCTCGATTGCGGTTACAATAAGTTCTGGAGTCGTTCCATTATAAAGAATATAAATACCCTCTACATCATAGTTACCGTCTTCTGTCGGTTTCAATGCACCGGTAGCACCGTACAGTTGAACATCCTCGAAGATATAATATTTGCCTTCATTAGCCTTAGCTGCTACATTTTTGTATGATATGTAACGGTTAACGTTTTCAGTTGTCGGTTTCTCTGCCAATAATGTAGGAGTTGGAGCTACACCATCTGTTGCTTCAACAGCATTAGTCGGGATAATCTCATCTTGATTCTTATAGCTCGTATATGTAGCTTTTTGACCAGACAGCACCTTACCTGCAGTCAACGTACCATCATAATACGTTTTGTTCTTATCATACATTACAAGTGCTACACCTTCCTCATCAATAACGTAGGTATTGCTACCTGAAGCAAAGATAACTGTGAGATCTTTAAGAGTAACCTCCGTTGTCGGCTTATCTGTAAGGAATTGAGTCAACGAAATTGCCGGAACATATTTTACGAAGAGTACATTCTGGATGAAGCAAGTTCCTGCCAGTTTATCGCAGTCATAGAAACCAATCTGCTCGCAATCAGTCTTCGTATTGCCCTTGATATTCAGAACGATGTGGTTCCATTGACCTGCAACGAGGTTATAAGTAGGAACAGGATCTGGAGTTACGCCAACTACAGAAGGAGTAAGAACACCTGCTACAGTTGCATAAACATCCATCTCGAGTGCATCATAACCGGTGATGTCTTGTTTACCAAATGCTAAACCAAAGCAGCTACTTCCTGTAGTATTCGGCTCAAGGCAAAGTGCCTTGCTGGTAGCGGTCAGACTACCAAGAGTAACAGCCGGCATAGCCCACCAATCCTGAATTTTGTAAATAGTATCGGTATAAGCATCTGTCTGGATACCCAGCACTTTGTCAGCAGCATATGTTGGAGCAGCTGCTGGAGCTGGAGCAGCCAACGTCTTCGCTGTAACAGTAATAGGATCGGTAGCATTACCTGTAGCATCTTTCGCAACAACTTTGAAAGTATAGTCGGTATTCGGAAGGAGATCATTTACTACAATGTTTGCATCAGCTCCGCTTGCAGCAGAACCGGTAGCAACGGTAAGTTCACCATTGATAACATCGTACGAAACCGCACCGGAATCGTCATTTGCATTAGCTTTAATCGTCACACTAAAGTATGAATTTCCGGCAAGAACAGCAGTGAAATCTGTTGGTTTGGTTGGGTCAACATACGGAGTAGTGCGATAGAAGTATACGTTATCAATGCTCAAATCAGTCAGAGCGCTATATTCTGTGAACTGATTTTGGAAGATGTCAGCCAGATTCAGTGTCGGTGCAACTGCCAAGAGGTCAGTTAAAGGAATATCAATCGAGTTCCACTTGCCGGCCTCAACAGTAATCGCTACAGAAGCAACCACGGGACCCGGTGAAGTCGGACCCATTTTCAAAGTGGTATTTGCAGATGGCCAAATATCTACGTGGATATACTCCATTATAGTTACAGGGATATTACCAAACTGCCAGCCAATCATACCGGTCATACGACCATTGTAGTGGAGGTATTTATTTTCACTTATTGTTTCCTCTGTCAAAGTTGGGTTATCCCACCAATCTTCATTGTAGCTATTGAGCGATTTCGGAGCGAAAGTATAGGAGTCAGAATACAGACTTACAACTTGGTCAGCAGGCCGTGTAGGAACAGGAGCCGCCTCGGTCGGAACAGCAGAGATTGCAGGAGCGGCAGCAGCAATTATAATCTTGTTGAGCACAGCCTCTGACCATTGTATAGCATTGGTGAGTTTTACAACATATTTGCCAGCAGCTGGTACAGTGATAGCACCGAGTTCTTTTTCACCTGTGTCATATTTCGTACTACCTTCATTTATAGCAGCAATTTCTGTCGTGCCATCTTCTGAGAGAAGAGCTACGCCATAATTGTGACCGTTAGATGCGGTAATGTCAATAGAAACATTGTAATCGCCTGCAGCTGCAAAGCTTACATTCCATGTGGCATATTCGGTATTAGCCGTGCTCGGAGTGAAAGCGATAGCGTTATTCGTCACCGAAGCTCCGCTGGACAATAATGCATAAGCGGGGAGCAATTCACCTGGCAAATCAACATTAACACCTTGATAGTCAGCATCAACGATAATATCTTTGAGCTTCATCGCCGACCATGCAGTAGCAGCGTGTGCACGCAGCTTGTAATTGCCAGCCGTCAAATCACTCATGTCTATGGAACCAATTGCAAAACGACCCTTCTGACCGGATGAACCTTTGTAACGAAGTGATTTAAGCGTATCACCTGCCTGGTTGAGTAGATAAACCTGTACGCGCCAACTGTTCGTGTTATAAACATCCACAGCAAGATTGTACTTAAGCGGTTGAATTGTTACATCCCACTCTGCATAAAGGAGAGTGTCGTTAGCACTGTCATGGGCGCCCATATCAAAGTACGTTCCGGCATACTCTTCTCCATCAGGAATTACAAAGTCCGGCATGCCCTCGGAACGGAAACTTACATTGGTGACATCCAATGTATCTGGCAGGACAACAGGAGCTGCCATCACGCCTGCTGCAAATAAAAATGCAGCGCATAAAGAAAGAATCTTTCTCATAAATAATAGATTTTAGTTAATTAATTTATTTATCAATAACTCTTACAAGTTATTTTGTTTCAATTTGACCGCAAAGTTAATACATATTTTTTATATATGCAAATTTTTTTCGCAAATTTATGCGTTATTGGGCAATTTTCTGCCCAATAACGTTATAAATACGACCATCTTTCACAATATACAGCTGTCCATTGCAAATGAACTTGCCATTATTGGCAATGGTGTTGGCATCTTTAATATTCTCAATGTTCTGCGTACTGTCATGACGACTGTTCTTCACGCGAATCGTGTTGAATACCTTCGGATTGTCATTCTCGTCCAGATAGTAGGTAACAATCTCAATATAATCTTTTGTTACATTGAAGCGGCTGTACGACGGACTGCCCGGCTGACCGAACTTTGAGGTGAACAAATCAAACAGATCCTTCACATTGTGGTGTTGGTAGTCGAATAATATCGCCGGATCGGTTGTGTACTCTTCCTCCATCCTTGCACGGCTGTACGGCTCATAGCGTTTGCGTCCACAGGTTGCACCAATGAAATACAATGTACCATCATCGGTGGTAAACGTACCTCCTTCCAAACCGGTTTTATTCTCACTGCGCTCCCATTTGCCGGTAGCTTCAGGAGCAACACGTACGGTATCCTTAATTGAACCGGGAACGACCTTACGCGTATCCGAATCAACCGGACCAATTACCTCGTAGCAGTGATCGTGACCTTGAATAGCCAAATCAATACCGCACTCTTTCATAATCGGAAGCATGCAGGCGCGGATCAACGAGCACTCGTCATCAGTATGGTGACCGGCACCGGAGAATACGTTTTTGTGAGACAGCGTCACACGGTATTTAGCATCCGGATACTTATCAATCTGTTCATTGAACCAGTTCTTCAAATCGTGCGTGAAGTACGGAGAAGTCATACCTTCTTCTGTTGCACCAGATGCTCTCCACCAGTCTTGCATCGAGAAGACAAGGAACAACACATCACCATATTGGAAGCTATAAGTAATACCTTTGAACTGCGGCTTCGTCTCGGCTGCATCAGCAAAGCCCCAATCGGTATTGAAATGGAAGTCGTAGTTCAGCAATTTACTATCATCGTGGTTACCGTCTGTTGGTACTACTGTCATCGCATTCAGCATCGGACGCATAGAACCTTCAAACCAACGCTCCCACTGCCACTCAGAGTTGGTGTCGCCACCGGTATCTACGAAGTCACCCGGGAACAAGCAGAACTTAACATCCTTCTCGTTCTTCGCTACAGCCTTTGCACAACGGTTAGCCTGCTCGATATATTCAGCATCCTGAATGTGACTATCCGTCATATATACGAATGAGAAATTGCCTTGGTTCTCATCCTTGGTCACAAACTGACCAATCTCACTCCAGTAATCGCCATAACCGACACGCCAGCTATAAGTCTTACCCGGTTGCAAATTCGTAGCCTGTGCCTTATGACTCACGTAGTCGAAATACGTGTCACGCGGCAGACCTGCTGCTGTACAGATATCGTACTTCGGACTCTCACTCGCTTGAATAGGAGTGTAGTGGAGGTGAGCATTCGTAGTCTGTGCATCCACTTCAATAACGTCTGCACCGGCAAAATCTGCTGCCGTGGCATTAGCCTTCGCTACCAATTGAACCTTACCATTCGTGATACCGCCATTCGTGAACCAGCAGAAGCCCATATGGGTAGCCGGATCACCATAGATCGTAGCAATCTGGTTGTAAGGCATCTGTTTGGGTTGCAACTCATCGATCATCATCTGCATCGTATCCAGATAGAAGGCAATCTTCGGCAACAGTTCTGCGTTATCCGGATCCAGACTATCTATCTTAGCCGAAGTCTTCGGAACGAGGAAACGGATATAACTCGGAATCGTATAATCTTCCATCTTGTATTTTGCCTCAGCATCCAACACTTCCTGCGGATATTTTACAGGAGGTTTCTCCTTAATAATCACTGTCGCATCAGCAGTATATCCACCATCTTGCGTTTTAACATGTGCATAAGTCGTTCCGGGAGTTACACCGGTTATCTTACCGTTCTTAATCGTTGCGATGGACTCATTATCTATAGACCAGGTCACACGCTTGTTATTCGCATTCGCCGGCTCAACTTGCGCAACCAAAGTGCCCGTCTTGCCTTCGATAATCTCAATAGAAGCCGGAATGATACTTACACCGGTAACGGAAATCACTATAGCATCCGGATCATACTCATAAGCTCCCAAATCCACACCTGTTCCTTTTGGACGCGTAACGCCCAAAATATCCGTTGCCGGAGCTTGCGTTGCGTCACCATTATCAAGCAACTGAGTCGAAGCATCCGTCAACGAGAAATCCGCTTCCTGAACAGCCATTTTCTCTATATCCGTCTTTGCCAATCCGGCAAATCCTGTCGGATTACGGAAGTTCGGTCCGTCAACTGCTGCGTTATCTGTTGACAAACCAAGTGTAATTCCTGAACCTGCGTCCGCCTTGCTATTAGTACAATTACCACTTGCAACATAGTTCACATTCGGCGCATTCGGTGCTGTGTTGCCCCAGAACACACTGTTTACTACTTTACCTTCTACACGGCAGCCGGCATAACGAGCGTCCACGCCTGTGTTATTACAAACGGTGCAGTTGATAAATGTTCCTGTTCCGTACAAACAGCCGTTCTTGGAAGAATGGTTGTTGTAAATCACGCAGTTACGAATGATAGTACCTGGTTTTGAGGCAATCATCACATCACCGGTGCAGCCACGGATAATACAATTCTCTACGATTGCATTTTGTTCCTTACTCTCAAAACTGATAGCAGCAGCTTGATCGCCTAATGTATTAGAACAGCCCTCGAAAAGACAGTTGCTAATAATTGTTTGCGCATTAGTAGTCGGGTCAACGAAGATACCACCTGCCTTTGAACCACTCGTGTTGTTGCGTAAAATACAATTGTTCACCGTCATGTTACCACGAATATACATCGCAGCACCACCCCACTCGCTGTGGTTCGCATTCTGAAATACCAAGCCGTCAACAACAATGCGGGCTGCAGGATCATTATCGTACTTAATGAGTAGGTACTTTATTCCCGTGCCATCTAAAATAGACTCATAGATTTCCGGATCACGAAGACCTGTCTCAGCGTTGTAACCACCAATATAGGTACAACCACTTTGGGCAGAAATAGCCTCGTTGTACACACCTTCAGCGATAAACATTGTGTCACCGGCGCCTACACTCCAAATACATGAAGCAATCGTCGCTCTGGCATTTTCCCATGAACTACCGCTGTTCGCATCATCTCCGGTCAGTGATGAGATGTACTTGTTACTTGCTGACGCGCACAGCACCGCTGCGCTCAACGTCAATAAGAAAAATAGTTTTTTCATGTTGTAAATATTTTGGGTTAATAAATCTGGTGTTTTAGCTCCATCCAAATCTTTCGCGTCCGATGCGCTCTACATCTTCACGGCTCGTAAATGCCGTCGTACCACCGGCTGCCGTTGTGTTCACAGCACCTGTCATATTGCCGTACTCCTGACATTTATCCAGAGAATCGCCTGCTGCCAAACGAGTGATAAATCCACTGTTGAAGCTGTCGCCCGCGCCAATACAATCGACTACATGTTCATTCAGCAAAGCTTTCTGCATACGATCAGGTTGACCTTTGCGCATCAAGATACTTCCTTTGCTGCCGCACTTAATCACCGCTGCATTCGCATACGGACGAATCTTCTCAAGCGCTTCTTCAAGCGTTTCGCTCTTTGTCAAGAACTTAAGCTCCGTCTCATTCGGCATAAACACTGTCAGCATCGGCAACACAGCTTGGTAATCCAAATCCCACGTCTCGGTCGGATCCCATTGGCTGTCGAGCGAAACAGTAACACCATTCTCCTTACACAGCTCCAGAATCTTCATCAAGTCGCGCTTCACACCGCTTTGCATGTAGATGGAAGAGATATGAATATGCTTTGCCTCCTTAAAGACTTCTGGATTAATATCTGCAAAACCCATATAATCCATCGCGCCCTGATACGTCAGGTTGGCACGATCTTCGTCGTAACTCATACAGATCGTAGCACCGGTAGCGTACTTATCCTGACGAATCAGATACCGTGTATCTACGCCTTTTGCTTTCAGGCTGCTCTCTACTAAATCACCGAAACTATCGTTGCCAATCATACCGCAGAATGCGACTTTCGCGCCTAATGCAGCGGCATTCGCAGCAAAAATAGCCGTCGAACTGCCTAATGTCAACGTCATCTGCTTGGCAAATTTCTCTTTACCTACTTCCGGTTCGCCTTCAATCTGATTCAGAATCAAATCAACATTCAGCTCACCTAATGCGATAATGTCAAACTTTTTCATGGTATTAAAACATTAATAGTATTTCTCAAACAACGCATTCATTCTGCTAAACCAAGTCTTCGGGTAATCATGAGTCATTTCCGGCTCAATCATATACTCCTTCTTATCTTTCGGCGTAGCCAGATTATTGAACGGAACCAAGTTCAAACGTGCCGGACAAGTCTCATCCGCCAAACCGCTCGATGCCAATACCGCACAACTGATTTTCGGTGTCAAATGCTTAATATCGAAATACGGCAAGTATTTGAGACTCGTTTCTTTAGCCACGCCATCTACCCAGTAATGGTCACTAATCTCCCAATAAGCCAGACTCGGAATATCTTTCGCATCCGCGAAATCACCCATAAACGCCACATTCGCTGCAATTGCTGTAAACGGATAGTCGCTCAGCGCAGCTGCCACATACGTCAGCGCACCGCCTTGACTCGAACCTTCCGCAAATATCTTTGTCATATCGCTCGACTCACGCGTTGCCATGAAACGAATCGATTGCACAACATCCATATACGCGCCTCTATAATAATAGGAGTCTTTTTCGCCCAAGTTGTAACGGAACCAGTCACCATAGATATTCGTCGTCGCTTCTGCTACGCCTAAATTCGTGCCGGCAGGACGGTTGTTCAGATATTGTCCACGATGTGACAGATAGAACTCAGCCTTATCGCCACCCCAAGGACAAGCAACCTCCCAGTCCACATTCTGCGTATCATAACCGTAGTAGTGCATAATTACCGGATGTTTCTTGCCATCTTGCGGATCGCAGTAATAACCGCGAATCTTCACCGGCTCACCGCTCAATCCGTCCGGAACAGAGTTCATCTCTACCAGATAGACCTTGCAATTGGCATTGCTGCGACTCGGAATCTCTGTCAACTTCGCGTCCATATCAATCGCCGCTAACTGGTCTTTCGCAGCTTTCCAGAATGCATCAAAATCTGCCGGCTTGTCGTTCACAGAAGTAATTTCAAACGGATCAATCGCGAAATTGAAAACCCGAGGAGTGTCGCTATTCACAATACAAACGGCATGATAAATACCGGGATCCATATCATCCTTGGTCGTCATCACACAATTCTTCTTACTATTGGCAGCAACCTCCACTTTGTCGTCCAGCGTCAGCAATTGAATATTCTTTCCTTCAGCATCCACTTTATCGGACGAGATAACTACCTTTGTGTCAAACGTCACCGCACTTGCAGTATTATTCGTCAACGAAAGAACAATTTGCGGCTTTCCGCTCCACACACGATTTCCCTCCTCCACCGGAGTATCATCTCCAGGCTGCGGATCATCCTGCTGCGGATCTTTTTGATCCTGTTCCTTCTTTTGGGGCTCATCTGCTGATGTTTTCTTCTCACATCCGCATGCCCAAAACAGCATGGCTAACAGCGCAAATAAATAGAACTTCTTCATAACTTTCAATTACTTCAACCAGTCGTTGAGGTTAACAATATTAAAGGCGTTATAGTACTTATCCATATTATGCTCAATACGCATCAGCACCACTTCTTCTGCTTGAATTCCCAGACGCTCCAAGTTATCGTACAGCGTCTGACGAGCTACCAATGCTTCCGGCTTTTGCCAAATATAACGGCAACCGGTCTTCACAAGCCACAACTGACGCTCCGGCGTGCAGTCCTTGAGGTCTTTGCCCACTTCTTCGCCGTGCAACCATTTTTTCCAGCGGTTGGATTCATATACGCATTGCCACAACACTTGAGTCATGTTACTCAATTGCGCAATCTTACCCTCAGCGTACAGTTTCTTCTCCTCTTCTTCAAGCTCAGCCAGCGCATCATACTCATTCATCGTGAACTCCGGACCTACATTCGCTGCACCCATTCCTGCCTTTGGATAATCCTCAGGGTTCTCAACATCGTCGCTATAGTGACCCTTGATATAACTGCCATACGGACGAACCTTAGCGGTCAGCGCCTTAGCAACTTCCGGATCAAAGAATGTCGTGTGCAAATCTGTTCCAACCTTACCTACAATGAAGCATGGCCAAACATCGTCCAAACCAACCTCGTGCAGACCGGCTTTCAGTCCCTCAAGGAAAGTATCGAATGTCTTTTCGTCTGCCAAACCACCGTGAACCTCTTCCGTTCCAACTTCATACGAAATAGGAGCAATATTATGTGCTTTGCGGAAATCCTCAGCATGCTTAATCAACTCCACGGTACGTTTAACCACTACGTGAATATCAATAATCTGACCTTTCGGCAGGAAAATATCTACTGTCGGATCAACGTGAATCAAGTCATAACCAGCCAAAATAGCTGCCTCATAACTCTTTTTCACGCCATTCATCGCACGTTCTGTGTCCCAGCGCTCAATACTCTGTTTGTCTTTCAACCATGGACCTCCGTGGTCGATTGCCACTACGTACGGACCGGTATAATGCACAGCGGCTGCCTCACGAGCCAAAATCTTCGTGAACGCTTCTTGAGTCATTCCGGTATAACCACCGTCGCAATCAACCTGATTCAACGTCGTCGCAAAATAAATCGGCGAATTGTTACGCTTTGCTGCTCTAAAAGATGCCTTAATAACTGCCAAAGAGTTCGGACATGCTGCAAATAACGTCATCGGAACTCCCGTTGCTTTCTTTCTCTCCTCCATCACCCGGAGGATATTCTCTGTCTTTTTCATATATACTGTATGTTTAAATTTTATATTTTACGTTCGAACATGGTTCAGGCAGTTCGCCATTGTTTATTCGTAAATCGTTACTCCTTCAACAACGCGGTGTATATTTCCGCTCACACTTGGAGCATCCGGATTCAGACCATGCGCTTTCGAAGCATAGAATCCGAGCAGTTGTCCAACAACCACAAACGGCACAATTCCGTAGAACTGGTTCTCCTCGTATCCGTACGGCATCTTAACCACCAAGTCTGCCTTCACATCCGGCAACTCAGGTGCCTTACCGCCAATAACGATGATTTGGGCAACCGGCGTGTTATTCGCATCTACCTGCTTAACCAAGTCGCGCTCATAACGCTGAACTTCCTCTTGGTCGGTCATCAGATACACCACAATCGACTTGCTATTAACAACGGCTTTCGGTCCGTGACGGAAACCAAGAAAACTATCGAACTTACATACTACAGCTCCGTCGGTCAACTCTTGCAGTTTCAGATGGCACTCTTCAGCAATTCCTTTCAGCGCACCACTGCCCAAGAACACACCGCGTTCAAATGGTCTCGAAGCAATCTCTTTCAGTTTTTCCTCATATTCAGCAATAACTGCCTCCGCATTTTTAGCTGTCTTCTCAATCATGTCCACATCCTTATCCAGTCTGTCGATATGCCCAAGCATCAGGCACGTCAGCAGCATCGTCGAGAACGAACTCGTCATTGCCAAGCTCTTATCATCCGTTTCTTCCGGCAACAAGAGCAACAGAATATTGTCCTTGCCCTCAGCCTGCAACGCAAGTTTGCCCTGCGCATTGCAAGTGATATAAACATGCGCCACATTCTTGCAAACCTTGTTCGCCAAGTTCACAGCTGCCACACTCTCAGGACTATTTCCCGAACGAGCAAAACTAACGAGCAGCAGCGGACGTTCTCTGTCCAGCAGGTATTTTGCATGCGTCACAAGGTCGGTTGTAGGAACGGAACGCACATTGCGCCACATACCTCGCATTACTGGGCACAGCGCATCGCCAATAAATGCCGATGTACCCGCACCGGTCAGTACGACGTCTGTGTCTGGAGTCAAATACTTGTGCATGAAAGCACTCACCTCAGCCTTGTTCTTTAGCAACGCTTGTAACTCTTTCCGCCACATAGCCGGCTGTTGATGAATCTCATCGAAAGTGTAGTTTGTCATAGTATCTCGTGTTTAATAATTATCGCTTTATGCTTATCTGCCTTTGCAGCATTCTCCACGCAGGATTGTCTGCGTCTCAGGTCTTCGTCGTCTCCGTGTTCTAGACTTCGTTGTCTCTGTGTTTCTGGTCTTCGTTGTCTCTGTGTTTCTGGTGCTTCGGTCGGTTGTGTCTGTGTCTCTGGTATTGGTTTGTATCCTCGTCTCTATTGTCTCCGTGTTTCTGGCCTTCGGTTTGGCAGCCTTTGTATTTGGTTGTGCCTGTTTTTTTGTTGTGCCCTTCATTTTGCGCTGCAAAATTACTATTTTTTTCTCACATACACAAGCGCGAAAAATATGCTTTTCAACATATTTTCGAAACATCCCTCTTTTTCCTCCGAAACAATCCGCCTTAAATACTTATTATTTAGCACGTTACATTATTTCGCTTCTATTTCATTTGACCTTTCGTAACCTTTCGAAAAAGAAGACACCACAAAAGTGCAGTTGAAAGCACAGGATTAACACAGCATTAACACAGCATTAACACAGGATATTGCCAATCCTTTTGGTACGCTTTACTAACCTTTTTTTAACTTTTGTGTCCTGCTTTTACATCCCTTCCATTTTCGAAACGTTACGAAACGACCAAATTTATTTTTTTATACTACTCTATCCTATTTATTATCAACCATTTAAGCCCATCACAATCGATTGTTTCGAAAAATATGTTGTAAAACATATGCGCGCGTTCAATATTATCCGCGCGAAAGTACTATCTTTGCAGCGGTTTTTGTGGGCTTTACCCTCCAAAATCCGACAAATAATAACCTATTTTGCAGACAATTAACTACATTATTAACCTCAAAATAATTCATCTATGAGAAAATTTTTCTTACTTATCCCCGCATTAGTGCTCTCACTATTCACTAATGCCGCCGTGATTAACATCACTCCTACATCACCTCATTCCAGCGACAACTTACGTCAAGCACTTGCTTCTGCCAATTCTGGTGATATAATTGAAATGGCTGCCGGTACGTATGTTGAATCCAATTCTAACTACATCGCGTTTACTGGTAAAAACGTTACTGTGCGTGCAGCCGAAGGCGCAGAGGTGATTCTTCAACCGCAAGTTATGGTTCGCCTTAAGGAAGGTGCAACAGCAAGATTCGAAGGAATAAAATTTGATTGCTCTCGTCTAAACGAATTAGGTTCTTACTCGAACGTATTCGTTGCAGCAGACGCAAATGACGCAAACAATTTTGCATTTGAGAATTGTGAGTTTTATAATTATAGTGTGAATAATAGTCTTATCTATTGCTCTGGTAGCAATAAACTGGCTTCTGTTGCTATCAACAACTGCTACTTCCATAACCTCATGAAGAGTTGTCTCTTTATTGAGAACACGACGAATGCTATTGATATCACTATCACCAATTCTACATTCGCCAATATTGAAACTAACACAAGTAGTCACTGGGCTGGCGTTATTGATAGCCGTGCCACTTCCGGTTCATTCCTTGTAGATCATTGCACATTCTATAATGTCAATTCTATGTCCCTCAGTTATGGTACTATTACGGTTGATGCGATTGCTGACCCTGTTGTTTCTAATTGTATCTTTATGTTACCATCTAGTGTTGATAGATGCGCAACAAATTTGAAAGCAGGTGGTGATGTAACGAATTGCTTAACATATAATTATGACAACTGGCAACCTTACGGTCACTATAATACTGCAACAGTTACTGATTGCGTGAAAGACAACCCACTCTTTATTGACCCCGCAAACAACATATTTACCGTTAAAGGTGATTGGACGACAACACCAATTTCTCTCTCTCCTGCACGTGGCGCAGCTACTGATGGTTCCGACCTCGGCGACCCACGCTGGTATTCCGCAGAAATTCTACCGGAGACGAACTTTGCTTCTCCTGGATATTTCTTTGATGGTCCTCATGCAAAACTGATTGGACGCGTAGCATTAGACGCAAACAATTACATCAAACAAAACAACAATGAAACTGCAATGAGTGCTGAATGGGGAATCGCAATTTGGAAAATTCATTCAACCAGTCCTGCCGTTTTGGAGGTCACGCTCAACATGGATCCAGATGCAACAGCAAGTGGCCACAATTATCAAGTCGAGATATTTGATGCTGAAGGCAATAGCAAAGGAGCATTAAATGAAGGTGGCTGGCATAATAATGTGGATGATAAGACGTTGACTGGAACTATCACTTTGCCGACTTCTGGAGATTATAAAGTGGTATTGACCGACAATCAAGAATGGTCCACTTCAACCATCAAAGGAGTTACACTTGTTACTACAGGTGGTGCAGTCCAAGCGATGCCGGGTACAACCGACATTAACGACGCTTGGTTCTCTGCTAACGGAACACGCGCAGATGGAAAGATTGACTTCCCGGATGGTTCTATACAAGATGGTTGGGTTAAATGGAATGTGGCATTTGCGAACGCAGGCAACTATAACGTTATTGTGAATATAGACAACGCAAATGGTCACAATTATACCGTCGCATTGTATGAGGACGAGAATGACAATAGCCCGATTATCGTATCAGAAGGTGGTCAAAAGAGTATCATCGGTACGCTGGAATTAGGCAAAATGGAAGTTCCTGCTGGTAATTACATTCTCAAAGTAACCAACGCTGTTCAGTGGTCGGATGCAAAATTGATTAGTGTTAAGTTTGAGTACAAAGGCGGCGGAATCGTAACTATTCCCGGCTCAATCGATCTAAACGAAGCTATCCTTAGCGAACGCGCTTTCATTGACGGTGATGGTCTCCATTTCGCAGACGCTGACCACCTTGGACACATCTCACAGGAATACGCTAAGTGGAACATCCATGTTGCAGCAGATGGAATGTATAAATTCACAGCAAATTGCAGTAGTTCTAATTATTCTAATTTGACCATTCAAGTATTACAAGGCGGAGAAGAAAAATACTCATTTACACCTGAATACACCTATACGGGAGAAAAAACAATCAATTCTCCGGAATGGTTCTTAGAAGCAGGTGATTACGAACTCAGATTATCGAACCCTGCTAACCATTCTAACGGTTACCTCGTTTCTCTTTCTGCAGCGCAAGTAGAAGGTATCCTTATTGTTGACGAAATGGCAACTGACATGCAATACATTACTGATGTGAATAGTAAGTCAATGAAGCCGTTACTCAAACGATCCTTCACAGGCGGCATGTACAATACGGTTGTATTCCCATTCAATGGTGTTACAGATGCTGAATTGACAACTATCTTCGGTGCTGGTTATGAACTGCTTGAGATGACATCAGCGACATTGGAGGGCAACACACTCAATTTGAACTTCAGTGCAGTAAATCTGTCACAAGCCACGTACGGCAGACCTTATCTCATCAAGCCAACCCAAGATGTAGTTAATCCGATGTTTAGTTCTAAGACCATCTACGCAAGCACCTCGCACCTTGTTAATTCTTCCACCAACGCAGACTTTATCGGTTCTTTCATTGCTGGTGAAGTTCCTGCCGGTGAGGATAATCTCTTCCTCGGTCCGAACAACTTGCTGTACTTCTATGATGCAGCTACGCCGATTAAAGGTACGCGCGCATACTTCCATATAAAAGGTGTTCCGCACCCGAGTCAATCCATCAAGCATGCGAAAATTATTACTAACGACCAAGTAGTTACCTCTATCGACTTCACGAAAGGCGAAAACAACAAGGTAATGAAGGCCATTGAAAACGGACAACTTATCATCATCCGTAATGGCGAACGCTTCACTGTTCAAGGACAGAGAATCCAATAATACCAATATAACTCGTTATATTACTGGAAAATTATATTAACCATAAAAAAATGATTATTATGAAAACAGTTAAAAAAGCATATTTGGTACCAACTACAGAGGTTTTCGCTTTCCAACCAAGCATGATTTGCTCCGGAAGTTCAACAATACATATCGGAGGAGGAACTCTTGGTGGAGGAGGTAATTCAGGAGGTACTGTATATCCTATGTAATTCTGCGCGAGATTAAGCGTTCTATATACAATAACAGCCCGACTACTATCGGGCTGTTATTGATTTATTATGATTTGATAACCAAATAAAAGGAATTGGGTAATTATATAAGTTCGATTTCTCCGAAGAACTCAGGACAATGGAAATTCGGTTTGGGCAAGTTAATCGGCCGCCAACTCAGGAAATGAGGCTTCTTCGTTTTATCTGCACACTTATAGAAATTAGCCCGTAAGGTCTGCGGAAACGTCGGCTTATGCTCTCTAAAGATCAAATCCAACGGTATCCGTAACTCTACTTCCCACTCAAACATCCCGTCTTTCTCTTCAAAAGCCTCACGCGCAAAGCTGCACTTCCTCTCAATACGCGCCATCTCCTCCTTCGAAAATGGCTGTACATCATCCGTGCGGCTCAGCCGTCTCGATCCGACCATAGCACCAATACAGTTGCACTCGAAATTATAATAATGCTTCTCTCCCGGCACTTGGCAGAAGAACTCTACGCAGCTGTCTTCCCACACCGGTCCTTGATCCTCTGTCGTCACAGCGCGCAGTTGCTCACCTTTCACATGCCATTTAAGAAACAGTCGCTCATGGTCGTTATTCACTTCCACTACCGCTTCCGGCTTCTCTGGAAAAGTGTCGGGCCAATTCACTTGATCTATCTTGCAATTCATAAATGACTAAATGACTAAATAACTAAATAAATGAACATATGGTAAATAACCAAATGGTAAATTAAGATAATCTCCTGATTATCTCTTTCATTTGCTCTTCTGCTTTTTCCTGTTCTTCGACAAGTCTTAGTTGCGCTCTAGTACGCACGATATTATGCTCCGGATACGCAATCTTGTAGTAGGTATCGCCATTCAGATAATCGGTGAAGAAACGAACCGTCTGCATATAACTGAGCAACCGGCAGCCGTATGGCAGCAACTCTTTCTCCAGGTTGGTGAGGAAAGTTGCCTCCTTTAGATATCCGCGTGTATAGGCTTCGAAGACCTCTAAATCCACACGGATATTATCTAAGTTTGGGTCGTCTTCCAGACCTTTATTTGCTGCAGTACGCATAAAATCACCAAAGTCGCTGAAGACGAATCCGGGCATAACGGTATCTAAATCTACGATACAAATTGGTCGTCCCTCTTCGTCAAAGAGGACGTTGTTAACCTTGGTATCGCAGTGGTTAATGTGTTTGACCAACTTACCTTCGCGGAACAAGCGTTCTGCCAAGCACATCTCGAATCGCCGTTTATCAATCCAATCGATTATGTCCTTGCAATCGGCTTTTCTGCCGGCTTTATCTGCTGCAAGCGCTTCGTCTAATTCCTGCAGACGGAACTCCATGTTATGGAAATTAGGAATTGACTCAGTGAGTGCATCGAAAGGCAGATCCGCCAGCTGGCGCTGGAATCGGCCGAAGGCTTGTCCCGTCAATTCGGCAGAAGCAGGTGTTACTTTCTCCTGCGACGTAGCAGGCTCGACGAGTACGTATAGACGCCAGTAATCGCCCTGTGGGGTTTGGTAATAGAGCTTGCCCTTTTTGGTAGGAATAAGATGCAGCACTTTACGCTCGATATTCTCCTCGCGCGCGATCAATAATTTCTCGCGTATGTGCGAGGTAACGATTTCTATATTGCGCATTAAGCCCTCAACATCTTTGAAAATATTATGGTTGATGCGTTGCAAGCAATAGGAAGTCTCACCTACTCGCTTTGCAGGGACAATAAAGGAGTCGTTGATAAAACCTATGCGTAGCGGCTGTGGTTCATCGACTTCATTCCAAATAGCGAACTGTTTTAGGATGTCTTTCATGGGTTGAGGGATTTAGTCAATCTTGATATCTTTGTTCACATTCTTGCTTCCAAAGAGTGCATACCACAGAATATAAGCAACGCCGATAATCGGAACGATATAACTAATCAGACAGTTATGCGCTGCGACGATACTCTGGATGTAAGGAAGAACACCACCTCCGACTACCATCATCATGAATATACCGCTGGCTTTAGCAGTGTATTTACCAAGTCCTTCGGTGGCCATATTGAAGATAGACGTCCACATCACAGAGGTGCAGAGACCACAGAGAACTAGCAGCGTAGAAGCTAAAGGTATGTCAATAGTCTCACCTTGAACAATCGTTTTAGCCATTATGCTATCTCCAATGAGTATTGCTGCGACCATGAGGGCAATAGCCAGACTCGCTACGCATGTAACCATCGTCTTACTGCTCACCCTACCGCCGATGACTGAACCGATGAATCGACCAATGAGCATCAGGATCCAGTAACGACCGGCAAGCATTCCTGCTACAGCGAATCCCACTTTTGGAGTCAGATAACTGATAAGCGTTGCGGGGATACCGACTTCGACGCCGACATAGAAGAAGATAGCAATCACGCCAAGGGTGAGGTGACGGAACGACCATGGGCTGCGCTCGTAAACGATGTTCTCGCCTGCAGCGTTAGGTTCCTGCAACGGCGTCACACGGATGACCAGATAAATCAGAGCAAAGACAGCCATCGCGATATAGAGTACAATATTGACGTCGTCGATTTCTTTACCGGAGAGGCTTTGTCCGATGATAGCACCGACGAGCATCGGCGTCAATGCACCGGATAAGGAGTTGAGCGTTCCGCCAATCATGTTAAGCTGGTTACCACGGTTACCTCCGCCACCTAAGAGGTTGAGCATAGGATTAGTGACCGTATTGAGCATGCAAACGCAGAAGCCGCAGAGTAACGCGCCGCAGAGATAGACAGCGAAGCTATCAAACACACCGCTCATCCACTGAACGGCAATGCCGATAAAACCTAAGAAGATAGCAGCGAGCGCTGTTTTCTTGTATCCGTACTTAGACAAGATATTTCCCGCAGGGATACCCATGATGAGGTACGCGAGGAAGTTAAAGAGGTTACCCAACATTCCCATACGCTCTGCTTGCGCGGGGTCTTCAAACGAAGCGCCCCAGATTTTACCAACAGGAGCAGCGAGGTTAGTAACGAAAGAGATCATCGCATAGAGGAACATCATAGCGATGATAGTAATCACTGTTAATGATTTTGATTGCTTAGTACTCATAGTTTTATTATTTAATGTCTATATTATCTACCTCTATCCTGCCCAATTGCTTCTATCCAAAGAGCGGTACGATATAGCCTCAAGCAGATGGTTTTTCTGGATATCATGCGCACCTTCTATGTCAGCAATGGTTCGCGCCACTTTTAAGATACGGTCATATGCACGGGCACTGAGACCCAGTTTAGTCATTGCAAACTCCAGCATCTTATCACACTCAGCATCTAAAGCGCAATACTGACGCACCATCTTAGAGGTCATCATCGCATTACAATGTACTAATTTGCTATGTTTGAACCGATCATTTTGAATAGCACGCGCTTTAAGAACTCGTTCGCGCATTACTGCAGAACTTTCACCTGGCTGCGAGTCACGTAACTGTTCATATGGTACGGCCTCTATCTCACATTGAATATCTATTCTGTCCAGCAGCGGCCCGCTGATTTTACTCATATATCGGTGTATCTGCGCCGGTGTGCATGTGCAAGGATGAGCCGGGTTATTCTCCCCATAGTGTCCGCATGGGCAAGGGTTCATTGCTGCTACCAACATAAAGGAAGCAGGATAGTCAACGGTGTCCTTTGCTCGAGAGACTGTGATGTGCCGATCTTCTAACGGTTGCCGCAAGACTTCCAAAACAGAGCGTTTATACTCTGGGAGTTCATCGAGAAAGAGCACTCCATTATGAGCTAAAGATATTTCCCCAGGATGCGGGTTAGAACCACCACCAACCAACGCAACATCGGTGATAGTATGATGCGGACTACGGAATGGACGTTGCACGATAAGCGAACCACTCGTACCTTTGCGTTTATTAGTTAGCCCCGCAACCGAGTGAATCTTGGTGGTCTCCAGTGCTTCTTCCAATGTAAGTGGAGGCAAAATTGAAGGAATACGTTTGGCAATCATGGACTTACCTGCACCGGGTGGACCTACCATTATCATATTATGTCCACCTGCTGCAGCAATTTCAACTGCACGACGCACCTTATATTGTCCACGAACATCTGCAAAATCTGAGTCAGAAGGAAAAGCTTTTTCATCAAAGAGAGCCTGAATATCCACATAGGCAGGTTCAAACTTTTTGTCCGGATTCAAATCATCAAAAGGTTCTCCATTGAGGAAACGCACTACCTCATTTATATCTTTCAATCCATATACCTCAATGCCATCTACAACAGCAGCCTCATCTGCATTGGCTTCGGGCAATATTATTCCTTTGAAGCCCTCCTTTCGAGCACATAGTGCAATCGGAAGTGCACCACGAATAGGTTGCAATGAGCCATCCAAAGAAAGTTCCCCCAAAATGAGATAATTGTCCAACTCTTGTGTTTTCACTATCTCACTCCCTGCTAACATACCTACTGCCAGAGGAAGGTCAAACGACGCGCCTTCTTTTTTTATATCAGCCGGAGCCATATTGATAGTAAAAGCACGACGCATAGCATCGTAGTTATTTACTGTCAAAGCGGCAACGATACGTTCATGTGACTCTTTAACGGCATTATCCGGCAGACCGACTAAAGTAAAGTCAAATCCAGGCACTGCATGTACCTCTATGGTGACAGGAACAGCTTCTATTCCAACCGGTGCCGCACTATAGATTTTAATTAGCATATATGATATTCTAATGGATTGATTTATAGTTTTTCGATGGCGTATTTGATACGTTTCATAGCCTCATTGATTTCGTCGGTAGAGATGGCGTATGATAGTCGTATGCATTCCGGGCATCCGAAGGCGGAGCCAGAGACAACAGCTACCTTAGCTTCGGTGAGCAGGTACTCAGCTAAGGCGTCGGCGCTGGATATTTGTGATTTCTGTCGATCGGCAGAGCCGTGGTTATTTGTGATTTGTGTGACATCGGGGAAGAGGTAGAAAGCTCCTTGTGGTTCGGAAAAGCGGAAGCCGGGTATGTCTTTCGCGAGTCGGCAGATGAGTTCTCGTCGCTCCGCGAAGACTTGTCGCATCTGCTCTACGGAGTCTTGCGGTCCTGTGAGAGCTGCCTCTGCGGCTTTCTGAGCGACCATAGTAGCGCAGGTGAGTTGCTGGCCTTGCAGGCGCGTACAAGCAGCGATGAGGTTACGGTCTTTACAGAGCATCCAGCCGATACGGTAACCGGTCATAGCGAAGGCTTTGCTGACTCCGTTGATGATGATGAGCCGGTCTTGCAGTTCGGGGAAAGCAGCGAAAGAGACATGCCGGCAGCCATAGACGAGCGGTGAATAGATTTCGTCCGCGAGCACGACGACCTGGGGATAGTCGCGCAGGACATCTACGAGCGCTTGCATCTGCTCCAAGGAATAGACGCTACCGGTAGGGTTATTGGGTGAGCATAGGATAATCATGCGTGATTTAGGCGTGAGCGCAGCTCGCAGTTGAGTGGGTGTAAGGCAATATTGCCGGTCAAAGGATGTAGCCACGTGCACAGGGACGCCCTCTGCCAGTTTGACCATTTCGCCATAACTCACCCACGAGGGTGTAGGTATAACGACCTCGTCACCGGGGTTGATAACCGCCTGAATGGCATTGAAGATAGCCATTTTGGCACCGATGCTTACCAGGACTTCGTCCTGAGTAAAGGTTAGAGGTGTGAGGTTAGAGGTTAGAAGGTGATTGACGCGGTTGTGGTAGTCGGCAATAGCGGCACGGAGAGCCGGAATACCCGGCACTGGGCCATAATGTGACCAGTGGTTATCAATGGCTTCTTGGGCCGCACGGCGGACATATTCAGGAGTGTCCATATCCGGTTCACCCAACGACATGGAAATGACATCTATTCCTTCCGCTTGCATCTGCTTGGCTTTAGCCGCCATAGCGAGGGACTGTGAGGCGGAGATGTTCAATACTCGAGTGGATAGTTGCATATAACGTTTAATGTTTAACGATTAATGTTTAATGATTAACGATTAGTTTGGTCGTTTGGATGGAGGTAAGAGTTTGTTGATATGGTAAGCGAGGTTCTGCTGGAACGCCAATGGGTCCGACTTAGCATAGGCATAGCCGTTTTGCGTAAGGTTAACCACTCGCAGATGGCGGCCAAGTACGAGCCCAGTGATGGTAATATTACATTTACGGGCAATCTCTTCCCCCTTAGGTGAAGCCAAGTCGATTTCATAGAAAATGATATCCCCCTTCGCCACCTGATTGGCGTAGTTTTTTTGCAGCAGGTCTTTAGTCAGGCCACACATCTTTTCACCAATCGAGCTGGGGATACGTGAGTCATAAAAATAGTAGATTTGCACGGAACCCATGTTATGCATCGGGTTTTTGTCGGTACCTGCCAGATTCCCGGAAGAGAGGGAAAGGAGCATCCATAAGTAATATAAAAAAGAAATACTCATTTGAATGATAATTATTGATTAATGAATATTGATTTATATTTTCACAAACTTGTGCTGTATCGAAGAAGACATGGTAGCGATCATATAGAATGCATCGTCCACAGCGTCTTCGAGCGCATCAACGACGATATAGGTGACTTTACCATAAGTAGTTATTTCGCGACTATGATCGTGTCCGCTCCAGTACTCAGTCACGCCGTATTTAGTGAGCAGTGCAGCAATCTCATAGGTTTCCTCCATGGAGTAGTTGGATGTGTGTCCTTGGGAGTCATCCTGTTTAAACATGTGTGTATGTGTCAAAATAATGCGGTGTCGGTATGGCAGTTCCGCTTTGTCTTTCAGGGTATTTTCGAGCCACTTTATTCCGTCGGCTCCCAATGTGCCTTCGCCACTATCTAAACAGATATACAAGTCGAGTAGTTTTCCGTCAGCAGTGCGTGTGTCAAACCAATAGGTGGATGTACCGACATAGGATTTATACTCGGGCCACTGGTTAAAGTAGAGGTCATGATTACCGACGATATAGAAAATGGTGTCCTTACCCGGCACATAGCCCTTAGGTGTCACCTTAGCAGCGTCAAAGAAGCGAGCGAAGTTATTTTTAGCATTAATCAAATCTCCGAGGTGAATAGCAAAAGCGCAGTTGTTATCCGTTTTATAGCTGTTGACAAACTTCGACCAGTGGTGTGTGGTTGAATCAACATGTGTGTCGGTGGCGACATAGACGAGATAATTTTCAGGAACAGTAAGATGTATTTCCCCTACTCTTTTGTCGTAGTCAAGTGATTCAGCCAATCGTTTATCGGCACGTTCACTCGAGCCGCTAAACATACCAGGCATATCGTAGTTGGGGTTGCATGCTGTTACGAGCAGCATGAGGAATAATGAATAATGAATAATGAATATGTTTTTCATAGCAGTTAGAATCTATAGGTGAAACCAGCACGGAGTGTAAATCCGTAGAAGGCTGCATTGAGGTGAAACATTCCAGTAGGTTTGCACTGGGCACTGAGGTGTACTCGCCAGTGGTCTGCCGGATCATATCGTCCATTGAGTTCAAAAAGCGGTTGCCACATACGCTCAAACTGATAGTCATCGAAGTTAGCGAAAGCAGCACCTATATTCCATCGCTCTGTCTGCGGCCTGCAATATACCTCCAAACGGTATAGGAGATTGAAGGATTCGACCTGATAAGTCTCCTCACTATGCCAATCGCGACTGTATGACTCCATAAAACGGGCGAAGGAACCGATCTGCACGGATGCATAGTCGAATCGGTACCCCAAAGAGAGCGCCGCAACCAAGTCCATCTGATTACTGCGTAGGACGGCTTTATACAGCACCTCGGTGTCAAAGAAGAGTTCGCCATACGGCAATACTACTTTCGGACGGAGCGTGACCCCTACAGTATAGACATTTTTGAAAGAAGCCTGCAGGTTAACGTTCAGCTCCACGTAGCGATTGAGCGGCATCAGCGCCTGCACATCCACGTTAGCGAAATGTCCCCAAGTCTTATTGTACGAATACTCGACCATAGCCGAAACGGTTGAGCGGTAGATGGACGTACGCGTTGTATCCTGCTGCGCGGCGAAAAGTCCTGTCACAGCAGCCAAAGAAAGCAGTAATAGCGATAGTTTCTTCATATGATGTGCATTATAGTTCAACAATGGTGAGTCCTGCTCCACCTCTGTCCGGATCTCCGTCGTGATAGACGATTTCTGTTGCCTTACGTTTACGCAGGGCTTTATTTCGTTGAGCGAGATGGTCTCTGACAATCTGTTTGAGCGCACCTGTACCGGTTCCGTGCAGGATAGTAACCGTACCGGCATTGACCATGATAGCATCGTCGAGGTACGCGATAAAGGTCTCGAGCGCTTCGTCGGCTCTGAGTCCGCGTATATCGAGTGTGTGCTCAAAGGCGAGTTTGTGTTGGCGAATTGTATTCACCACAAACGGTTGTGATGACGGCATGGACTTAGCCATGGGTTTGAGTTCACGGAAGTCACGTAGGACGCGTTTTTTAGCAGCGGGTTGTTCTTTTTTTGTCGGCTCGACCTGCTGTTTGAGTTTCTCCACTTTAGCTCGTGCAGCTTGTGTCTTGGTTTTATCCGCCTTGGCCTCTTTGATTTCGCGAATAGTGCGCTCGATAGTGGCATTGGACTTTGCAAGGATATCGGCAGCTTCATCCTTAGCCTCCTGCAAGACCGCTTTTTTCTTGGCCTTGAGACCGGCTATTTCATTTTCATAATAAGCAATCTTCTCCTCTAAGTGTTTTTCGCGCTGGCGTATATTCTGTCGCTTATTCTCCCAATACCGCTTATCACGGGCTATATCCTGCAATTGTTTGTCATAGTCTATATGCTCTTCACCCACCAGGTCCGTAGCACGCTTAATAATATCATCCGGCAGCCCCGTTTGCTTCGCTATTTCAATAGCAAAAGATGAGCCAGCTTGCCCGATAGAGAGTTGGAAGAGAGGCTTGAGTTGTCCTCGGTCATAGAGCATGGCTCCATTGACTACCCCTTCAGCCTGTTCGGCAAAATGCTTGAGGTTAGTATAGTGCGTTGTAACGACTCCAAAAGCCGCTTGCATATTTAGGTTTGTCAGCACCGACTCGGCTATTGCGCCACCTATAAGAGGTTCCGTACCTGTACCAAACTCGTCAATAAGAAAGAGTGTCTTATTATCCGCATACTTAACGAAGGCTTTCATGTTGCGTAGGTGCGAGGAATACGTTGACAGGTCATCCTCAATACTCTGCTCATCACCAATATCAATCATGAGTCGGTCAAAAAGCCCCATTGTGGACGCCTCGCTTACCGGCACGGGCAGACCACATTGCAGCATGTATTGACAGAGTGCCACGGTCTTGAGACAGACAGACTTACCGCCGGCATTCGGACCGGAGATAACGAGTATGCGGTTAGTCTCATTTTCGAGTTTCATGGTCAAAGGCACCACAGCTTTTCCTTCTGCTGAGAATCGCAAATACAGCACGGCATGTCTAGCCTCCCGTAAATCGAGCATCGGATAGTCTACAAAATTAGGTGCGATAGCGTTTAAGCGCTTAGCGACGAGTGCCTTTGCTATGATAAAGTCCACATGAGCTAGAAAGCCTTGTGTAAGCAAAATTTGCGGTATAAGTGGCCTGACGAATGCGGTTATTTCGTGCAATATACGTAGTCGTTCGCGCGCCTGTTCAGACTCCAATGAGCGGATGCGATTATTTGCCTCAACTACTTCCTGCGGCTCGATAAAGACCGTTTTACCGGTAGCAGACTCGTCATGCACTATTCCTCCAATTTTCTTTTTTACGCCAGCAGGTATGGGTAGTACAAGCCGTCCTTCTCTTAAGGTAGGTGTAGCCTCTTTATCAACCAGTCCGGCAGCTTGTGCGCGACGGAGAATAGCGGCGATAGAGGCGGAGACAGCACCTTGTGCCTGACTGAGTTCCCGCCGAATACGATGCAGTTCAGGCGAAGCGCTGTCGCGCAGTTGTCCAAAGGGGTCTATAGCTTTGTCAATCACGCTGATCAAAGGCTGCAATATTGCAGCTGTCGTTTCACCTGAAAGGTTATGCAAATGCCTCGTTGGGAAAGTGCGCAGTTGCGGAAAACGTACCGGATCCAGCCCTAAGAAGAAACGTTCTAATTGCGCAGCATAGTCTATGGACTTACGCAATTGGAAGAGTTCTGTTTCGTCCATATACAGTCCTTCTATGCGCACACGATTCAAGGACTCGCGCAAATCGTTGATTTCACCACGCGGAAAATTGAGCGAAGCATCGGACAGAACATGTACCATCTCTTCGGCTTCGCGTAAGCGATGGAGAATAGCCTGATAGTCAGTGAGGAACTCCATATCATCCACCTCCCGCCGACCAAGTGCCGAAGAGCAGGCTTTATGCAGTTGCTCTCGGATGACCGGAAAGTCAATCTTTTGCTCTATGTTAGCGGGATATGTCATGGTTATCCTAATAGTCTGACATTGTCTATCACTTGCGCTCCGACCGCATTATTTATTTTATCAACCAACTGATGTCGGCACTCAAAGAGTTGTGCTTTCAGTGCAGCGGAACTAATATGCACAATTAATGTACCGTTCTTCAGTTCGACAGAGCGTGTCAGCCGCGCCACCATAGCGCCCATTACCTCAGGCCACAACTCAACTATTTGTCGTTCGAGAAGTGGTTTTTCCAGTCCAGTTTCCCGCAAATAGTCGGTGAGTAAATCTCCTATGGATTGCGCAGTGTGACGTTGCATTTTATTTATTCTTAGGTTTGTGCAAGACAACTTGCTGACGTGTCTCGAAGGTACGGACATCAACCGGAATGCCATTGTATTCACGGAATGATTTCTCGGTTATACCCTCCTTCTGAATCAGTTCCCAAACACTTTGTCCAGGCTTGGTCCACACATAGAGTTTATCTTTTGGTGCTTGCGTTTTTTTCTTAGCCAGATAAACGCGATCACCGGGTTTGAGTTCACGACCGAGCGCGTCATTATTCTCACGAAGGGCACGCTCCGGCACATTGAGACTGAAGGCCATAGAAGCATAGGTATCCCCTTCACGCGCTACGGTGTAGCGCACGCCGTTGTATTTACCTTTGCCATGATGAGCAAAGAACTCAGCTTTCTCCTCTTTGGCAGTGAGGGGACGCACGTAGGGCGGTTCCGGATCTGCAGAGAAAGAAGCGATAACGGGAGCGGCTTCAATAACCACTACGCTATCGGCCGGAGAAACAGCGTTCTTTTTCTTATCCGTAGCAAGCGCCGGAGGAGTCAAAATATCCGGATCATTCGGGTCTTTCTCCTTAGCAGCAATGACATAGTCATTGAGTTTATACTCTTCGATGATGCGAATGAGTTTTTTAGGATAGGTCGGGTCGGTGGCATAACCACAATCCTTAAGACCTTGTGCCCAAGCGGGATAATCAGTTACAGAATAGGTGAAGAGGCGCTCGTAGCGTGAACGCTTGAGAAAGAGTGCATGATCAACAAAGGACTCTTCGGCATCCTTGTACATTCGGAAGCACTCAGCCTTGCGGTCGTCGTCATGGCGATAGACATCGCCCATCCAATCTGACGTACACTTAATACCGAAGTGGTTATTGGCCTCAGTAGCCAATTCGGACTGACCTGCACCGGACTCAAGTAATCCCTGAGCCAGCGTAATAGAGGCAGGAACACCATACTCCTGCTGATGTTGCATAGCAGTCTTTTTCCATTTAGCAATATAATCCAGATAGGTGGTGTATTGCGTAGCAAAAGCACCGATTGTAAGCGCGAGAAGCGCTGAAAGGAAAAATACACGTTTCATATAGCATAAAATTAGCAATCTGCCTGCAAAATTACATAAATTTATTTAAATATGCAAAAAATATTTGCATAGTTGATAAAAAAAGTGTACTTTTGCACGCTTTTTTGGTACTAAGAAGCCAAAATACATATAAAAACAACTTATTTTAAACGTTTAAAATTATCTATTATGAAGAAATTAATGATTGCAGTAGCATGCATCGCAGTTGCTTTCGCAACTATGTCTTGTTCAAAGAAAACCAACGATCCTGATTCAATCAATCTGAAAGATTACAATCCTCAAGACGCTCCGTCATGCTGGGCAGTAACTGTTAACAACAACAACGCTTCTGCTACCACTTACACATGGGCTAATGAGTACACTATCGCTCTCAGTTGCAAAACAACTATGGAGCTTTCAGGTACCAAGAGTGTTTACTATTCATGGGAGAAAGTAAGCGGCGATACCGAAGAAGCTTGCTTGCAAAAGAATCAAGATTAATTTCTACTTCAAGCAAACAATAAGCCCCGAGAATTCTCGAGGCTTATTTTGTTTTATTTGTTTTTGAGTTTCTCCACTTGGCGGTCGATGATTTCGAGGCAGAGGTCGAGTCCTTCTTCAAAGGTGTCGCAGATTTTCTCGGCGAACATTTCCGGACCATTACCCATCACGCGCACTTTGGTTTCTTTATTGAGGTTCGTTTCGGGTTTAACGACCGACATACGAATCTCCATTTCAGCACCTGCGTTATTGAGAATCTTCTCGTAACGCTTTGTTTTTTTCTCGATGTACTTCTCGAGGCGCTCCGCCATCTCGAAGTTAATGGCTTTAACTGTCAAATTCATATCGCGCTGGCTATCCTCGTACATGTACCAAAACTCCGTTTTAGTAGGGAGTACTCGGATGCCCTCGCTCTTCGGTCCGCAAACACTGCGTTCTTTACGTCCCGAGTTTAGAGGGCCCTCTCAGCCAGATTAGAGGTATTAAAAAGGTTATTATATATTGTTATTTTGTATTGTTATTTTTTTGCTCTTGGATGCGCTTGGTTATATGCTTTGCGAATCTGTTCAAAAGTGGTATGTGTATAGACTTGCGTTGCTGCAAGCGAAGCGTGTCCCATTAGGCTTTGTATCGTACGAATATCCGCTCCATTATTGAGCATAGTTGTTGCGAAAGTGTGTCGTAGCACATGCGGACTTACTTTTTTGAGCGTTGATACCTCACGCATACGCGTACGTACGATATTATATAAGGTCATTTTGTCCATCGGCACGACCTCGCCGTTTCTTTTAACACGGACTAAGAAGGTGCTAACCGGCTCCAGTTCTTTTCGAAAAGCAAGATACTGTTTAATTAAATTCATCAGCGCTTGTCCCATCGGTACAATACGTTCTTTTCGACGTTTTCCGAAGATACGAATCTGACCTTGATGGAGATCAATATCGCTATCCATTAATCCGAGCATCTCAGCTTGCCGCATGCCGGTTTGATAAAGCATTTCGATAATGAGACTATTACGGCAAGATTCGAAGTCATCGGCTTGCGTGTCGTAGGCTGTAGCTTGCTCCATCTCGCTCTCACGGAAAAAGACAGGCAAGGGCTTATCCTCCTTCGGGGCGATAATCTTGCGAGTAATATCCTTCTTGATGATTCCGACTCGCAACATAAACTTGTAAAAAGACCGCAAGCTACTCAGGTAGCGCTTAATACTTCGTGGAGAGTGGTGCTGATCCAGCAACTCAATAAGCCAACCGCGAATATCTGCCTCATCCACTATTGTTGGGTCGTACTCATTTGGATCCACATTGATGTAAGCGCAGAACGCATATATATCATCTCGGTAAGCCTCCACCGTACGGTTAGAGTACTTACGCTCTATGGCGATATAATCCAAGAAGCGCTGTACGACCATCTGATTAGTAACGAGTTACTACTTTATTTCCTTACCTACTCCTTCTTGGGCTTCGAACGGGAAGAGACCAAAGAGTTCTGCATCAATACGATCTGTCACCCAACGGAAGTCCTCGGGATTGTCACCAAATTTGATATGATCACCATCAATGATGAGCAATTTGCCCTTGTACTCACTAATCCACTTCTCATACTTGTCGTTCAAGCCCTGCAGGTAATCAATACGCATTGAAGCCTCGTAGGAGCGGCCACGTTTCTGAATCTGTGCCACAAGAGTCGGGATAGAACAACGGACATAAATCATAAGGTCCGGCATTTTCACCAACGACATCATGAGGTCAAACAGGTCGCAGTAGTTATCGAAATCACGGTCAGACATAAAGCCCTGTTCGTGAAGGTTAGGCGCAAAAATACGAGCATCCTCGTAAATAGTACGATCTTGAATGATGTACTCGTCCGACTTGGATATATCCACCACGTCCTTAAAGCGTTTGTTGAGGAAATAAATCTGCAAGTTGAAAGACCAACGAGCCATATCTTCGTAGAAATCAGCCAGATACGGATTGAAGTCAACACTTTCAAAGCGTGGTGTCCAACCATAATGCTTAGCCAACATATTTGTCAATGTGGTCTTTCCGCAGCCAATATTTCCGGCAATAGCTATATGCATTCGCGCGAACTACGGCTTGCACGACTACGGGCTCTGCCCTTGTATAGTGCGCCGCCGTGTTCTCGCTCTTCGGTCTGCAAAACTTCGTTTTACATTCCGAGGGGGAGAACTCCTCCTAGTTCTGGGGAGGGTTTAAGTTATTTAACAATGTTTATTTTTCGTCTCGGTCACTGACCGCCAATTCTCCTCAGAGAAGAGGCCAAACAGTTCCGCATCGATTTTGTTAACAATCGTACGAAAATCAGCAGGGTTATTTTCAAAGTCCATCCCATCAGAATCGATAACGAGCACTCTTCCTTCATACTTATTAAAGATAAAGTCCTCGTATCGTTCGTTGAGGTCCTTGAGATAATCTAACTGCATCGTCTGTTCGTACTCACGACCGCGTTTTTGTATTTGAGCGATAAGGGTTGGTACGGACTTGCGAAGATAAATCATCAAATCCGGCAGGCGCATGAGCCGCTTCATGTGGCCAAAAAGTTCCATATAGGTCTCATAATCACGCTGACTCAAGTCTCCGCGCTCGTAGTTATTTGTGACGAACACGTACACACCCTCAAAAATACTGCGGTCTTGTACAATTGTGTGTTGTGATTGCAAAACGGCAAGCAGGTCTTTGAAACGTTCCTTGAGGAAGTACGTCTCCAGACAGAAAGACCAGCGCTTGATATCGGAGTAATAATCCTCCAAGTATGGGTTGAAGCTCACGCTCTCGAAGCGTGGCTCCCAACCGTAGTACTTGGCTAACATCTTTGTCAGCGTGGTTTTTCCTGCACCAATATTGCCGGCAATCGCGATGTACATTAATCCTCTTCTGCTTGTTGTGCAGCGTATTCTTTAATGAGTTTGTCTTGTACGTCACCCGGAACGAGTTCGTAACTCTTGAACTTCATCGTAAAGGTAGCACGACCTCCTGTCAAGCTGGACAGCGTTGTGCTGTACGAAGACATCTCTTTCAATGGAACAAGTGCTTTCAAACGTTGGAAGTTTTTCTCTGCTTCCATACCAAGCACCATACCGCGACGACCATTGATGTCAGACATTACATCACCCATCATCTCGCCAGGAACGAGCACCTCTACTTCATAAATAGGCTCCAGCACTTTCGGGTTAGCATTACGGAAGGCTTCTGCGAAGGCGTTACGTCCTGCCAAACGGAAGGAGATTTCGTTACTGTCAACCGGGTGCATCTTACCATCATAGATGATAACACGAACGTCGCGAGCGTACGAGCCTGTCAACGGACCTTGCTCGATACGGTCCATAATACCTTTCAAGATTGCAGGGATAAAGCGTGCATCAATAGCACCACCTACGATAGAGTTGATAAGAACAAGTTTACCGCCCCACTCCAATGGAATCTCTTGGGTATCCTTGACGGAGATACGGTATTCTTGGTTACCGAATTTATATACTTCCTTAACAGGATCGCCTTCAACGTACGGCTCAACTATCAGGTGTACTTCACCGAATTGACCTGAACCACCGGATTGTTTCTTGTGACGATAGTCAGCGCGAGCAGCCTTAGTGATAGTCTCACGATATGGAATCTTCGGCTCGTCGTATTCAACCATCATCTTATCATTATTCTCCAGACGCCATTTGAGTGTACGAAGGTGGAACTCACCTTGACCGCTAACGATGGTCTGCTTCAGTTCTTTCGATTGCTCGATGATCCATGTCGGATCTTCTTCGTGCATACGAGTCAGCAACGCACTCAGTTTCTCAGCATCTGCTTCGTTAACCGGACGAATAGCACGGCGATACTTAGGCTCCGGATACTGGATTGCCGGATAAAGGTTATCGCAGTCTTTAGCATTGAGAGTGTTACCCGTACGAGTATCTTTCAGTTTAACAGTAGCAGCGATGTCGCCAGCAGCCACTTCATCAACAGGAACACGGATAGAACCGGCCACAGAATAGAGCTGAGAAATACGCTCTTTGCTACCACGATCCATATTCTGTAGGTCGTCAGCACCGTGAACAGTACCTTGCATAACTTTGAAGTAGTTCACCTCACCGATATGCGGCTCTACGCTGGTTTTGAAAATGAACATCGATGTCGGAGCCTTAGCATCAGGAGCTACCTCTTTACCATCTTTGGTAACCGGTTTCGGAGCCTCAGCTACACTTGGAGCCATCTCACCGAGGAACTCCATAAGACGACGTGCACCCATATCCTTTGCACCGCAAGTGCATAATACAGGATATACACCTGCCTCTGCGAATACCACTTTCAGACCGCGTATAGTTTCTTCTTCGCTCAATGTACCTTCTTCGAAGAACTTTTCCATCAAAGTCTCGTCTGCCTCTGCAGCCATCTCATGCAAAGCGCCGAGTAGCTCTTCCACCTTGCCTGCTTCTTCTGCAGGAATATCTTTGAATTCAGGAGCACCACCTTCGGCTTTCCAAACGAGCATTTTACCTTTGAGCACGTCGATAACAGAGTTAAAACCACCACCGGCATTAACGGGATACTGAACAAGACAAACTTTGTTACCAAAGTTCTCTTTCAGAGCCTCGAACGTACGCTCAAAATTAGCATTCTCATGGTCGCACTTGTTAACGATAAAGGCCACCGGTTTCTTTGCATTTTCAGCCAGACGGAAGTTGTTCTGAGTACCTACTTCCACACCGCCATTAGCTGTCAGGACAATAGCTGCTGTATCCACAACATGTAGCGCTGTGACTGCGCCACCGCTGAAGTCGTCCGAACCCGGGCAGTCAATGATGTTAAGCTTTTTGCCGCTAAATTCAATGTTACAAACTGTGGAGAACACCGAATAACCGTACTCCTTCTCTACTGGGAAATAGTCGCAAACCGTTGATTGTGCTTCCACAGTACCGCGACGTTTAATCACTCCGCTCTCAAAGAGCATTGACTCCATCAAGGTAGTCTTACCAGAACCACTGCCACCCATGAGGGCAATGTTCTTAATTTCATTAGCTTGATAAACTTTTGCCATTTAATTTGTATTTTTTGTAAAATTTAGTGCTTTCAATACTAATCCCCCCACTTTTTTCCAAATTCGCTGCAAAGGTACAACTTTTTTTTGATATGCACAATATATTGTGAAATATTTTTATTTTTTTTTCATTTTAGGCCGATTCTATGCACATAGCGAGCCAAGGTGTTGCGTGATAGATGCAGCCGTCTAGCAATATTGTTAAAGGACATACCTTGTTCACGCAGTTTCACAATCCGATGGTGATATTTATTCAACTTAAGCCGTTCTAATTGTGTCAGTTTCCCTAAAGGTCGACCTATTTTAACACCTTCAGCCCGTTTGCGAGCCAGCGCTTCCTTTGTACGCTGACTAATTAGATTTCGCTCAATCTCAGCTGATAAGCCGAAGGCAAAAGCCAAAACTTTTGCATTAATATCGTCGCCCAAACGGTAGCCGTCTTTGATAGTCCATAGCCTGCAATCTCGTGACATACAAATATTCAGTATCTCCATTATCATAAACAAGTTACGTCCAAGACGACTCAGTTCGGAACAAACAATAATATCGCCCTTGTGCGTCCGCTTGAGTAAACGTCCCAGCTGTCGTGTTTTGTAGTTCTTCAGACCGGAAATGGTCTCTTCTATCCAAGTGTCAATTTTTATATTGTTTCGCGCGCAGAAATTGTTGATTTCAAATCGTTGGTTCTCCACTGTCTGCGTATCTGTGGAAACACGAATATACCCGTAAGTCATAGCATTTTTTGTCACAAAGGTACAAAAAAACTTGCACATATCAAAAAAAAGCAGTATCTTTGCGGGCTGAATTGAATTATGTCGGACAAAAAACAAATAGAAGTCATCGGTGCTCGGGTAAATAACCTGAAAAATGTGGACGTAACAATACCGCGCGACAAATTATCTGTAATAACAGGTGTGAGCGGTAGCGGTAAGTCGTCTTTGGCTTTTGATACGATATTTGCCGAGGGTCAACGTCGATATATAGACACTTTTTCTTCCTACGCAAGAGGATATATCGGGAATTTAGAGAGACCTGATATAGATAAGATAACGGGATTGAGCCCCGTAATCTCTATTGACCAAAAAACGACTCAGAAGAACCCGCGTTCTACCGTCGGAACCATTACAGAGATTTACGACTATCTGCGTCTGCTTTATGCAAGAGCGGGCGAAGCATATTCGTACCTGAGCGGAGAAAAGATGGTGCATTATTCTGATGAGCAGATTGTGGAGTTGCTATCCAAAGAGTTTGCGGGAAAGAAAATATTGCTGCTGGCACCATTGGTTACTAATCGGAAAGGCCACTATAAGGAGTTATTCGATACTGTACGTAAGAAGGGCTTTCTGCAAGTGCGAGTAGATGGAGAAATTCGCGACTTAGTGTTTGGTATGAAGGTGGACAGATATGTCAACCACAGCATTGAGTTAGTCGTAGATAAACTAAAAGTAAATGATACAGACGATGTTTCCCCGAACGATGTAATAAGGTTACGACAAAGCGTGGATAAAGCCATGACACAAGGAAATGGCGTAATCATGATTACTACAATCAACGAGGAAAAGAATGAAGTGCGCTATTTCAGCCGAAATCTAATGTGTCCGGTGACGGGTCTTAGTTATGTAGAACCCGCCCCACACTCTTTTTCGTTTAATTCGCCGAGCGGTTGGTGTCCTCGATGCAAGGGATTGGGAAAAGTGAGAGGTGAAAGCTTAAAAGTGAAAAGCGAAAGGGACGAGGTGGATGCAATCATTCGAGATGAAGAGAATTGGTTTGAGAAACTGGTGGATTACCCGGTAGAGGATGAGTCAGATAGTGATGAAGTGTGGAGTGTTTGTCCGGAGTGTGGAGGCAAGCGATTGAATAAAGAAGCACTGAGTTATAAGTTTGCAGGCAAAACGATTGCCGAGCTCAGTGAAATGGATATAGAAGAGCTATTGGTATTTTTGGAAGGACCGTTGGAGTTAAATACCAAACAACGGGCTGTTTCAGAGCCTATTCTTAAGGAGATATGTGCCCGACTGCGCTTTATGCAAAGTGTAGGACTGACTTATTTAAGTTTAGGTCGAAGTTCAGAGAGTTTGTCGGGCGGTGAGAGTCAGCGGATTCGTTTAGCTACGCAAATAGGTTCGCGTTTAGTGAACGTGCTGTACATATTAGATGAGCCAAGTATCGGTTTACATCAGCGGGACAACAGACGTTTAATCGATTCGCTGAAGGAACTGCGCGACATGGGTAATTCCGTGATTGTTGTAGAGCATGATGAACAAATCATGAGGGAGGCGGATTATATTGTAGATATTGGCCCAAAAGCTGGACGACTCGGCGGAAAGATTATGTTTGAGGGAACGCCGGAAGAATTACTTAAAAGCGACACAATCACCGCACAGTGGCTGCGTGGAGAACGCAAGATTACGTTACCATGCAACACCGACACCCCAAAAGATTGGATTTGCGTGAAAGGATGTCACGGCAATAATCTCAAACATATAGATGTTGCTTTTCCATTAGGAAAGATGATAGGCATAACCGGTGTGAGCGGAAGTGGTAAATCCACACTGGTCAACCAAACACTATACCCTATTCTATCTCAACACTTATACCGAAGTCTGACCAAGCCGTTAGCTTATGACAGCATAGAGGGTATCGATTTGATAGATAAAGTGATAGCCGTAGATCAAAGTCCGATAGGCCGCACGCCGCGCTCCAATCCTGCAACATATACCAACGTATTCAACGATATACGCGAACTATTCGCTCAATTACCCGAAGCTCGAATCCGTGCCTGGAAAGCCGGTCGGTTCTCATTCAACATGAAAGGAGGACGCTGCGAAAACTGCCTTGGTAACGGTTACCGAACGATTCAGATGCACTTTTTGCCGGATGTCTATGTGCCCTGTGAAGTATGCGGAGGCAAGCGATATAACAAAGAGACGCTGGAGGTCAAGTTCAAAGGCAAAACGATTAGTGATGTGCTCGATATGACAGTTAATCAGGCCGTTGAGTTCTTTGAGTCACAACCCTATATACTCAAAAAAATCAAGACAATACAGGAAGTAGGTCTGGGTTACATCAAATTAGGGCAATCGAGCACAACATTATCCGGAGGAGAGAGTCAGCGCATTAAACTGGCAGCCGAGTTAGGCCGTCCGTCCACGGGCAAGACAGTATATATATTAGACGAACCCACAACGGGGTTGCATTTTGAAGACGTGCACATTTTATTGGGTGTCCTACGGAAATTGGTAGACAGAGGAAATACAGTGATAATCATAGAGCATAATCTAGATGTAATTCGTGCGTGTGATTGGCTGATAGATTTGGGGCCAGAAGGAGGACGAGAGGGCGGTAAACTGGTAGTGGCCGGCAGCATAGAAGACGTTCGCAATTGTAAAGAATCTATTACGGGACAATATTTGTAATCCTATCTTATTGACTTCTAATATATCCATATATTATAATCCAAGCGCGGGCAGTGGACGGGCAGAAACAGTATGGAAGGATGTGAAGGCATTACTGGATGCCCAAGGTGTGAAATATGCCTTATTGGAGCGAGACAAGTTGGATAAAGCTTGTACCGATGTGATTGTAATCGGAGGTGATGGGACATTCAATAGCCTACTGAATGGTTTATCTAAGCCGGAGGAGCATCGTTTTGTACTCTTAGCAGGAGGAACGAGCAATAGTTTGTATTCTCAGATTAGCGGGCAAGAGAAAGCCGCCAATAAGGTACAACGTTACTTGAATGATGCGCCTTTTATGAAGACTGATTTGCCGGAGTTAATATGCAACGGGCACACATGGCGATTTATCAACGAAGCGAGTGTAGGTTTTGCAGCAAGCATCGCCCAAGCGATAGAGAATCGCAACACAAAGAAGCGATTTAATCGATTAGGATTGAACGAGTTAGCTTACATCGCCACTGCTTTTCGATGCTGGCAACGAGAAGAGCCAATAATGGTATCTTTCTGCAATAATAAGCGCATTAGTGGAGACCTATATCCTTGTCCGGGAGCCAAAATAGACGACAGGCTGATTGATGTGTTTGAATTGCGCTGTCCGAGATTGCGCTTACCATTGGAGTTGACACGTCTGATACGCGCCAAAAAAGATGTAGTATCCAAGTGGACCAAACGCAAACAAGTAAGCACCGGAAAGTGGCTGTTTGACAGGCCATTACCGGTTGAGATAGACGGCAATCCAATAGGTAAAACAACTGAGATAGATTTGCAACTTTATTCGGCCTCACTCAACGTATTTTGAGGTACTTTTCTCAGCTTCTCAACATACCAAACCCAAAGCAGAAACATAAAACCGTAGAAGAGATACTTAAATATGTACGTATGGAGTATCTCAAACCAATCCGGATGAAATTCCATAAAGAATGTTATTGCGCTGATACGCAGGATGTTAAACAGGAAAATGGCAACCCATCCAAATGGAATAAACCATGCCTTTGATTTCCAATCGCCTATTGTAACGAGCAAGATACATAACCAAATGAACGATTGTTTAATAGGCGTACAACTCCACACGATCTTTGAGCCTCCTCCGGTCACGAATCTCAAGGTAATGGCATCTGCCTGGTAGATAGTGTCACGGAAAAGCGATACTATCCAATAAACAGCCTCAGCAGTTATTTCCGAAAACCACTGAAAGAAAGGTGTCGCATTCAATCCGAGAAAGGTAACAGCAATATTATCTTCGTCACCGTGAATGCATAGTTTCCATATCCCATTACTCACAAAAAGTGCCACTACAAAGATGATAACATCCTTGTACGGGTCAAGATTCTGCCAAAAAGCAGAAAGTTTAGATTTGAGTTTTGGCGAAAGGCACTTCATCTATTGCGCAAAAATCGTTGTCTAAGTATTTGTAATAAGCAGCCTGACAAATCATCGCCGCATTGTCCGTAGTGAACGAGAAAGGCGGAATGAACACATCCCATTTATAGCGTTTGCCATAGTAGATAAACGCATCGCGCAGCCCGCTATTCGCACTCACACCACCTGCCACAGCTACTTGATTGATATTCAACTCTTTAGCCGCTTTCTTTAGCTTTTTCATCAGCACGTCGATTATCGTATATTGAAGCGAAGCGCATAGATCTTCTTTGAAGTTTGGGATACGTTCCGACAAGGCTTCCACGCTATCTACACCATGCGCTTTCATCAGGTCGCGGATGGTGTATAGGAACGAGGTCTTCAGTCCTGAGAACGAATAGTCATAATCCGGCAGATTTGGTTCGGCAAAGTGATAGGCATCTTTATTACCCAATTTGGCTAATTTATCAATCCACGGACCACCCGGATACGGCAAACCGATTACCTTAGCGCACTTGTCAAACGCTTCGCCCGCTGCATCGTCGATAGTCTGACCGATGATGGACATGCGGTTATACCCTTCTACTTTGACTATCTGCGAGTTACCTCCGCTCACGAGTAAGCACAGGAACGGAAACGTCGGATGCTTTAGCGGCTCGCCTTCCGGCTGCACAAAATGCGCCGAATACCCAATGACAATGCCATTCCTTTGGCAAAAGACGTACCGACCAAGAGTGAACCAAGTAAGCCAGGTCCGCGAGTGAATGCTATTGCCGACAAGTCAGTTTTGCGCACACCAGCACGACGTAACGCCGTATCTACTACGGGAACGATATTCAGTTGATGCGCACGGCTTGCTAACTCCGGCACTACGCCGCCGAACTCTTCGTGCACTTTCTGCGAGGCTGTCACGTTACTGAGCAGTATCCCATTGCGTATCACCGCTGCCGACGTATCGTCACAACTCGACTCAATTGCTAATATAACTATATCTTTCTCCACTATAAACGCTAAACCCTAAAATGTCAGTTCCCTCAGAAATCTGACAATATAATCTTGCCAATTGTCCCATGTGTGACCGCCGGCACTCTCGTAATACGTATATTCGCGATGATTCTCTTCAAGCCAAGCGCGGTACGATTGCACCTTTGTATAAAGGAAATCGTCCTTACCTATGCCTAACCAGAGCTTCGTCGGTTCGGATGGTGCACGGTGCACAAACACCGCAGGAGAGAACATCCCCACGTACGCAAACTGCCCGTCTAATTCCGACGACACCATCATCGTATGATATCCGCCCATCGACAGACCAGCTATTGCGCGCTCACTCGGCTTCGTGCTGATGCGATAGCGACGTTCAGCCGCTGCCATGAACGCACCGAAGTTTTTCTCCCATTCGCCCGTTGTCGCATTGGCTCTCTCTTCTTCGGGTGTCGGTCGACTCGGACAGTTATCCGGCATCACTACCACCATCTCAGCTACTTCGCCCAATTGCAGCAAACTATCCATAATGGCAACCAATCGACCTTGTGTCGTCCAATCGTTCTCGTTGCCGTACATGCCATGTTGCAGGTACAACACTGGGAAGGTCTCGCTCGTCCGAGTTTCATACGCGCACGGCACATATACGCAACACGGCACTCCATTCAGCGTATCGCGCACTACCGTTCCCGCACGATCATAAAGCGCTGCACTCTTCCCGCAGCCTATTAACATACTGCCTAACAGCAACACCATCAGCAGCACTAAACAATTTTTTCCTTTCATATTTTCCAAATTACGGTGCCAAATTATCGCGCAAAAGTACTGCTTTTTTTGCACTCTTGCAAATATTTTCAAAAAAAACGTCATTTTCTTTGCATATATGCAATTTTTGTTGTAATTTTGCAGCGCAAAATCGTAATGACAAAGAATTTGAACATAGTAGAGCAAATCAAGAACCTTGGAAAACAAGTACTTCCCAAGGGTAGCCGCTTATTGTTATATGGTTCTCGTGCGCGTGGCGATAATCGTCCCAATTCAGATTGGGATTTACTGTTATTAGTAGAAAAAGATCACCAACAGTTACAGGATTTTGAGCACTATGCGTATCCATTTATTGAAATGGGATGGAATGAGGGTATAGAAATTAACCCTATGCTTTACACCCATAAGGAATGGGAAGAGCGCCACTTCACTCCGTTTTATCATAACGTTGAAAGCGACAAAATAGTTCTGATATGAGTCTGACAAACGAAGAAAAACAAATTTTGATACAGTTGCATTTAGATAAATGCCATGCTTGCCTTGTTGACGGTGAGCAACTCCTGGAGTTAAATTCTATCTCAGCAGCAGCTAACCGATTCTATTATGGTGTATTCCATGCTATTCATGCGTTATTTGTCGCTAATGGAATCTATTCCAAATCGCATCATGGAACGAATGCACAGTTTCATCAGCATTTCATAAAAACTGGTATCATTGATCCTAAGTATGGACATTTTATTGCAGTAATGGAAAATATGCGTGAGAAGGCAGATTATGATGTTATATATGATGTCACACGTGAGGATTTGGACGCTTTAAAACCAGTAGCATATGAACTAGTTGAGCTGGTCCAGAATTTGCTCAATACAAAATAATCTCCGTCACTCCCTGACGTTAAACAGGAGGAAATATTGAAAATAAATAAGCGCAAGGCGTTGCGCAATAACATATTTAAATAATAACAGAGCTTTAGCTCTTATTCTCCGTACCGAAATACGACCAATTTTTCAACACAGGAGAGTAAGCAAGCAAAGGTTCACGCTACGGCGTGGACTATTTGTGCTTATTGATGTGTAAGGTCACATGGTCGTAACCTCGGTACTAGATAGGCAACAACAAATAGTCCCGCTTTTTTGTTGCTTATAGGGTAAGAGCAAGGACAAAATGCTTTTATCCATGGCAAGAAATGCAGAATTGAGGCAAGCGAAAGCTGCTAAAAAGGACGAGTTCTACACTCAATATGTGGACATTCAGAAAGAAGTAAACGCATACATTGAATACAACCCCGATGTCTTTCGGGGCAAGACAATCTTGCTGCCTTGCGACGATCCCGAATGGAGCAATTTTACCAAGTTTTTTGCACAAAACTTTGAGTTCTTCGGTCTGAAGAAACTCATCTCTACTTCATTCGCTGTTGAAAGCAAGAAATATAAAGAGGGATATATGCCTACTCTTTTTGAAACAGAAAGTCCCATTTTTGATAATAACAAAACGCGTACACATGGTAAGATATTCATCCTTGATCGTGATACCAATGCGAATGGTCGCATAGATATTGATGATTTACAATGGAATTATTTAGAAGGGAATGGGGATTTTAAGAGCGAAGAGGTTAGTAAATTGTGTGATGAAGCAGATATTGTAATAACGAATCCTCCATTTTCATTGTTCAGAGAATTTATGGCATGGCTCTTTAAGAAAAAGAAAAAATTCTTAGTATTAGGAAATATCAACAATATTTGCTACAAAGAGATATTCCCTTTAATGCAAACTAACCAAATGTGGCTTGGACCTTCAATATCGAGTGGGGATAGAGAATTTAGAGTCCCTCAAGAATATCCGCTAGAAGCTGCTGGTTGGAGAATAGATGAAAATGGCACACACTATATAAAAGTGAAGGGGGTGAGGTGGTTTACAAATTTAGAGCACGGAAAACATCATCTTCCATGCGAATTTATGACAATGGAAGATAATATCCGATTCAGCAAACACAAGGAAGTAAAAGGGGTAGGTTATTCCAAATATACAAACTACGATGCACTTGAAGTTCCTTTTTCCGAATGTATACCCTCTGATTATGAGGGAGAAATGGGAGTCCCTGTTACGTTTATGGATAAATATTGTCCTGAACAATACGAAATAATTGGTATTAGTTTGACTTTGGGAAAGAACAAACCCGCAAATCTCCCCAAGTCACAGCAAGGAGGTCCAGCCTTTTATCTAAAAACTGAGGAAGGCTACAAACGCCAATACCCACGTATCGTAATCCGCAAAAAACAATAAATACTATGAAAGCAGAACGTAAGATATACACCGTTGAAGAAATTTGCAAAGGGTTTACCTACAATGAGGCAGAAGGAAAAGGCCTGTTTGGACTTTCCGGAAAACTAACCATTCAGCCGGAGTACCAGCGAAATTACCTGTATGCCGAGCAAAACGGCGCACGTGAAATAGCCGTTATTGAGTCCGTGCTCAAAGGTTATCCTATTGGATTGCTCTATTTTAATAAAGTGGATGATGAGCATTTGGAAGTGTTGGACGGTCAGCAGCGTATTACCTCACTCGGTCGTTTCTTGACGCGTAAGTTTGCTGTAACCATCAATTGCGTAGAGCACTATTTTGATTTTATGCCTGAGGACTTACAAAAGAAGATACTCCAAACAGAATTGCTCGTTTATGAATGCGAGGGAACAGAAAGTGAGATCAAAGAATGGTTCAAGACCATCAATATCGTCGGTCTGCCTCTTGAGGAACAAGAGATATTAAATGCTATTTATTGTGGTCCTTTCGTAACATTGGCAAAAGAAGTATTCTCAAATTCTCAAAATGCGAATGTGAATAAGTGGGCTGCGTTCCTCAAAGGGAATGTGAAGCGTCAGGCTTATTTGCATGCCGCATTGGATTGGGTAAGTCGCGGCAAAGTAAGTGAATATATGTCACTCCATCGTTTTGACACGAATATTAAAGAAATGCAAACATACTTTGATAGTGTTATCGATTGGGCAAGCGGTGTGTTTACCGATATCGAGAAAGAGATGTGCGGTCTGCCGTGGGGTGAACTATATGAAAAGTATCACAAACAACCTTATAACCCTTCAGATGTGGCAACTAAGCAACGTGCTTTGTATGAGGATTATTATGTTAAAAACAAGAAGGGAATCTATGAATACATATTAGGTGGCTGTAAAGAGCCAAAACTATTGGAAGTGCGTTGCTTTGACACTCCGGTTAAGGAAGCCGTTTATGCACGACAAACAGCTTCGGCAAAGGCAGCCGGCGTTAGTAACTGTCCGCTGTGTGCGATAGGATTGGATAATAACCGTACTCGAATTTGGAAGCTAAACGAGATGGACGCAGACCATGTTACAGCTTGGTCTAAAGGCGGTGCGACTGATATTTCCAACTGCCAGATGCTTTGTCAGACGCACAATCGGGCAAAGGGGAATAAATAGATAATAAGGAATAGATGAAAGGTGAACTCGTGCCAGACGGCATAGATCTTATTAGATTTTAGATTTTCGGAGCGGGGCAAATTGTCTCGCTCCGATTTTTGTAGTAGCACGACGTGAAATGGACGAAGAGAAAGGAAGGAGAGAGCGGCGAATCATATTCGCCTGTAAAAGAAGAAAAAAGGGTGTCCGGATTAAATCCGGACGTAATGGACGAAGAGAAAGGAAGGAGAGAGCGGCGAATCATATTCGCCTGAAAAAGAAGAAAGAAGGGTGTCCGGATTAAATCCGGACGTAATGGACGAAGAGAGTAGCGATTAAGTCATAGTTATGTCATAGTGGAGTCAGGTATGAGAACCTATCAGGAACCTATCAGAAACCTATCAGGAACCTATCAGAAACCTATGCCAACGGGAAGGGATGTGCATGCGACGTTAGGCAAAAAAATGCACAAAATTCTTAAAATAGTGAATTATTTGGCAAAAAATTTGCATGTATAAAAAAAAAGCAGTACTTTTGCACGCTTTATTGCGAGAGTGTGCGCTCAGGCGCGTAAAAAACAAATATGTTTATATATTTTCTACTCATACGACTTGTGGCACTGTTTGGCCATCGCAAAGCAAAAAAACTTTGTGCAGGACAATGTGAGGTAGCCCGATTCCTAAAAGAGCATAAGGATACACAAACTGATCTGCAGGGTTGTGTGTGGTTTCATGCTTCGTCCGTTGGCGAGTTTGAACAGGCACGTCCGATTATCGAGAAACTGAAGACAGAACGTCCGCAAACCAAGATACTGCTCACTTTCTTCTCACCGTCAGGTTACGAACTGCGGAAAGACTATAAGTACGCAGACAAAGTGATGTATCTGCCATTCGCCACAAAGCGCAACGCGCGACATTTTCTGCACGTCTTCAGTCCCGCGATGGCTATATTCATTAAATACGAGTTCTGGCCTGCGTACTTGCGCGAACTGAATAGACGAAACATACCGACCTACTTGATTTCAGGTATCTTCCGTCCGAAGCAGACGTTCTTCAAACCTTGGGGAAGTAGCTACAGACACTTGCTGACACGGTTCACAAAAATGTTTGTGCAAGACGCTGCTTCATTAGAGCTGTTGGCTAAGTTCAATATCAAAAACGTGGAAGTGGCAGGCGACACACGCTTTGACCGCGTTTACTGCATCGCCAAGCACGCAAAAGAGATTCCGACAGTGGAGCACTTTGTAACAGCGCAACTGAATGAATTTGAACGACCGACAGAAAAAGTGATTATAGCCGGAAGCACCTGGCCACAAGACGAATTCCTTTTAGCTCGTTATATAGAAGAACATCCGGATGTGAAATTGGTCTTGGTACCTCACGAGATAGACGAGAAACACTTGCACACTATCTTCCAGATTTTCCAAGGGCGCTATGTGCGTTTCACGGAAGCAACGCCAAATAACGTGCTGCATGTACAAACGATTGTGATTGATACCATCGGTATGCTATCCTCCATATACCGCTACGGCAAAGTAGCTTATATAGGCGGTGGCTTTGGCGTAGGTATTCACAACACATTAGAGCCCGCCGTATATGGCATACCGGTGCTCTTCGGCCCTAATTACCAACGCTTCCGTGAGGCAAAGGGATTGATAGCTGCCGGCGCAGGATTCTCGGTTGAGACATACGAGGAATTCGAGCGCACGATGGATTCCGCTTTGGAGCATTACCATGAGTTGGGTCTCAAAGCCAAGACCTATGTGGACTCCGAACTTGGCGCTACAGAGAAGATTTATAACGAGCTCTTTTCCCATTCATAATTCGCTAATTCGTTAATCAACATCATGGCACAGAAACCAAATATTCCAAAAGGAACACGCGACTTCGGACCGATAGAGATGGCCCGCCGTAATTACATTTTTTCTACAATACGTAGCGTGTTTGCATTGTACGGATTTCAACAAATAGAGACTCCTTCAATGGAATTGATGTCCACATTAATGGGCAAATATGGTGAGGAAGGCGACAAACTGCTTTTCCGTATCCAAAACAGCGGAGAGAAAGCTGCTGAAGCTCCGGAGAAAGGACTGAGATACGACTTAACCGTGCCCTTTGCACGCTATATCGTTCAACATCGCGAAGAGATACAATTCCCGTTTAAGCGCTATCAGATACAACCCGTTTGGCGTGCTGACCGTCCTCAGAAAGGTCGCTACCGCGAGTTCTATCAATGCGACGTGGACGTGATTGGCACCGATTCGTTAGTAAGCGAGTTGGAGCTGATACAGATTGTGGAGGAAGTGTATCGGAGATTAGGTATCCGCGTCTGCTTGCATTTGAACAACCGCAAGATACTTGCCGGAATAGCCGAAGTCATCGGCGCGCCGGATAAGATAATTGACATCACCGTAGCTATTGATAAGTTGGACAAGATCGGCATCGAGAACGTAAACAAAGAACTTGCCGAACGCGGACTGACCGACGAAGCCATCGCTAAACTGCAGCCGATTTTGGCGTTAGAAGGTAGTAATGCTCAGAAGTTAGAGACCATTGGTGAGATTCTATCCGAGAACGAAGTGGGAACAAAAGGCGTTGAAGAAACACGCACTATCTTAGAACTTGCCCAAGACCTGACTTTGCCTATTGAATTAGACCTGACGCTCGCTCGCGGACTGAACTATTACACCGGCGCTATCTTTGAAGTGAAGGCACTGGACGTTGCCATCGGCTCCATTACCGGCGGCGGACGATACGATAACCTAACAGGAATATTCGGTCTTCCAAACGTAAGCGGTGTGGGTATTTCCTTCGGCGCTGACCGTATCTACGACGTGTTAACTGAACTAAACCTCTACCCTGCTTCAATGCTTGAATCAACACAAGTGCTGTTTGCTGCTTTTGGCGATGCCGAACTGCGCTATGCTCTCGGCTGGGCGAAGACACTGCGCGAACAAGGACTGCGTGTGGAAGTATATCCCGAACCGGCTAAGATGAAGAAACAAATGGGCTATGCCGACGCCAAGCAGATTCCATTCGTCGCTATTGTGGGCGGAAACGAGATGGAGTCCAACACCGTTATGCTCAAGAATATGCTTACGGGAGAACAACAACAACTAACTTTAGACCAATTATGCAAGACACTGCAAAGCAATTTGACCAAATAACCACTAAATGCCGCGAGATCTTCAAAGACAAAATGCAGGACTACGGTCCATCGTGGCGCATCTTCCGTCTGCACGGTATCACAGACCAGTTATACATCAAGGTGTGTAACATCCGCCAAGTGCAGACAACAGGTGTTAGTCTCGTCGGCGACGATATTGAGGGTAATCTGCGCGCAATAATCAATTATGGTGTGACAGCCATTATTCAAGCACGCCATGGTTATGCGGACTCCATCGATATGAGCCGCGAGGAGGCGTTAAAGTTGTACGACGGTATTGTTCAAGAAGCCAAAGAACTCATGCTGCGCAAGAACCACGACTACGGCGAGGCATGGCGTGAGATGAGCAAAGAGGGAATTATCGACATGATACTGGCGAAGATTATTCGCATCAAAACCATTCTGGATAACGGCGGTAAGACGATTGCCTCCGAAGGTGTGGAAGGAAACTACTTTGATATTATTAACTACGCAATATTTGACTTGATACATTATGAAGAATAAAGTGTTACATATTCTGGCGTCGGTTTCACGGACGTTGTTGGGATTGGTATTTATCTTCAGCGGTTTCGTGAAAGCTGTTGACCCGCTGGGCACAGTGTATAAGATTGAGGATTACCTCAAAGCCTTTGGCGGATTCTTTACCGACTTGCTGCCCTTAGCAGAAGTGGCAGCCGTGATACTCATTACGGTGGAGTTTACACTGGGTATTATGATGTTGTGCAATATCCGCACGAATTGGACATCGTGGTTGTCGCTGGCATTCTATGTGGTAATGACCCCGCTGACGCTGTATATCGCGCTGACTAATCCGGTTAGCGACTGCGGTTGCTTTGGTGATGCTATTGTGCTGAGTAACTGGGCTACGTTTTGGAAGAATGTGGTATTGGTAGGGCTGGTGATTGTGCTGTTGTGCACAAAGAAAGCGCTTCGTCAGACGTTCACCAATATTGCGGAGTTGTGCATTACACTTTTGGCAATAGTATTCGTCTTCTGCTGGATGGAAGTAACATATAAGCATTTACCTGCAATCGATTTCCGTCCGTACAAAGTGGGCAATAATATCCCATCGCTGATGGAGATACCGGAAGGCGCAGAACCGGATGTTTACGATATCAAACTTATTTATGCCAAGGACGGTGTAGAGCAAGAGTTTAGTTTGCAAGACTATCCGAAAGGCGACTCGACATGGACATTTGTAGATCAGAAGTCTGTTCTGGTGAAGAAAGGCTATGAAGCACCTATTCATGATTTTGAAATAGTTACCATGGACTTCGACGATATCACATACGATATTCTCGAGAGCGAAGAACCACAGACCTTGGTAGTGCTATACGATTTAGCAAAGACTGATCGCCAACAGATGGATAAGCTTATGGCTATTCATGCGCAACCGAACGTACACTTCCTTACCGGTTCAGGTGAAGAAGAAATAGCCGCATTTGCCGAAGAGTTGGGATTGGATGAAGAAACTATGATGAGCACTTTCTGCTATACCGACCCCGTAACACTCAAAACGATTGTGCGCGCTAATCCGGGTGTAATCGTTATTCAAAACGGAACCATTATCGACAAGTACAATATTAGACAAATAAATAAGCATTTACCCAAATAAATTAACAAAACATGAAAAAGACCATTATTGCTATTTCAGCTCTGTTCGTGTCCATGACACTTTTTGCGGAGCGCGTTTCACAAGAGGACGCTGCTCTTGTCGCTAACAATTTTATGAACCCAGCTTCGACGAATGTTAACCTGAAGAAAGCCGTTCCAGCCAAACGTATGGTGCTCAAACAGAGCGCATCAACGGAACAACCGCAGTACTACATCTATGAGAATGCTAACGGCGAAGGTTGGGTAATGGTGGCTGCTAATGATGCAGTAACTCCTATTCTGGCATACTCTGAAACTGGACACTTCTGTAATTCAAACAATATGCCAGAAAACCTGAAACATTGGATGGGATTATATAATGACTTCATCAAACGTATTGAAGAAGATAACGTAGAAGCCAGCGAAGAAGCTGTGGCGGAATGGAATCATCTGCGCAAGAGTCCTCCAAGTACGCCGAGAGGAAATGTTGTCGTAGCTCCGTTGATTAAGACCACTTGGGATCAATGTGCCCCATTTGATCTGTACACACCAGGCACAGGCCAATGGGGAGAAGGAAGCACAAAAGCAGCGACAGGTTGTGTCGCAACTGCTATGGCTCAAGTAATGAATTACTGGCAATGGCCAATTCAAGGTAAGGGCAGTCGCGAATATAAACCACTAAACCCAAATACCGGTAAATCACAAACTAAATATGGTAAGCAATCTGCCAATTTTGGTGAAACAACCTACGATTGGGCAAATATGTTAGATGCATATACAGATGAAGATGGCTATGAGTTACCAGGTCTTACCACGGCACAAAAACAAGCTGTAGCTACTTTAATGTACCATTGCGGCGTCGCTACACGAATGATGTATGGCGACTATGATTGGGGAGGTTCCGGCGCAATGACTGTCAACTGGTGCGATTGGAACTGGCCGGAATCTGATGGTGACTGCGCACAAAATGCATTTTACAACTTCTTCCGCTACAAAAAACCAACCGGATACTATCGCAAGGGTGACGGTGGAGAGTGCTACAATAGCTGGACAGATGCAAAATGGACAGAAATGATTAAAGCAGAATTGGACAAAAAGCACCCCATTATGTACGCAGGAGGAGATAGCAACAGTGGTGGTCATAGCTTTATATGTGACGGATACGACGACTATCAAAATAGTAGTAATGGAAACTATTTTCACTTTAACTGGGGTTGGTCCGGTATGAGCGATGGTTGGTACAGATTATCAAGTTTAAAACCTGGTACCGGTGGCGCCGGTGGAGGAAGTTATGACTTCACTGCCGATCAAGATGTGATTATTGGTATCGAACCGGATGGTAAGCCTACAGCCTATGAGCAAGTAGTCGCAACAGAGATTAAGGCTGATAAAGTGATTGAGAATGGACAACTTATTATTATCCGTAATAACGAAAAATATTCTGTCTTAGGACACAAAATTCAATAATATATGAGAACAAAAATGGTCGCAGGTAACTGGAAAATGAACAAGAACCTGCAAGAAGGCGTAGCATTGGCTACCGAATTGAAAGAACAAGTTAAGAATCCTAAATGCGAAGTAGTTATCGGTACTCCGTTTATTCACTTGGCAACTGTTTGCGAGCTGCTGAAAGATTCATCCATTAAGGTGGCTGCAGAGAACTGCGCAGACAAAGAGAAAGGTGCTTACACCGGCGAAGTAAGTGCAGAGATGGTAGCATCTACCGGCGCACAATACTGCATCCTCGGTCACTCAGAGCGTCGTGCTTACTACCACGAGACTCCGGAAATCCTCAAAGAGAAAGTGCTGCTCGCTCTCGCAAACGGACTCAAACCAATCTTCTGCATCGGCGAAGTGAAAGAGGAACGCGAAGCTAACATTCAAAACGAAGTGGTTAAATCCCAACTCGAAGGCTCACTGTTCAACCTCAGCGCAGAGGAGTTTGGAAAGATTACCCTTGCTTACGAACCGGTTTGGGCTATTGGTACAGGACTCACAGCTACACCAGCACAAGCACAAGAGATTCACGCTTACATCCGCAGCCTCATCGCTGAGAAATACGGCAAACAAGTGGCTGACGATACAACTATCCTCTACGGTGGCTCATGCAACGAGAAGAACGCAGCCGAGCTCTTCGCGAACCCTGACGTGGACGGTGGACTCATTGGTGGCGCAAGTCTTGTAGCAGAGAAGTTCCTCGCAATCATTAATGCTCGTTAACCGGTTTAGACCGAAGCAAATTTGCCATTCGGAATTATGGGATTAATTAAAACAATCAACCGTAACGGCGAAATCCTTACACCGCGAATTGCTGATGGTGTTTTCCTCACGGAGAATGCCACAGTAGTTGGCGATGTGACAATCGGCGAAGGTACATCGGTTTGGTTCAATGCAGTTCTTCGCGGTGATGTAAACACCATTACAATCGGTAAGCATTGCAATATCCAAGACGGCGCTGTACTACATACACTCTACCAGAAATCAACAATTACCCTTGGTGACCATGTGTCCGTGGGACATAATGTGACGATACACGGCGCCGATGTGGATGACTACGCGCTGATAGGAATGGGAGCCACCCTACTCGATGGCACACACGTTGGAAAAGGCGCTATCGTAGCTGCCGGCGCACTCGTGCTCAAAGGCACTCAGATTGGTCCATACGAAGTATGGGGAGGCGTACCGGCTAAATTCATCAAGAAAGCTGATCCGGCGCAAACGGAAGAGATTAACATGCGCATTGCCAACAATTATGCCATGTACGCTTCGTGGTACAAGGAGTGAGAGACAAGAGTCGAAAGCAAAAAGTCGAAAGTATAAAGCAATTATGTATAAACGAATTCTACTCAAGTTATCAGGCGAAAGTCTAATGGGCCAACAAGGTCATGGTATAGACCCGCAGCGCCTGCAAGCTTACGCTAAGCAAATCAAGGAAATTGCTGAGCTTGGCGTGCAAATAGGTATCGTCATAGGCGGAGGAAATATCTTCCGTGGGTTATCCGGTGCGCAACAAGGTTACGACCGCGTTAAGGGTGACCAAATGGGCATGTTAGCTACTGTTATCAACTCGTTGGCATTATCTTCCGCACTGGAGGCTATCGGTCAAAAAGTGCGCGTGCTTACTTCAGTGCGCATGGAGCCGGTCGGTGACTTCTATAATAAAGCCAAAGCGATACGTCTCATGGAGAAAGGCAATATCGTTATTCTTGCCGGCGGCACGGGACTGCCGTTCTTCACTACCGACACGGCTTCCGGTCTGCGCGCTATCGAGATTGAAGCCGATATCATGTTCAAAGGCACGCGCGTAGATGGAATCTACACCGCTGATCCGGAGAAAGACCCCACTGCCACCAAGTTCGACGCTATCACCTACGACGAGGTGCTGGAGCGCAAACTCAAAGTGATGGACCTGACTGCAATCACGCTCTGTAAGGAGAATAAAATGCCTATCTATGTCTTCAATATGGACAAAGAAGGCAACCTGCTCAAAGTCATTAAAGGCGAACAAATAGGCACCTTGGTGACTCCCTAAATAGCTATTCATTAATCATTATTATTTAATAACATGTTAGAACCAAAACAAATCAAATCGGATGCGGAAGAGCTGATGCAAGCAGCTGTACTCTTCTTGGATGATGCACTTGCACATATTCGTGCAGGAAAAGCTTCCGTCCGTATCCTTGACCCCATTCGCGTAGATTACTACGGTGCCGCAACACCGTTGTCTAACGTAGCAACAGTCACAACACCTGATGCACGCACTATCCAGATTCAACCGTGGGAGAAAAACATGCTCTCTGTCATTGAGCGTGCGCTCATCAACTCCAACATTGGTCTTGCACCGAACAATAATGGCGAGGTTATTCGTCTTATCATTCCACCATTGACGGAGGAACGTCGTCGCGACTTGGCTAAACAGTGCAAAGGCGAAGCAGAGAACGCAAAGGTAAGTATTCGAAACGCACGCCGTGATGCCATCGACACGCTCAAAAAGCAAATCAAAGAAGGCTTGCCTGAGGATGCGGAGAAAGATGCGGAAGATGAGGTTCAGAAACTGCATGATAAGTATATCAAGCAGATTGACGATATCTACGCTAAGAAAGAAAAAGAGATTATGACCGTATAGCGTATTGCGGCGCTATAATCTCATATTACTTGCTATAGGCATTCTGTGCCTATTGCCGTTTGGAATGATGCGGGGCGAAGCAACAACGGACTCGCTCAGCACATGGGACAAAGTTCTTAACTGGCCTGTGATTGGTGTACCTATTATCTCTCATTCGCCGGAAACCAGTTGGGGATTTGGAGTCGGCCTACAAGGATACTTCAAAATGCCGAATGCGGAACGTACGTCTATCGTTTATGGAGACGGATGCTACACGCTCAACAAACAGTATTACATTAGCGCGGGTGGTACATTCTATTTCGGCGGACAGACGCCTTGGTTTTTGTCTTTTAGAGGTGGCTATCGTAATTATCCTGACATCTTTTACGGACTTGGTAACACCATAACTCCAGAGCGCAAACAAGGACAGCACTTCGATTCCCGACGTGGCACTGCCCACATAGAAACACAGTTATACCTCCCTGCACACTGGTCTATCGGCCCTCTGTTCAGTTTTATTCACGAGCAATCAACTTTATCAGCATATCCATATACGTTGATGTGGGGACTCGGCGTAGTCACACAATATGACACACGGGATGTGCTATATTATCCGTCCGATGGTCTGTTCTTCAAAGCCTCCGTCACGCATTTCGACAAGGCATTGGGCTCAACTGCGCGTGTGACATATCTGAAAGCCGACTTGCGACATTTTGTGCCTCTACCCTACACAATTGTTTTCGCGTGGCAATTTACCACCGAATGGGCTTTGTCTGATGATATATCATCTATCCCATTCCGCTGTTTGCCTACGCTCGGCGGACAGGATCTCGTCCGAGGCGTGAGACGGAATATGTTTACCGATAACGCTATGATGGCACTGCAGGCTGAATTCCGCTTTCCTATTTGGCGATTCATTCGTATTCATGCCTTTGCTGGAATAGGCGATGTCTATAACACGGAGCACTGGAACTGGACAACACCAAAAATTGGCTACGGACTCGGACTGCGGGTCGGTATCAACAAAGCCAAAGTAAACGTGCGCTTTGATGTCGCGCGCAATAATATATATAGGGAGTGGAATACTTGGGACAGTTGGTCATTCTATCTCACCGCAACAGAAGCATTCTGATGAATAAAGGCTTGGTCATAAAATCCACTGGAAGTTGTTATCTCGTCTATTTCGAGGACACTACAACCGCAGAGTGCCATATCAAAGGCAACTTCCGCATTCGTGGTATCCGATCTACAAATCCGGTTGCCGTGGGCGATTATGTGATGGTTGAGACACTGCCTGACGGAACAAACTGGATAACAGATATTGAGGAGCGCAAAAACTATATCATCCGTCGTTCGACAAACCTTAGTAAGGAAAGTCATATCCTTGCCGCCAACCTTGACCAGGTGGCTTTAATCGTTACACTTCATCATCCGGAAACATCCACTACCTTTATCGACCGTTTCCTCGCTACTTGCGAAGCCTACCAAGTGCCCGCTATACTTATCTTTAACAAAATAGACTTACTCACCACCGACGAAGAAACAGAACTGGCAGAACTCCGCGCGCTCTACGAGTCAATCAACTACACCACTTACGCTATTTCTGCAACCAACCTTGAGGATTCAATAAAGTCTATCTTCGCAGGTAAAGTGACATTGCTCGCAGGGAATTCCGGTGTTGGGAAATCCACTTTCCTCAACGCCATCTTCGGCTGCGAGAAGACCCGAACAGGACATATATCCGATGCGCACGACAAAGGTATGCACACCACCACCTTCTCCGAGATGTATCAACTGGACAATGGCTGGATCATCGACACCCCCGGAATTAAGGGCTTCGGAGCCGTGCAGATGGAAAAAGAAGAAATATCCCACTATTTCCGTGAGATATTTCGTATTGGCCGAGAGTGCCGTTATGGTAACTGCCTGCACACTGGTGAACCGGGCTGCGCCGTTCACGACGCTGTGGTTGATGGCCGTATCGCGATTTCCCGCTACGAGAGTTATCTCTCTCTCCTCGGTGATTGCGACGAAGCCAAATATCGCTAATTAGTTCCTAAAATGGAGCTCACCGTCACGCAGTTCGACAATGACAGGACGCTTCTGGTCTATGCGGCCGGAGATAATTGACTTGGACAATTCATTAAGTACCAGCCGTTGCAAAGCTCTCTTGACAGGACGAGCACCAAACTGTGGGTCATACCCCTCCTTCGCAATATAGTTAATCGCATCATCTGTGACGCGCAAGTCAATACCATTATTCTCAAGCATCTTGTGAATACCGGCTATCTGCAAACTAACCACATCACGTATTTGCGACTCGTTCAGCGGCGAGAAGATAATCGTCTCATCTATACGGTTCAAGAACTCCGGACGGATAGTCTGACGTAGCAGTTCAAGTACTTGGTTCTTCGTCGTCTCATAGTCAACACCCTTTTCCTCGTTGTCCCGTATAAGTTGTGAACCAAGGTTAGATGTCATAATAATGAGCGTGTTCTTAAAGTTGACAGTACGTCCTTTGTTATCTGTCAGACGGCCATCGTCCAGTACTTGCAACAAGACATTGAACACATCCGGATGGGCTTTCTCTATCTCATCGAAAAGTACCACCGAGTATGGTTTACGGCGAATAGCCTCTGTCAATTGACCACCTTCGTCATAACCGACGTATCCGGGAGGAGCTCCAATCAATCGAGTGGCACTAAATTTCTCTTGGTACTCAGACATATCGATACGAGTCATCATATTCTCATCGTCGAACAAATAGTCTGCAAGCGCCTTTGCCAACTCTGTTTTACCGACACCGGTTGTGCCAAGGAAGATGAAACTACCGATAGGACGTTTGGGGTCTTGTAATCCTGCACGGGAACGACGGATTGCGTCTGAAACGGCTTCTATGGCAGCATCCTGTCCTACGACACGTTTATGCAATTCTTCTTCAAGATGAAGCAGTTTATCACGCTCGGATTGCATCATCTTCGTTACAGGAATTCCAGTCCAGCGAGCCACTACCTCAGCAATATCGTCTTCGTCCACTTCCTCTTTGATAAGCGTTTCGCCTGCGAGTGAGTGCAAAGCATCTTGTGCAGCTTTGATATTGGCTTCAGCTTGTTGTATCTTGCCATAACGAATTTCTGCCACTTTTCCATAGTTACCTTCACGCTCTGCTACTTCAGCATCATGCTTCATCTGCTCGATATTGGCTTTCTCGTTTTGGATAGTAGCAACATAGCCTTTCTCCTTGTTCCAACGTTTCTCCAATTCGGTTGATTCAGCTTTTAGGGCTTTGAGTTGTTCCTCAATACCTTTCAACTTGTCATGGTCATTCTCGCGTTTGATAGCCTCGCGCTCAATCTCCAACTGCTTGATCTGACGGTCGAGGTTATCCAACTCTTCGGGTTTAGAATCGACTTCCAGACGAAGTTTAGCAGCAGCCTCATCCACCAAGTCTATCGCTTTATCGGGCAAGTAACGATCTGTGATATACCGCGCAGATAGTGTAACTGCAGCAATAAGAGCATCATCTTTTATACGCACTTTGTGGTGCGTCTCATAGCGTTCTTTCAAACCACGAAGAATAGAAATTGTCGCCGCCTCATCCGGTTCGTCAACCATTACTATCTGGAAACGTCTTTCCAACGCCTTATCCGTCTCGAAGTACTTCTGGTATTCATCTAAGGTTGTAGCACCAATTGCACGCAGTTCACCTCTTGCCAATGCAGGCTTGAGTATATTTGCTGCGTCCATCGCGCCACTGGTCTTACCGGCTCCTACCAATGTGTGAATCTCATCAATAAAGAGGATTATTTCACCGGCTGCTTCCACTACTTCGTTGATAACACCTTTGAGTCGTTCCTCAAACTCTCCTTGATACTTCGCACCTGCAATAAGCGCACCCATATCCAAGGAATAGATAAGTTTCTTCTTCAGGTTCTCCGGCACGTCACCACGAACAATACGATGGGCTAAGCCCTCAGCTATGGCGGTCTTACCTACACCGGGTTCGCCTATCAAGATAGGATTATTCTTAGTCCGCCTACTCAGTATCTGCAATACTCGACGGATCTCTTCGTCACGACCTATTACGGGGTCTAATTTTCCTTGCTTTGCCCGTTCGCACAGGTTAATAGCAAACTTGTTTAAATTCTCTCTTTTTTCCATAGTTGTAACATTTTAAGTCTTTACCATAGTCTCTTCAACAACTATACCAAACAACAAGCGACTGCCAAAATGTCAGTCGCCTGTCAGTCTATGTAAATCACGTTTAGAAGAGGTAACCCATCTTCACATAGAAGTTCGCAAGTTTCTTATTGTCGCGCGCATCGATAGGCATTGCCCAATCGGCAGACAGTACGAAGTTCTCGTTCATGCCGACCTTTAAACCAATACCGGCAGTCATATGCGGCAGGTAGGCATTCTTGTCCTTCGTATCAAAGTACAAGTCGTAGCGCTCACTTGAATCAGCAGGGTCTTTCGGATTGATTTGACCTGCGGCGGTAATACTCTCAAGCAAGTCATGGTACTTACCACCGGAGTGCATCTCCACCAATTCGTTCAAGTCATACGGTTGGGTAATCACGCCTAAGTCGAAGAATGGGTTAAGACCTATATAGAAGTGTTGACGCCCAATATCGAAGTTTACAACACGGAAGCGGAATTCCACATTAGCATATGCAAAACCATTTGCGAGCACACGGTGCGCCATCATACCACGGACGGAGTTACCTCCACCTAATCCTTCGTAATACACGCGCTGGATGAATAGTGCATTGAGGTAGTTATTCATGTAGAACGGAGACTTTCCGGCGATATTATTTTGTGTACCGATACGATAAGCGAATGTAATACGGTTAATGCCATTCTTATCGGTGAAGCAGGGCACATAGTGGCGGAAAGTGAAATTGAACTGCAGGTGGTTATAGCCAGCTGTAGCCTGATTGCCGTAAGCTGCATTAAACGCAGCCGAATAGGTAAAGAAAGCATCGGTATAAATACCTTTGTTCGGTCCTTGACGTTTGTCACGTGTGTCGTACGTAATACCTGCGCGAACATACGGATGCCATCCACCTTTCATTTCGTCCTGGCCAATCAGATACCATTTCTTGTACATATCGTACAGCAACGGTTGGTTGGGGTCAAGGGCTTTCTGATGAGGTAATGCGGGGTCGTACTTATTCTTTCCGTTAAGCATATCAATGTCGCAATCATCAATCAGATAGCCTAACACACCCAAACCTGCATTCCATTTTAAGTCCTTGTAGATAGTTCCTTCTATATCCCCTGCTACGCGAATTAGGTCACGTTTATATTTATAGAACACGCGCGTGCGATAGTCATCGACGTTCATGTTTGCCTCTTTCTTTGACCAGTTGTGCCAGTCATAGTGATAGCGCGTCTCGTAGCCGTTAAAGCCGTAGAAGTCGCACATTGCATCCGGCAGATAGGTTGCATCAAGTGTGAGACGGTAACCCGGAATCAGGTACTTCGAGTCATAATTGAAACGGAAGATACCGTGGTGCTTCGTCGTATAAGCCGCCTCTACATAAAGGGAATGAATATATTCCGGATACTGCGAACCATCACCATAGTAATAGATATTCGTCAGCACGCCGCCTTGGAAACCATAGTCCGCGTCGTATGCCACGGAAGGCAAAATACCGAAGTTCCAACCAGTCTTAATAGGACGTCCTAATGAATCCACTTCCTGCGGTTTCTTTTCTCTCTTTGCAGCCAAAGGCAGTACAAGAAGAAGCACTAAAATTAGTGTTAAACTTTTTTTCATAATAGTTTTTTTCTTATTTATGGTAATATTAGTGCTATTGCCACACCCAAATAAGTACCTATCGCATAACCGACAAGTCCTATTACAATACCCGATATAAGCACTTTTTTATTTTGCATTGCGCCAACAACAGGCGGAACAAATGGAGGCGAACAGAGTAGCGCTATTTGGCTGACACAGAACAAGTCTCCACTAACATGAGCTATACGGCAGAAGATAAGGTGTAACCCAGCAGCTATTACCATCACCCATGCTACGAACAAACCGATCATCAGCGAACCACCATTCACACTATGGATATCAAACAACGAAGCTACTATGACGGAGAAGATAAGAATAAAGAACATTCCTAACTCAAACGTCTTCGGTAACTCGCGCACTTTCTTAAAGAATGAAGCGATAATTGATAAAGTCGTAATTGTGAGAATGATAACGAGCTCGTTGAGTTTACCTGTCAGCCACAATGCCAAACCGGCGCCGATTGCAAGGAAGAGAATACTCAATCCTAATCCGGCAAACATACCACCCACATTCTCTTTCTTGAACATACCACGGTAGTTCTCCACATCTTTGGACTCAACGTCTTCATCCCTACGCCCTTTTTTGGTCACATCCTGATAAGGCAGAATCTTGCGGAATACCTTGTAGCCACCACCGATGATAAAGAAGATATAGGGCGTTGTCAGCACCATCTCAAAAGCCAGCACAATAGCCATCACCGTTTTATCTACGCCGAGTGAAGCTCCCAACGCATTGAAGTTCATTGTTCCGCCGGTGTATATACCCGTCATCATCGCAGCGATCTTATTGAACTCGGGGATATCGGGTCTGCGGAAGATGAAGTATCCGCTGACGACGGCGACGAGTACGGCGATGACACCTCCGACGAGTGACCAGATGGTCTTGGGCAGGGCTTTGGTCCAGAGTTTGAAGTCGCAGTTGAAGAGCATCAGCGGTATGGCCAGAGGAACTGCAACGGACATGATGGTCGATTGCAACTTACCAAAAGTGATAGCGGCGGCCGTCTCGGGTTCGAAATGCACAAAGCCCGTCAGGGCGAAGATAATTCCAATAGCGTAGGCGGCGACAACGGTGCCGATTTTCTGCATCCATGTCCAGCGCTTGAAGCACTCGATGATAATGATCGGGACGAGGATGTACAACGCAATAACAATGTAAACACGAATCATATTTTATTCTTTTTCTTTCTAAATTGACGCACCTGATAGACGTATTCTTGAAGGAACATCCAGAACGGAAGTGTTATAAACAACGTCAGCGGGAAGAACAACACCTGCCATACATACTGCACAGAGTTATGGAAAGCGGGATCTTTCACTTTCCAACGGATTAGAAGCCACACTGCCCAAAGCGGTATAGTTAGCGCTGCACTCACAAGGAAAAGCGGAGAAAGTAACACTAAAATGATAAACAACAACCAGTGCGGCATACGGTGATGCTTGAACCTATTAAATGGGGCCGGAGGATTAGCCTGCAATTGTGCTAAATTCTTTTCGTAATTCTCATCGTCCGGTACCCACATTATCTGCTCACGCATACGCTGAGTCAACTCTTCGCGCAAAGCTAATATCATCTGCGGGCGCTCTAACTCGCTGTGATCAATCACAAACTGCGTGACATTAAGCGGCTTGCCTATATTGATTGTCAGGTCATTCCACAAGTGGTAATAATCGCCGTACTCCAAGCCAACAGGCACTATATATATTGGTTTTTCTGCGCCGAACTCATCATTGGCACGTAAAGCGATACGGAAGATTCCTTTACCTAATGGCAGAAGAGAGTGCATCGGACGATGCGTGCCTTCAGGCAGAATGCAGAACGGTACGCCATCTTGCAGCGTCTCAACCGCATTATCTATCGTCTCGTCATTATGCCGAACCTCATCCACTCCGTCACGCATCCTGCGAATCGGCATTATCTTGAGCCAGTTCAGAACGCGTGCAGTACGCTTCTTCTTGAATATGTCCGCGCGAGCAACAAAGACCTTACGACCTCCGTCTATGCCTAATATCGCCATCGCGTCGCATAAAGCATTCGTATGGTTCGGAGCAAAAATAACTGCACCGTTGGAGGGGATATTCTCCTTTCCTACATATTGTATGTGGCGGTAGGAATGTCGGAACATCCAATCCACATACGGTCTCAAGAACGAGTACAACTTATTTTTGTCTTGTATCTGTCCCATTATCCTTTACCCAGGATTGCACTTCCAGTTTCTTCTTGATGCTCAACACACGGGAACATCAACGCGCGTTCTATCGGCATAAACAATTGTTGCAACATGCCGTAGAATGTGATTAACTGCTGTTTGTTCATCAGGTAAAGCATATTCTCCGTATCGCCTTGTTGACCCAGTTCTTCGTTCTCGGTCTCCAAAGCCGCAATCTTCTCAAACATAGTGCGCAGCGCCTTATCTTCTTCTGTCTCAATCTTCAACCATTTCTCCGCATTGCGACGGTTCCACTTGTCTATCTGCGCATTCTCTTTCTTGCGTTCTTCCGTCCACCAGGCAGGATAGGTCACTTCGCCACCATACACATTAAGCGTACTCTCCCACTCTTGCACGCGCTCCCACAATTTCGTTTCTATCGCATCAATCTGCTTCGCTTCCGCGCAGGTCTTCCACTCTTCGCGCATGTTATCTGCCAATTGGCCATAGGCATCGCTCGAGTTATCTCCTACAGATTGCATCACTTGCTCCAACAACGAGCGCAACTCTTCCGCAATCTCTGCAAGGCGCGTATCACGTGTATCTTCTGCCAGCACATTCTCATCGCCGTACGCAGCATTAGCGGCATATAGGCGCTGATACAACTGCGGATGATTAGACTTTAGATACGCAGCTGCTTGCTTCTCGTCACGCTGAGCCAGATTCATGATTTTGATGTACTCGTCTTTGCTTACACCCCATTTCTGAGCGAACTTAGCGGCCATCACATCCATCATCTGTTTCTCCGACATGTTCTCAGTAATGGCGCCCGACATATACAGTTCCATCATTTCTTGCTGTGAAGGCATCAAACCGGCATTGACGTTGCTGTTATACTGCTGCATCGCACGCTGACCACGTTGGGCATTTTTAGCCTGAGCAGCCTGTATGCGCATCATAAGTGATTGTAACTGACTCGTACCAATCAGCATCACTTGCCCTATTGCCGCCTTATATGGGGCCAAGTTCGATTGAGCATAAGCGGACTTAACCTGAGCCGAACAAATCTGCTCCACAGTTGGCAAAGCAGGCAAAGCGGCAACAGCCTGTGCAATAGTCATTGGAGTCGGAATAGGCTGAATAGCCTCTGACAACTCATACGAACCGTCACCAATCATTCCTTCGGACGGACGATACTCATCTTGAGCCGCCAACGGCATTGCCATCAACGCACTCACTAATAGAATAGAAAAAATGTGTTTCATGTTATATTGTTTTATCTTTCTGCGCGAAAAGTCGCGCAAAGGTACAGCATATTTTTGACATATGCAAATATTTTGCATAAAAAGTGCAGGGATAGGAATTTTTCGAACTATAATGGATAGGAGGAAAAGAAAAAAACAGCCTCACGGGAGTCTGTTTTTTTGCTGAGCCACTGGGCGGACTCGAACCGCCGACCCACGCATTACGAATGCGTTGCTCTACCAACTGAGCCACAGTGGCGAAGGATGTAGATCGAAGCTCTACTTTCGCAAAAGCGGCTGCAAAAGTAGTTCTTTTTTTTGAAATACCAAAATATTTTGCACTTTTTTTTGTGTAATTGGCATAAAAATTGTACTTTTGTCGGCTGGAAGCATATAAAAGCGCTTCGGAAAGAGAGTATTTTGAAAAAGTGGATATTCATATTAGGGTTAATAGCAGTAAGTCTCGGCAGCCAAGCAGAGAAATACCGCACGCATGTAGTCACGCCTGAGACGGTTAAGTCGCTGCGGTTACGGTATGTGACGGTTAGTGATGCGGGTATAACCATACAGGACGGTGATCCGGAACGTGTGTTCTTAGTGAAACGTTCAGGCGAAGAGATAGGTGAAGGTGGTGATGCACGCGGACGAGTGTTAGAGATCAGTTTTGACGAACTGAGCCATGAGGTGCGGCAGTACACGTATAAGGTGCAACATTTGAACGCCGATGGGACAGAGAGTAATTTGAGCAGTTACGAGTATGTAAGCGGATTCACTACAGGTGAGATAACCAATTACGAGCATTCGTTGAATACGAGCGTGCTGTACACACACTATAGTTTCACTTTTCCCAACTCGGATATGCGGCTTTTGACCAGTGGCAACTACGCGCTAAAGATATACGAAGACGGAGACGAGGACAAGACGGTAGCAACCGTAGTAGTGAGCGTAGTAGAGCCGGCTATATCAGTAGTCGGAAAAGTGAGAAGTGAGACAGATATAGAGATAAATAGGCGATTCCAACAATTGGACGTTTCGTTAAGCGTTGAAGGTGTAAGGTTTAACGGGCAGATGACGGATTACTTTATTGTAGTAAGACAGAACGGCCGTTACGACAACGAGGCGTTTAAGCCTAAGCCAACGTATATTGAGAGTAATAAGCTGCGATACACAAACTGCAAGGAGTTGATATTCGAAGGCGGTAACGAGTACCGTCACTTTGATATTTTCTCGACCTACTTTGCAGGCGCAGGTGTAGATCGTATTGTTCATGACCGTACGGACTACCATGCGGCATTATTCGCAGACGGGTGGCGTACAGGTAACTACATGCACGAGTTTGACGTAGATGGCCAATGGAAAATCAATGCAGAACGAACGCTATACGACATGGACACGGAAGCTGAGTACATGTGGGTACATTGGGTAGTTCCTTGCGAGAATCCTTGGTTTGATGGTGCGGTATACGTAGGCGGAGACTTATTTGAAAACGATCTGAGTATGCGTAACCGTATGGCCTATGACGGTGATCGCAAGTGCTACTGGTTAGATGGTCTATTTAAACAGGGAGGATATGATTATCAGTACTGGTTCGTGCCAAACCGTTCTGAACGTTTAGCGTTAAGCGCTGAGCGTATAGATAAGGCTGTGACGCTGGAGCGGACGGAAGGAAGCCACTGGGAGACGCGCAACGAATACACAATTTACGTGTACTATCGTCCATTCGGCAGCAGAGCAGACCAATTAGTAGGTCTGCAGGTGCTGCGGTAATAGATTAGATTTCATCGTCGTTATAATAGTTATAGGAATCTTTAGGCGCGTAGCGCTTGAAGACTTTTCCGTATATAGCACTGCGGTACTTATCACCATATTTCTTTCGGCCGTATCCGTAGCCATAAGAGGATGTTCCGTATCCATAACCAGAATAGCCATAGCCATATCCGTACCCGTAGCCAGAGTGTCCTTCGGTAGGAATATCAGAGAGGACGATTTGGACTTTCTCGGGCGACTCCATGACCTCAGAAATCTCCATGAGTGTCTGTTTGCAGAAGGATTTATTGGTCTGCATGCAACGAATGACATATAGTCCTATATCAGACAATTCGAGGATAGTATAAGCATCGGGGACGAGGCCAATAGGAGAAGTATCAATGATGATAAAATCATATTCTTGACGTAGTTGTTTGATTGTATTAGCAAGTTTATCGGAGTGAATGAGTTCACCGGGGTTAGGCGCTATCGTACCGGCTCGCATGATGTCGAAATCAAATGGCGAAGGAGCAAGTGTATCCTTGAGTTCGCAGTCTCCGATGAGATAGTTAGAGAGACCCATACCGGACTCAAGACCCATTTTTGTATGTATATTCGGTTTACGTATATCGAGGTCCATAAGGAGTGTTTTCTTGCCGGACATGGAGAATAGTGCAGCAAGGTTAGAAGAAAGGAAGGTCTTACCATCACCTGACTCGGTGGAAGTAACACAAACGACCATTTTGTCCTTACGCTTTACGATAAACTCCATTCGCGTACGAATAGCCCGGAGCATCTCAGCATAACTGGACCGCGGATGGTCGCGCACGAGTGTCGGGTTTTGCGACTTAGCATGGCGTACGGTACCGATAAGGCGGAAAGGTGAGATTTTTTCGACATCCTTAGTTGTACGCACTTTGTTATTAAGCAGCTCAGAGACGATAACCAAGACAAGCGGAATAAGGATACCAAGCAAGAGTGCTGTGGTATTATTATTACGTTTGGTCTTCGAGTTGACAGTAGAGATGGTACGTGCCTTATCGAGGATGGTGTTATCCGGTGTATTGGAAGCCTTCTGAATCTCGGCTTCTGCCCGTTTTTGCAGGAAGAAAGTATAGTAGTTATCGTCAATACGGTAGTTACGCTCAATAGCGACCATTTGCAGTTCTTTGGTAGGCAGTTTCTTGATTTCTTTCTCTACCTCGGCATATCGTTTGTCCAAGTCTTTCTTCTCTATTTCGAGAGAAGCCCTCATGGACTCAACTACTTCGTTAATCATGGACTTGACGTTCTCAATATCCTTGGTGAACTTAGCGTAATAGACGTTTTTTTCGGAGAGTTCTCCACGCTGGATACGCAGGTCGTTGAGTTGCTGCACGAGCGAGACAAGAGCTACATCATTGAGTCCAAGAGATGTAGGTGCGATAACTGCTCCGGACTCCATATTCGTCTCCAGGTAATTGGTGAGATAATCAAAGTAGGTCTCACGCAGGCGCATGGACATCATTTCTTGGTCATAGGTAGAAATTTTATTCATGAGTTGACCTGCATAGGAGCTAACGTCGACGAACTTATTCTCTTGTCTAAAGTCTGTCATAGCCCCTTCAGACTTCTGTAGAGATTCTTGTAGAGATGCGAGTTGGTCATTGATGAAGCGTATGGAGTTTTCTGCCACCTCATTCTTTTGTTCAAGGTTCTGGAGCAGGAATATCTCAGCGAGTTTATCGATTATCTCGCAGTCACGTGCCGGAGTTTCGCTAACGAGTCCGAGCGCCAAGACGGTTGAACCTTCGGTAATGAAACTGAGCGAGAGTCTATTCATTAGCTCCTGTGCGAGTCCCTCGCGTGAACGGAAGCGAAAATAAACTTTACCACTCTCAACAAGTCTTGAAGTAGGCCAAATAGTAGCTTTGAAGAACGGACAGTCAATAACTTCTCCATATCGTGCGCGGACGGAGAAAGGTCTGTCCTCATCAGTAGAGGAGACTTTTACTACCCCATCCCCTTCGAAATCCACCTGGAACAGGAGACCGTACACATTGTCACCAACGAATTCGGGTTCTACCTCTATAGGCGAATCGCGGTAGAGGTTACGTTTCTTGAATCGTCCCTGAGTAACATACTCGGTGCGGAGGTAAGGCAGTGAATCCACGACCCTGCATGCAAGGTCGTAAGACTTAAGCATGATTAGCTGGTTCTGGACGTTCTTATATCCTGCGTCCACGCCGAATCCCTGCATAAGTACGGAGTTAGAGCCTCCATATCCAACGGTCTCTTTGATGATTATCGTGCCCTGTGAATAGTATGAAGGGAGCCACTTGCGGTTCTGAAGGTACGCCACACAGAAAGCAATAATGATTGCAATGACGAACAAGTACCAATAATGAAGGATCTTGAAGACCCACTCCATGATATTGAAGTTGGAGTTTTCATCATCCTGATTAGGATCCTGGTAAGCGGGTCCATAATTGGCATAATTGTTATACTGGCCGTTGCCGTAATTGCCGTATTGGCCGTTGTTAGATGTGTAATCGTTATTCATGATTATTTGGATAGTGTAGTCGTGTAATTAAGAACGGATATCAGGAGTGATACCGACGAAGTGATGAGTCCGAGGAAGCCTGTATAAGAGGCGAGTTTTACAAAACTATCCTTAGTCCGCGCCACGTAAATGACGTCGTTAGGATAGATATAGTAATACTTGGAATCGATAATGGTATTGGATCTGATATCGAAGTCCAGTATCTCGGGCTCTTCGTTGGTTCTTGGTCGAATAATGCGCACATGTTTGCGGTCTCCTGAGTCGAGCAGGTCTCCGGTCATAGCGAGTGCTTCGAAGATATTCATCTTCTCCTTATATATATAATACTCGCCGGAGCGTATGTCACCAATAACGGTGAAGGTTTTGTTATAAAGGGCTATCTTGACATCTGCATCCGGAATTATCTCCTTAAATGCAGCCTTGACGGTATCCTGCGCCTCTTCGACAGTCAGTCCTTCGACGTGAACGGGTTTGAGGAAGGGCAAATCGATGGTTCCGTCGTCGTACACGCGGTATGAAACAGCGTACTGGGAATTGACTGTCTCGTTGGAACCAAGAATTTTAGAGATGGTCTCGTCCATGGTAATGAGGCGGTAGATAATCTCGTCATTGACCCTGATACGATAGTCCTCTCGCACGGTATCGCGCTCGTAGGTAGGAATTTTATTCTTTTTGGTGGGTTCTTGGAGTAGTCCTATAACCCGGTGACCGTAACAGCCGGTCAGTAGTATGCTCGCTACTATAACCACGAGCAACTGATAGATATGTTTCATTGTTCTCATGGTTATTTCTTGTATTTCTTAACGTGATTAATACCTGTAGCCACAATGGTATAGACGAATATACCAAACGAGAGTGTAGCGGAAACGACAGCTACGCCGGCTCCAGCGGATGTGATGCCAAAGGCTTTACCTGTGAGTTCGCGCACGTAAATGATGTCATTAGGTTGGACATAGTAGAACTCCGAATTGATGATATCCTTTGAGCGCAAGTCGAAAGTTTTGATGACGGTTTCGCCGTTAATCTCGCGTATGATTTTGACCCGTGAACGGTCGGAGTAAGTCTGTAGGTTACCCATGAGAGCAAGCGCCTCAAAGATGGTCATTTTCTCTTTATCGATAGGATATCGTCCACTCTTGACGCCAATGAGAGAGAAGGTGCGTTGCATGACCGTGACCTCGACAGAGATAGTTGTATACCCGGGAATCTCTTTAAGCAAGGACGAGAGTTGCTCCTCCATGAGACGTTTTGTCTCGCGCGTCGTGAGTCCCGCAACTTGCACTTTACCGATGGTTGGAAAATCAATGAATCCCTCTTTATCAATAAGATATGAGTAGAGTTCGTTCGTTGTTCGTCCACCGCTGTACTGCATCTGCTGCATCATATGGTTACGCGACTGTCCGCCACCTGCGTTATACATGTGCATGATGTTCTCGTCCAGAGAGTATACATAGATATAGAGTCTGTCGCCTGTGCGCAGTTTATACTCCTCGAAGTCGATGGTATCGGCGTAGGAGGGTATATTATTGTGCTTGGTTGGTTCCTGAAGGTAATTGACCTTTTTGGAGGTTACGCATGAGGCGAAAGCCAAGCCAATCAAGCTGATTAATAGTATTTGTCGAATATATTTCATCGTTTTTCGTCCCAGCCAAAGGGGTGTTTTGCTAAAGGTAATCTTGCTAAAGGATGGTAGTCCCCTACGAGTCCGATAGGTTCGGCGTTACGAATAGTGCTCACTATCTCGATGCATGGTCTAGCCTCGGCGATACGGAAACCATTACCTGCGAGTATTTGTTTATAGGACTCGGTGTGTAGTTCGGTAAATCCCTGACTGAACTCGAACTCCTCTCCGTCGATTGAGAGTGTGCGGTATGTACGTTTCTCTCCTTGCACGGCATTCTCAGGCAGGCAGTCGGCATTGATAGAGAGGAAATAGCGCACGCGGGCTTGTTTGAGTTCGAGGTAACCAGCCACTCGGTCGAAAGACATGACGTGCACAATATTCTTCTGCACAGGGCCAAAGATCCACTGGAGCATGTCATAGAAGTGAACGCCGATATTCGTAGCGATACCACCGGATTTATGCACATCACCTTTCCAAGAAGAATAATACCATTTACCGCGTGAAGTGATATATGTGAGATCCACGTCGTATATTTTGTCCTTAGGTCCTTCCATTACTTTTTTGCGGAGTGCAGCTATTTTTTCATGTAAACGCAGTTGGAGTATGGTGTATGCTTGATGGCCTGTTTCAGCTTCAAGTTCGACGAGGTTGTCGATGTTGTAGGGATTGAGCACAAGTGGCTTCTCGCAGATAACGTTACACCCAAGACGCAATCCGTAACGAATAAAGGCGTCGTGTGTATAGTTAGGTGTACAAATAGAGACCCAATCGAGGGGATTATCGGTACGCATCTGTTTGGAGCAGAAACGGTCAAATTGCTCGTTTTCAGTATAGAAGGAGCAATCGGGGAATGAACTGTCAAGACGTCCTACGGAATCGAACTTATCATACGCAACAAGCAGGTTGTTACCTGTATCAGAAATAGCTTTGATGTGTCTCGGTGCAATATATCCGGCAGCACCTATTAAGGCGAAATTCAATTTGTTTTTCATACGAGATTACATAATTAGCGTGCAAAATTACTGCTTTTTTTGCATATATGCAAATAAAAAGTGCAGATTTCGTCAAAAACCAGCACTTTTTTAGTCAAAAGGCGAAGGGCGAAAGGCGAAGGGCGCCTACGCTAGTCGCTCAAGAGTGGCGGGCTTTGAGTTGGGCACGGAGAGCAGCAGCTTGGGCCTCAAGGATTTCGGCCTGATGTTTCAGCATGTAGTCGGAGACATTTTCGGAAGAGGTCTTCTCGGTAGCAGTAGCAGAGATATCTGCAAGGTATTCGGTATACCACTGCTCAAAAGGATGTTCTACTTTCCACTCATGTTGAAGCATAGCGAACTTCCAATTCTTTGGGTCGGAATACGGACGATTATTTGCACCAATCCGCATAGCCGCGTTCCATTCTTCAGTTACTTGAGCGATTCGCTCGTCGGTAGTCCAGAGTTCGCGAATCTGTTTGTGGGCTGCCCCGAAAGCAAGCGAGTTCCACTTCTGACGCGGAGACTGGTTACGTTGATAACCTTCTACGCGGTCGCGATAGAATTGATTTCCGGCTTTGTCTACATAGTAATAACCGGGACTTTCTTTTTTTGTTTTGCCGTGCACTTTAGCAACTGGACTTACGTTTTCAGCTTGTGCCATAATGATAAATATTTAGTTGTTATATGATTTTTTGTGTCTCATAGTTGAAGTATACTTGTAGTATAGTAAAAGTGTACTTGACCGTCGATTCACTGTCGATTGACAGACACTTCATCGTCGTTCAATCGTCTGTCGACCGTCGGGTGACTGTCGGGCGACCGTCGGGTGACCGTCGGAAAGAGACGGAAACGAATGAGGGTGCAAAAGTAGTACAAATTATTGGATTGTGCAAATAAAATAGCAAAAATCGCTCAAAGTTGAACGATTTTTGCAATGAAAGGTTGTTTAGAATTCCGGAAAAGAGGTGATTTGACTCCCAGAGAAGAGGTGATTTGACTCCCAGAGAAGAGTTATTTAACTCTTGGAGAGTTTAGTAGTTTCCGGCGGTGAGATCCGATTATACGAATCCGGTCTTTGTGACGGTGAAGTTGATACGCAGTATGCCGTCAATATACGATATTTCGTAGGACGGATAAACATAACCGTTGTAGCCCGACAAATCATGCGACTCGTCGTAGTTCCAACTATCAGCGCCAAAGACAATTATTCCGTCCGCCTCGGCATCGGAGGAGACACGCGTATAGAAACCGTTCTTGCGCACGTTATCAATGAATGCCTTTGCGTCCTCTTCGGAGACATCGTTTATTACAGCATTGACGTACGCGATGTTATCCACATCGCATGAAGCCGGCAGCCAAAGCACTTTCGGGTCTTTCGCGCTCGCTCCCCACCCGAAGACATGACTTACTTCAAAAGAAGTAATGGTTCCGCTACCAGTATATTTGAAGACATATTTCTTGGCCTCCATATCAGCCGGATAGAGGTCATCGCGCCATTTGCCGAAACCGTTCTCCGTATATTGCTGTACCATCTTGGACGGCGGCACGATAGGTCCGAGTGCTTGGACACGTTTAGCAATTTTGATATAAGTCTCCTCAAAATTACCGGCATCTTCCACTTTTTTGTAGTCCTTGAAGAACATAAAGTCAGTCCTTCCTGCGTATCCGTCAAGTGCCATTTCCAACTGTGCATCATTCCACTTGGTCTCCACGCTATAGAAGACAGTGTCTTCGTAGGTGAAGGTTTGCCAGTTACCGTCGTTGTCATTGTAATAGTCCATCCAGAAGAAAAACGTGCTGCTTTTGCCGTCGTACGCATGCCAGTTGTTCGGGATACACGGTTTACCTCCTGCGGCCTGCGGTGTCTGGAGCGAAGTGACATCTTCAATAGAGTGGATAGATCCGTCTGTACCTTTTGCGAGCAAGCGATTACCGTTCATGTAGATACCGGGTTCGGCATTCTTGTACGTTTCCTTGTAATCGGTTAAGCTGGGGTCTGTCGGATCAGTTGGATCTGTCGGTTTTGTTGTTTCAGTGGGGTCTTCCACTGTTTTGTCTTTTTCACAGCTAACGAAGATAAAAGATGTCATACTTAGTGCCATGAATACATAAAAGTACTTTTTCATAATCAACTGTATTATCCTTGTGCAACCACAATCAAGGGTTCTATAAAATATAATAAAAGCGTGAGGTTGCTATGCTCATACTCAAATAGAGGTAATTAGGGTAACCTAAAGGCAAGTATGCTCATAGAAACTTCACGCTAACGCGCGAAGCCTATTTGCAATCCTCTCGCCTTTTAGAAAAGTCCCTAATTTTTCTATTTAAGAGTAAAGCAAACGCTTCTTTTTCATTATGTCCTCCTGTTTAACGTCAGTGAGTGACGGGAGGTGTAAATTCCGCTGCAAAGGTAGTGCTTTTTTTTGGAATGTGCAAAAACAAAATGTAACTTTTTGCAAAAACTGCACATTTTATTTGCGTACATGTAAAAAAAGCACTACCTTTGTCGGCGAAAAGGGAATGAGAATGATAAAGATACTATTTATATGTCATGGCAATATCTGCCGGTCAGTGATGGCAGAAATGGTGATGAAGAATTTGTGCAAAAGTGCCGGTGAAATCGAGCGTTTTGTTATCAATTCGGCTGCTGTCTCTACCGAAGAAATCGGCAACGATATCTATCCTCCGGCTAAACGTAAACTGCACGAAAAAGGTATTCCTTTTGAGCACCATGCTGCACGACAGATAACGCGTGCGGACTATTCCTATTATGACTATATCATCTGTGCCGATCATTCCAATTTGCGTTGGTTGGAGCGTATCATTGGCGAAGATACCAACAATAAAGTGTCGCTGATGATGACATGGGCAGGGCAAACACGCGATGTAGCCGACCCGTGGTACACAGGTGACTTCGAGCAAGCTTACAACGACATTTATTCCGCCTGTTGTGGCATTTTGAAGCAATTAAGTGCATAAAAAGCACTTTTTTTGTCAAATTATTTGCAAATATGCAAAAATTATATTACCTTTGCACGCTAATTATGTGCAATGGGTATTGTGTTACGGCGAGTAAAGAAATATATTGCGGATAAGATGCTGCTTGGCGACGGTGCGAAAGTGCTTGTGTGCGTCAGTGGCGGCGCCGATAGTGTGGCGCTGTTAGATGTACTGCTCAGAGCCGGTTACGAGTGCGTCGTAGCACATTGTAACTTTCACCTCCGCGGTGCAGAGAGCGACCGAGACGAAGCCTTTGTGCGCAACTTATGCGGTTCGCTGGGAGGACGATTGCGTTTTGCTCCTGAGTGGCTTAGTTGCGCAGGCACTATCCCACTCTACGTGCGAGACTTTGATACTTTTTCGTACGCGCGGGCGCAACACATGAGCATAGAGACGGCTGCGCGCGAGTTGCGCTATACTTGGTTTGGCGAACTTGCTGAACAGTTAGGCTGCGAAGCAATCGCGGTGGCACATCACCAAAACGACCAAGCCGAGACTATCCTAATGAATATCCGTCGCGGATGCGGACTGCAGGGACTGCGCGGCATGCAACCGAAAAGCAATAATGCCTACCATGAGGGCAAACCGGTTATTCGACCGCTGCTGTGCACGACACATGATTACATTTGCCACTACCTGCGCGATATCCGCCATATAGACTGGGTGGAAGACTCGACCAATAGCGACACGAATTATAAGCGCAATGCGGTACGAGAAGAGTTGAAAGGCTGGACGAAAGCAGAGATTGAACATTTAGTAACGCTATCAGAGAGACTATGAAGCATTATGGCCTGATAGGAAAAAAGTTAGGGCATAGTTGGTCAGCCGATTATTTTGCCCGCAAGTTTGCTGCGGAAGGAATAGACGCGGACTACAGGCTGATTGAGCTTAATGCGCTGTGGGAAGGTATTCCAAAGGATTTGGAAGGTTATAATGTGACGATACCTTATAAGCATGCGATTATTCCTTATTTAGACAGCGTAGATGCTGTTGCAGCGGAGATTGGTGCTGTGAATGTAGTGAAAGGTGGCGTAGGATATAACACCGACTACATCGGAGTTATTGAAAGTGTAAAGTTGCACGTTGAGAGTGGTTGGAAGGCACTTATTATAGGTCGTGGTGGAGCTGCACGAGCTGTACATTATGCGCTGAAAGTGATGGATATCGCAAGCGAGATGACCAATCCTCATGGTAAGATAGAAGCAGACGCGAGTCAGTACAATTTGATAGTTAACGCGACGCCGCTGGGTATGTGGCCGGAGGTTGATACTTACCCCGACATTGCTTACTCGGCGTTGAAGCCGCAGCAGGTGCTGTTTGACTGTGTATATAATCCAGAAGTGACGGAGTTTATGCGACGGGGAAAGGAGCAAGGTTGCACAGTTATTGGTGGGCTGAAGATGCTACAAGTTCAAGCGGAAGCCAGTTGGAAGATCTGGAATTCTAATGAATAGCAACCAAACGAAAAAAGAGCGAGAAAGTATAAAAAATTGAAATATGAAGAAAATGATTTTAGGCGTTCTATGCGCTGTGATTAGTTTAAGTGTATCAGCACAAGCTATTCGTGAAGGCGAGATGGCTTTAGTGTATTATATGCCTCAGACGCAGATGGTGATAGATGTTGAGTACGAGACCGTTATTTTGCACCGAGGTATTTACTCTGAATATGCGAAACAGTATTTGGGTTCAGCCGAAGTAGTGAGTGATGATGACATGTGGTACCGCATGACAGATATCCATACTCGTCTTCAGACTGCGGCGGACTACACTCGTATGTGCAAAGTGACGGATTATCCGCTACTGTTGTTATCGCGCAAGGGTACGTTGTTGGGTTACAACATAGAGCGTGAAAAGAAAGAGAGTTCACGTAGCCACCCCGCTTCTGCTCCCAAAGCCAAATTGGAAGAGAGTAAAGTGCATGTTTTGCCCCTATTTGAGGAGCACTTAGCCGGTAAGAGTCTGGCAGAGCAAGCACACGGAGCCGCTAAGTTGATTTACCGCATTCGCGAGAATCGAATGTATTTGGTTGGCGGTGAGGTGGACAAAGTACCAGCAGACGGTCGAGCTATGGAGTTAGCACTCAATAAATTAGACGAGATGGAGCGGGAGTTAGTGGAGTTGTTTATCGGTCGTATAGAGGTGGTTAAGCACAAGAAGAGTTTTACTTATGTGCCTGTGAAGACGGAAGAGGTTGACTTGGCTTATTTCTCGGAGACTCAGGGTTTCACGACTTCAGAGAGCGGAGATGCCATTAAACTCAGCATTACAGCGCGCCGTCAAACGAAAGGTCATGCCAATGTGGATAATAAGAAGAAGGCTCCTCAGCCATCGCAGATTTTCTACAACCTTCCCGGTTCAGCAACGTATAAGATTACGTATTTGAACGAGGTGCGCGCAGAAGGCGAGATTCCAGTGGCACAATTCGGTGTGTCGGTTCCTTTGGCACAGGATTTGTTCAATGGCAAAGAACAACCGCAGATACGTTTCAATCCGCAAACGGGAAATATAGAATCAATTGAATATTGATTGTTGAATGTGTAATGTTGAATGTGTAATGAAGCGATTATTAGTAATATTAGCTTGTTTGATGGCATTAAGTATTCAGGCTCAGGAGCTTAAGTGCACAGTGACTATTAATTCAGATAAGATAGAAGGCACCAATAAGAGCGTATATGAAACGTTACGTCAAGCGATTATGGACTACATGAATAATAATCGCTGGACAAATATGACTTTTGCCGAAGGTGAGAAAATAGAGTGCTCGATGATGATTATCGTCAATTCGGTGAGCGATAATCTATATAACTGCGAGATGCAGTTGCAGGCGAAACGTCCGGTCTATGGTACGACCTACTCGACCCCACTGCTTAATTTCTCGGACAAGAACTTTGCGTTCACCTATCAAGAATTCGACCGTATCGAATATCAACAGAACCTGTTCACAACTAACCTGACGGCTATGCTCGCGTATTACGTCTATTTGATTATAGGTCACGACTGCGACAGTTATCAGAAGTTAGGCGGCACACCCTATTTCCAAGCGTGTGAAGATATTGTCAGTACATGTCAATCCGCGAGCATGGATGCTATTGAACAGAAAGGTTGGAAGGCTTTTGACAGCAACCGTAACCGCTACGCGCTCATCAATAATCTCATGGACGAAGCATTTAAGAAATATCGCGAGTACTACTACACCTACCACCGGATGGGTTTGGACTTAATGACTGCGAATGTGGCAAATGCACGCGCGACAATAGCAGAAGGTCTGCCTGTGCTCCGCGATGCTAACAGAGCCCGACCGGCTACCTATGTGGTGAATGTATTTTTGGATGCCAAGGCTGACGAGTTGACAAATATCTTCATGAAGGGAACAGACAAAGAGAAGAAGTCAGTATACGAGATTCTAATGGATATCGACCCTACGCGCAATAACCTCTACGATAAAATTGTTGAGAATAAGTAATATGTTACAACACCTACACATACAAAACTACGCCCTTATCTCGCACTTAGACATCGATTTCGAGAACGGTTTCTCCGTGCTCACCGGTGAAACAGGTGCCGGTAAGAGTATTATTCTCGGTGCTTTGGCATTAGTCATGGGAGCACGCGCTGACCTCAAAACCATTACCGAGGGAGAAGAGCGATGCGTCATCGAAGCAGACTTTGGGGAGTACCTCATTCGCCGTGAACTAAACCGCAACGGACGAAGTCGCTCACTCGTTAACGACGAAGTGGTGACACAAGTTGAGCTCAAAGCACTTGCTAATAAACTCATTGATATCCACTCGCAACACGAGAACCTGCTACTGGCAGATGATACCTTCCAACTAAGTGTAGTGGATGCTATAGCGGGCAATGCCGCTGAACAGACGGCGTATGCAGCTGCCTATACTACCTATCGCGACGCAGAAAAAGCGCTGCACGATCTCAAGGCCCTAGCAGCTAAGACAAGTAAGGACCAAGACTATATAGCCTTTCAGTTTGAGCAGTTGGACAAAGCACAACTGAACGACCCGAACGAACAAGAAGCATTAGAGGAAGAAGAATACCGACTTAGTCACGTTGAGCAACTCAAAGGCAGTTTGCAGACAGCACTCCAAGTCATGGACAACGACGAAGGCGGGGCGCTCGAACTTATTCGCACAGCGAGAACGGCATTGGAAGAGATTCCTTCCCTATCCGACCGGCTGCAGAGCGTAGAGATTGAGCTGAAAGATATTGTTGCTGAAACCCACCGAGTAGAAGAAAACACAGAACTCGACCCTCAACGGCTGCAAGAAGTACAGGAACGACTAGACTTATTCAATACACTACTGCGTAAACATAATGCAAAGGATTTGAGTGAGTTGATAGCCTTGCGTGACGAGTTAGGCACACAAATGAATCAGATTGCCTCTTTCGACGACGAGATAGCGCGCTTGGAAAGTGAGTTAGCAGCTGCTTTAGACCATCTTCGTCGCGCTGCGGATGCGCTGACCTTGAGCCGAAGTAACGTACGCGAACAGATTGCTGAGCGACTGACTGCTGACCTGTCACAATTAGGTATAGCTCACGCCAAAGTAGATATCTCCATTACGCCATTAGACGATTACACGGAGTCGGGACACGATAATGTGCAGTTCCTTTTTGCCGCCAACCTCAATCAGTCACTTCGCCGCGTGAGCGAAGTAGCCAGTGGCGGTGAGATAGCGCGTTTCATGCTATGTGTCAAAGCATTAATCGCTTCCACGAACGGGTTGCCAACCATTATCTTTGACGAGATAGATACCGGCGTCAGCGGCGAAGTGGCAACGCAAATGGCTAAAATCATGCGCCAGATGGCAGTGAGCAGACAGATAATTGCGATCACCCACCTGCCGCAAATCGCAGCACAAGCGAACGCGCAATATAAAGTGTACAAAGCCGATACCGACACCCGCACCGAGACACATATTATTCGACTTAAACAGGACGAACGAGCACAAGAGATTGCTTCTATGCTCTCCGGAAAAGAAATAACGACCGCCGCACTCAAAACGGCACAAGAACTGCTAAATAAATGAGTTTACCACTTGCTGAACGCGTCAGACCAAAGACGCTGAGCGAATATATCGGGCAGAAACATCTGGTTGGCGAAGGAGCTATCCTACGACAGATGATTGAAAGCGGCAACCTGTCGTCGTTTATATTGTGGGGTCCTCCCGGTGTCGGCAAAACTACCCTTGCTCGCATTATTGCACATGAATTAGAACGACCATTCTACACTCTTTCCGCCGTAACGAGCGGAGTAAAGGAGGTACGCGATGTCATTGATAAAGCCAAACGAGAAGCGAAAATCAATAGCGGACTCTTTGCGGCACAAACAGACCAGCGTTCACCTATTCTCTTTATCGACGAGATACACCGTTTCAGTAAATCACAGCAAGACAGTCTGCTCGGAGCAGTTGAGGACGGAACAATTACGTTGATTGGCGCGACTACCGAGAACCCAAGCTTTGAAGTGATTAACCCACTTCTCTCACGCTGTCAGATATACGTGCTCCAACCGTTGGGCAAAGATGATATGCTACAACTACTGAACCGCGTACTAAACGAAGACGAGGAACTGCGAGATAAACATTTGGTAGTGAAAGAGACCGAAGCCATTCTGCGCTACAGCGGCGGCGACGCACGGAAGCTACTGAACATTATCGAATTAGTCAGCAACTCAGGCGTGAAGGAGATTGACAACGAAACAGTAACCAAACAGCTGCAGCAGAATCCTGTTGCCTACGACAAAGACGGCGAACTGCATTACGATATCATCTCCGCGTTCATCAAATCTATTCGTGGCTCTGATCCGGATGCAGCTATCTACTGGTTAGCACGAATGGTGGCAGCGGGCGAAGACCCAAAGTTCATTGCACGACGATTAGTCATATCCGCCAGCGAAGATATCGGATTAGCGAACCCCAATGCCCTACTGGTGGCAAACGCATGCTTTGATACGCTGCAGAAAATAGGTTGGCCCGAAGGACGTATTCCACTCGCTATGGCAACCGTCTATCTCGCCACATCGCAGAAGTCCAATTCTGCCTATTTAGCAATAGATAACGCCCTGGCAGAAGTAGAAAACAGCGGCAACTTAGCTGTTCCGTTGCACCTACGCAATGCGCCTACACAACTGATGAAAGACCTTGGATATAGTGATGGATACAAATATGCTCACGACTATCCAAACCACTTTGTCAAACAGCAGTTCCTGCCGGACGAACTCCTTGGGACACATTTCTGGGAAGCACAAGGCAGCCCGCAAGAACAGAAAATGGCAGAGTGGATGAAATATCTTTGGGGTGCTTCCGAGCACTTCGATAAAAAGTAAGGAGTGAAAGGTGTTTATGTACATATACCGTTTTGCAAGAGTCGCTGCGCATACTGCGATTTCTTCTCCACCACACAATTAGAGCGGCGAGAGGAATATGTACAAGCCCTACTAAGTGAGATAGCAGCGCGCGTGCTGGATAATGACCCTATCGACACCATTTACTTCGGCGGCGGAACACCTTCGCTACTTGAAACAGAGCAGATAGAGCGGTTACTAAATGCCTTGCTCGCCAAGACACCTACTCTGCCCCAAGAGATTACTTTGGAAGCCAATCCTGGCGACTTGACCCTTGAAAAACTAACTGCATTGAAGCGACTTGGCATTAACCGACTCAGTATTGGTGTGCAGTCCTTCAACGATGCGGAACTCCGACTTATTGGCCGTCGACATAATGCCGCACAAGCGATACAAGCGGTTCGCGATGCACAAACCGCCGGTTTTGACAACATAAGTATTGACCTGATTTATGCCTTGCCCGAACAAAGCATAGAGAGTTGGCGAGAAACCATACATACAGCCCTTCAATTAGGCGTACAACATATTTCCTGCTACTGCCTAAGTTATGAGGATGGCACACCGCTAACACGGCTTTTGGACGATGGGAAGATCAGTCGCGTGGACGAAGACACAGAGAACAAACTATATGATGAGTTATGCGAAACACTAACCGCAAACCGTTTTGTTCATTATGAAGTAAGTAACTTCGCTCTACCTGGCCGACAATCCAAACATAACTCGTCCTATTGGAACAACACGCCGTATATTGGACTTGGAGCAGGTGCGCATAGTTACGACGGGCAAAATAGGCGTTGGAATATAGCTAACCTCGCAGCCTATGTTAGGCCTATGTTGAGCCACTCTAAGTATTGGGAAGAAGAGACACTAACCGAGGAGCAAAAAACTATAGAGCAGATTATGCTCGGACTACGAACAAAAGAGGGCATTACGCTTACAGAGGAACTGAAACCGAAGGCACAGCCTTTAATCGCGCAAGGCCTACTTAAACAAAAAGACGCAAATATTATTGCCACGCAAAGCGGCTTACACATACTTAATCGAATAATAGAACAACTAATATGAAAAAGTACAAAGACTGGTCATTCAAAGCTAAATTTATGGTATGGTTCTGGTCACTATTCGTTGCCGGATGCCTTTTCTTGTATTTGCTTTTTGTCTCTATTGACAAAGGCTGGATAGGTTATTTGCCTCCATTAGAAGAGCTACAAAACCCAAAGAATAAATTTGCCACAGAGGTATTTTCTGCCGATATGGTTTCGCTTGGACGCTATTACCGAAAAGAAAATCGCGTCGGCGTGCAGTACGCAGACCTATCACCCTATCTTGTGGATGCACTAATATCCACCGAGGATGTACGCTTTTATGAGCACACCGGAGTAGATAGTAAATCACTCTTCCGCGCCATCGTATTGCTTGGCCGATCCGGTGGCGGCTCTACGCTTACCCAACAGTTAGCCAAGCAGTTATGGTCGCCGAGAGCCAACAATATTTTCGAGCGTGCCATGCAAAAGCCTATTGAATGGGTTATAGCCACGAAGTTGGAGCGATTATACTCGAAAGATGAAATCTTGCTCATGTACCTCAATCAGTTTGACTTCTTATATAATGCGGTAGGTATCAAGTCGGCTGCGCAAGTCTATTTTGCTACCACGCCGAAGAACTTACGTATTGAGCAAGCTGCCATGTTAGTCGGTATGTGTAAGAACCCGGCTTTGTACAATCCTATTCGCCATCCACAAAGGACTACAGCTCGTCGGAATACAGTGCTTGGACAAATGTGCAAGTATGAGTATATCACACAAGCTGAAAAGGACTCTTTGTGCGCGTTACCTCTTGGTCTCGAATATCGTTCGGTGGATCATAAACAAGGTTTGGCACCCTATTTCCGCGAGTATTTGCGTTTGATGCTCACAGCTAAAGAGCCTGTGCAGTCACGCTATCCATCGTGGAACAAGCAACAATATAATATTGATAAAGATATGTGGGACAATAATCCACTTTACGGTTTCTGCAACAAGAACACCAAACCGGACGGATCTCACTACGATATTTATCAAGATGGTCTGCGTATCTACACAACCATTGACTCTCGCATGCAACAGTATGCGGAGGAAGCAGTGTTAGAACATATGACGGACATGCAAGAACGATTCTTTAAGGAGAAAAGTAAAAAATCCTATGCACCGTTCTCACGCGATCTCAAACAAAAAGAAATTGACGGTATTATGAACCGCACAATGAAACAATCCGAGCGTTACCGCCTTATGAGCAAGGCAGGATATACTGAAGAGCAGATCAAAGACACCTTCAACACACCTATGGAGATGCGTATTTTCTCCTACCAAGGAATGGTTGATACGGTGATGAGCCCGATGGATTCTATTCGTTGGCAGAAGTATTTCTTGCGCTGCGGATTCTTGTCTATGGACCCAAGGTCAGGACATGTGAAAGCCTATGTGGGTGGACCTAACTTCGCCAACTTCCAATACGATATGGCTACTATCGGTCGCCGACAAGTTGGTTCCACTGTAAAACCGTACCTATATACACTTGCTATGTTAGAGGGAATGTGGCCGTGCGACAAGGCCGTTAACCAAGAGATAACGCTTATTGACGGAAACGGAAACGAGTGGACGCCTCGTGATACACATGCCAAGAACCAGGGCGATACGGTGACTCTTGAATGGGGGTTGGCTCAATCCAGCAACTGGATTACTGCTTACTTAATGTCCCTATTCACCCCAGAACAATTGGTAAGACTTATGCGCTCATTTGGTATCAAAGGTCAAATAGATCCGGTGGTGAGCTTATGTTTAGGTCCATGCGAAGTGAGTGTGGAAGAAATGGTGGACGCCTACACTACTTTCCCTAATAAAGGTATTCGCGTAGAGCCGCTGTATGTGACTCGTATTGAAGATAATAATGGTAATGTGCTCGCCACGTTCACACCAAGGACTCACGAAGTGCTTAATGAGCAAACCTCATACAAAATGATTCATATGCTTCGTTCCGTCATGGATCATGGTACCGGTGTTCGTGTACGATTTAAATATGGACTGAGAGCCCAGATGGGTGGTAAAACAGGTACGACACAGAATAACTCAGACGGTTGGTTCGTAGCCTTTACGCCCTCGTTGGTAAGTGGTTGCTGGGTAGGTGGTGAAGACCGCGCAATTCACTTTGACTCTATGGCAGAAGGACAAGGAGCATCTATGGCACTGCCTATTTATGCCTTGTACATGCAAAAAGTGTACGCCGACACCGAGCTCGGTTACGATGCAGAAGAGATATTTGACGTTCCAAAGTGGTTCGACCCCTATGCAGGATGTAAATAGTGGAGAGTGGAAAGTAGAAAGTGGAGAGAGGAAAGAGACATAGTGTTTGGCGGAGACTGAGTATTATCTTTGTATTCAGTATTCATTGTTTTGTGTGTTTCGCACAACTGAATACAGACCGCATAACATCTATTGGTCGAAATGCATTGTATTTTGAGGATTATGTGCTGTCTATTCAATATTTCAACCAAGTCATTAAGCTCAAGCCTTATCTGGCAGAGCCTTATCTGTTGCGCGCTATTGCCAAAATACAACTTTCGGACTACTCGGGCGCACTACGAGACTGCAATTCTTCTATAGAATGTAACCCATTTCAGCCCGGAGCATACTATACACGAGGGTATATCTACAGACAATTGGGTGATTTGGATTTAGCAGAAGCAGACTTTAGCAAGGCACTTGACTTGTCACCTGAGAACAAAACGTATCTAACCCTTCGTGCAGACGTCAGGGCACAGAAAAAACAATACGCTACGGCCTTGGAGGATATTGATTACCTACTCCGCCGCGAACCGAACTCGCCATCGCTCAACTTTGAGAAAGGTGTTATCTGCATGCATAGTAAGGATACCGTTTGTGCGCTCAATAGTTTTCTCTCTACCGTTAAATACGATAGTCAGAATCCCGGCAACTGGTCAGCACTGGGTTTAGTACAACTCATGCAGAACAATTATGATGAGGCTTTAGTTTCACTGACAAAGTCGATTAATCTAGGTTCGAAATGGGCAGGTGACTACATTAACCGAGGAATTATTTTCTACCAAACCCATAACTATCGTAGTGCGTTAGCTGATTTGGATAAGGCAGTTACTATCGATCCTCACGATGCACAACCCTACTATAACCGCGGTATGTTGCGTGCTGAATTAGGTGATTATAACCGAGCTTTAGAGGACTTCAACAAGGCTATTAATAGGGCTCCTGAGCAAGTCGATATGCGCTATCAACGTGCCATGGTTCTCATGCAACTCCGTCAGTGGAAACAAGCACTCGAAGACTTGGACGAGTTGATAGCCATGTATCCATATTTTTTGCCGTCTTATTACCTTGCAGCTCAGGCTAAGACCGCTTTGGGGGATAGTAAGAAAGCGTATCAGTATCATAAAAAAGCATATGACTTAGAGCAGAATAAAGATAGTATAATGGCTAGTATGAGAGACTCGCTCCGTTCTCCGGAAATAGATGTGCAGATAGCTAAAGCAACTCATCAATCAAAAGATCGGCGCAAAGAGTTCTCTGCTCGTACAGCCCAGAATCAAGCAGAACAGACAGAGCCGGAATCAGAATATAGCTCCGAGACAAGGGGTTCAGTACAAAAACGATATACCGATGTTATCAATGAGCCTAATATCGTGCTCAGTTATTACGCACAAGGACAGACCCTTAGACGCACCAACTACTTCCACTACATTGTGGACGAATACAATCGATTAGGACTGCTACCTTCACCTCTGCGCTTCACTCTGCAGGAAACAACCCTCACTGCGGAGATGGTGAACAAACACTTTGAAACTATATCCCGTCTGTCGCCGCAGATTGACGTATTTGAAAAACAATACAGCAACATTAATGCCTTAACCAAGCTTACTCCTATTCAGGCTGCTTCGCTCTATTTCGCTAGAGCAATCGAATTTGCGCTAGTGCAAGATTATTCGTCGGCGTTGGATGATTGCACAAAGGCTCTACGGATGTCCACTTACGATGTTCATTTAACTGCTATTATCACTTTTTGCCGCGCTAACTGGCGATTTAAGTTATTGGAATATCAACGTTCTACAGGGGAATTGAGTGCCGAAGCTCATATGGATTTTGATATCATGCTCAGGGACTACGATTACGTGGTTAAACTCCAGCCGGACTTCGGTTTTGCGTACTACAACAAAGCGAACATGCTCTGTGCACAGAAGAACTACGATGCAGCAATTGAGCATTATACCAAAGCTATTAGTTGCGATAACGACTTTGCAGAGGCGTACTTTAATCGTGGACTGACACGAATATATATAGACCAAGTGGAAGAAGGTATCGCCGATTTGAGTAAAGCGGGAGAACTTGGCATCTATCAAGCATATAACTTAATTACCCGATTCAAATGAAACGACTATTTATACTCTTATTTATAGGTTCTTGGCTGTCAACAGCCTCTGCCCAACTACTCTATCAAATCTCGGGTAATAGCGCACAGGCGAAGTCATATATTCTGGCTACAAATAAGTTCGTCGATATGACTTTTATTGACACTATCCCCAATACGTTTAAGTGCTTTGGGCAATGCAATAAGGTCCTTACTGAGTTTGCCTTCCAAGATTATGAAGCCCTCGCTGTACTCAGACAAGCAGCCCTACTCCCAGATTCTATCCGTCTTCGCAATTTCTATAACGACAAACAATATAATTATATCGATGAGTCGTTACAATTGACGCTTGGTATGGGATTGGACAAATTGGCAAGAATGAAACCATCCTATCTGACTGAGATGTATAGAACAGAACTCTTCAAGAAATGGTTGCATTATGACGAGACACGCTCTATGGAGGGATTTTTTCAAACTGTAGCAGCAGAGCGGGGACTGCCCGTTTACGGACTCGATAAGATTGGAGAAACAATGTTCATGCTTTTTGACCGAGAGCCGTTTCATTATCAATGCGAAGAACTCTATAACCTCATCGAAAACCCGGAACTCGATGTTAAGCAAGAGGCCACTATCCGTGATATGTATCTAATGGGCAGACTAAGTGATATCGCCTATCAGGTGGAAGGACCGGATAACCGCTCCACTATCTCCTACTCCGATTATCAGGTCTACGCCAAACGCAATATCGAGTGGGTGAAACGATTACAACCCTACTTACACGAAGGTAAAGCCTTTATCGTTTTAGACTGCATCTATTTAGGAGGGGACAAAGGACTCCTGGCACAACTACGTAAAGTGGGATACAAAGTAAAACCTGTAAACAAGAAATGAAATATTCAGAACATATAGCACCAATATTAGGTTTGCGAACTGCTCAAGTTGACGCAACAATTACTTTGTTAGACGATAAGGCAACTATACCTTTTATTGCCCGTTACCGCAAGGAAAAGACGGGGTCTTTGGACGAGGTACAGATAGCCTCAATTGCGGAACATTACGCGAAATTGTTGGAATTAGAAGCACGTAAAGAGACGATACTAAACACCATCGAAGAGCAGGGCAAACTAACTCCGGAGTTGAGGCAGCAAATAGAAGATTGCTGGTCTGCTACAGATTTGGAAGATATCTATTTGCCTTATAAGCCACATAAGAAAACACGGGCTGATATTGCTCGTGAGAAAGGTCTTCAGCCCTTGGCTGAGCGCATCCGTAAGCAGTTTCCTGAGCCAATACGTGCAACGGAAGAGGAACTGCAAGGAGCTCGCGATATTATCGCGGAAGAGATTTCTCAAGACGTGAAAGCGCGTAATGCGATACGGCGTGAGTTTTCGTACTCTGCGGTGTTGACGACTAAAGTGGTTAAAGAGAAGGCGGAGACATCGGAGGCTCAGAACTACAAGGATTATTTTGCGGTGAGTGAGCCTCTACGCCGTATCGCGTCTCATCGTTTGCTTGCGATTCGTCGCGCAGAAAACGAAGGATTTATTCGCGTAGATATATCGGCTGACGTGGATAAGTGTCTGGAGAAGTTGGACAGATTATATGTGCGCAATTCAACGTTTAGTGCAAAGCAGATGGAATTGGCGCTAGAAGATAGTTATAAGCGTTTGCTTAAGCCTTCCATCGAGAACGAGTTTGCAGCCTTGTCTAAGGAGCAAGCAGATACGGAGGCCATTCGTGTTTTTGCTACCAACTTGAGGCAATTATTATTAGAGTCACCGTTGGGTCAGAAGCGAGTATTGGCACTCGATCCGGGGTTCCGTACCGGTTGCAAGATGGTGACGCTATCAGCACAAGGTGACTTGCTTTATCACGATGTAATATATTTGCACAACTTAGAATCGCAAAAAGTGTTAGCCGATGCCGTTCGGAAGTACGATATTCAGGCTGTTGCTATAGGTAATGGAACGGCTTCTCGAGAGTGTGAGGAATTTGTGAGAAGGACTTTAGCGAATTTAGACAAGCAGCCGGATATCTTTGTTGTTTCGGAGAATGGTGCGTCTGTCTACTCCGCTTCTAAGATAGCTCGTGACGAGTTTCCTAATGAAGACGTAACTGTTCGCGGTGCCGTAAGCATTGGCAGACGATTGATAGACCCGCTGGCGGAGTTAGTAAAGATAGACCCGAAATCGATTGGTGTGGGACAGTATCAATATGATGTGGATCAGACGAGGCTGAAGGAGGCGCTCAATCAGACGATTGAGTCGGTAGTGAACTACGTGGGTGTAGATGTGAATACGGCTTCTCCGTACTTACTGACCTACATTTCGGGATTAGGTCCAACGATAGCGCAGAATATAGTAAATTATCGTAGCGAGAATGGTCCTTTTCCTAATCGTAAGTCTCTTCTTAATGTGCCTAAATTAGGAGCCAAGACATTTGAACAATGTGCCGGTTTCCTACGGATTGCGGGCGGAACTAATCCATTAGATAATACGGCTGTTCACCCAGAGCGTTACGCAATTGCGGAACGGATTCTCAAGGAAAACGTAGGCACAGATTTATCTTCAGTTGATTTGAAAAAGTACGTAACAGATGAAGTAGGTCTCCCTACCCTAACAGATATTCTTCATGAGTTACAGAAGCCCTCCCGTGATCCGCGCACTCAGGCAGAGGTGTTTCACTTTGATGACTCTGTGCACACCATTGAAGACTTGCAAGTGGGGATGGTGTTACCGGGAATTGTGACGAATATATCTAATTTTGGTGCTTTCGTAGATTTGGGAGTTCATAAAGACGGGCTTATTCACATTTCTCAGATGGCAGACCGGCGGATTAATAATCCAGGAGAAGTGGTGTCATTGCATGAGCACGTGCGCGTGCGCGTAATAGATATAGATATCGCGCGCGGGCGTATAAACCTTAGTTTGAAAAATATATAGTATATGGCAGACGATAAGAAAATCATCTTTTCGATGGTTGGCGTAAGTAAGACTTTTGCGCCACAAAAACGAGTACTGAACAATATCTACCTATCGTTCTTCTACGGAGCGAAGATAGGCATTATCGGTTTGAACGGTTCGGGTAAGTCCACGTTGATGAAGATTATTGCCGGTGTAGAGAAGGATTACGAGGGAGAAGTTGTATTCTCTCCGGGTTATAGTGTCGGTTATCTGGAGCAGGAGCCCAAGTTAGACCCGAAGAAAACAGTTCGCGAGTGCGTTCAGGAAGGAGTTCAACCTATCATGGATTTACTGCGCGAATACGACGAGATTAATGCTGCATTTGCAGATCCGGAGGCGGATTATGACAAGCTTCTGGCTCGTCAAGCAGAGCTACAAGATAAGTTAGATGCTTCAGATGCATGGAACATAGATTCGAAGTTGGATCGTGCGATGGATGCACTTCGTTGCCCAGATGATGATGCGTTAGTAGATACATTATCGGGTGGTGAGCGTCGTCGTGTTGCTTTATGTCGTCTGCTACTACAACAACCTGATATATTGTTACTTGATGAGCCGACAAACCATTTGGATGCAGAGAGTATAGACTGGTTAGAGCAACATTTACAGCAATACGCAGGCACCGTTATTTGCATTACCCACGACCGCTACTTCCTTGATGATGTGGCAGGTTGGATATTGGAACTGGACCGCGGTGAGGGTATTCCTTGGAAAGGAAACTACTCTTCTTGGTTGGAGCAGAAGACCGCTCGAATGGCCATGGAAGAGAAGCAAGCCTCTAAGCGCCGGAAGACCCTTGAGCGTGAACTTGAATGGGTTCGTATGGCACCTAAGGCCCGTCAAGCAAAGGGAAAAGCTCGTTTGGCCGCGTATGACAGGATGCTCAACGAAGAGCAGAAAGAGCGTGAGGAGAAACTGGAGATATTCATTCCAAACGGTCCAAGGTTGGGTAATAAAGTGATTAATGCAGAAGGTGTGAGCAAGGCCTTTGGTGACAAGTTACTGTTCGAGGACATGAACTTTATGCTTCCTCCGAACGGCATTGTGGGCGTAATCGGTCCAAATGGTGCGGGCAAAACCACTCTTTTCCGCATGATTATGGGTCTGGAGAAAGCTGATAAGGGCAGTTTCCAAGTGGGTGAAACGGTGAAAATCGGTTATGTGGACCAGGTGCACTCGAATATAGACCCGAATAAGTCCGTTTTTGAAACCATTTCCGGCGGAACAGAGTTTATTCGTGTGGGCGGTCGTGAGATTAACGCTCGCGCCTACTTGAGCCGTTTCAATTTCACGGGAGCCGACCAAGAGAAGAAATGCGGAGTACTATCAGGAGGTGAGCGCAATCGTCTGCACTTGGCATTGACTCTCAAGTCAGAGGCGAATGTGCTGCTGCTGGACGAGCCGACGAACGACATCGATGTCAATACGCTTCGCGCCTTAGAGGAAGGACTGGAGAATTTTGCGGGTTGCGCAGTCGTTATTAGTCACGACCGCTGGTTCCTGGATCGTATCTGCACCCATATTCTGGCATACGAAGGCGACTCGAAAGTGTATTGGTTCGAGGGCGATTACAGCGAGTACGAGGCGAATAAGCGGTTACGATTGGGCGAAGATGCTGTGCAACCGAAGCGAATTCGCTATCGGAAGTTAATGGAATAATTACTTCTCAGGAAACTGTATGAAGATCTGGTAGGCGACGTCACAATTGAGGCATTGCCCTGCTTGGCAGCACGTCTGGTAGAGGTGGATAAGAGCTTGTGAGTCCGCTGCGGAAGTGACCACTTGTCCGAGTTCCCGCCATTGGCGAATGATGCGATTATTCTCAGCAGGAATAGAGGATAGAAGTTGTAGTGCCTCCTGTTTTTGCCCATAAGCATACTTGAACGGTACGGCAACGTTGATGATAAGAATATCGACGGAGTCTCTGCCCATTCCTGGGACAGAGAAGAGTGTACGAAGGCTATCTAAATCATTATTATCCAGCAATTTAGAGAACAAGAACTCTGATTGATGTAGCATTTGTGCGAATTGGCGAATGCGTGTTTTCGGTGCGTTCTGTGGGTGTATTCGCCCCATTTTCCACATGGAAGGTTGGATAGGTGTTAGTGCGAACTTGGTTTTGAGGAAGTTGTACTCCTTGCTAAGTGGTTCGTTCGGATCGTTGGTATCAAGCAGTCCGCTTTGGCCCATGAGTATAGCCGTGAGTTGGAAGAGATTATCGCGATGTTTACGCAGGTAGGACAATGGTGTGTTGATAGCCAATTGCTCGAAGGGGATGCCGTTTGTGTGGAAGCCGAAATAGTGCGCGAGGGAGATATAGAAAGCTTCTTCCCAGCTGTTGGTGGTGATGTTTAGTAGGCGGTTGATGGAATGCGTTTTGCAGGTGAGACGACGCGTGAGCATGGTTTGTTTCCATCCGATGGTGATCAGGCTGGGGTCCTTGAGCAGGAGCTTGGCACATCGGTGTGTGAGATATGCGGAGTCCATGAGATGCGCATCAGCGATGAGTCGCGAGAGGTAGTCCTGGTCTGTAGGGTATTGCAGTACACACTGAGGGATGGGTTCGCCTTTGGAGTTGTAGATGGTTTTGTCGGCGTCGCGGACAATGTGGAGAATTATATTGTCGTAAGCGGGGTCGAGGTGATGGCGGTGCTTGAACCAGTCAGAAGAGTGGACATGGATTTCTACATTGCCAATCCAGTCGATGGTTTGGCCTGCGGGCTGGGTGTTGGGTTGGGTGACGCGGAGGTGGACGGAAGAGAAGTCAGGTCCTGCATCGGTGTTGTGTATACCGACGGACAGCACTTCGAGATGCCGTCCGTCGGTGGTGAATTGCGGGAAAGAACGGAAGATTTCCCGTTGCCAGATGTAATGGAGGAGTATTTCCGGCATTTGTTTTTATATGGTGGGGTTTGCGGGCGGGCGGTTACCACTGCGTAGAAAGCATGCGCAGGTAGGAACGATAGCGCCACTGGGCGTTCTCTTGAGCAGCAGCGAAAAGCTCGGCGGCTTCGTTGGGGTACTGCTTGAGGACGGAAGCAAAACGCACTTCTCCCTTGAGGTAGTCTTGGAACTTCTCCCACTGCGGCTCTTTGGAGTCGAGTTGGAACGGGTTCTTACCCTCGGCTTCGAGTTGTGGGTTGTACCTCCACAGATGCCAGTACCCGCACTCGACGGCTTTGGCTTCTTCGGCTTGTGACTTACCCATACCGGCTTTGAGTCCGTGGTTTATACAAGGAGCATAGGCAATAATAAGTGACGGTCCGGGATAAGCCTCAGCTTCGCGGATGGCTTTGAGTGTCTGCGCCTGGTCGGCACCCATAGCTATCTGTGCGACGTAAACGTAGCCGTAGGTGGTAGCTATCATACCGAGGTCTTTCTTGCGTACGCGTTTGCCCATGGCGGCGAACTTAGCGATGGCGCCGAGCGGTGTAGCCTTGGATGCTTGTCCGCCGGTGTTGGAATAGACTTCGGTGTCGAGTACGAGGATGTTCACATCTTCGCCGGAGGCGATGACGTGGTCGAGTCCTCCGTAGCCGATGTCGTATGAAGCACCGTCACCTCCGATGATCCACTGGCTGCGTTTGACGATATGGTCTTTGTACTTGAGTATTTCCTGACATATGTCGCATCCGCAGTTGGTCATGGCGTCGATGAGTGGTTCGTATAGCTCCTTGGTGGTAGCAGGGTCGTTAGGTTTCTCGAGCCACTGCCAGAAGAGTCCTTTGAGTTCTTGGTTGCACTGTTCGCACTTGAGTCCCTCGTTCATGAGTCGTGCTATGCGTTCGCGAATCTTACGGTGCGCGATCTGCATACCGAGTCCATATTCGCAGAAGTCCTCGAAGAGTGAGTTAGACCACGCGGGTCCGCGTCCCTGTTCGTTGGTGGTGTATGGCGAAGAAGGTACTGAGCCGGAGTAGATGGATGTGCATCCGGTAGCGTTAGCGGCTATCTCGCGGTCACCGAAGAGTTGACTAATCAGTTTCAGATAAGGCGTCTCACCACAGCCGGAGCAAGCTCCTGAGAACTCGAAGAGCGGTGTAGCGAACTGCGACATCTTGACGTTGGACTGGATATCGACGAGGTCCTGTTTGGACTTGACGTTATTGACGCAGTAGTCCCAGTTAGCGGCTTCGGGCATCTGCGACTCGAGGTCGACCATGGATAGTGCTTTTCCCAGTTTGGGGTTACCCGGGCAGACGTCGACGCAGTTACCACAACCGAGGCAGTCGAGGACGCCGACTTGGATGCGGAAATGCATGCCTTTGAGGGCAGCGGGCGCCTTCATTTCGCGGGTTTGTAGTTTGTGATTTGTAGTTTGTGATTGGAGTTCGTCGTCGTCGAGGACGAAAGGTCGTATGCAAGCGTGCGGGCAGACGTATGCGCACTTATTGCACTCGATACAGTTGTCTGGGTTCCAAACGGGTACGAAAGCGGACACTCCTCGTTTCTCGTACTTAGCGGTGCCGGCTGGCCATGCACCATCTTCGATGCCTTTGAAGGCAGAGACAGGGAGCAGGTCGCCGTCTTGGGCGTTGATTGGACGAACAACCTTCGTTATAAACTCGGGTTCATCGGTTACGGGTGACGGGTTACCGGTTACGGGGTCCAGTTTAGCCCATGCCGGGTCGATAGCGAGCTCTTTGTACTCGTTACCGCGGTCGACTGCAGCGTAGTTCTTATTGACCACGTCTTCGCCCTTCTTGCCGTAGGACTTAACGATGAAGTGCTTCATCTCCTCGACGGCTTTGTCCACAGGAATGACCTGTGTGATGCGGAAGAAAGCAGACTGGAGGATGGTGTTGGTACGGTTACCGAGTCCGATCTCCTGTGCTATCTTGGTGGCATTGATGTAATAGACGTTGATATGGTGGTCCGCGAAGTATTTCTTGACTTTATCGGGCAGGTTTTTAGCGAGTTCGTCTCCGTCCCAGATGGTATTGAGCAGGAAGGTTCCGTTATCCTGTAGTCCACGTGTGACGTCGTACATATGCAGGTAGGCTTGTACGTGGCAAGCGACGAAGTTAGGTGTAGTGACGAGGTAGGTGGAGTGAATGGGTTCGTCACCGAAGCGGAGGTGTGAGCAGGTGAAACCTCCGGACTTCTTGGAGTCGTAGGAGAAGTACGCCTGGCAGTATTTGTCGGTGGTGTCTCCGATGATTTTGACGGAGTTTTTGTTGGCACCGACGGTACCGTCCGCACCGAGTCCGTAGAACTTAGCCTGGAAGAGTGATGCATCGCCCATAGCTATCTCTTCTCCTACGGGTAGGGATGTGAAGGTGATGTCATCATTGATACCGACAGTGAAGTGGTTTTTCGGTTGCGGCAGGTTGAGGTTATCGAATACAGCGAGCATCTGCGCGGGAGTAGTATCATTAGATCCGAGTCCATATCGTCCGCCTACGACGAGTATGGAGCTGAGTCCGAGTTCGAGTAGTGCATCCCGTACGTCGAGGTAGAGCGGTTCGCCGTTAGCACCCGGCTCCTTGGTGCGGTCGAGCACGCAGATACGTTTGGCGGTAGCGGGTAGTGCTTCCTTTAGGTACTTGAGCGAGAAGGGTCGATAGAGGTGGACGTTGATGAGTCCGAGCTTTTTGTTGCCCTTAGCTGCCTCGTAGTCGATGACCTCCCGTATTGCCTCGCAAGCGGAGCCCATACAGATGACTATATGCTCAGCGTCGGGTGCGCCGTAGTAAGTGAATGGTCGATAGGTGCGTCCGGTGATTTTGGAGATATCGTTCATGTAGTCGGAGACGATATCGGCCACGGCGTCGTAGTATCTATTGCATGACTCTCTGTGAGTGAAGAAGACGTCGGGGTTCTCCGCCATACCCTTCATGACGGGTCTCATAGGTGAGAGCGCACGGTCGCGGAAGGCTTGTAGGGCCTCCATGTCAACGAGTGGTCTGAGGTCTTCCATATCGATTGCCTCGACTTTCTGGTACTCGTGCGATGTGCGGAAGCCGTCGAAGAAATTGAGGAATGGCACGCGTGACTTGATGGTAGCGAGATGTGCTACGGCCGCGAGGTCCATGACTTCTTGCACGGAAGCTTCTGCGAGCATAGCGAATCCTGTTTGTCGGCACGCCATGACGTCCTGATGGTCACCGAAGATACAGAGGACATGTGAAGCGAGCGTACGTGCTGAGACGTGGAAGACGGTAGGAATGAGTTCGCCGGCGATCTTATACATGTTAGGGATCATGAGTAGCAGTCCCTGTGATGCGGTGAAGGTAGTGGTTAGTGCTCCAGCGTTGAGTGCACCGTGTACGGCACCCGCTGCTCCGCCTTCAGACTGCATTTCTTGCACCATGACTGTTTCTCCGAACATGTTTTTGCGTCCCGCCGCCGCCCATTCGTCGACGTTCTCCGCCATGGGTGATGAAGGGGTGATGGGATAGATAGCCGCTACCTCCGTGAACATATAGGCGATATGCGCAGCAGCAGCGTTACCATCGAGAGTAAGGAATTGTTTTTGTTTCATATTTTTGTGGTTTTTGTCGTTTAGCGTTTAGCGTTTAGTGGTTAGGGGTTAGTAGAGGAATCCGAAGAGCCACATAGGTATTTCGTTACCGAGTCCGACTTGAATGTTTCCGACGGCAGTAGGTCTGATACATCCTCTTTCGGGCGCTTCTGCTTTGACGTCGAAGTAGAATTTACCATCGAGCACGAACATGGCGTTTCGTTCGGTGGCGTTGATTTTGTGGTAGACGTGTACCATGTTGTAGAAGAAGGTCTCGTAGATGTCCTGCGGGTCGAATTCTCTGCCGACGCACATGTATGCGACGTTGGTGTTCTGCATGTAGACACGTACGGGCTTCATGGGGTACGCTTTGCCTTCCATATAGAGGAGGTTGAGCAGTCGCGCGTCCTTGAGGTACTTGATGTAGTTCATGGTGGTAGCACGAGAGCATGCGATGGCGTCTGAGATGGACGAGATGTTGAGGGGACACGGCGTTGTCTGGAGCATTATCTGGAGTAGTCTCCGCATCTTGGGGAGGTTAGAGACCTCAATTTGTTTGATGAGGAGTACGTCAACCTCGAGCATCATATTCATCTGTTTGAGCACGTCAGCGACGAAGTTCTTTTTCTCCATGAAGGATGGGAAGTATCCCTCTCTGAGGTAGTCATCGAAGTACTCGAGCGGGTTTATTTGCTCGCAGAGTGTGCGCGCGTACGAGGCATGGTTATGTAGGATGGTCTCAAGCGTAAGCGGCTCGAGTTTGATACCTGTTCTGAGCATGAGGTACTCTCGGAAGGAGTATCCTCGGAGGTTATACATCTTAACGATGGGTGCGAGGTCTCGGTTGTCTTCGATAAGTCTCATGACGGGCGAAGCGACGAAGACGATATGGAGTTCTTTGTACCTATCGTGACAGCGCCGCAGTTCTCTTGACCAGTTAGGATACTCGAAGGTCTGGTCGATGAAGAGTGTTTTACCGCCTTGTTTGACGAACTTACCGGCGAACTCGACGAGCGAATGTTCGGTGAAGAAGAAGTTGTTAAGGTTAATGTAAAGACAGGTCCGCGGGCAAGGTTTTTTTCTTCTTGCTCTGAGTTGTTGTTGTTCCCACTCGGCCTGGTCAGCCACCTCGACTTCTTTCGCACGTGCGAGGAGGAAGTCGGTTTTTCCGACTCCTCTACCGCCTTTAATAGCGATGAGTCTGTCCGCCCAGTTGATTTCGTCCATCAGTTTACGTCTGATTGGCGGATTCGAGTTAGCTACGAGATAGTCATAGATTTTAAAGAACGGGTCTAACATGGCGTTTTATTTTTCATTTCGGGCGCAAAGGTACTACTTTTTTTTTGAATTTGCAACATCTGCGTTTCATTTTTTGAAAAAAAATGCAAAAAAAGTGGAAACGGGTGAAGTTTCCACGATTTTTTGATTAAAATAAGTTAAAAATGAACTTATTTAGAAATTGCTCCGGATGGGCAAACTTCCGCGCATGTTCCGCACTCGGTGCAGATATCCGGGTCAATTGAGTAGTGTTCGCCCTCGGAGATAGCTCCCATAGGGCATTCGTCGATACATGTACCGCAAGCGATGCAGTCTTCAGAAATTTTGTAAGCCATAATATATATTGTTTTGTAGTTTGTAGTTTGTGGTTTGTAGTTTTGTGGTTTTCGGGTGCAAAGGTAGTGCTTTTTTTTTGAACTACCAAATTTTGGGGATATTTTTTTTATTATTTTTTGCGTTTGGCGGTAGCGAGTGCAGCAGCGAGTTTGGCAGCGGGACCTGTTAAGTCGTTAGATGTTAGTCCTTTACGTTTGGCGAAGGTAGTCCAGTCTTTTGCACCGGCATCCTTATTTATGGGGAGTCCGAGTTGCAGGAAGTGGCAATACGCGATGGCGAGTGCATCGGTAGCGTCGAGTTTTTTGGGCATTTTTTCGTCGGGGATATGGAGGAATCGTTGGAGCATGTCAGCGACTTGGTTTTTGGTAGAGTGTCCGTTGCCTGTGATAGCCATTTTGATTTTCATGGGCGAGTACTCGTTGACGGGGATGTCTCGTGAGAGTGCAGCGGCGATGGCGACACCTTGTGCGTGCACGATTTTGATCATGGTTTGTGGGTTCTTATCGACGAACTGTGTTTCGATAGCGAGTTCCGTGGGATGATACTGGTCGATGAGTTGTTGGAGGAAGAAGAATTCTTTTTGGAGTCTGGGGTACTGTCCGTCGAGTTTATGCACGTCGAGGACTCCGAAGTCGACTATTTCGGCTTTGTTGGCTTCGGTATCGAGTAGTGCGTAACCCATGAAGAGGGTACCCGGGTCGACACCGAGTATGCGGTGATGTTGTACGAGTTTATCAATCATGTTCAGGTACGAGGAAGACGTCTTCGTTGTTTTGGTGCATGAGGTATTTTTCTCGTGCGAACTTCTCCAGGCTGTCTTTTGAGGAGAGTGTTTGCAGTTGATTTTGCGCCTCGTCGATGGCGTTTTGGTAGATGTCGCGTTGCTGTTCGAGTTCCCGAATCTGTCGTGCTTTATGCAGGCGGACTCGGATAGACTGGTCGCCGACGAAGAACATAATGAGTCCGAACACAACCAGCGTGAGGATGTATTTGTTGAGCAGATAGCGTTTTACGAGTACCCAAGTTTTAGTCCAAAAAGAGTGTTCGGTCATTTTTTTTTGTAATTTGGCTGCAAAAGTACAAAAATATTTGGAAGTGTGCAAGTTTTTTTGTATCTTTGCGGCATAAATTTACAAGTATGCGGAAAAACACGTTCATTTTGTTGGTTATGGGACTGTTGCTGAGTACGGTAATGTCCGGTGAGCGACATGTTCAGATTCAGGATGTTCAGACCTGGACAGTGTCCGATTTGAAGCCTTATGTAGGTGAGACGGTTATTTTTGATGTGCCGTTTTACATCTGCAGCACGGCGAGCAATGTGTATGTGAGTCCCCGTCGTCTGTTCAGTCCGACTAATCAGGTGCTTCCGGGCACGTTGGAGTACCGCAATCTGCTGACGTTGAACGACCACGGTTCGATACGATTGGACAATTATCAGAGCAGTTATCCCGAGGCACAGATTCGTACGGGTGTGCGTGTTCATAATCTGAAGGCGGTAGTGTATGCGGACCATTTGGAGATGATTAGCGGCGAGTGGGTTGGTAACTTACGCAAGGACCTTGAGCGTGCGATTCCGGATGTGGACCTGAACGGCGAGCATCGTTTGCTGATATGCGGCATGAACCTTGAGTATTACCTGAATCAGCAGTTTGACCCGTCGAGTTCGATGGGTCCAGACAGTTACAGCGAGCATCAGGCTCAGCGTGCCAAGGTGAGCAAGGCTCTGGCTAAGATTAATGCGGACATATACGGATTGGTGGAGATTCAGCAGGGTGACAGTGCGATGAAGGAGATAGCTCGTGACTTAGAGAAGAACACGGGTCGTCCCTTCCGCATCATCCACAACGGCACCGAGGCGAGCGGCACCTACACGACGTCAGCGTTTATATACAGCGAGGACAAGGTACGTCCTTACGGCATGCTTCAGGAAGTGCGTGTGGGTGTGAAGAACCGCAAATACATGCAGACGTTTGAGGAGATAGCGACGGGTGAGAAATTCATTTATTCGATTAATCACTTCAAGGCTAAAAGCGGCAGTGCGAGTGGTGCGGATGCCAACAAGGGTGACGGTCAGGGTGCGTTCAATGCGTCTCGCGTGGCAGAAGCTAACGGCGTGATGGACAAATACAACGCGTTCAAGGCGGCGCTTCATGACGAAGATATATTGATAATGGGTGACCTGAACGCTTACGGTAAGGAGGACCCGATTATGGCCTTTTTGAAGCGTGGATTCTATGATTTGCACCGTGCTTTCCATGCGGACTCGAGCTACAGTTACACGTTCAGCGGTCAAGCGGGCTACTTGGATCATGCGATATCGAGTGCGTCGTTGTTGGGTCAGGTAACGGGCATGGCTGCGTACACCATTAACTCGGACGAGAATGACAAATGGACGTATGACAAGTCGAGCGACCGTACGATGTTCCGGTGCTCGGACCATGACCCGGTGCTTGTGGGATTGCGTCTGGACAGTACGGCAGTAGTGGACACTGCGGTTGTGATATCGAACTGGGAACTGGTGAACGGCAAGAGCAATAATTTCGTCATTCGTCGTGCGCTGGATATAGACGAGCCTTCGTATTACCGCGTGTATACGCTGCAGGGTTTGCTGCTTGAACAAGGGGAGATTGTAGCGGAAGAGCAAGAGGTGGAGAAGCCGAACTCGAAAGGGGTATACCTTATAATTATATATACCAAGAAAGAGACCTATCCGTTTAAGATTATCGTGCCGTGACGTTAGATTTGTTTTCGGATATAGATGCAGCAGAGCGCGAGGAGATTATTGCGCTGAGGAAAGAGTTAGAGGAGGCGAACTATAAGTACTACGTACTTAACATGCCTACCCTCTCGGACCGTGCTTTCGACGAGAAGATGCGTCGTTTGCAGGATTTGGAGAAGGCGCACCCTGAGTTAGCGGACAAGAACTCTCCGACGCAGCATGTGGGAAGTGATTTAGCGGTCAGCAGTAAGCAGTCAGCAGTGAGCGGTAAAGGTTTTGAGCAGGTGGTGCATCGGTATCCGATGCTATCTCTGGCGAACAGTTACAGCCTGGAGGAGATACAGGACTGGCTGCGCAAGTTACCGTCGGATGTGGAGATTGTGTGCGAGTTAAAGTTCGACGGTTTGAGTATCTCGCTATGGTACGAGAACGGTTTGCTGACGAAGGCGGTGACTCGCGGCGACGGACAGAAGGGCGACAATGTGATTGAGAATATCCGTACGATTGAGGCTATTCCGCAGCGGTTGGAGGGTGTTCCGGCACACTTTGAGATGCGCGGAGAGGTGCTGCTACCATGGTCCAATTTCGAGCGTCTGAACAAAGAGCGTGAAGAGCAGGAGGAGCCACTGTTTGCCAATCCGCGGAATGCAGCCAGCGGCACATTGAAGCTGCTTGACAGTCAGGAGGTTAAGCGTCGTGGTCTGACGTGCTATCTGTACTATATGTTAGGCGAAGAGTTGCCGGGCGAGACGCATTTCGAGCGGCTTGAGACGGCCAGGAAGTGGGGTTTTCCGATATCCGACGCGGTGAAGGTGTGCAAGTCGCTGGACGAGGTGAATGCGTACATCAGTTATTGGGACACGGAGCGCAAGAACCTGCCGGTTGCTACTGACGGTATCGTCCTGAAAGTGAACAACTTACGTCAGCAAGAGGAGTTGGGTTACACCGCCAAGACACCTCGTTGGGCAATTGCGTATAAGTTCCCCGCAGAGAGGCAGCTGACGCGTCTGAAACAGATTACGTATCAAGTAGGCAGGACGGGTGTTATTACTCCTGTAGCGAACTTGGAGCCGATCCAGTTGAGCGGCACCGTGGTACAACGCGCGACGCTTCACAATGAAGATTTTATTCGTTCGCTTGACCTGCGCGAAGGGGATATGGTGTGGGTCGAGAAAGGCGGCGAGATTATACCGAAGATAACGGGGAAGGGAGAAGGGGCGAAGGGCGAAAGGTTAGAGGCGAAGGGGAAGCAGGTGCCGTTCAGCTTTATCACCACTTGTCCGGAATGCGGGACCCCGCTTGTGCGCGTGGAAGGTGAAGCTGCTTGGCGATGCCCTAACGAGTCAGGTTGCAAGCCGCAGATAGTGGGAAAGATAGAGCATTTTGTGAGCCGCAAGGCAATGAATATCGACGGTCTGGGTGCGGAAACGATCGAACTGTTTTACGCGAACGGATTGCTGCATACTATTGCGGATATATACGATTTGCGCAAAGACGATATAGCCCTGCTGGAAAGGCTTGGCGACAAGTCGGCAGAGAATATTCTGGCAGGCATCGAAGCGAGCAAGCAGGTACCGTGGTCGCGTGTGCTATTTGCGCTCGGTATCCGGATGGTAGGCGAAACGACAGCGAAGAAGATAGCCAAACGCTTTGCGTCTATTGATGCGCTGAAGGCGGCGAGCAAAGAGGAGCTGATGGGGATCGATGACGTAGGCGAACAGATAGCCGAGAACATCGTAGCGTACCTGCAAGATGAGCGTAACTTAGAGATTATTAGGAGGTTAGGTGAAGCAGGCGTGCAGCTGAAGGGTGAAAATGGAGCATGGAAAGTGGAGAGCGATAAACTTGCAGGCAAAACGATAGTTATCAGCGGCACATTCGCGCAGCATAGTCGCGACGAATACAAGGATATGATTGAGGTTCACGGCGGCAAGAACAGCGGTTCGGTGAGCAAAAAGACGAGTTTTATTCTCGCCGGCGAGAACATGGGTCCGGAGAAGCGAAAGAAAGCAGAAGAGCTGGGTGTTCCGCTGATGAGTGAGGAGGAGTTTTTAGATTTGCTATTTTAGATTGTAGATTTCAAATTTATGATTTTATGAGTTTGAAGGAAAAAATATTTACGTACAAGCAGCGGAGACAGCCAGCCCGAGAGGCTATCTTTCCGGATTTCAAGAACGTACGCAGCGTGCTTGTACTGTTTGAGAGCGAGTTGTTGGAACAAAATGCATTTGTATACGCCATCGCGCAAAAATTAATAGACGAAGATAAGGATGTAGTGTCCTGGGGATACTGCGACAAGAAAGAGATTCAGTCCCCTATTCTACCGCATCTGCGCGTTTTGGGTCGTCGCGATTTTACGCTATTCGGTGCGCCAAAAGAGGAGGTACTACATGATTTGCAGAAGCGGCATTTTGACCTGCTGATAGACTTAACGCAGCACCCTTGTTTGGCCTTGCGTTACTTGGCGATGTATGCACGGGCAGACTTCAAGACAGGGTTGAATTTAGGGACAGGAATTCACGATTTGCTGATTAGCACCGAGCCTCAAGAGACTCCGGATTTCCTGTTTGAGCAGATAGTCAAATACCTTAAAATGATACAACCGAAATGAGTTTGAGAGGATTAGGCACGGCCTTGATTACGCCGTTTGACAGCAAGGGACACGTGGATGTAGAAGCACTTAAGCGGCTGCTGGACAAGCAGATAAGCGGTGGTGTGGATTATATTGTGGTGCTTGGTACGACCGGTGAAGCGGCGACGTTGAACGAAGAGGAGAAAGTGCTGGTGAGGACTTTTGTTCGCGATTATGTGGCAGGTCGTGTGCCCCTTGTTCTGGGGGTTGGCGGCAATAACACCGCGGCTGTGTGCGAGCAGTTAAGGACGCTGGATCTGACGGGCTACAGCGCGATTCTGAGTGTGTGCCCATACTACAACAAACCATCCCAGGAAGGCCTGTATCAACATTTTTGCGCTTTAGCCGAAGTGTCTGAGCTACCTATTATATTATATAACGTGCCCGGGCGCACGGGCGTGAACCTCTTGCCGGAGACGGTGATGCGTATTTATGAGGCTGAGCCCGATAAGATTATCGGCATCAAGGAGGCAAGCGGCAATATGGAGCAGATTTGTCATTTGATCACTTTGGCCCAAGGAAGTGACTTGCTGGTTATCAGCGGCGACGACGGTCTGGCAGCGGAGATTATGCAGGCAGGAGGAGCCGGACTTATTTCCGTGCTGTCGAATGCTTTTCCGGAAGAGACGGGTCGTTTGGTTCGCACAGCCGACAGCGGATTGCAGAAGCAGCTGAATCCGCTGATTAGCCTGCTTTTCAAAGAAGGAAACCCATCCGGCATTAAGACAGTGCTGAGCCAGATGGGTCTGATTGAGAATTATTTACGGTTGCCGCTTGTGCCGAATTCCAAGGCCGTTCAAGCGGAGATAGCCGCTATTCTATAGTATTTACTTTGCGTAGTTGACCGCGCGCGTTTCGCGAATAACCGTGACTTTGACCTGACCGGGATAAGTCATTTCGTCTTGTATGCGTTTAGCCAGATCGAAGGACAGGAGTTCTGTATCTTTATCGGAAATCTTATCCGCACCGACGATGACGCGGAGTTCGCGACCGGCTTGCAGCGCATACGTCTTGACAACGCCAGGGAAGGACATAGCCATGTTCTCGAGGTCATTGAGACGTTTGACATAGGTCTCAACGATTTCTCGGCGTGCGCCAGGGCGAGCACCAGAGATAGCATCGCAAGCTTGTACGATAGGTGCAATGAGTGTTTCCATCTCGCACTCGTCGTGGTGCGCACCGACGGCGTTGCAGATATCAGGCTTCTCACCATATTGCTCACAGAGTTTCATTCCGGCTTCAGCGTGCGGCAGATCCGTGTACTCTTCTGCTACTTTACCGATATCGTGAAGTAGTCCGGCTCGACGCGCTTTCTTGGGGTTGAGTCCGAGTTCTGCCGCCATCGCCCCGCAGAGGTTGGCCGTTTCGCGCGAGTGCTGGAGCAGGTTCTGACCATAAGACGAGCGGTATTTCATCTTACCGACGAGGCGGATGAGTTCCGGATGCAGGCCATGTACGCCGAGGTCGATGGTGGTCCGTTTACCGGTTTCGATGATCTCGTCTTCGACCTGTTTGGTGACTTTAGCGACAACTTCCTCGATACGTGCCGGGTGAATACGTCCGTCCTGCACGAGTTGGTGGAGTGAGAGTCGAGCAATCTCGCGGCGAACAGGGTCATAACCTGAGATCGTGATTGCTTCAGGGGTATCGTCGACAACGATTTCCACACCTGTAGCGGCTTCGAGGGCGCGGATATTACGTCCCTCACGTCCGATGACGCGGCCCTTAACTTCCTCATTATCAATATGGAAGATAGAGACAGCGTTCTCGATGGTGGTCTCGGAAGCGATGCGTTGGATGGTTTGGATGATGACTTTCTTTGCCTCTTTATTGGCAGTGAGACGCGCTTCATCGAGCGTTTCGTTGATATACGCCATCGCATCTGTTTTGGCTTCATCCTTGAGCGCTTCCACGAGTTGTTTCTTTGCATCCTCGGCAGACATGCCACTCAGCTGCTCGAGTTGCGCCTCGGCTTGCTTGTGCATTTTCTCAATCTCTGCGGACTTGTACTCGAGCGCTTTCTGCTGGTTCTCGACCTGCTGTTGGCGTTGTTGCAAGTCATTTTGCTGACGCTGCAGTTCGCCTTGACGAGCGTTGAGTTGTTGTTCACGTTGTTGAAGTTGCTGATCGCGTTGTTGTTTGCGCTGCTCGTCCGCACGAATCTGGTTGTCGTGCTCGAGCTTGAGAGCGATGAATTTCTCTTTCGCTTCAACGATTTTGTTCTTCTTGATTATTTCCGCTTCTTCTTCGGCTTTGCGAAGCATGCTAATACTACTATAGCGGAAGATGATATAGCACAGAGCGCCTCCCACAAAGAATGCTGCTATACCGATCAAAACTGTTACTAAAATAGGTGACATAATTTACTGATTTGAGTTTAACTTTTCGAGTATTATCTTGTTTAATTCCTGTACTTTCTGTTCTACGGGCTCTAGCGATTTCTGCCGTGCATCTGAATGCAGTCCGACAGCTGCTTCGAGTGCTACTTTGAGCCAAAGTTTTTCAGGCGAATCGTTTCGATACGCTGCCTGATATAATTGGTATCTTTTGTTCAGCCACACGCCTGCCTGACGATAGAATTCCTCTTTATCTGGATCGACGGCCAGCGTGATGGTATGGATATCGAGTTTAAGGGTTATATTTTGTTTGCGGTCACTCATTGTCTGAGTATCTCGAGCACACGGTCAATTTGGTTAATGATATTATTGATATGACGGCGTGCGATGTCCTGCTGTTCGGGATCTTCGCTTAATCCCTTTGCTATACGCAACGATTTATATTGATTTTGCAATTCGACCAACTCTGCATGGGTACGCATTATTTCGCGACGCTGCTCCTCGTTTTCCTCCTGCAGACGGGTATTCACCTGCTGCAAGGAGGCATAACGAGACAGCAAAGTATGTATGTTTTGCTCTAAGTTATTGAGCGCATCCATAACGTGGTCGTTAGAGGTTAGAAGTTAGAAGCTATACCCAATACCTACGCCGAGAACACCCATAAACTGAACGCGCTCAGCAGAAGAGATGGTACCATCAGAGAGTTCTTTGTCAATCTTAAGACCGTTAATGTACTTGAGGTCGGTGCTAAGAGTGACGTTGAGGCACTTAAGGAATTGATACGAAATCATCACTGTCCAATCTACATCGAAGTTACCGAAACGACGGTTGTTATCGCGGTAGCCAATGAAATCAGCCTTAGAGATGTCGTAGCCTTTAGCATTCATTTGCGCCTCAGTGTAGTTCTCGAGCAAATCTCCATTGTCATACGCATACATGCGTACCTTATCCCACTTATACGGAGAGAAGAGGGTAAGTGTAGTTGCGAGTTTGAGGTCCTTGTAGGTATAGTTAATAGAACCCTTGAAGTTCAAACCGAGCTCAGCAGTATAAGTACGATAGTTTTTCGCGTTCTGCTTGTCGAAATACCATGTACCATTAGCCTCTTGTAAGGAAGAAAGCAGGTCTAAGTGGTTGTCCTTCAATACGGAGTATACATCATCGTCCCAATCATTGACTGAGCGAGTCGGGTCAGCAGCGAGCCAAGCCTCTTTGGTGTAGCGTTTATTCCACGAATCACTCATATAAGCGGTGGAAATACGACCTGCAACAGGTGAGAGATAGATGGAGAAGTCTGCTCCGTTAACGCTCTTCTTCCAGTCGATACCGACGGAGATATCCGTATAAGACGGAGCAAGAATCAAACTGTGGATGGCGTCATAGGTCTCATCACCTGTGTAGTTACGACCAAGATCCATCTGCGTTTGGAAGGATGCCATCGCGGTCAGATACCAAGTCGGATGGAACTCCCAACCGAATTTAGTGTCGAACTTGAGGTGGTCAGAAGTCTTCTGCAGTTTGTCATACTTCTGGTCTATCCAGTTCAGACCATATTCAACGTCGAGATTGGATTCCCATGCGTAATTATTCTCTTCATAGAGAAGACGAACTTTACCAAAAGCTACTCCAGCCACGGTGTTCTTACCGCCTGCAGCCCAGTTCCAAAGTCCTGTAGCATTAGCATTCAAACCTACTACACCTGATACCTTCCACGGTTTAGCCGGAGCTTCCTCTGCAGGTGCAGCCTCTTGGGCATAAGTCATGGTTGCCAACAATGTGCAAGCCAAGAAAAGATAGAATTTCTTCATAATAAATTGATTTTTATTGTTTTCGTTGTTACGTGATTACGATTTTAATATTGTGCGGTGTCATAGACTTGGTCCGCTACGTCTGAGCCTTTGACTTTCTCAATGATGCAGAAAGCAAAATCTGCCGCAAGACCCGGTCCTTTCGCTGTGATAATGTTCTTGGATTCTACAACCAGGCCACCGACGTAGCTCTCGCCGAGGAAGCTCTCAAAACCGGGGTAGCAAGTAGCCTGTTTGCCCTTAAGAATGCCAAGTTTACCGAGTACGGAAGGTGCTGCACAGATGGCGGCTATAAGCTTATCCGCATTGTTATGTTGAGTAAGCAACTCGCATAATCCTGTATGTTGGTCTAAATGAGTCTGACCACCAGGCAGAATAAGCATTTCTGCATCGTCAAAATCCACATTTTCAAACAATCCGTCAGCTTCTACGGCCACATTGTGTGCGCCGAGAACCATTGGTTTGCCTGTAATCGATACCGTCGTTAGAGGAATTCCTGCTCTGCGGAGCAAGTCTACAACAGTGATCGCTTCAATCTCTTCAAAACCGTTGTCCAAAAATAAATAGTTCATAAATTTACAATTTTTGTGTTGAACTGTTTAATTAAATTTAAATATGTAGGTGATCGTTCCGAACTGCTTGTCGGGTCGATCAGTGAAAGAGAATTCTGCTTTATACGCTGCTTTGAGCGCGAGCTGGATAGTAGCGTCGTTGGATATGGTAGTTCCTTCGGTAGCTTTGGCACTCACTACCTTGCCGCTTCCATCTACGATAATAGCCACCACCACTTTACCTTCCTGCTTGAAGTCGTTGGATGGTTTGGGCAATGCCTTTACCGAGCGACCGGCCAGTGACCATGAGGTGCCGCCGGACGAGCCTTTGCCTACCTCGGAGTTACCACGTTGGCTGTCGCCTTGCGTGTCACCACTACCCGAGCCGCCGGAGTTATTGCCGAAAAGCGAACCGAGTTGGTTGGCCTTCGCGATTGCGGCCTGCTCTTTGGCTCGCTGCTCCGCTAATGCACGATCCCGTTCCTGACGTTCGCGCTCAGCCTGCTGACGAGCTTTCTCAGCCTCCTCACGCTGGTGCTGCACCTCTACGGACTTTTCGTCTTCCTGTGCGATGAGGTCGTTATTGGACGGATCTTGCGGGGCAGGAGGCGGAGCGACAGTCTCTTCTGTCAGGCCACCGGTCACTTGTTCCGGCTGGAAACCTCCACCCTCTTCGGCATTACCGAAAGCTATCTCTATACCTTCGTCTTCAGGCTCTTGGATACGATCTATGCAGATGAACCACAAAAGCAAGAAGACCAGCACCATAAAGATGACGGTTCCAACAGCCGCTATAGTATTTGATTTCTTACTGCTTACCATGATTGCTCGTAGCAATAACGAGTTTCATTTTATGTTGATTAGCAATATCGAGCACGTTTACAACCTCTTTGTAGGCAATGTCCTGATCGGCATGCAACGCAATGTACATGGTTGAGTCCATTTGCTGAATACCGCAGAGGTATGCTTCGAGGTCTTCCACCGCAATCGAAACAGGTTTTTCGCGACCAAGCGCCACAAAATAATTACCCAGATTGTCAATGCTCACTTTCGCCACTACCTGTTTGGTGTTAGTTTTGGCCTTTGCCTGCGGGAGGTTCAGCTTGATATCATTAGGAGACGACATCGTACTGGCCATCACAAAGAACAGCAACAGCAAGAATATGAGGTCGGTCATACTCGACATCGCAAACGTCGCCGATACTCTATTTCGTCTTTTCAGTGACATAATTATGCGGGTTCATTAAGCAAATCCATAAACTCCATTGTACGGCCTTCGAGTCCGCGAACCACTTGGTCAATGCGGGCAACGAGGAAGTTGTATGCGAACATAGCAAGAATACCAACGATAAGACCGCCGATGGTGGTCACCATCGCCTGGTACATACCCTGACTAAGTGTCGACATCTCTATTACACCGCTGGCGTTTTGCGCCATATTAAAGAACGTCTGCACCATACCGATAACGGTTCCAAGGAAACCGAGCATCGGAGCTCCACCGGCAATCGTTGCCATTATAACAAGACCTTTCTCCAACTTGCTCACTTCGAGGTTACCTACGTTCTCGATAGCCACTTGTACATCCTGCATCGGACGACCGATACGGGAAATACCCTTCTCTATCATACGGGAAGAAGGCGTATCCGTCTGGTGACAAAGGTTGATAGCGGAATCTATCTTACCTTCGTGAATATAGTCGCGAATGCGGTCCATAAACGACTTGTCTTCACGTGTCGCCGAATGCAACACAACGAGACGTTCAATAAATATATATACGCCCCAAGCCAACAAAATAGCCAACAGAATCATTATCCACCCGCCATATTGAGCCATAGTCCATAGGTTAATAGACTCTTGAACAGGTTCTTCTACTACAGCCACGCTATCAGCCACAGCTGTCAATGTGTCAATTTGAAATAACATATCAATTACAAATTACAAATTACAAACTACCAATCATATCGCCGGTCCGTCTTGAGCGTTTGATATTGCCTCACGATAGCGACGAATAGTCTCTTGAATGCCTAAATAGAGGGCATCCGTAATGATTGCATGACCGATACTTACTTCAGCGATCCAGGGGAAAGCTTTGATGAGCGCACCGAGGTTCTCAAGGTTCAAGTCATGACCCATATTCAAGCCGAGCCCCATCTCGCGAGCCTTCTCAGCTGCGGGACGCAACTTATCGATTGCCTTCTTGGGATTTTCCTCGAACATCTTCACGAACGGGCCGGTATAAATCTCCACACGGTCAGCGCCTGTGCCTTTTGCCAACTCAACCATCTCGGGGTTAGCATCCACAAAAATGCTCACGCGAATTTTCTTGGAATGAAGTTCGTCCACGATAGCTTGAAGGTAATTCAAATAATGGCGCACATTCCAGCCGTGGTTACTGGTCAACTGAGTCGGACTATCCGGCACCAAAGTCACTTGCGCGGGACAAACATCCATCACCAGTTCCATAAACTCCTCCGTAGGGTTACCTTCCACGTTCAACTCCTTCGTCAAAATGGACTTCAACTGATACACATCCTCCTTACGAATATGTCTCTCATCTGGACGAGGATGAACCGTAATTCCTTGAGCACCAAAGCGTTCGCAATCCAAAGCAAAACGTTGAACATCCGGATAATTACCTCCGCGCGCATTACGAAGCGTCGCGACCTTATTAATATTTACACTAAGTTTTGTCATAAAAACGACCATTTTTATCAAATTCGCTGCAAATATACAACAAAAATTGCATATACACAAATTTATTTACATTTTTTAGCCGAAATAATAGAATATTATTACTTTTATGCGCAAAAAAGACGTTTATGCTTGCATAAAAACGGATTTTTTGAGGATAAAAGTGTAGGCACGCAGTGCCGGCTAAAAAATATCAATTGTGTATATCCCGCAGGACGCGAACGTACTTTCGGAGTGGATACCCACCCTAAACTTTTTTAGGGAAGGGGCGTGCCGAAGATACAACAAAAATTGCTTATCTTGTGTATATCCCGCAGGACGCGAACGTACTTTCGGAGTGGATACCCACCCTAAACTTGTTTAGGGAAGGGGCGTGCCGAAGATACAACAAAAATTGCTTATCTTGCGTATATCCCGCAGGACGCGAACGTACTTTCGGAGTGGCGGAGCGTCCTTCCGCTTTCGGAAGGAGCGGCTTCCGCCTAGGATGGTTCTTTTATTTTTAGGGAAGGGGCGTGCCGAAGATACTACTTTTTTTTGCACATGTGCAAATAAATCGCAAAAAATCTTGCGGCATTATTGCAGGAGCAGGCTTATCCTGTGTTAATCCTGTGTTAATCCTGTGTTAAAATTGTGTTAATGTTGTGTTAATGTTGTGGACTTAACTGGGTAGTTGAGGGAGTAAAAATATTGGGGAAAGAAAAAGAGCCTGGATATTTGAACATGGTGTTATTTATTTTTTCTTAAACCAATATCTTTTGGCATATCTAATACATCTTTGATAAAAACGATAAGCATATCGCCAAAAGAACACGTATGATTCTATACGTCCTGTTGTGTTACTTGGAATACGCCACGTTTTCCCGTAATGATACTCAAGCACTTTTTCCGGATTCGCAGGAACAGTATATGTCTCTCCCAAGAATTCAATTGTAGATGTATTCTCAAAGAATGATTTCTGAATGTATTCAAGATGCGTTAAACAATAACGTTTATTCCACGGCCAGATTGCTTCTTGCAGCACATCGATATCGCAAGTTTCTCCTTTGTGTTCAAAAGTAAAAATCCAAGGCAATACATAACAATGCAGATGGACATCGCGTTTTTCTAATTCTGGTATCAAATCCCATGCCTTTTGAAAATCCTTTTGCCATATCATAGTATCCATATCAGAGTCATGACTTATAAAATCATGTTCTCGAATGGCTCCCAATAAAGTACCATACGATAGTATAAAGGTTATACCATTTGATTCAAATACGTTTTTGATAGTTGATAAGAGATACTTTGCATTCTCTTTGTTCATCTTGTGTGCCGGCCATAGATACCGCTCGTTTTGGTAGCACTTGCATTCTTCATCAAGAATATTCTTTTGTCCAAACATAATTATAATGATTAAAAACAATATTATCTCGTCACGACATAAATGGCTATCGTCAAATCCTTGTCTAGACGAGGAATGTTTGGTTCCTATTGTCTGAATAAAAAACGCGGATTTCTGTTTCGCTTATCTGCTAATTGAGGTCCTAGGAAAACCCGTCATTTCAAATAAGCAATGCAGAAACCCACGCTGTGAATATACATAAACACACGCGCACTACAACAGTACGAGTGAGCGTATAAACACCTCATGAGCATCTACCACTACTCGTTTTTGAAAATGACAATTGAAGTTTCCTAGGTTTCAATTAGTCAAAAACAAGCGTTAGTAAACGCCATTCATTATGTCCTTCTGTTTTACGTCAGTAAGTGACGATGTGGTTAATAAACCTTTGCGGCTGCAAAGGTACTGCTATTTTTTGGAATATGCAAATAATTAGTGAAAAAAATGCAAAAATGGTCGAGGACAGACGGGGCGGCGCTTCTTTCGTCAGTAAAAGCGACGGACGGCCTCGGGAAAGGGTTGGCCCTGATTGGGAAAGGGCTGCGAAGCGGTAATCCGCCTACACCGCGAGCTAAAAACAAAAGTGCAGCGGAGAAGCTGCACATTTGTTTACAATTGCTCTGAGAATTTTACTCTACTCTTGCGCCTTGGACGTTGAAGAGTTGGTTGTCGCGTTGGATGAGGAGTTGGCCGTTTTGGATGCGTTTGTGGTTTGTTGTTTGTGACTTGTTGTTTGTGGTTTGGTCGATTGCCTCATCTGGAATCGGGTACTTATTCTTAAATGCCTTCCAACCGGTTGCGCTCTTGTACGCTTCGAATGTTCCTGTAGGTATATACACAGGTATGGTTTTCGGAACTTCGTGGAAGGTAAACTCAGTAGCGGTAGGCGGAGTAGTAGCCAGCGTAACGATTTGGGTTAGCGCTGTGCAACCGAACATAGCCAAATCGCCTAATGATTGGAGCGAAGCAGGGAATGTAATTTCCATCAGTGCGCTGCAATTTTCGAGCCCGCAAAGACCGATTGTCTCCAACTGGTCGGGCAGGATAAGTTCGGTGAGGTTAGTAGCATTAGAGAAAGCCCAATCTCCAATTTCTGTGACGCTCTGAGGAACGGTATAAGAGGTACGTGAATGAGCAGCCGGATAATACATCAAAACAGTTTTGTCCTTGTTGAACAACACAGCGTCGGCAATGGTATAATTCGGATTATCGTTGTTGCCGGCGAAATATGTTATGCCGTTACAGTGCGCAAAGGCCTCAGTACCGATATCTGTCAGTGTAGCAGAGATATAGAAACCCGTGATTTTATAGCAATTTTTGAATACTCTATCTCCGAGCGTTGTGAGACTGTTACCAAACGAAACAGAGCCTGTGAGTTTCGAACAACCGTTAAAAGCGTTTTTTCCAATTCTGGTGAGCGTAGAGGGGAAATTACAAGCCGTTAGATTTTGGCAACCACAAAAGGCATTATCACCGATTGCGGTAGGATTGCCCCAGAAACGAACGGAAGTTATATGGTACACATAAGGAGACCAAGGGCTTTCGTCCTGGTTCTCATAATCTGCCATGGCGCCATTGCCATCAAAATTCATAACACCTGTTTCCGTGTTGAGACTGAATGTCAAATCACCGGATGTGCCGTTGATGATTTCGGCAGAGATACTTGCGCAGCAGAGAGCTGCCACGAATAATGTAAATAGTTTTCTCATAATAAAATCCCTAATCCGTGTCGGGCACAACTTAAAAAAAACTATAATGGTACATTTTTATTTGCGCCTGCAAAGATAATACATTTTTTTGGAATGGGCAAGAAAATATGCGTATTTTATTTTATTTGACGAAAAAACACATTAAATATTTGTGTATGTGTAATTTTTGTAGTACCTTTGCAGCCAAATTGGATTAGTATGACTATAGCTATTTTTGGAAATGCAATGAAGGGCAATACCCTCGAGGAAGTGTCTCACCTGCTGGAATTCATGCAGTTACGCGGTGTAGATGTAGTGTTGTCCCAAGAGTTACGTCAGGAATTGAATCTACGTCAGTATAAGCCATTTACGGAAGCGGACGAGCCGATAGACTTTGCGTTATCGGTAGGTGGTGATGGTACGTTTTTGACGACTGCCGCAGAGATAGGTCGCAGGAACATCCCAATTGTGGGCATTAACTGCGGGCGACTGGGTTTCTTGGCGGATGTGCAGACGAAAAATGTGGACATGATCATGGACCAGCTTATTAAGGGCAAGTACACGATAGAGCAACGTACATTATTGCACGTAGAAACTTCCCGCTCCGACCTGATCATGGCTCCGTACGCCTTGAACGAGGTGGCAGTGATGAAGTACGGGTTGAGTTCAATGATAACTATTGAGACGCGCGTGAATGACGAGTTGCTGCATAAGTACGAGGCAGACGGATTATTATTCTCTACTCCTACGGGGTCGACGGCATATAACTTAAGTATCGGCGGGCCGTTAATGGTGCCCCAAGCGCGAGGAATCATCTTATCACCGATTGCAACACACAGCCTCAACGTACGTCCTCTGGTAGTGCCCGATGATTGGGAGATGGACCTAACCGTTCGCAGCCGAACAGGAAGTTACCTCATCAGTGTCGATGGGCGCAGCCAAGTCATGTCTCATGACATCACACTGCATATCAAAAAAGCCGACTATACGATTAAGTTGGTGCAGGTAGGTGGTAATAGTTTCTTGCAATCACTAAAGGATAAGTTATTATGGGGGCAAGCCAACTGAGAATAGTATATTTAGGCACTCCGGACTTTGCGGTAGCGGGTTTGGATGCATTGGTAGAGAACGGGTACAACATCGTAGCCGTAGTGACCATGCCGGATAAACCGGCAGGTCGTGGTCATCAGATGCAGTTTTCACCCGTGAAGCAATACGCCTTGTCGAAAGGTATTCCTGTGTTGCAGCCTGAGAAGTTGAAGGCTCCTGAGTTTGTGGAAGAGTTGCGCAGTTACCATGCGGACTTGCAGATTGTGACGGCATTTAGGATGCTGCCGGAAGTAGTATGGGCAATGCCTCGTTTAGGGACGTTTAATGTGCACGGTTCGTTGCTGCCTCAATATCGCGGCGCAGCTCCTATCAACTGGGCAGTGATGAATGGCGAAAAGCAAACGGGACTCACGACTTTTATGCTCAAACAGGAGATTGATACAGGCAACATGATTCTGCAACAGGCGATAGATATAGCGGATGACGAGGACGTAGGTTCTGTACACGACCGACTAATGGAGTTGAGTAGAGAAATGGTGCTCAAGACGGTGCGACTGATAGAAGACTGCGACCGTGAAGGCAAACCCGTTCCAACAGTTCCGCAGCCGGAGTTGGCAGACTTGAAACCTGCTCCGAAAATATTCAAAGAGGATTGCCAAATAGACTTCACCAAGAGCGCTCGGGAGATATATAATTTTGTGCGGGGACTGAGTCCCTACCCTGCTGCACGAATGGGTGAGACGAAAGTGTTCAAAGTAGCGATTAGCCACGTTGCGGAACAGAAAGGACATATTATTAAACCCTGCGCGGACGGATATATCGACATTCTGGAACTGCAAGCGCCGGGTAAGAAACGCATGGATGCACGAGCGTTTCTTAATGGGAGACATTAAGAAGAAGTTGGACCGCTGCGCTGTTGGAAGTTGGACCGCTGCGCTGTTGGAAGTTGGACCGCCTGCCTGCGGCATAGATGATAGATGATAGATGAACTTTGCCTGCGGCATAGATGAATAGATTTGGCGGCTGGCGCCTTATTTTAGATTGTAGATTGTAGATTTTAGATTTAAAATTAAGAATTACGAATTACCTTTCTCTCATAGACAAGTATTATTCCGGGCAGCCGGAGTTACGGCACGTATTAGTTACGCACTCAGAGCAAGTGCGCGACCGTTCGCTACGTATCATCGATGCACATCCTGAGTGGAATGTTGACCGCGATTTTGTAGCCGAGGCAGCCATGCTGCATGATATAGGAATCATCTATTGCCACGCCCCGAAGATTTTCTGCGTAGGGGAGCACCAATATATTGAGCATGGCTATTTAGGGGCAGAGTTGCTTCGGCGTGAGGGTTATCCGCGCCATGCTTTAGTGGCAGAGCGGCATACAGGAAGCGGCATCACGATGGACCAAGTGATTCGGGAAGATTTGCCCATTCCTGTTAAAGACTATCTGCCCGTTTCGCTGGAAGAACGCATTATCTGCTACGCCGACAAGTTCTATTCAAAAAGCCACCTCGGTGAAGAAGTGGCTTTGTCTAAAATCCGTCATAACATCTGGAAATACGGTCACGACGCTATTTTGCGTTGGGAGCGATTAGTAGCCGAGATGGGTGAGTTCTGATTTACCGGAATTTGTGCGAGAAACCAATAGAAAGCAGTTCTTTGAACTGCATTTTTGGTTTAGTGTCCCCCTCCGCGATATAAGCAGAATCAAAGCGTGGGTGCAGCATCAAGCGAATGCTGAGAAAACGGGTGATAAGGAACTCCGTATTTATTTCCCAGTCTATTTCAACGGATCGATAATTCGTATAGAGATAAAACTCCGTATCGATGGCTAACTCTCTGTATGGACGCCATTTCCAGTTTACTCGCAAGAGGCTTCCGAACTCACTCAACAGATGTCCTCCGGGTTTGATGCCGTATTTGGTGACATCTATATTGCGGATGCTATCGCCGTCTCCGAAGTGGGCATAAACGAGTTTATAAGTAGCGGGGGCAAAGAGGATACTGAGGTCCTTGACCGGCCGGCAGTCCAAACCGGCACTGAGGTAGAACTTCATAGGGGTCATAAACGCCGTTTTCGCTGTCGTTTGGTTCTCGTTCCAGACGTTCCAAAGGGTTGTATTGAACTCGGCAGAGGCAGTAGCGTACAGTTTATTGACTATCCGATATCCGAACTTACTATATAAGCGGAAGATATCGTCGGTGACATTATACTTACGGAGCGTATCGCGCGGCGTAGTAGTGACTCCCGCCCGCCACTCGCCGGTATTCTCCCACGAGATGGCGTTTTTATTGTAGTTGATATAGCCCTTTGCCATTGTGAGTATTGAGAACTCACTGTTTCCGCCTTTGTACCAGTTAGGCGAGATATAATTCTGCGTGAATTGTACCAATACATTCGCCTCCTTATACCAGTGACTATTTTGGTCCCTTATGGCTCTTGCGACATCCGCGAGGTCGGCATCAAGGTCGCGAAAGATAGAGCGTGCAATCTCCGGCGTATTGATATTCATACGGAGTTCCAACTCGTTAGTAAGGGAGTCGATTTCAACCAGTCTTTTGTCGGTGATTTGGCGCTTTTGAGCCACGATGTCCAAAGAATCTTTTTTTCGTCTGGCGTATTGCGAGCGCGTAATATACTCTATGGAGTCGCGCGTGAGAGTCAGTTGGTCGCGCAAAGAATCAAGTTGCAGGCGAATAAGAGAATCGCGTTTGACTAACTGAGAGAGCAGGGAGTCCTGCTGAATCGAATCACGTCTATAGATTTCCTTTCCTTGTTTAGCCAAGAGTTGGAAGAGCAAGTCTTCCACGTCGGCAGCTTTACGCTGATTCTGCAGTTTGAAGGTGTCAGGAGCAACGCCGGCGTAGTGGTCACTCAACACAAAAATAGTATCGCCCGCAAGAACGGGCGAAGTAAGGAGTATAGCTACCGACAGAAGCACGTTCAATATGTTGCAGCGCGAAGTCATTTTTTCTTAGACGGAGCAGGGAGTGGGAACTGAGTAGTATCCGGCAACATTGGTCTTCTAAATGCACGAATGACAAGCCACAGCCCCGCGATAATGAACGGAATAGAAAGGACTTGTCCCATGTTGAGGAAATAATTAGCCTCAAAAGCCTCCTGGTCGTTCTTAATAAACTCCAAACAGAATCGCGTAACAAAGACTATGAGGAAGAAGGTGCCAATAAGCAAACCCTCTCGTCTGCGCGCATTCGTGAACCAATACATGGGCCAAGTGATAGCCATCGCTACCAAACAATAGAGCATCTCGTAAATCTGCGTGGGGTGGCAAGGAACGGTTTGTCCGTCACGCACGAAGATAAATCCCCACGGCAAGTCCGTTGGTCCGCCATAAATCTCCGAGTTCATCAGGTTACCGAATCGTATCAATGTGGCGGTGATACAAACACCTATACAGAGACGGTCTAATATCCACAACATGGATGTTTGGTATTCCGGACGTTTACTGAAATGCTTTTTATTGAGCATCCAAGCGGACAGAATAAGTCCTATTCCCCCGCCGTGTGAAGACAGTCCGCCTTCCCAAATCTTTAGGAGCAGGAACGGGTTCTCAATATACGGATTGCGGTAATTGATCGTCCACGTAAAAATCTGTATCGGGTCGGGACTCAGGTGCCACTCGTAGAACCAGCAATGTCCTACTCGCGCGCCAATAATGACACCGAGAGCCATCCATATAAAAATCTTATCCGCCCAATCTTCGGGACACTTCTCGTTGCGGTAAAGCCACACTTGCACCAAGTAGCACAAGTAGATACCTATAGCCCATAGCAACCCATACCAGCGAATTCCTCCGTTACCGAAGTGAATCAGGATAGGGTCCACATCCCATGTGACGTATAACAAGTTATTGAGCATCGCTTATAATCCCTTTCCGTGGCACTGTTTATACTTTTTGCCGGAGCCGCATGGACAAGGGTCATTGGGCCGTGGTTTTTTCTCTACGCGGATAGGTTCAGGTCGTTGCATCTCACGCGTATCTCTGCCGGCAGCCTGCGCCATTCCGGACTGTTGCGCAGCACTCTGCACGGCATCTTTCTGCGTGCGGTAACGGCTATAGTCAGAGCGTTGTTGCGCAGCAGCTTGTTGCACATTCTGCGGTTGTTGTTGCGGAATCTGACCACGCAAAAGAATGGCTATTGCACGACGGTTCAAGCTATCTAACATGCGCTTGAAGATACCAAACGACTCGAGTTTATAGATAAGCAACGGATCCTTCTGTTCGTACGAAGCGTTTTGTACCGATTGTTTCAAGTCATCCAATTGACGTAGATGCTCTTTCCATTCGTCATCTATCACATAGAGCAGCATCCGTTTCTCAAACTCGCGGACAACCTCTTTCGACTCGGTTTCTGCCGCCTTCTTCAGGTTAACAGCAATATTATAAACTTTCTTGCCATCGGTAATCGGAATCAGGATATTCTCATACATCGAGCCTTTTTCTTCATATACTTTTTGAATAACCGGATTGGCAATGGCCATCAGTTTATCCATACGACGCTTGAACGAATCGATTGCAGCCTCGGCCAGTTGGTCGCTCAGTTTCTCTTCACGGGTAGCACGGAAAGTGTCCTCGTCAAACGGCACTTCCATAGCAAACACTTGCATCGTTTCAAATTGCAGCATCTCATAATCCATAGCGTCTCGAGCATCTGCCACAATAGACTCTGCCGTATCGTAAATCATATTCGTGATATCCACACCGATACGCTCACCATTCAACGCGTGACGACGTTTAGCGTAAATCACATTACGCTGCTGGTTCATCACATCATCGTACTCAATCAAACGCTTACGGATACCGAAGTTGTTTTCCTCCACTTTCTTCTGTGCGCGCTCAATAGAGTTGGAGATCATCCTGTGCTCAATCATCTCACCTTCTTCAAAGCCCATCCTATCCATCACAGATGCTATACGTTCCGAACCGAACATGCGCATCAGGTCATCTTCCAACGATACATAGAATACGGAACTACCCGGATCACCTTGACGACCGGAACGTCCACGCAACTGTCTATCTACACGGCGTGACTCGTGACGCTCGGTACCGATAATTGCCAAACCGCCAGCTTCTTTCACCTCGGGAGTGAGCTTAATATCCGTACCACGACCGGCCATGTTAGTCGCAATCGTTACGACTCCTTTACGACCAGCCTCAGCAACAACTTCCGCCTCGCGTTGGTGCAACTTGGCGTTTAAGACTTGGTGCGGGATGTGACGCAGATTCAACATGCGACTCAATAACTCAGATATCTCAACACTCGTCGTACCCACAAGCACTGGTCTACCCTCTCCTACCAAACGAACTATCTCATCTATAACCGCATTATATTTCTCGCGTTTGGTACGGTAGATGCGGTCGTTCATATCGATTCGTGCTACGGGTTTATTTGTCGGAATAACGACTACGTCCAACTTATAGATATTCCAGAACTCACCCGCTTCCGTCTCAGCAGTACCGGTCATACCGGACAGTTTGTTATACATGCGGAAGTAGTTCTGAAGCGTAATCGTAGCAAACGTTTGCGTAGCGCCTTCCACTTTGACGTTCTCCTTGGCTTCAACGGCTTGGTGCAAACCGTCCGACCAACGGCGACCTTCCATAATACGACCTGTCTGCTCATCGACAATCTTCACTTCATTATTGTCAATGATATAGTCCACATCTTTCTCAAACAAGGTGTACGCTTTGAGCAGCTGGTGAACGGTATGTACACGCTCGGACTTAATGGAGAAATTCGACAGGATATCGTCCTTGCGTTGCTGTTTCTCCTCTTGCGAGAGGTTCTCTTTCTCCAGCTCGGCAATCTCGGAACCAACATCAGGCAGGACAAAGAACGTCGGGTCATCTGTTGAGCCTGTCAGCGTATCTATTCCTTTATCCGTCAGCTCGATAGACTTATTCTTTTCATCGATAACGAAATAGAGTTCGTCCGTCGCGATGTGCATATTCTTCTCGTTTTCCTGGAGGTAGAATTCTTCCGTCTTCTGAAGGCGCACTTTATTGCCCGGTTCGGACAGGAACTTAATCAAAGCCTTCGATTTAGGCATACCCTTCCACGCACGGAAAAGAGCCAATTCGCCTTCCTCGCGCACCTTGGCATCCTCGCTCGGCATCTTCGCTTTAGCCTCAGTAAGCAACTTCGTTGTCAGCGTCGTCTGCGTACGAACAAGCAACTCAACACGGTGCTTGTACTCATCGTACATCTGGTCTTCACCTTTAGGAACAGGACCACTGATAATCAACGGAGTACGAGCATCATCAATCAATACGGAGTCCACCTCATCCACGATGGCGAAGTTATGACCGCGCTGTACCAAGTCAAGCGTCGAGGTCGCCATATTATCACGCAGATAGTCGAAACCAAACTCGTTATTCGTACCAAAAGTAATATCGCATGCATAAGCCTTACGGCGCTCGTCTGAATTAGGTTTGTATTTATCAATACAATCGACTGTCAAGCCGTGGAACATATACAACGGGCCATTCCACTCCGAGTCACGTTTTGCCAGATAATCATTGACTGTCACTACGTGCACGCCTTCATGCGTCATCGCATTGAGGAAAACGGGCAACGTTGCCACCAACGTCTTACCTTCACCTGTCGCCATTTCAGCTATCTTACCTTGATGCAGAACCACACCGCCAAACAACTGTACGTCATAATGGATCATGTCCCATGTGATCTCATTACCTCCGGCTACCCAGTGGTTGAAATAGATCGCTTTGTCGCCATCTATCTCGACGAAGTCAAACCGCGGATCAGCGGCCAAGTCCTTATCCATCTGAGTCGCAGTAACAACTACTTTCTCATTCTCAGCAAAACGACGAGCCGTCGACTTGACAATAGCATAGGCTTCAGGAAGTATCTCGTCCAATACCGCCTTATACCCTTCCTTGATTTCCTTCTCCAGTTTATCCACCTCATTATAGACCTTCTCACGTTTGTCTATTTCGAGTTCCTCGATATTCGACTTGAGTTCAACTATACGGGCCTTCTTGTCTGCCACACGCTCAGCCACCTTAGCCATCAACGCCGCACTGCAGGCACGTAACTCATCGTTACTCAACTGGTCTATCTTTTCGTACTCAGCCTTTATTTTATCCACAATAGGCTGAATAGCGCGCATATCTTTCTGCGCCTTGTTTCCAAACAATTTGGTTATAATCTCTAATATTGACATGGTTATATCTGTTTACAACGGTTTACATCACACAATTAGCGTGCAAAATTACAACAAAAAATGCACATACGCAAGAAAAAACGCATATTTTGGCGAAAAAATAAAAAAAATTTGTGTATATGTAATATTTGTAGTACATTTGCAGCCGAAAAGGTATTAGTCATGCAAAAAGAAGCGATTCGATTACTTAACGTGTGGGAACTGAATCCTATTTGGAATGTTCTTACTGATAGCCAGAAAGCAGAGGTACAATCCCAAATTGAAATTGCAAAGTACGACAAAGGTGCAATTATACATCGAGAGGGCGATACGCCTACTCACATGCGCATGCTCGTAAGCGGAAAAATCAAAATCTATAAGGAAAATCTTAGACAACAGATTATCCGCATGCTAAAACCTTATGATTTCTTTTCTTACCGTGCTCTCGTCGGCGGTGGAGGATATAACTCTTACGCCGAAGCAATTGAACGCTGCGTTGTATATGAGCTCAACAAAGCATGCTTCATTCACCTCCTTCAAACTAATAACGCCTTCTGCTTTTTAGTAATGCGGAACATGGCAGGCGACCTTGGCGTACAAGAAGCACGTACTGTCAACCTCACACAGAAACATATTAGAGGACGTCTGGCAGAAGCTTTGCTTTCACTCAAACATAACTACGGAACGGACGAAGATGGGGTCACCATCGCCATGTACATGAGCCGCGAAGATTTGGCTAACATGAGTAACATGATTACAGCCAACGCCATCCGAACATTAAGCCAATTCGCACAAGAAGGGCTAATCGGCGTGGATGGCAGAAAAATAAAAATTCTGGACGAAGAAGAGTTGACGCGAATAAGCCGACTCGGTTAGTCCAACATCTCCCCAAAGTTATTCGACAACTGAATCATACGATCGTAGTCCTCAGGTGACAAATCGTAGAAGTAGAAGTTTCGTGGATCTATAGGTTGATTATTCAAACGCACTTCATAATGTAGGTGCGGACCGGTTGATTTTCCGGTATTACCTACCAAAGCTATCACATCACCGCGCTTCACTTTCTGACCTACAGAAACAAGTGATTTAAATAAGTGAGCATACAGCGTCGAATAGCCAAAACCATGATCAACCATTACGGTATTACCATAGCCCTGCTTCCAACCAACAAACGAAACAGTACCATTACCCGTTGCGTAAATATCTGTACCAGTAGGAGCTGTGAAGTCCATTCCCGTGTGCATGCGACGAACATGATAAACAGGGTCTATACGCACACCGTAACCAGATGCCACACGAGTCAAATCCTTATTCATAACCGGCTGAATAGCAGGGATATTCTCCATCCTAATCTCTTGAGTCTTGGCCATCTCAACTAGGTCGTCGTAGGACTTCGCTTGCACATACAAACCCTTCTCCAACAAATCCACTTTTAGCGCCAAATCACCTGTCAACTGAGAATTAGTCATAAGAGACAACTGCTCATAATAGTCTATCTTTCTCGTCGCACCCTGACGAACAGACAACGGAATAGGTTCCGCACCAAAAAGCACACGATAGAGATTATCGTCACGCTGCGACAAGTCAGTTAACACTAACTGCATCTGATCCACCTGCTTACTGAGCATCTTGAGCTCGGCTTCCAGATTTTGTTTCTGTTGCATGAGTTGTTTCTCCTTTGGAGACGGGAAAATCAAGAAGAAAAGAAAGAAAAATAATACTCCTAAACATATTCCACCTAACATATACCAACCGCTGCGACGCAGCCAGTACATGAAACCCTGCTCTACACGCTCCATAGCGAGCGTCTCGGGATTAATGTGATACTTCTTGGACATAATCTTATCGTTTGCGTTTATTCTCTGGCTTGCGACCTTTTTCGGGCTTCCACCAGAAAAAATAAGAGTTTTGTTTCTGTTTTTGCTCCTTCGTCCGAGCCACAAACACAGGCTTCATTGTATATGGATTAAGCCCCGTGTAAAACATCGTTGTAGACAAAGTCATCGGCGTTGGAGTAAAATCCTGCACCTGTTCCGGACGGTAATGCATCCGCTTGGTCTCCTCTGCCAACTGCCGCATATCTTGATCCGTACACCCCGGGTGGGACGAGATAAAATACGGAATAAGTTGCTGGTTCATACCATAACTTGCGTTCACGCGCATAAAAAAATCCCTAAACCGCAAATACTCCTTCCAGTCTGGCTTGCGCATTAATTTGAGCACTTCCGACGAAGTGTGTTCCGGTGCCACTTTCAGGCGTCCCGACACATGCCTCAAAATAAGTTGCTTACCATATTCCTCACTCATCAAATCATACCGTATACCAGACCCCACAAACGCGTGTTTAACCTCTGGCAAATTGTCCACCGTCTTGTATATATCAATTAGCGGACCAAAGTCACAATTTAGGTTCTTGCAAATATTCGGCTGCAAACAGGACGCCCTCGCACACTGCTCGCACAAGGTCATATCCTTGCCATGCATCTGATACATATTAGCACTTGGTCCCCCTAAATCTGAAATAACGCCATGCCAATCGGGTAAATGCGTCAATTTCTCTATCTGTCTTAGGATAGACTCCTTCGAACGAGATGTTATCTGCTTACCTTGATGCGCCGATATCGTACAAAAAGCACAACCGCCAAAACACCCCCTATGCATACACACCGAGAAGCGTATCATCTCATAGGCAGGAATACGTTTACCTCGGTATTTTGGATGAGGAAGATACTGAAACGGCAAATCATAAACCGCATCTAACTCTTCCGTCGTCTGAGGGTCATAAGGCGGATTAACCACCACATCATCTTGCACAATCGTGGCCGGATGAATCTTATTCGACTCTATCTCTATCTGCCTGAAATCCTCAGCGTGACAACGTTTGTCTCTCATTTCTTCCTCAAACGAATGGAGTCGCACCACCTCTTTCGCATCCGTCGTGCCACGATATGCCGTCTGAGGAATATCATGACAGATACCCCGACGGGCTATCTCCACCATCGCTTTCTCACCCATCCCATAAACCAACATTTCGGCACCGGAATCCACCAAAATAGATGGCATCAGCTTATCCGACCAATAGTCATAATGCGCTAAACGACGCATCGATGCCTCTATACCCCCTATTACAATCGGCACATCCGGAAAATGTTGCTTCAGTATGCGACAATAAGTGATAGTGCAATAATCAGGTCTCGCTCCTGCCCTCCCGTCAGGCGTATAGGCATCATCCGAACGTAAACGACGCGCCGCCGTATAGTGATTGACCATCGAGTCCATACTACCCGCCGAAACAGCAAAATAACAGCGTGGACGCCCCAATTTGGTAAAATCGCGATGGTCACCTCGCCAATCTGGCTGAGGCACAATTGCTACCCGAAATCCGGCCGCTTCCAATGCCCTGCCTATAACGGCTGCACCAAACTGAGGATGATCAACATACGCATCGCCGGTGAAGAAGATAACATCCACTTCATCCCAACCGCGAAGTTCCATCTCCTTGCGGGTTGTGGGCAAATATTTCAATAGATCATTCAAGTTGCAATCCAAGTACAGACTTCAGGTTAGCTAACTCTTCGTTCTTTTCTAACAGCACCTTGTATTTTTCTTCAGCGGTATAGGCTTTCTTCATCACCGCTTGCTCATCCACTTGCAACGTCAACTGAAGACGACTGTTATGCAGTGTCTGACGCATATGATCCATCACCGCCTTGCCAAACTGCTTAAACGCATTCTTCTGCCACGGATTAGCCAATGTAAGCACGCAATGATGCTGGTCTACTAGTTCTGGTTGATACTCTCTGAGTATTGCCAGCAGGCGCGGTTCTTCCTTGAAGATAGTGTAAAGACCAGCCCACGCGCCTCTGAACTGGTCAAGTGTAAAAGGGCTGTTTTCCTCCGCTTGTTTGGGTTCTTCCGCCGGTTCAGCGCTCACCGGCGGCGCCGGCTTAGGTGTACTATTCAAGGACGGGATAGTCGGTAACTTCGACAGCTTCGGAGGAGCTACCGCAGTCACTTTGGGTTGAACCGCAGGCTGCGGAGCTGCACTCGGCACAGATGCCTTTGGAACACTTGGCAGACTCGAAGCGCTGGGCTTACTCTGCTGACTAACCGTCGGCTGCGGAGCCGTCACTATCGGCTGTTGCGCATTCAACTGTGTCAACTTAACAAGTGCCAACTCTACCGTCAGTCGTTTATTCCGCGCGGTGCGATAGTTAATGTCGCACGTGTTCACCACATCCAACGCCTTGAATATCCATTGCGCATCACATTGCTGCGCTTGCTCGGCATAGCGCTTGCGAATAGCATCCGATGTCTCTAACAACTGGATAGTAGCCGCATCTTTAGAAACCAGTACATCGCGTAGATGCTGGGCAAAACCGGTAATGAAATGACCCGCATCAAAGCCACGCTGAAGCACTTCATCCAGTAACAACAACGCTCCACTCACGTCATTCGTACGAGCTACATCCACCAAACGGAAGTAATATTCCGAATCCAACACATTGAGCACCTCTATCGTCTGCTCATACGTAATCGTATTACCGCAGAACGCTACCAACTGGTCAAAAATGGACAATGCATCACGCATGCCGCCATCTGCCTTCTGCGCCACAACATTCAAAGCATCCTCTCCTACCGTAATGCCCTCTTGCGCAGCAACATACTGCAAGTGAGCAATAATATCTGCCACCGTTATACGGGCAAAATCATATACCTGACAACGGGACAGAATAGTCGGTAAAACCTTGTGCTTCTCCGTCGTTGCCAAAATAAATATCGCATACGAAGGAGGCTCCTCCAATGTCTTCAGTAACGCATTGAACGCACCTTGAGACAACATATGCACCTCGTCGATGATATATACGCTATACTTACCTATTTGAGGAGGAATACGCACCTCCTGAATCAACGTGCGGATATCATCTACTGAGTTGTTTGAAGCCGCATCTAACTCGTGAATATTGAACGAACGCTGCTCATTAAACGCCATACAAGACTCGCACTCATTGCAAGCCTCATGGTCATCCTTCGGATTCAAACAGTTTATCGTCTTGGCAAAAATACGCGCACAAGTGGTCTTACCTACTCCTCGCGGACCGCAGAACAAATAAGCGTGTGCCAAATGATTCTGACGGATAGCATTGCGCAGGGTCTCGGTAAGTGCGCGTTGCCCCACCACCGATTCAAAGGTAGCAGGGCGATATTTCCTGGCGGAAACAATGTACTCGTCCATATTTATTATATTAGTGCCGCAACGCGGCTTCCAGTTGTGCTACGCGATGTCTCATCACGGGATCATGCTCCAACTGATCCTCTACCAACTTAACAGAGTGAAGTACAGTGGCGTGAGTGCGGCCGCCTAATGATGCACCTATCTCCGACAACGAACACTCTGTGTGCTTCTTGCCTAAATACGATGCCATGTGACGAGCCAACATTACCTCACGGGAACGAGTCTCAGAGCAGATGGCTTTGTCTTGAATATTGAAAAACGATGCAACCGTATCAATTACTTCAGACATCGACAAAGACTTCGGACGAATCTCTACAATGCGACTCAAAACACTCTCTGCCAACTGCATGTCGATTTCGTGGTCAACCAAGGTCGAATATGCCAACAAAGATGCTGAAACACCTTCCAAATCACGAATAGATTCGCGCACATTGGCTGCAATGAAATCGATTATATCATCGCTCAACGTAATGCCGTCGCGACGTAACTTGGAGCACAAAATATCGCGACGCAACTGATAATCCGGACGCAAAATCTCTGCCGACAAACCCCACTTGAAGCGAGTCAGCAGACGATCCTCAAGGTCCTTCAATTCCAACGGTGAACGATCCGAAGTCAAAATCAACTGCTTGTGAGATTGATGCAGATAGTTGAAAATGTGGAAAAATGTGTCCTGAGTACCCTTGGACGTGAAATACTGAATATCATCCACTATCAAAACATCCACCTGCTGATAGAAATTCAGAAAATCAGGAACACGATTCTCCTGCGTAGCTGCCATGTACTGCAACTTAAACGTGTTAGCAGATACATACAACACACGCTTACTCGGATCATTCGCCAACACTTGATTACCGATAGCATTTGCCAGGTGAGTCTTACCAACACCGCTGCCTCCGTAGATGAACAGCGGATTGAATGCATTATTGCCCGGCTGTCTGGCAATCGTCAAACCTGCTACACGCGCGAGTTTATTAGGTTCGCCCGCGATAAAGGTATCAAACGTATAAGCCTCATTCAGCTGCGTGTCAAAAGTCTCACGGGGTTCGCGAACGACGTCATTCGCTACCATCGGCTTCGACTGACTGCTACCCGGAGAAGGAATCGTTGAACCTGCACCGGATACAGAATCTATAATCACACGATAAGCCAAACGAGTGGAATTGCCAAACACACGACGTATTGCAGAGGATAGCAACGAGATATAATTCTCTTCTATATACTCCACTACAAACTCCGAATTAACCTGTAACGTCAGAACATTGTCTTCATAACTCAACGGCACAATCGGCGCAAACCACGTCTGGTATGCACTAGAGGTCAGATTGTCGTGAAGCAAGAGCTGACATTGTTGCCATTTTTGAGTTAATTCTGTCACAAAATTATGGTTTTAAAAGTCGTCTAAGTGTTATCTGTCAAATAGTCAGCGATATACGATTTGAGCGCAAAAAAAATTTGGCCTTTCACCGCCGAAATCGAGTGCAAAAGTACTGCTTTTTTTTGAACTGACAAAATTTTTAAACAAAGAAAAACTGCCTGTTTTTGTTTTATGCTAATAATCAGCAAGTTAAAAATTACAACCTGATAATCAGCAAGTTACAAAAACACATTTCGCGTAATTCATTTATTTTCACTGCAACATTAACGTAGCAAACTAGGACACAAAATACCCTAACTTGCGTAAAATTAGTCACTTCAAAATAAAATGATTATTTTTCGTTATTTAGACAGAGGCAAAATAACCAAACTTGACCTTTTTTACTTCTTTTTTGACTTTTTTGCCTTGTCACTTTTATCTTTTCCACCAAACAGTGAAAAATGAACATAACGACGAGGATTTTTCTTCAAGTCAACCAGCAACGAATCCGCAGATTGAACCGTCGAATTGATATTCACATATAACGTCTTGTCGTTCAAAAGCATACCCAATGTGCCATCCGTCGAACGAGCTTCAGACAAAAGCACATTCACCTGATCCACAGCCTCGTCAACTCGAGCAACCGTCGCCTTCAAATCTGCACCACGCAAATCGTGAGAAATAACCTCAATATTAGCCAAAGTAGTATCCAGATTCTCAACGATTCCTGGCACCTTGTTTTGCATCAATTGTTTCAGCTCGCGAGACGATACAGTCAAATCCGCCGACAGCCGGTCAATATTCGCTAACGAATGTTTCAAGTGATCATCCGATAGCTGACTGTTCACATTGTCTATCAGCAACTTAGCCGACACAATCGTGCTATCCAAATCACCCAATAATCCGGCCTGTAGATTATCCATCAACCCCGGTATAATCTGTGTCGGAAGCATATCATTTTCAGCATAGAACGCATCGGTTTTTCCTGACGGCAAACTCAACGAAATAGCACTACCGCCTAACAAACCGTCTGCCACCAAATTCATCGTCGTTCCCTTCGGTAAATCAATATCGCGATTAATCGAAATATGCACTACAAACGAACTGTCACGACGGAAATCATATTCAATAGCATCAACCTGTCCCACCTTAAATCCGCGTATATACACGGGCGCCTGCTCCGTCAAACCGTTCAACTCAGTATAAACACCCTGATAATGGTCAACTATCGAAAAGATATTAAATCCCTTCAGAAAATTAAAACCAAAATACAACACCACAAGACAAATCACGGCCAAAACGCCAACTTTTATCTCTCTCAAATGCTTGATTTTCATATATTTATCTTATAATTTAATTACAAAACATCCGGGGAAGCGAAGATTCAACTGATGCTGTAAACGCGTCACTTCCTCACGACTTGTCGTCGCGCCATAATAATACTTATACCAGTCGCCCGACTTGATATACTTGCACCCCTTCAAGCCGCCAAAACGTGGATCATTCTCCTGCAATTCTTCATGCGACGCAAAAATCTGCACAGCATATAAAGTCTTCTGAACCGGCTTTTCTTCTTGCGTTTGCACAGGCTTAGGCTCTACCGTCTCAATTGGCTTACTCTCAGTCACTTGCACCGGCTTAACAGGTTCTTCATCTACCCGTAAAACCGTATCAATCTTCAGCCCTGTCGCACGGCGATAAAACGGCCCAAATGCATCACAAATAGTCTGTGCTATCTTCGTTTGACCGGCCTCAGAAGCCATAAACTTCTCCTCTTCAGCGTTCGAAATAAAGCCCATCTCTACCAGCACACTCGGACATGCAGACTTCAACAATACCCAAAATGCCGCCTGTCTCACGCCTCTGTCACCGCGCTTGGCACTCGCAAACTGCTGCTGCAACAAAGACGCATAATTCAAACTCTGGTCTAAGTACTGGTTCTGCATCAACTCGAACATAATATACGAATCTATCGAATTCGGGTCAAAACCGTGATACTTAGTCTGATAATCGCTCTCCAGCTTAATCACGGCATTCTCACGCATCGCAACGTCCAAATTTCGTTCCAACTTATCCGTCCCCAAAACAAATGTCTCCGCTCCGCGAGCCGAAGGAATAGGCGACGCGTTCGTGTGTACGCAGATAAATAGGTTCGCGTTGTTCTTATTAACAAAATCCGCACGCTTCTGCAGCGGAATGAACACATCCGTCTCACGCGTATACAATACCTCCACTTCGGGATACGCTTGCTTGATCATCTGACCCGCAAGCAACGAAACAGAAAGATTTAAATCTTTCTCCTGAGTAATGTGACCTATCGCACCGGGATCCGTTCCACCATGACCGGCATCTATTACAACCACAAAAGGATGGTCACCGGGCACATTGTTCGCGGCATCCAAAACAACCGCAAACAAGCCCAATAGTACTATCAAAAAACCTACTTTTAAGCGCATATTACCGATTTTACCTCGCAAAAGTACAACAATTTATTCAACTACGCAAATTTTATACCACTTTTTCACGTTTTTTATAAAAAAACGAAGAAAAATACGAAAAAATGCAGCTAACACTTGCATACGTGCAAAAAAAGCAGTAACTTTGTGCGCTTTTTTAGTGATTTTGAACAAAAACCATGCAGAATGTAACTTTTACTAAACAAGAGGAGCAACGAATCCAACAGGAATTCGACATCCTGGTAGACTTGTACGAGAAATCGCCACACCGCCAGAATACCGAACTCATCAAACGCGCTTTCCTCTTCGCTAAACAGGCTCACGACGGAGTAAGAAGACTCTCCGGTGAACCTTACATCCTGCATCCTATCGCGGTCGCACAGATCGTCGTCAAAGAAATCGGACTCGGTTCAACGTCCGTCTGCGCAGCACTGCTTCACGACGTCGTCGAAGATACGGAATATACCGTCGAAGATATTCAGGGACTCTTCGGAGACAAAATCGCACATATAGTCGACGGACTCACTAAAATCAGCGGAGGTGTCTTCGGAGACCAGGCAAGCGAACAGGCAGAAAACTTCCGAAAACTCCTACTCACTATGTCCGACGATATCCGAGTAGTCCTCATAAAAATCGCCGACAGACTGCATAACATGCGTACACTCTCCGCACAGCCTAAAGACAAACAATACAAAATCGCCGGAGAAACACTCTACATCTACGCACCGCTTGCACATCGACTCGGACTCTTCCCTATCAAATCCGAACTCGAAAACCTCAGCTTCAAATACGAACATCCCGATACCTACAAGGAAATAGAGGACAAACTCGCAGCCATTCGTGAACACCAACTTGAGGACTTTGAGACCTTCTCACAACCTATCAAGGACAAACTCAAATCCATGGGATACGAGTTCACAATGAAAGCACGTATCAAGTCCGTATATTCCATCTACAAAAAAATGAAAGACAAAGGTATCCCATTCGAGGATGTCTACGATCTGATGGCGGTAAGAATCATCTTTACGCCACACGAAGGACTGCCCGAGAAAGACCAGTGCTGGATGATCTACTCGGCCATCACAGAAATCTATCGACCCCATCCTGAAAGAATACGTGACTGGATTTCAACACCCAAAGCCAACGGATACGAGGCTCTACACATTACGGTCATGGCATCAAACGGACAATGGATCGAAGTACAGATAAGAACCAACCGAATGCACGAGATCGCAGAACGAGGACTCGCAGCACATTGGAAATACAAAGCAGACGAACGAGGAGAAAACGAACTCGATAAATGGCTCAGAACCATCAAAGAAATTCTCGATAACCCAGAACCAAACGCTATCGAGTTCCTGGACACATTCAAACTCAACCTCTTTGCACGCGAAGTGTTTGTCTTCACTCCCGGAGGCGAAATCAAAACCATGCCCCAAGGTGCTACAGCCCTGGATCTCGCTTTCCACCTACATACACAACTCGGAGAACATTGCATTGGCGCAAAAATCAACCGCGAACTACAACCAATGTCATATGTCCTCAAAGGCGGAGATCAAGTGGAAATACTCACCTCTTCCTCTCAACATCCACAACACGACTGGCTCAATATGGTCACTACGGCCAAAGCACAAACGGCCCTGAGACAATACTTCCGACGAGAGGAAAGAGCACAAATCCGAAAAGGAGAAAAACTCTTCAACGACGCACTCGTTATGTACAACGCTACAGAGCAACACGATACCGCTCTGCAACGAACACTGAACTACTACCACCTCACACAACCCGCTGAACTCTTCCTGCAAATAGGACAAGGATACATACAACTCGACAACCTACAACAAGTCATCTTCCCGAAGAAAAAAAGCCTCTGGAAACGACTTAACCCGTTCAGCTCAAATGACGATGCCGCCGAGAAACCTGTCAACACAACAGACAACGAACCAACAGCAAAAACCAAAATACGCAAAATCATCCTAACCGACGAGGGACTGGGCAAACAATACGTACTCTGCGACTGCTGCCATCCCATCCCGGGGGACGAAGTATTCGGATTCCTTGACGATAAAGGACTCGTTCACATACACATGATCGATTGTCCTGTCGCACTCAAAATCAAATCCGAACAAGGGAAAAAACTATGTGAAGCCAACTGGAACACACATCGCGTACAGTCATTCGTCGAAAGAATCGCCATCAGAGGTATCGATAAATTCGGAGTACTATCCAAACTCCTCGCAGTCGTTACTACCGAATTCCATATCAACCTCAGACTTATACACCTCGAGTCCGAAGACGGAATCTTCCACGGAGAAATGGAACTATACGTCTACGACCGTAAAGAACTGCAGGAACTATTCAAAGCACTCGTACAAATGCCCGACATAGTCTCCGCAACACGCATCACCAAACCACAAAATATCCCGCAAGACACCCGGTAACATAAGGTGATTAAAAGGTGATTAAAGGGTGATTAAAAGGTGATTAACCAGTTAAAATGCGAAATAACAACTAATTAACTATAACAAAACAACAATGAAAAAGGTATTATCAATCCTCACGCTTGCACTATGTGCAACAATGATGATGGCACAAGAACCTGTCATCACTTTCCAAAAAACCGAACACGATTTCGGTAAAATCAACGAAGCTGATGGTCGAGTAACCACTATCTTCGAGTTCAAAAACGAAGGAATGTCAGCTCTCATCCTCTCAAACGTCCGTGCTTCCTGCGGTTGTACCACACCAAAATGGACTCGCGAACCCATCGAACCTGGACAAACAGGACAAATAACCGTTACATATAACCCTAACGGAAGACCGGGTCGTTTCCAGAAAACTGTCACCATTACATCCAATGCCAAAGAGCCGACCACAAGAATCTACATCAAAGGTGAAGTGATTCCAAAGCCTGCTAAACCCGTTAACAACTATCCTATCCAAATGGGCGAACTCAGCCTCAAAACAAAAAACATCAACTTCGGAACCATCAAGAAAGGACAGAAACTGCAACGCGAAATCGAGTACGCTAACCATACCGACCACGAACTGACTGTCGAATTGGCTACGCTCGCAGAAGATAACTACATCATCTCGCAGACTTCACTCCAGAAAATACAACCGCAACAAACCGGTAAGTTCATCTTCATCTTTGATGCCGCAATCTGCAAAACCTATGGTCCTATCAACACCACAGCTCTCGTAGTCGTAAACGGCAAACAAATCAAGTCTGAAGAATACAAACTCTACCTCAAAGCAGATGTCGAGGAAGACTTCTCACAACTCTCTGTGGAACAACGCCAACAAGCGCCTATCCTCAAAACCGTGGAAGGTATTGACTTGGGCATTATCCCTGCAGGCAAGAGAACCAAACACGCCTTTGCTGCACAAAATATAGGTGTGAACCCATTAATCATCCATCGCGTTTATTCCGCAAACGAGTTCATTACCGCTAATGCTCCTAAAGGTGGCATCAAATCAGGTAAGAAAGCTTCCATCGTAATCGACCTCAATGCCTTTATGGATGGAGAACCAATGCCGGCAGGTGCTTACTCGCGCGAGATTGTCATCATCTCAAACGACCCGAACAGACCAAAGAAACATATTAACATCGCTTGGGAGATCCAATAATGGAACATCCGGAGAACGACAAAAAATACAAGGGACTAACCGTTAACCAAGGAGTGCAGAACCTGCCTTCCGTTAACCCGTACGCAACTTTCCGAAGATGCAAACGCTCTCTGTCCGCGGAAGACTACTTCCATGGCATCAGAAACGGAGATATTTCCATCCTCGGGCAAGCAGTTACACTCGTCGAGTCAAACTTGCCTTCAGACCAAGTTATCGCACAGAAAGTGATCGAACTCTGCCTGCCGTTTGCAGGAAACTCCATCCGAGTCGGTATCACAGGCGTTCCGGGTGCCGGCAAATCCACTTTCATTGAAGCACTTGGCACAGAATTGTGTCAAGCCGGCAAACATCTTGCCGTACTTGCTATCGATCCTTCTTCGGAGAAATCAAAAGGAAGTATCCTCGGAGATAAAACCCGAATGAACGAGCTTTCAACACAAACCAACGCTTTCATCCGCCCTTCTCCATCTGCCGGATCACTCGGTGGAGTGGCGCGTAAAACAAGAGAAACTATCGTCCTCTGTGAAGCAGCAGGATTTGATACCATCCTCATCGAAACCGTCGGAGTCGGACAAAGTGAAACGGCTGCACACTCAATGGTCGATTACTTCCTACTCCTGCAAGTAACCGGTACAGGTGACGAACTGCAAGGTATCAAACGAGGTATCATGGAAATGGCCGACGGGATAGCTATCAATAAATGCGATGGAAATAACATTGAACGCGCACGCGCAGCCCGCGTAAGTTTCAAAAACGCACTAATGCTCTTCCCGCCTTCTGAATCAGGATGGACTCCGGAAGTGATATGCTGCTCATCAATCGACCACTCCGGAGTACAAGACGTTTGGAAGAATATCGAAGACTATATCGCCTTCACCAAAAAGAACGGATACTTCGAACACCATCGAACCGAGCAATCCAAATACTGGATGTACGAAACCATCAATGCAGCTCTGCTCAATGGGTTCTACCAGAACACAGACATGGAAAAACTCATCGAGAAAGCAGAAAAACAAGTACTGAATAACGAAATATCAAGCTTCATAGCAGCTCATAATTTATTAGATGCCTACAACAAGAAAAAATAGTCAAGCACCAAAAGTCGGACCTAACGACCTCGGTAAGTTGCCGCCACAAGCGCCCGAATTGGAAGACTCCGTTATTGGAGCGCTCATGATCGAGAAGGAAGCATATGCTACCGTTGCCGACTTGCTGCGTCCCGAATCATTCTATAAGGACAAGAATAGACTTGTCTTTGAAGCCATTCGCGCACTTGCCGCTAAGGACGAACCGATTGATGCACTCTCCGTCGTTGAGAAACTTAAATCTCAGGGAACACTCACGCAAGCCGGAGGAGCTTCTTACATAAGTGATCTCACACGCAAAGTCGCTTCTACTGCTCACCTCCACTACCATGCACAGATAGTGGCGCAAAAAGCTACAGCACGTGACCTCATCTCACTTGCAGCACAGTTGGAAGAAAATGCATACGATGAGACACAAGATGTGGACGAGCTCATGCAACAAGCAGAAGCCGGTGTCTTCGAAATCAGCCAACGTGCACAGAAAAGGGACGTTACACAAATTGATCCGGTTATCTCCGAAGCTTTTGACCGCATGCGTAAAGCATCCAAAAACGAAGGAAATATCTCCGGCGTTCCTTCAGGCTTCCACGACTTGGATAAGATAACTTCCGGCTGGCAAGCTTCCGACCTTATCATTATCGCAGCACGTCCTGCCATGGGTAAAACAGCGTTCGTGCTCTCTATGGCGAAAAACATTGCTGTTAACTACAATATCCCTGTAGCGATGTTCTCACTTGAGATGTCAAACGTACAACTCGTCAACCGTCTCATCATGAACGTCTGCGAAATCGAAGGTGATAAAGTCAAAAACGGCAAACTCTCCGCTTCCGAGTGGTCACAACTCGAACATAAAATTATCGAACTGCGCGGAGCACCAATATACGTGGACGACACACCAAGTCTTTCCGTATTCGAACTTCGTTCAAAAGCACGCAAACTTGTCCGTGAGCATAAAGTAAAACTGATCATCATCGACTATTTGCAACTCATGAACGCTTCCGGAATGACCTTCGGTAGCCGAGAGCAAGAGATAAGCATCATCTCGCGTAACCTCAAACAACTGGCGAAAGAATTGGATATACCTATTATCGCACTCTCGCAGTTGAACCGTAACGTCGAATCTCGGACCGGCGTCGAAGGTAAAACACCACAACTCAGTGACTTGCGTGAATCAGGTGCTATCGAACAAGATGCCGATATGGTATGCTTCATCCATAGACCGGAATACTACCATCTCTATACCGACGATAAATCAGGTAAAGACTTGCGCGGTTTAGGACAAATTATTGTGGCTAAGCATCGTAATGGTGCTACCGATTCAATATGGCTACGCTTCCGTTCTAAGTTCGCTAAGTTCCAAAACGAAGATGAGACTTTTGATGATGATATGCCACCATTACCCGCTCCGGGAGAAGTAACCATTCAATCGCGAATGAATGACGATACACCATTTTAATATATAAGGAATATATACAACATGTTACAAAGAACAGTTATCATAGATGCTCTCAAGAGCAAGAAATTTAGCGAACCGATTAACGTCCGTGGTTGGGTGCGTAGTCGTCGCGGCAATAACGCCGTGAACTTTATCGCATTAAACGACGGCTCTACTATCAAGAATATACAAATCGTTGTGGACTTGACAAAGTTCCCGGAAGAACAACTCAAACCCGTTACTACCGGTTCTTGTATCTCCGCAACGGGTATCCTCGTACCATCACAAGGCGCCGGACAGGATATCGAAATCCAACTGACAGAACTTGAAGTCTATGGCACAGCAGATCCCGAACAATATCCACTGCAGAAAAAGGGTCTCTCCATGGAGTTCCTGCGCACCATTGCTCATCTGCGGCCGCGTACCAATACCTTTGGTGCTGTATTCCGCATCCGTCATAACATGGCAATGGCTATTCACACCTATTTCCATCAACACGGATATTTCTATTTCCACACACCGCTAATCACGGCTTCTGATTGCGAGGGAGCAGGACAGATGTTCCAAGTTACTACCAAAAACCTCTATAACCTCAAAAAGGATGAGAATGGACAGATTGATTACTCTGACGACTTCTTTGGCAAACAAACAGCACTAACCGTAAGCGGACAACTCGAAGGCGAACTCGGAGCTATGGCTCTCGGTAAAATCTACACATTCGGTCCTACTTTCCGTGCTGAAAACTCCAATACACCACGACATCTGGCGGAGTTCTGGATGATTGAACCTGAAATAGCATTTATCCAAAAAGACGAACTCATGGATCTCGAAGAGGATTTCATTAAGTTCTGTGTCAAATGGGCTTTGGATAACTGCATGGACGACCTACTTTTCCTTAACCAATTCGTGGACAAAGGCCTCATTGAACGCCTCAAATCCGTCGTTGATACAGAGTTCGTTCGTCTGCCATATACCCAAGGTATTGAGATCCTGCAAGAAGCCATTAAGAACGGCAAGAAATTCGAGTTCCCATGCAATTGGGGTGACGACTTGGCTTCGGAGCACGAGCGCTATCTTGTTGAAGAGCACTTCAAAAAACCGGTTATCATGACCGACTACCCGAAGGAAATCAAAGCCTTCTACATGAAGATTAATGACGACAATAAAACCGTTCAAGGAACAGACGTGCTCTTCCCGCAAATAGGTGAAATCATTGGAGGTTCCGTCCGCGAAGAGTCTCTCGATAAACTCAATGCTGAGATAGAACGTCGAAATATCCCGATGAAAGATATGTGGTGGTATCTCGATACACGCCGCTTTGGAGCTGCTCCTCACGCTGGATTCGGATTAGGTTTCGAGCGTCTCATGCTCTTCGTAACGGGTATGCAGAATATTCGCGACGTTATCCCATTCCCGCGCACACCAAAAACGGCAGAGTTCTAAGAAACAACAAAAACAATATAAAATTAACTTTAGTATTAACCAAAAAATCAAGATTTATGCGAAAAACACTCTTAACCTTATTGGTTGGTAGTTTGGCGATCTTCGCATCAGCACAAACCTCTCTAAAGGGAAAACTGATCGATGAATCGACTTCGCAACCGATTGCAGGAGCTACAGTAACTCTTGCAAATCAGAACGTCTCCACCACTACTAATGCGGTCGGAGAGTTCACGCTCTTCTATCTCGATGCAATGGACGAAGAAGTTATCATCGAAGCGGAGGGCTACAATGGCACCATTGAGCTCATTCAGCTTAATGCGGACCAAGTGAACGAAATGGATCCGGTGAAAATGTCCGTGGACATTTCTAAGGAGACTAAAGACGAGGTGCTAATCAACATCGCCGATGAAGACCTCAACGACGATGAAGGTAAATCACAAGCGCAAGCTTCAGCAGCTTCTGCAAGTACCGATGTCTTCACAGCTACCACTTCGTTCTCATGGTCTTCAGCACGTTACCGCAATCGTGGTTACGACCAAACAGAGGAAACCTACTACATCAATGGTCTTCCTTTCAACACGGGTGAACGTGGAACATTCTCCTTCTCTTCCATGGGAGGCTTGAACGATGCAAGCCGCTATAAAGAGTCTGTACTGCCCATGGAGGCTACTGACTTCACTTTCGGTGGACTCGGACAATCAACCAACTACCTCATGGATGCAAGTCGTTATGCGCAAGGATGGAAAGTTAGCGCTGCCGGTACAAACCGCAACTACAAAGCTGCCATTCGTGCTTCATACGCTTCAGGGCCACTCAAAAACGGATGGTCGTTCATCGGACAATTAGCATTCCGTTTCTCACCCTACACCACACAGAAAGGTATCATCGGTGAAGGTATTAACTACTATTCACTTGGTTACTTCTTCGGAGCTGACAAAACTTGGGACAATGGTAATCACCTCTCTCTCGTTACTTTCGGTGCTCCTACAATGCGTGGACAATCAGGTGCCGTAACACAAGAAGTTTATGACTTGACAGGTACGAACAACTACAACCCGTATTGGGGCTATCAGAATGGTCACATCCGCAACTCACGCATCGTCAAAGCTTTTGACCCAACCGTTATCGCGGCATTTGATCTCAACATCAACGAGAACAACAAAATGAAGTTTGCTTTGGGTGGACACTATTCATTCTACTCTAATTCAGCTATCAACTTCTACAATGCTCCGGATCCAAGACCGGACTATTATCGTAACTTGCCTTCCTTCCTTTGGGATGGACAAATCGTGAATAGCAACTCCGAGCAACTATATGCTGCGGATGGTACACACTATCCTTATGGTAACTTCATCGGAGCTGACATGAACGGCGTTGCTCTCGGACAAGGATTCACCGGCAATGACGGTAAAGTCGTTGGTCCTTCTGTGGATGCTAAATCATACAACAACCTCGTCGATCGCTGGAAAAATCGCGACGATAAAACCACGCAAATTGACTGGGACGCTCTCTATGCTGCCAACTACGCAAACAACCACAATACAGGCTTGCTCGCTAACACAGCACGCTATTTCGTAGAGCGCAGAAATAACGATATCTATGAGACCATGGCTTCCGTTAAGTGGTTCAACACTTCATTTGACCATCTTAAAATGACACTCGCTATCGACCTCAAGCATTCAACCGGCGTGCACTACAAAACTATGGACGACCTGCTGGGTGCTAACCAATGGATTGATATAGACCCGTTCGCTGACCGTGATATTAAAGAGTTGGCTACTAACATCAGCATGCCGCAATCCGAAATGGAGAAAGTTAAACTTAACAACCTCGCTAAGCCGGCTGCTGTTGTTAATAAAACAGGACAAGTATTCGGTTATGATTATAACATCAACATTGAGAATGCGAAACTGTGGTACCAGAACCAATGGACATTCAATGACATTGATTTCTACTATGCATTGCAACTGACCTATTCCAGCTTCCAACGTTCAACAAACATGCTGAACGGACGTGCTTGGTATCTGGCTACACTCAATCCGCAGGATGCTAAACTCTATCTCGGTAACAAAGCCGATGCTATCATGGCTGTTACGGACAACAACTATCAAGGCCTTGCTAAATCCGTAGGCGCATACCACGAATTTATCGATCCGGCATTCAAGATTGGATTTACATACAAAATTAACGGACGTAACCGTATTAAATTCAATGCTTTGGCTGAAACAAGAGCTCCTCTCGCGCGCAACGCGTACCTTTCTCAACGCGTACACGATCGCGCGGTTGACGTTATCTACAGACACGATAATGCGAAAAACTTGAAAGACTTCTACGCTGCCTCTGAGAAAGTCGTTGGGGGTGACCTTACTTACGAATTCAACTATCCTATCGTTCGTGGTCGTATCACAGCCTTCTATTCTCGATTCTGGGACGGCACTGAACTCAACGGATACTACGACGATGAAGTACGTACTTTCGTTAACCAAGCTATCTCCGGCATAAACAAACGCCACTGTGGTATCGAAGCTGCTGCTGCATTCAAACTTGGCACATACTTCACACTCACACCGGCACTCTCCGTCGGCGATTATCGATACACCAGCAATGCTTTCTCTGTAACTTCTGCTGAGAACGGTATGGAACTCGGTAAAAATCCTATCACCAACGCTCCTATTTATGAGTCACGTGATACCGTCCTCTATAAAGGAGTAAGGGTCGCTTCTGGACCACAAGTCAACGCAAGCTTGAAACTCAGCTTCTTCCACCCGAAAATGTGGTTTGCTGACGTAACTATTAGCTACTACGACCATAACTTCCTCAACGTGGCACCTGCAAGACGAATGAAGGGTCTCTACACAGGAGAACGTGCCGACGGAACAATTGTTAATGGTGGTTACAACCAAATTTACCTCAACAATGGTTATAGCGTGGATGTTCGTGCTAAAGACGAAAACGGAAATCTCATCACAGATGCTAATGGAAAATACGAACTCCAATATCCGTATAACATGCTCGACCAACAAGAGAAACTGACGGCTACTCAGATTTGGAATAGATTCTTAATTGACTTCAGCGTTGGTAAACTGATTTACCTCCCGAACCGCCAATCGATCTCTATCAACCTTTCTGTTAACAACATTGGTCATAACCTGCACTTCAAAACAGGCGGTTATCAACAAGCTCGTTTGCCACGTGCTACACGTCAGCAAATTCCTGATGGTGAAAACTCTACCATCACGGCTAACGCATGGAAGTTCCCTGCTAAGTACTACTACGCTTGGGGACCAAACCTCTATTGCACAATTACTTACAAATTCTAATCGGAGGATACAAACATGAAACGTAATAATATCATTTACTTCGCTTTAAGTGCTATCGCAGCACTCGCGATTACAGCTTGTACTCCTAATGCTCCGTCTGAGGAATCGTGCTACCTCAACGACCAACAAATCGCTGAGTGGACTTCCGACGGACAGGTATATAACCTCAATGACTTTGTTGATAAGTACATGACAGAACCAGGTGACTACGATAACTATCGTACACGTTCGTACTATTCCAACAAAGTTGATGGAAAGGACACTACTATCTTCCTCTTCTCCATCAACGATATTCCTGCGGATGGTCCTGGTATCTATATCCGCGGACGTATTGCTACCGATGACTACGGAGGAAACTTCTACAAAGCGCTTGTCCTGCAACAAATCGTCGATGGAGAGCAACAAACACTTCGTCTCTCTGTAGATATGGGTTCCGCAAGCGGACTCTACCAGAAAGGTCAAGAAGTCATCATCCGGTGTAACGGACTCTCTATCGGACGTTATGCTAACCAACCGCAACTCTGTGTGCCTTCGTACAACAACAACATCTACGCACATAGCGCCAATGCGAAAATTGGTTGGAATCCAGGACGTATCCCAGCTCCTCGATTCAGAGAAGTATGCAAACTCATCGGCCGACCTGACGCTTCGCAGCTCATGTACGAAGAGATGTCTCTGCCTGATCTGCACACCAAATATCTGAGTACATTCAAAATGAACACATGGGCAGATATCAAGAAGATTCGTCAAATTGACGGTCATCTCGTACGCATTACGGGCGTTTGCTTCACTGGTTCATTCGATGACCAAGGATCTACCGAAAACTGCGTGCCGTACGAACCGGCTACTGACTCTACCGCAGCTAAGGGCGATCCTACCGTTGATGGCTCGAATGCATATGTCTTCGCTCCTTCTACCGGTAACGTCGGTTATCCGCAATCACGCTATATTAGAGGTGGCTCCAAGCTCTTGCTTGTTTCTGCTTCCGAATATGCAAAATATGCACACTTCTATCTCCCACCAAAGAAATATGTCGGATACGTACAAGGTGTGCTCGGATATTATCTCGATCAACCGCCTACGGAAAAATATCCGCTTGCAACTTCAAAATGGTCTGTTACACCTAACAACTTGCAAGAGGATATCCTGCCGGATTGCCAGAATGCAGAGGATGAGGCTAACCGTTGGGTTCCGCAAGAATGGGTCAATGGTGTGCAGCAAGACATGAGCGACTATTAATCAATATCTGTCACTATAACTAATGACATGGCTTGATATAGTCATATTGCTCCCACTTCTCATCGGCCTCGTAAGAGGTACGATGAGAGGTCTGATAACCGAGATCATCGCTATCGCGGCGGTGATTCTCGGTTTCATCGGAGCAAAAATATGGGGAAAAGTCTTCTCCGCATGGCTGCTCACTCAGTTCACTTGGCCACAACCTGTCTGCGATGCAGTTGCATATGCCCTACTCTTCTTAGGCATTGCCATTGCGCTTAATATCGTCGGACGATTATTGTCCAAACTGCTCAAAGCCATCAAACTCGCCTGGGTTAATAGACTACTCGGCGCAACCTTTGGAGTAATCAAATGGGGACTTATCGTCCTTGCAATTGTCTTCTGCGTCAACAAACTCGACGAGCAGTTCAAATTCCTACAACCTGAACTCAAAAAACAATCCATCATCTACTCAGAAGCCGTCAAACTCGCTGACCAAGCCCTCGACTACGTCAAAACCGCCACCAAATAACTCCCGAAAAACATAGGTTATTCATAGGTGATTCATAGGTTATTTATAGGTAGTTCATAGGTGACCAGGCTGTTCCTACCGTAACGCTATAAAATGGCAACTGTTTTTTACAATATATAAAATAGAAATTCATGATAGTGTATTTAGGTCTTGGAGCAAATCTCGGTAACCGCGAACAAACAATCAATACCGCGCTCGAGTTACTTGTGTACCAAATAGGTCCGCTTATCAAGCGTTCCTCATTTTATTATTCCAAACCTTGGGGATTCGACTCACCTAACGATTTCTGCAACATCTGTGCCTCATTCGAAACAGAACTCTCTCCTCTTGACCTACTCCACACTACCCAATCTATCGAACGGCAACTCGGCCGCACACATAAAACACAAATTACCATACCTTCAGATCGTGCCCTTGGGCTAAGAAATCTAAAATCACAAATTCCAAATTACGCCGATCGCCCCATTGACATCGACATAATTCGCGCTTTTGACGACAACGGAACAGAAATCAAATGTCAAATCTCAAATGACAAATCTCCAATCTTAAATCTCAAATCACAAATGAGCAGCGCCCCGCTGCTCACTCTTCCCCACCCTTTATGGCAAAAAAGAGACTTCGTCAAAGTCCCTTTGGAAGAAATAATGCAGTAGTTTTGCATTTTTTTGCCAAAAAATTTGTGTATTCCAAATAAAAGCAGTACTTTTGCACCCGCTTTCGAAAGTTGAAGTTAGACGGAGTCCTTGGGGGCCCCCGAAAATTTTAATTTTTGGGGAGAGCGAGAACACGGCGCAAATTCATATGAGCGAAGTAGTCGTGAATCGTATCGAGCCGTAGTTCGCGCGACATGGTGGTTTTAGCTCAGTTGGCAGAGCATCGGATTGTGGTTCCGAGTGTCGTGGGGAGCTTAAGACAAAAACTTTAATCCGTTGTAACTGAATAAGTTACGGCGGATTTTCGGTTAAAGTG
>CACXYM010000008.1 GCA_902771935.1 uncultured Bacteroidales bacterium
AGTGCATCCGGTGGGGAAAGCGTAGAACACGGCGGAGTGCTTTTTTAGGGCTCCCGCAGATTTTTAATCTGTGGGAAGAGGAGGAAGTGCGGTTGCTTTACACAAAACGTGTTTTGTTAGTCGCAACAAGCCACTTCCGACGAAGCCGTAGTTTAAGCGCGTTTAGCCCTGGTAGTTCTCCCACTCGCGGTGCCATACGTACGAACGCAACTTGCGATAGGTCGTCTGAGCGTTGAACTCAGTCTGAGCCGTTGCAAGGCTTGCGGGGTTCTTCAGTACAGCAGCGGTAGAGCGTGCGACAGCAGCGAACTTGTCGAAGCGTGCCAACTCAGCAGCGGTGTACGGAGTAGAACGTTTGCCACGGATTTGTGTGTACTTGATTTGTGTGTACTTGCGGTCTTCGCCAGCTTCGTTCGAGTTCGAACGATAGCAGTACGTCACGCGGGATTTCTTACTCAGTTTCCCCGACACATGATCAATCGGGTCTAAAAATACAACTTTACTCATTTTAGTTAAAATTTAGGTTTGTTAATACTTTGGTTAATTTTCATGTCAAGCCTCCTCTTGTAGAGTTGTGCATGTACTCCGTAACGACATGTGCAGGGCGTTGGGGTCGCCCGAACCCGAGTGGCCGGTGGCCACGCTCGTCAAGGAGTACATGCCGACGTAGTCTTTGAGGCGCAGACATGCGGCGCTTGTTTTTAGGGCTCCCGCAGATTTTAATCTGTGGGAAGAGGAGGACGTGCGGTTGCTTTACACAAAACGTGTTTTGTTAGTCGCAACGAGCCACTTCCGACGACGGCAGCCAATGCATCTTTGATGCAGGCGCGATTGTTAACGACCGACGAAGTCGGGTCGTGAAGTGGATTAGGATAAGTAAGCTGTCACATGCTCGCATAGCGCGTTTTCTTGGAGCGTAAGCGACGTTTTCGATTATCTCCCGGCTGCCGAGCGCGGCTTAATAGCCGACCTTCTTGCTCGCATCATAGCTCTCCACAGTCTTCGTGACAATCGTGCAACTGGTGTCACCTTTCTGCCAATACTGGCTCTCGGTCGTTACCACCCGCGTCACATTGCAGGAGCTCAAGCAGGCGGCCGCTATCGCGACCATCCCTGCCAACAGACATACTTTCTTCATGCCGTTAATCTCCGATCAAATCCCCGTTCTCGTCGTAGTTACCGTTGAGCTTATGCATCGCATAGCCAAACAACGAACCATACTTCGTCTGCGACTTAAACTCCGCCTGCAACTTCGCTTTCTCCGTCGAATCCGCCAGAATAGCACGCACCGCAGCCACCACCTTCGCAAAACGCGCTTTGGCTTTCACTTGGTTTTCGCTCGGCTCCTTCGTGGATGGGTTACACAACTTGCCGGTCGTCACTTTGCCGGTCTGCTTGTTCGTGCGAAAATACACATCGCTGTGCATGCACACTTTCTTCTTCATGCTCTCAATCAGAGCCATTGGTTTAATCTCTGCCATAAAAATTAAGGTTTAGGTTTATTAAATAATCTCTATCCTTATATCCTCACCCGCTAAAAGCTCTCCCAACACCTTGGACAAGAACTCCTCACGAGCACGAATATCAATAAGGTGTAGCACCGATCTCCGAGTCCCCAGGCCTGTTGTCATACGACTGAACCCATTAATCTGCACTATACCCACCGGATAAATAAGCGGAAGCGGAATACCTTCCCCATAAGCTATCTCATATGCGTCGCTGATATATCTCAGGCACTCCGTGTACCCACCCATTTCATTGGGCTGAAAGTGAACGCTATAGAGACTGCCACGTCTCAGTTCTCCGCTTACGCTATCTCTTCTTACAAACTTCAAATACATATTGCATCATTTTTTTATATTCATAGGGTCCCCGACGCAACTTGCAAAGTTGTGGTGGGGAGAGGAGGCAACCTCCAGATCGTGCCCTTAAGGCTAAGAAATGCGAGGCGCTCTATTTCCAAGCTTGCCGCGGAAATCTTCTAGCCGAGCCATTTCCGACGACAAAATTATGGGGTTGCACTTCACCCATCAAGGCTTTACACCACCTTCTGCTACACTTCGATGCAATATTTGTCAATAAGATAACTTACTACCTGCGGCGGCAACAGCTTGGCTGTCGCTTTCACACCATGTTGACGTAGAAACGCCGCATCTGCTTTCAACCACCGACGGAAAGTGTCTCGCGACACACCTGCTGCATTGGCCAATTCACTTTTGGACATCGCTCTCATAGCACCCGTTTTGCCATTTCCCATAACTCTTTCGTACTCAATTTCGATCCGGCTTTACGCATCTGACTCACTAACTGAGCCCTACGCTTAAAACGCTCCTGAGCCTCTAACTCGCTTGCCGTAATTCTTGTCCTGCGTCTACTCGGCAAACGAACCATATAGGTTCTGCCCGTCGCTTTCATCGTCCTGAAACATACGTCTCCAAATCGTCCGGATAGACTTTCTATCCCTGCCGGTAATGTAACTCGTACCATTTTCTTTCAATCTTTAAATCTTTAAACTTCAATTTATTTATCCGTTAATTCCTTCACTCTTTCATTCCTTCATTCTTTTATGCGCTTGCCGGCATACTGCCTCGCAAAACGTTGTTGGTTAGTTCTTTCTCCTTCCGTCTTTTGATGCCGATGCCGGTCTGGACATCGTTGCACAATCTGCATTCCCTTGTATAGCCGGAAGTAATATTTCCCTTTCTGCAAAGTTCCCTTTATCGTCTCTACAGGCTCTAATAACGTCACTTTCATTTCTTTATATTTTACAAGTTCTTTCCGCGACCATCTCGCGACCATCGTGTACGTCACTGTACTGTCCACTATACACTTTACACCCTAAAGATAATGATGCACCTCTAACCCATATTCCTCTGCCTCTGCCTTCGTCACGGTGCCATATCCGTCTGCCCCTACCCTCCGGCATACCGCCAATGCCACATGCTGTGCCAACAGATAACCCACCTCTCTCGGTGTAAGCCAATGAGGCTGCTTAGGCTCCCAATCAATCAGATAGAAGTACGGATTCTTCTCATGCTTGACGCCCTTCTCTTTTCCCAATTCGTTCAGCATCTGTTCGCACTTGCTATCTTCCATCTGCTCCCATAATCGCTGGCATGCTATATAGCGATTGTGATACTGTCTCTCCGGCACATATAAGTGCCAAAAATCTAAAAATTTCCCTTTCATATCATAAATCATAATGTACTTCGTTAATTGTCGCCGGATTTGATCCGGCAATTTTTCGTCTATTGTCCGACATGGGATGCCGGTTATTATCATTTAAATCCTGTCCGACCGACCACGCCCTATGTCCCGCGTCCTATAGCGCAGCGTCCTAATCCCTTTAGTCCTACAAACAGCTTACGCTATGGACTGGTCGGACTTTCTTTTTAATTTTTCTTTGCTTACTTTCTTTTTATCCCCTTTCTTTATTTTCATGGCTCGCTCAAGCCGTTCGATGCTCCCACATCGCGTGTTTTCCCTGTTTTCTTAAAGGCAGCAGTATGGTGTCACCATACGGTAGATAAGCATACTGGATTTGTCTGGGAGCTCGCTCACAAGCAAGGACTTATTACTCCTTCGGGGGCCCCGGAAAATGCCATTTTCTGGGGAGAGCGGAGGCAGGAGTCGCCCGTTTATTTAACGGAGTGGTATAAACCTATTGCGACCTCCTTGCCGAACGCGAAGCCGAACGCGATTTCGGCTGCAAAAGTACTGCTTTATCACTTGTTAGCTCGGAAAAATTTACACAAAAGACAAAAAATCATTTTTTTGTGTAATTATACACCGTCTTTCGACTGATACAAAAGAAATCCGCTGTCTGTTTGGCACTATCGGGCAGCGTTATTACACGATCATAAACAATTTGGATGAGGTCTTTTTTGGCCTCATCCAAATCTAAATAATGTTTTCTAATGTCTTGTGGATTGTCTTTGAGCAACGCGCTCATTTGCTTGCCGAACCACTCTCTCAGTTCCGCATTCAGATTGATGTCTTGTTTCATAGATTTTGTATTTATTTACATTCCGGCACCATCGCCGTCCTGCAAAAATACAAGATCTCAGACATATACACAAAAAAAGTAGCGCCCCTTCCGAGTGCTACTATACACTTTACACTTTCAGTTTGAACTATTAGAAATTTTCGAATAGTTGCCCCACCCCATCTTATCTACGTATTCACTGATATTCCGCACGTTAACATCCATTTTGCTATTTATCACTTATCTATTAAAAATTGCAAATCCGCTAGACTTCGTTGTTTTCCCTGTTGTCCGATGCAATCGGACCAAAGCAGGGACGGACGCAGGATATGAACCTCAGTATGAGGTGTAGTGGAAACGGAGAGGGTAGCGTCAAGTTTACTTGTAAGATAGCCGATACGGATACAATACAGATGCGCATAGCGCATATATCCGAGTCCGAACCTGCGCGTTTTTTAGAGCGAAGCGAGTTTTCGATTACATAAGAATTCTAAAATACACGGAGCGAGCCGTTATCGTAGTAATAACGCTCTATCTGTGCTCGATGGTCAGCACCGAAGTTCACAAGAATGGCAATAGGCCATTTCGTCGCTCGGAGGTAACCGAAAGTCTGATAGTGCTCGCGCTCGCCAAGCTCCGTCAAAGCCTTGCATTCAATGATGATGTTCCCAACCGCCGACTCCACAACCAGATCCATCTTTAGATATGCCTCCAACGGCTCACCCATGAAGAGCGGATGAAACATCACCTCTTTATGATACACTATACCCTTGGACTTGAGAATCTTCGCCAAGGCTTCCTGATAGATATACTCCGGCAAACCCGGTCCCAATTGTTTATACACCTCATGCAAGCATCCCACTATCTCGTAGCAGGCTCTCACCAACTCGCTTCTCTTCGGCTCCCCCACCGGCAGCATCCTCTCCGGCTTCTGCGGCAGCATATCTTTCACTTCCTCTATCGTCATAGTTTTATCCTTTCTTCTACTAATTGCTTAAGAATGTCTGGAGAAACATTAGGGATGCCAATGTAGGTTATGGTGGAATATTCCGGCATAGATGACCGGAAGATCCAACGACGAGGCATACCATCAATAGTAGCATAGAGGTGGATGTTTCCTTTATAGGCTTGCTCCAGATAAACATTCGTTACCTCACGCCCATCCTCTAATCTCCAATGTCCAATCCCCAATCTGCAATCTTCAAATCACCATTCCCGCAGATGCGCTGTGAGACAATCTTCGATACGGCCAATCCAATCGGGCTTAACATCGTTTTTCTCGGCAAGAGTGCGGAAGTTCATTACCGCAGCAACTACTTGACGGATGATTTTCTCTGGGTTGCGGATGCCGTTTTCATTGGCAAAGGACAGAACATCCTCCATTGTCCAAGCGCTACGTTTTCCACGCAAAGAAAGGCAATGATTGAGTTCCGGCTGATAGCCTCTAACATTGAAGATGAACGTCAGGTCATATGCCGGAGTGATCGACCATTCACCCTTGCGATTCATCATAAATGCAAAGTTCTTATGGTGATCATCGGTGTTGTTAGCCAGATAATTGAAGACCAAACGACGGAAGATCTCATCCATTGCAGCATCAGGTAGATGCAGCTTGCGACAAGTCAACATCAACGCCTCATAACTGTCGGCATCCGGATCCATGGCTGCCAGAGTCTGCGTGTGCAGTTTCTGACCGTTGGGTCTGTCGAAACGCTGCGTCATGAAGTGCTTTTCTCCGTCCGCTTCTTTGATGAAACAATGCATCATGTCTATACCGGCAGTTTGAGCCATCTCGTAGTAGGTCATTTCCAACTCAGCCGAACTGCGTTCCGCATCGCCGAACTTGAGGATGAAATAGTCAAAGCCATTTAATCCGGCAATCTGTCCCGAACGTATCTCCCCTGTTTCGCGGTTAACGGCAATGATTGCCTTTGGCTGACGCCCTCCGGCTGAGGTACCAACCGCCATGAGCAGTTGCTTGGTGATCTCTTCGTCCGGAGCTATGTGTGCCTCTTCCCTATCAATGAAGATTTTTTGCGCCAAATGTGCCAACTCTCCAATGTTCACCGGCTCTGCATACGGCAACAGTTGCGCATCCGGCTCAAACTCCAAGGCGCCCATGCCGCGTTTACCGATGAACGTCAACTTGTCCAACGGTGTGACTTCAGCCGGAGCCAAGTGCTGCTCCATACGCCAATGCTCAAACAAAGCGTTGCCCCAATCGTCCGGCAACGAGTCCGCTATGAAAGCCGGAAGATGATGATAGATACGATCTTCTTCGCTGCTGAATGAACGATACAGTGTGTTGGAATCAATAGGGGCTATCAGTGGAGCTATCGATGCACCACCCTTGGCCAAGTATGCTGGGTTGTACGCGAAGTACGAACGACCCATGCTTGGCTTCCACTCAAGGGCACCAATCTCTTCGCCCCAGAGAAATATGCGAATCAGATTCCTCATGCTTTTTTATGTCTAACGCGTTGCCTTTGCTCGCCGTTGTCTCGCATTAAGTATGGCGATTCGGGGATTTCGGCCAACAGGGTATCCGCTCCCTCCAACTGATTGATACTGCGTAATACCCGCAATAGGGTCGAGAACGAGATGTCCTTATTTGTCCCGTTTTCAAACGCTTGTAGCGTCGGAACTGATATCCCCGCACGCTCTGCCAATTCTTTCTGCGTCAAACCCAAACGTATTCTGTACGTCCGTTCCCGTTGACCTAAGACTTGTATGATCTCCGGTGTGGAATATTGATATATATCTCTCATATAACAACAATTTTACTTTATTTTATATATCATTTTGCAGTTTAATATAAAACTCACTTTATAAAACACGCCGCAAAAGTACTACAATCATTTGGAATATGCAAGTTTTTTAGCAAAATTTTGTCAAAATGCTCGCATATTTGCTAATTTTGATATAAAAACTTGTTATTTGCTCAACTGAGCGAACGTACTTTCGGAGAATTCCTTGCTCGCTTGCGAGGAAGGGCGTGCCGAAATACGAAATTCCAAATTATTTCAACCGTGCAAATTTTTCGCCGAAAAAATCACTTTTTGCTGCATTTCATTCCAATAACGTTGCAAAATTACAACATTTCTGGAACATATACCATTTTTTCAGCGATTTAGCACCCTTCCGAGCGCCACCCAGTTGTACGGAATTTCCGTACAACTCAGTATTTAAGTAAAACTTAATAACTGAAATCAACAGGGGGACAATCTGTCCCCCATTTTAAACCCACCGTTTTCGGTAGGTTTAAATTCATCAGCGGCTTGCAATTTCAGTTGATTACAAATTATAGGCAACTCAACTCCTTCCGCTTTAAAACATGTTTTTTCCACACTCCAATATTTAACATCAAATCACTTATTCTGCTGATCCGTCAACACTTTTCCGAACTACTTCCACATAAATTCGGAAATTCCGAATTTGTGGGTGGCGGCCATTGTTAAATAAAACACACGTTGGAGTGGTTCTTTTAATGGCAACACCTCGATAAAATGACTCCATGACAATTTGGTCGCAAGTTGCGACACAATTTTGGAATCAGGCATAAGTCGAGCAATTTGCCGTCACATCATCCAGTCTATCCCACGCAAACATGCAGGTAATTCTCCACCGCGTTCTTTGTGATGCGCAACACAAGCACAACACATCCCGTGACGGGGGCATCCTTCTTTCGTGCAAGGACAGTCGATATTGTTATGTGGACAAGGGGGCATGGTAGGTTTATGTTGTTTCTGGTTGGACAAACCCATTCAATGTACTATATATCCATTCCCCAACAATCGTGGTTTTTGCTAAATTCTACATATGTATTAAAATGCGCTCAATATCACTTGAGAGCTGTGATTTAAGTACTATTTTAAGATTGATGGCATCAACCGTCTCTTTAAGGGATTTTAGTTTTTCTTTATACTTAATATTTACAATACTGGTGTCTGATGTTGCTCGAATCTTATCCAAAGCCGATTCACACTTACGTAATTGTTGCAATTTGCCCACTGGAATTACTAAATCATTATCAATAATTTTTTGAACATTTCCTTGTTCATAAAATTCAATTGGACGATAATCGTTTGCAGCATATATTTCCCAGAAATTGCGTACTCCTTTTATCTTTGGAGTATCATCTAATTTCTTTGAAAAAATGAACTTACGCAACTTTTCAGGTGTGCCAAAGATTTGTTTCCAGAATGGCTCACATGTTATCGAATTGGAGTCGGGATGCGAACTAACATATTGCAATCTTACGAAATGTTCAATATAATATGACGGATACTTTTCTATTAACTGTCGTCCTCTTTCACAACACGATTTCTTTAATATTATATACCGTGTAGATGTTTCCACGTGATCAATGCAAGCATATAAGAAATTCATCCCTTTTTCATCAAAACTATTTGTACGTTGCGTATAATCCTCAAAGTGTTCAGTTATTATTTCCTGTATCTCCTCTCTATCTAATATAACCAACTTGCTCTGTTGCTCTTCTTCCGCCAAATACATATCACGAAGTAATGATATGTCCCCCAGTAACAACTCTTCTTTTTCAAAATATTTAACAATATGCGCGTATAGTTTCTCTTTGTTAAAATCATTGGGATATACTCCATAAAAATCTTTTAATAACTCTGTTTCAAGGACTACTTGCTTCGCGTACAATTTAGATGTGGAAGAGTTTGCATACCCATTGAAAAGAAGAACAATATCAATATATCTATATATGCTTTCTGGGGAATTAAGGAATTTCTTTCTGTAGTCAATATAATCTGCAATCTCAGCACTTGAGTCTTTATACATAGACCACCTCTGAATCCATTTCTCCACTATAGATATATCTTCTGTAAACAATGTCGCTAATTGCGGCAAGTTCAACATATTTACAATATGATCCGTAAAATAATTATAAAACGAATTCTCCTGAAATATACGACGTGGTCTATTACTTGAGCCTGTCGCACTAAAAAGCAGTTTAATTATCTCTTTGCTATTTACTTTTTCTATTTTCTTTTCGTCATAAGTCAGTGTTTTATTTGCGCCTTCAATAAGGTATTCGCAATTAAATAATGCAGTGTATTCGCCTCTATATTTATATTTTATGATTGTGATGAGAAGAAAGTCTATCACATCAACCTCTCCACGTACTAATTGATAATCACTCTGAAATAAATTGATTAGCCGTTTGGCATCTCGCATTGTTGGAATATGCTTCTTGACGATATTTTGATAGAAACCAACATTGTTGATTTCTGAGATATCATAGCCAAACTGAGTTGTATCTACAATGTCCTTTAATTGAGTAATAATATAATCATAAATATTGTAATAATGACGGAGTGGAACATTCCATTCTACATTGAAAAATTTGTCCACAAAGTAGCAATGGTTTTGTGAAGCATTATCTTCTGCAAATTGTTTCTCTACATAATCTTTGTCATATGCAGTTACATATATTATATTAGAGAAATCTGCGTTATTATCAAGCAGTTTAAGCACTTCTATTATCTCTTCTCTTGTAAGACGGTCAAAATCATCAATCACGAAGATCACCTTCTTTGGAAGAGTCTTCAATGCCGCGTTAAGTCTATCCTTTTTATTCTTTACATCAGAATGACGATATGCCGAAAACGCCCTTTCAATCCAACCGGTAGAATCTATCAATTGCAGGGCATTGATATAATCTTTGAATAAAGAAGATAATCCAATATAATATACTTTCAGTTTTTCAGAAAGCAAATTAAGAGCATCTTCTTGAATGGTAGTAATATCTTTTGAACCTCTCGGATTAAACTTGATTATATCATATTCGTCGGGCGACAGATTTTCTAAAATTAGGTTTATGTAAGATGTCTTTCCAGCCCCCCATTTCCCAGTTACTCCAATACTCCATGAGTGCTCATAGACATCAAATCTTTTTAGAGATTCGGCAGCTATTCGTGCTTTATCAGAGTAGTCAAGTATGTCTTGCTCTTTATGCTCTATAGCACTGTCATATACAAAACTTGATTCGTTTTTCTTGCTAATGCTAAGACAAACTATTTCTGTGATAACTAAATCAATCAAGAACAAGGAAAATAGCACTATACCCCAATCTACAAATTTAAAATTCCATTCGTGGGGTAGAAAAGCATAAGAGCCACAAAAGAAACGAAAATATATATAGAGAAATAGGATAATAATTACCCAGGGGATATTGTGCCGCCAACAAATACGCGTCTTATGTGTGCCAATAAAAATTCCCCATACTATTGTTGCTGTAGTACAAAGAATTAATAATGCTATGCCCCAATTGGTACTAATATTCAGATATGGGGTGACAATATATTTATTCAAATAAGGTTGCCACTTATTTCCGAATACAAGACATACGTATACAACACCAAAGAAAAGAAATGCAAAACGCATTAAATAATGAATGTTTGCGTTTTCTTTCATCCACAAAAAAAATTTCTTATATGTCCTATCTATTTTTTGCATTGTTCGGTTTTAGAATATGTGTTCCTTCTCTTTCCTAATATCATCTAACACTTTTACCGTTATAGGAGAAATACTTGGCTCCTTGGTAAGCACCGGAGTTGTTGCGATGATCTTTGGGTTTATTCACCAACTACTTGTCTTTAAGCGGCGCGAAGATTTTGTTGTTTTCGATCTGAATATCCATTGATTAATTATTTTGCTAATGTTAGATTACCGGGATTATCAATTATTTTGTTAGGCAAGGCCTCGTATTGTCGGATATCATCATCTATATTGACAGTATTCATTATTTCTGCGATGTCTTTGGAAATGGTAACGCCATGTTTCAGCATCAGTTGATAACTATATGCGCGCTCCGCTCGTGACTTTGCCAATAACCATTGTTCCGGCGCCGTAAGTGCTCCTTGTTTCTCTTCCATTGCAGACTCCAGCTCTTCCACATAATGGTTGTAGTACTTAAGGAGTTTGCCCAATCGCACACTTTCGACAGTATCAGCACTAATCTCCACGGCATCTACGATTGTGTGAAAAATTTTATTGTCCGACAGCTTCTTTAGTCCGGAAATAGCCAATTCTTTGGTGAGCGCAAGGAGTGGTCTGCACGAAGGCAAATTAGCGAAAGACACCGCATTGGGTAACATGGATTGTATCTCTGCCAACACACTTGCTGCATCACACTGAACCACTCCGACAAGCGTATCGTTAACACTATCTATGTGGGTTTTCAGCCGCCTTTTGGTCTTTTCAACCGCCCAAACGCCATCCACAAAACAGTCATCCAGCAGATTGATGATTTTTCTGCAAAACGCCTTAGTCAACTTGATTTCCTCTTGTGCGTTAGCCGCATGGTGCTTGTTCGCCCAATCGCGGATTTCACCAATGCGTTGTTCGATGGTATGAACATCCGTACAGGAAATCAAAATGCCTTGTATGTGGTTCGTTGTTGGTGTCATTTAGCTATATTATACATGTAAGCGAGTCGTGTTTGTCTCTCTGTCATTTCACATTCCTCTCTTGGTGGTGAGCGGGTTATTTGTTTTCATCATCAAAAGGTAGTTCGCCTTTCTTATCTTTCTTGCTTGTCTCGATGATATAATCAGAAGCACGTTTTTTCGATACTACCGATCGACCGAGGCGTTTCTCCATCGTCTCACGAGCTTCACGAGCCACATCACCTCCTTCGCGTGCTACGCGCTTGTTCTCTTCCATTGTTTTCGGATTTGACTGTCGCGAATATTCGGTGGTCGCCACCTCGGCAAGCGTATTTAGAGCCAATTCGATATTCGTCATATTGTCACGCAGGTTCTCCTTAGTCAAGCCCTTATATTTCTTATATTCTCCGGTTGTCATTCCGCTCCATGCTTGCGTGAGGACATTCGTCAAAATAGCAAAATCTCGTTTCTCTGTTATTCCGCTACGTTGCCACTCGTCCGTCAACTCTTTCCGCATCTCTATGGAACGCATTCGCTCGTTAATCCATTTGTCCGAATAACCTTGACGGCGATAATCCTCCACTGCCATTTGGAACGTTTGCTCCGGGTCTATCATCTGATCTATACGTTGAGCTCCAACTTCAGCAAGCCAACGCTTAAGAGGCTCGGCTTTGGGGGACGGAACAGTTTGAATTATACGTAAAATCTCCTCTATATCAGCAACATCAGTCAGATATTTCTTCCCATCTGAAGCTTGCAATTTCAGTTGTCCCAAATTTTGGGACGACTCGTTTCCCTCTGCTTTTAATTTCGTTTTTAACGCATTCCAATACTTTCTTGGACGTGGACTATCCGTCAACACTTCTATTACATCCACTACCGAGAAATAAAACTTCTCTTGCTCTTCATCCCACACGATACGCACTTGCTTACCTTCAAACAATTTGATTACTGATTCGTTAGCCATAATATACGGTGTCTTTAAGTTATTTTGCTAAATACCTTTGCGACTGCAAAGGTACAAAAAAAAACTGACATATGCAAATTTATGTCAATCTTTTTTTCAATAAAATGCATTTTGCGCCAAAAATCGCATATCATAGTACTATTTCACGCCGCTAATCTCTCTCTTCTCAACGTCATTTTTCTTTAATACTCCCTCCGGCAAGTCATAAATCACAAGTGGCTTCATTATTCTTCAATAGCATCCTTCCTCTCATAATAATATCCTAATTTATATTTCTCCATCTATTCTTTTATTAAAATATTCTATGTCCGTTATGTCGGATGCCATCCGACAAAGGTTTCGTTACACCCTTGATGTAAAAACAACATGACCTACATCATACTATCCGCTCTTCAACGCTGCTCATCTGGGGCCGTCGCCTCATTAACTTCTCCTTCCAGCTCCGCCAAATACTTCTCCGCCAATTCCCGCATCCTCTCATCAAATTCATCATCATCTAAATCATATATGTCTCCCTTCTTTTTTCTCGCATACTCGCGCTCCACCCAATGGCATATTCTAAAATCCCCTTGCAATTCCGCGTTCTCATCCAGATAATACACCCCGCTCACATCCAGCGGAGACGGACTATATGCACCCGATGCGCCCCATCCTCCGATTATCTGTTTCTCGCACAGCAGCGTCCAAATAATCCGCAACCCATTTCGCTTCAAAAACTCCAGCAACGGCTGCTTCCTTATCAACAATGCCGAAAACGTATCATGATACACCGATGGATCAAAACAAACCACCTCGCCCCTATCGTCCACAAACTCTCCTTCCTTCTCCGATGCATGAAACCCCATCTTCTCACACATCATCTTCGACGGCATATTGATATAGAACGACTCCTCCTTCGATTGGTCAAATTCTTCCTCCCAATAATACGCTCTGGCTGTCACCCTGCAATCCGCAATATACTTCCCTGTCTCATTGTCGTTCAGATGAAACTCTCCCGAACGCAACTCATCCTCTCGATACCGATTGTCAAAATATACAAATCCCGGAGACCAATAATACTCCCGCTCAAACAACTCATACCATTCCGTCTTCTCCGGCATCCATCGTCCGCGGAAATTCTTGTCCTTTATCCATCCCAGCACCTTCTCATAATCCTCGTCCTTTACCAGATAACTCCGTATCTGATACCAAACTCTTTTCCTCGGGCTGTCGTATTTCTCCTCGCCCATTCGTTTCGCCTCATCCCATTCCGGATGACATTCCAGTGCCAACCACTCTCCGCCCTCATTATCCGTCACACTTATCAATCCCTTCGGCTCCGGCAGATCATCCTTATGCTTCATCCACTCGTTGTTATTATCATACATCCGGATCTGATGCTCCACTTCCCACCAATACCGCTCATGCGTGCTCTCTTTCTCTCCTTTTTGCCGTATCAGTATCGTCGGATCAAAATCCCGCACATACGGATTCCACGGACCATCATACGGTTCTATCTCATCCGAATACGAATCCTCATGCTTCACGCAGTTATCCGACACCCGCGCCAACAACTCATAAAACGCTATCCACTGATATTTCTTCCCTATCCGCTCATTATGCACACCATGACTATGCCACGACGATTCCCCCGCTTCCCTGTCAAATTTTCCGTGCTTGTCCTTGTCGTATCCGTATTTCTCAAATATCAGTTGGATCGCATAATTGCTCAATCTGTCATAATCCACTTCAAAGCGACTCAATCCTGCCTGAAAAACATACCTCCCGAAATCGCCATATCCTCCTGTTCCTCTGCCATACTCTGTCGTCATCGAACTCAGTATCTCATCCTGGCTATAATAATGCGGCTTAAAATCAGGAGATTTGTAATCTATCTTGTATAGCGCATCTATCTCCTCATTACTCGGCAACTCCTTCGGCATTGCGCTCTTATATGGTGGTCTCACCTCCTCTATTGCAAACCCCAGCGCACATCCCATATAATTCGCATATTCAATAATCTCTCGCGCATAATCACGCAGTAATATATGCGGATACACCTCTTCCTTGTCCTTGAAGATGGTCTCGTACACATACTTGCTCAGTTTTGTCAACTCCTGCTTATCCCGCAGTCGCACCGCGCATCCGAATGCCACAGCATACAATCGCTCATATACGTATGGATCATTCACTCCTTCAAACAACCGCAGCACCTCTATCAGCACCCCTATTCGCTCTTTCAGCAAGCATATCATCGCCTTCGTTGCACGATCTCGCAGATTCCTGTTCGTACTCGGCAGGAACCATGCCAGCGTCATAGCCGCCAATCGCACACTCTCATCGCTTATGTGTGACTTGCTCTCTTCCGACCATGCCCAATGAATCAAACTCTTCGCAGGAGACTCGTATTGCCACTGACGTTTCAGTAGTGACATCCACCAGCTATCCCGGTCTGCCATCGTGTACGAACTCAGTCTGCGATGCAGAAAATCTGCATTAAACACATGGTTCGGTATCGTTGCTACCGTTAAACATACATCCCAAAACAGATGCTGCAATTCCCAATGCCTAATCCCTCGTAAGAACACCCATACCGCATCCGTCACCTCCGGCATTGGACGCCATACCATCGATCGTAGAAAAGCATCTGCTATGGCAAAATCACCTCTCACATGAGGTACATATTCAAAGAACTCCTTCCCCGTTTTCGTTGGCATTAGGATGCTCCAGGCTTCTATCAGTCCTTCATGCAGCATGCAAGCATCTCCGTCTTTCACATATTCATACAAAGCGCCTCCTTTTATAAATGCCGTATCCACATTTGCCACTCCGGACAACAAATGTTTCGCGATCAAATAATCTCCCAAGCGTTCGTATGCAAAGTTTATCTTCTCTGTTCCGTCAAAGGCAGGGTTCTTGATAAACATGCCTTCCGAGATCATCTCGTCCAATAGTGCGCTATCTATATGGTATCGCGTGCATACGGCATCTATAGCCAAATAAGCCTTCTCATAATCCAACCATGCGGTGTCGTTGGCTATCTGACAATCGATAATCGCATTGATTGCTTTCTCCGCGATATGCAAACTCTCGTTATAATGCAATCGTTCTGCCAGTCGCTTCTCCACGTCTCCTACATAGTTCTGTATGATAGCATCAAACTGATTAAGTGACACACCGCTTGCTCTGTCTCTATTTCTCGTTTGTCCTTCGCAATATAGCTTCAGGAACAATGGATTCTGGAACTCTGCTTGCAATATCGGCACATTAGGTAAATCTATCCCGTAGCCCTTGAAATACACGCGTATTGCCTCACCTTCTTTCTGACCATATCCCTCATGCGCGTACCGCATTAACCCGCTCACGCTATCTTTTGGAAACAATAACCTCGTATACGTGGAGCGCACCGATATAGCCAATCCTAACCATTCATACTTGCTGATGGTCGCAATGAAACTATTGATATAATCCTTCCAAAATTCTTTCCGCTTGCTTTCATTGGCGGCATCGATCAACAGCACGATTCGTTTTTGTTTCGATTCCGCTTTTGCATTCAATGCGCCCCAAAACTCTTCTTCAGTGCAATCAATCTCACACATCTGCTTTATCTGCAACCATGGACTGTCTTGCGTTGTAAAATAGTGTCCCAACAGCAAAATCGTCGTCCCTTCATCCGCTTTCTCTACGATATCAGCAAACAGATGTGACTTACCTGTTCCGGCGTCGCCTTCTAATAGCAAGAACGGACTATTTGATAGTTTGCACGTTGTGCTATTTACAAATTGCCTAAAAGCATCTAGCGCGTCCCGCAAATCCCGCATATAATGTATCTCTGTGCCATACTTATGATAGAATCGATATTCTTTTAATCGTTCTTGCTCTTTCGCTTCTTCCTTTAAATAATACTCCAATGTCTTTTCACAGCACTCCGAATATTCATCTATCATGCTATTGCATAACTCAACCGGTATCTGCACTTTTGAATTGCGAAGATTATATACATCAAGCGTATCAACTATCTTCTTTATATTCGCTTCTATTTTTTCTTGATATTCATTCAGATCCTTGCAATACTTCTGAACCTTTTCTCCTGCTATCAGCAACTCATCCACCACCTTATACCATGCATCATAAAACCTCTCGTTACGCAGCAACCCGTCAAATATCTTTGCTACATCCAACTCCACATTCAACTTCGGTGTATACCGTACCCCCAAGTCGGCTATCGATTTCTCATTCTTCCGCTGCATCCATTCATCGGTGAACTCCTGCTCATGGAAAAAGAAATAGTTCAACCCCTTATTCTCCGGTTTTGCCAACCGCTCTATCATATCCGTAGCCCACCATGCATCTACCTCTATCGTCATCTCCTTCTTTGCTGCCCATTCTTTCCATTTCGTCACATGCTCATCCCATTTCGCTCGCATGGATGTTTGTCCTTCTATCCGTCCATCTGGTGGATCAACAGGCATTGCAATGATATATTGGCTCATGTTCGGATGGGTTTCTAAAGCCCTACTAACCGAACTATCTAACTCTCCCCATTGGGTGGATGTCAATGATGCCGTGAAATACTTCGCTTGCCATGCAATCTCCTTCTCATCCTCCAGCACGCAATAGCATTCCACCCCACCGTCCGGTTTCCCGTTTCGGTAGAATGCTTTCTGCCCTTCTATCGGCTCCTTATTGGCAAGCTGACAAACCAGTTCTTCAAAACCCTCGTTTTGCGAACCGTTCATCACTCGTATTTCATTCCAATTCATCTCTTTCCTCCTCCATTTCATTTTAATTCCCCATTCTTCTATGCATCCCTCATCCTACGCCAACTCATTCGGTATCAAGAATTGGCTACAATTGTCCGTGCCATGAATATTCTCATCCGGGAAAGGATTAGTATAAACAGCATCCCGTATTGTCATCACTCGCTCCTCTACATCAAAGAAATGCGTGTCTTGTATGTACACTTTACGTAATTTCGGCATATATTCAAACAGCATCTTATCAACTTTGCGATTCACATACGGAAAAGAATATCCGATTACGACCAGCGCTTCCGTATCAGCCAATCCACGCATACGACAACCCGCACTCATAAGGACCATTCTCATATTCTGCATGAGCAAGGAAGTCTTCATATATCTCGTATTTACTATTATCTGGGATTCCATCCCAATAATCTCCTCTATAATTCCCAAATTGCAATGTTGTACCTGATTTTGTTTGCTCAAAAAAGGCAGTTCCATTGAGTTTAACCAACGCAAATCGGTCATCATTGAAAAAAGTATTCATCTTGAACACCTTATTCCGCTCATTGAGAAATGCTGTAATAGTAGCTAATTTATCGTGTTTAGGCACATAATCAGCAATAGCAAACTCGAATTGGGCATCGTAATTCCACGACAAAATATTTATATTCGGCAATTTACCCGTATTTTCATCAATTAAAGAGGCAATAAAACCATCATAGCGAATATCTCTTCGATTGGGCTCTTGTACTAACAGGAAATAAACAGATAGTTGACGTTTTAGTCTTTCATATTCTTTAAAACGCTTAGTTGTAAATAACATTTTTGCATATGTATCAATCGTTGGATACTCTGCACAATGCTGCTTCAATTCATTCATATGAGATATGATAGCCTCGATATTCTTTGACTTAGGTCTGGCAGATAAATCCCTAATAACGTAGTCAATCCCATCTACCATTTCGTTTACGATAGGAATTCCCCTCTTGACATAGTTTAAGCCCTTTTGCCCTCGCTCACCACAACTTGCTCCGGCTCCAAATAAATATGTTACTTTACTCATATTACTATAGCAATTTATTGCGTCCTGAATTCTAAATCCTATAGGAGCTTGCTCCATCCTACCCTAGGGGCTTACAATCGTGCACACACGAATACACCAACGGCAAAGCATTTACAATTTCATTGCCTAATTCTAAACCAGATAACCTTTTACCATACTCACCTCCTTTAAACAGAACAGACTTACCCTTACTTGCATCTTCGACGAACTGAATAACAGTCTGCCTTCCATCAGAAAACGTCACAGCTGCATAATTAAACTCGTCATGAGTACATACTAAATTTCCCAGCAACTCAAAATGCCTCACTGACTTCATTAAAAAAGTTCGTAAATTATCTGTCGAAAAATGAAAGTTCATCCTCACAAATACTGCTAACATCTTGAGAATTGGTGAATCTTGAATCCGTATTTCATGTCCATCACACATTACCACCAGATAAAACTGATCCTGCAAATTGTCTAATACATGGACAATATCTCTGACAGATAAATGCTCAATATGTTTCTGGATGGTGGATTTCTTTGAAAACTCAATATCTTGATACCACTCATAAATCCTTATCGATTCTTCATCTAAATGACATTCAATGCGCAAGAAGTCCAATAGTTGTTTACGAGCTTCTGACGTGATAGAGTACTCAAATATGTTGTGGCAATAGAACTTTGCCATAAATCCCTGATAGTTTGCATCGTAGCCGTAAAAATGTTTGAAGATATGCTCTGTAGCGTTATAATCAAGCACTGCTACAATGTTGTCAAAACCAAATTTGTTTCCTTCTTTATCATCATCTACATGTGCGCCCAACACATTCAGTATTCTGAACAAGTGTCCGGGATCTATTCTATCCAAGTCCTCTATAATCAGGACACATCTATTCCCCTTCTCTCGAATTTTCTCAATAGTTGCTTTAATAGCAGCAGTGAATTGATCATGCTCGAATATACCACCTTTCATCTGAGAGAAACGGCTGAAATACTTATCTATCGCATATTTATCATCGATTTTCTTGAATAATCTAAATGGCACCAATATAGCCTTTGTAACAGGAATAGCATCCGACATGAACTCACACTCCTCTAACACACTATCATAATCTATTAATGTCTTCTTGACTTTATCCCAATCTACAACTTTAAATTCCTCACATTTCGACAATTCAACTAATATATCTCGCTTCACATACTCAAATACATCTTCGTTAGTTGCAACGGAATAATTAATCGGATGCAGGACAATAAAGAGCGTATCCATTTTATGCTGTTGTATATACTCCTGCAAAAAGTAAGTTTTCCCATCTCCGAACTTTGCTGAGAATATCGTCCTTGGATTATGCTCTAAATGCCTCTCAAACCGCCGCAGTTCCGATGTAATATCAATTGTATTCATTGTTCCTTCAACCAATCTATCTGATTAAACAAATATAACATTTTTTTCGCTTCTTTTGGTTCTACTGCATTCACATAAAATATCCGTCCCAATAACCAATCTCTTGACATGTTGTAGGAGCTCTTGATGTGATTAAAGTGACTCATTCCTCCATATTTCAAGCAAAAATGCAAATGCCTATAAATATCCTTCTTATATAAACGCGGAACTCTCACTTTCCCATTAATCAAAAGCCCCGTCACTTCTTGACGCATACCTTCTTTTAAGAGTTTGGTCTTCTCTTCATTTAAAATAAAATGCTCTTCTGCCATTAACTTTTTAATAAACCCAACTTTAGGCAAGCTCTCAATATCATCAGATGAGAATGTAATATCGTCTGCATATCTCGAATAGTTAATTCCATGTCTCTCAGCGTACTTCATTAGTTTCATATCCATCCCATAGCAGATTAAATTAGATATAGCAGGACTTGTAGGTGCACCTTGTACTAAAAAAGGCATACGCCTATGCATCAAAGATTCAAAATATGCAGCATCACCCTCAAATTTTCTTCTAATATATTCTTCATTTAGGGTAGTTGTGCATATCTCTGCCAAGAACAGAGCGAGTTCTTGTTTATATCCTAACTGATAAAACAGCCTCTCCACACGCTCTCGGGTTATCGATTCAAAAAAGTTTTCTATATCAAAATTTAGAATATATTTTTTATTTTCATGTATCTTGGCATTATTCACTATTGATTTTCCTCTCACAAAACCAGTAACACACTCCAGTGGTTCTATCACTTGTAATATTTGCCTATTAATCCATCTCTGCACCGCCTTCAATTGGTCATTTGGGACAATAATTCGTCTCTTCCCTCCACTTTTCTTCGGCATTAAATAATAATAGTTCTCCTTCTTTTTGGATATTTCCAACAATCGCTCTTTGGAGATACTCATATAGTGAGCTAAATGGCCGACATCGAATATAACTGGCAAACCTCGCTGTATCAGTCTGCTGGCATATTCTACATACTGTGCTATATATGCCTCGCTTTTGTTGGCATTTTGCGCATCATAAATAAATTGATCAATAGAGAACCCCATAGTATGCTAATTACGTTAATCTATGCTAGACGCTGTAATATGTGTATTAAATGTGAGCGGGTTTGAGAGTGCGGACAAATGAGCAGGCACAAACGCGCAAACATTTAATACAAATATTAATAAGAAACAATGTTTACTCCCTTGACAAACGGCCAAGGGCGGGTATTCTGCGAGGCAGAACAACAAATAGCTAATCTGACATACTATGGAGTTCCTATTAATCATGCCGGCAAATACATTTGATCATTAATCATATCATTATCAATTTCCTTATTTAATGCCGCCTTCATGGCGGCTAACGCAGATATGGCCTTCTCTTTTAATGCAAACGTATTATCAATTAAATCATTTTTCTTGGCGATATCTATGATTTTTTCATAATCACTCTGATTAATACACAACACATTCGTTATTACTACACTATCTTTGTGATGTTCTAAAATAGACAAGACTGAAAATACATTAACTGCCTCGTTCAATGGAAGCATCTGCCCTGCTTCATTTTCAAGCTGTAATCCTCTTTTCCAGGCCATTATATAACATCTTTGAATATTATCTCTTCTTTTGCTATAAGCACTCAATCGGCCAATGATATTTCTAGAAAACAAAGGAACCCATGTTTTTCCTTCGGCATTGATACGCTTGCTTTCCCATATGATTGGTAAAGTGTTATTGGGTACACCGTATTCAAATACGACAAGAGCCTGCGAATTTTTGTATCCCAATGGCTTGATGCGGGTTTCTCTCTCTCTATGAAGCAATTTTCCATACTTTAATGCAATACCGAAATAGTCATTAGCCCTGTCCTCTCCTGTCCATTCAGCTCTACGAATTGCATCAAATATAGGCATTATCTTTTCGCCATATATTTTTACCCCTTCTGGTTCTAAAGCCGTTACTGCTGTCTGCATATATGCTATAGATAAACCAACAACCTTCCACTGCCTACGAAGTTTTATCTTTAGTCTTTTATAGTATTGTAATAGAGTATCCCCCGTACCGAATATATCATCTATCAATACTATTACGCAATGGCTATTTTTATAATTTTTCCTTATTCTCTTTAGATCTCTTTCTTCTAAAACAATTATCTTTTTATAATACTTTTCGGTAATTTTTCTGGCATAATAAGCTATTAGTTGGCCACTTTGTCCTCCATATACGCCTTCTAATATTCGCGCTCTTTTGGGAATATCGGTTTTACCGGCTACACTTTCCTTCTTTCCTACAGCTATTATAAAAATATCCTCATTATAATCATTTACTATTTGCCCTATATAATATTTTAGCGTATCATATATACGATCGGATGTAAATAAGTTTACATACCCCAATAATTGGAGTGCTGTATCTTGATCTTCATTAGAGAAATTATCCAGCCAAGCCACTATATCCTCATAGGTAACACGATTATACAAATGTGCTACTACATTCTCTATACTCACAATATTGTCCAACGGCCTTGCCACTATATCTCAATGCTATTTAACAACATCTTGATCCATTTCATCCTTTATACTTTGAAAAAGATTATACATATCATTAAAATTCATCACAAACTTTATCAATGTATATAAACAAATAGTCACGAAGATGTCTTGAGCATTAATGGTTATACCTTTTATGATAATCTCCGCGTCGTTATTAAGAATAAAAATATATAAAGCACTGACTAATAAAAAAAGTATCATATATATACTCTTCACCGTTTTTAGTATATCTGCAGTTTTCTTCTTTATCGTTTCATTTTTTATATGCACTTGAGGACTCGCAATTATTAAGCTCATTCCTACAGAGAAAAACACACCTATTATTGTAAATATGGTATTTATTGCCGAGTTTGGAACAAGCATCTCATTTTTAAAACAAGTAGAATAGCCTATTGACAACAATAAGCATATAACTAATCCCACTATTAACTTGACAATACTGTTTTTCATTGTAATGCCAAATCATTAAATATTGATAATAACTTCCGATTCACCTCATAAGATAATTCATTTACATTCTCATACTCTGCAACGAATTCTCTGTACCACAATAAATTTCCTGCGTTTATCTTACGTCCATCCTTAAGCACTAAAAAAATATTATCTGCCGTAGTAGGTGTTATTAAAGTGGCTAAAGCAGCATCTAACTTATCATCTTCTACGTTCTTTTTTATTGCCTTGAAATTAATTTCCAATTTAGCATTCAAGAGATTTCTTTCACGAATGACATCTAATGGTTGGACATCTGAGAGCATATTTTGCATTAATGTTCCAAATGTTTGCCACATAGTTTTATTGGATACGCTTAGGTTAGAGGATGACAAATTCTCTGCAAAAATAATCTTGCTAAGATTCTTTAGTTGAATTTTATTTTGAAGATCAAGTTTCGAACGCAAAGAAAGTTGTTCATCACCAGATAAATCTAAAAGCCAGTTAAAATACTTTTGTATCGTACTGATACGAGAATTAGGAATATCTGTTATAAAATATTTCTTTCCTACGATAAAGTAATGGATATGCTTAGTCACAAGTTCATCTGAACTCCCTAGAGGTAACAAATCATTTTCAGATATTTTAGCTGCTTTAAAATATTCAGATGGAATATTATTTATAGTATCTGCTGTTGTCATTCGGAATAAGGTTCCTAACACGAATTGTTTTTCCGACTGTGTAGAAAAATCTGACAATAATAATTCATCATGTGATCCATTTATTGGCATACAGCGATCTTGCACAATTGTCAATTCTGGACGAAGTTTAGCTTTCAATAACTCGACAAATCTCAAAGAAGAATTCCTCAAATCCCCACTTACTATTTCGTAAGCATAAAATTTAAATTGTTTTCTCATAATACTAACTATATATTATATATGATTATTTTCATCACCTAAACCTCCTCCAAAACTCGCTGTCCGCCTTCCTCGTCTTCTCCACCGATTCCGGATACTTCTCTATAAACCACGTCAAAAACTTCGCACAATCAATCTTCTCGCTCAGCATCTTCATCCTCCGTTCCTGGAATAATGCCTTCCACGTCTCATCAAACCTCTTCCAATATCCCATCAAATATCCCCAGCACGTCGGCTAGTACTTTCTTGCTGCGAGAGGTGTCGCCGAGGACACGTCCTTTGGATTGAGAGGAAGCGGACATGACATACTTCCGTATCTCCTTTGCATCCCGAGATTTAAACTCTTTACCTTGTTCCTGCAGCACCACATCCACCGTCAGGAACTCATTCCTTGGAAAGAAAGACACGGCCGGCACGCCCAACAATGCCGCCTCGCGGGCAAAAGTGCCGGCTCCGGTCAACATCGCTTTTGTATAGTAGCACACATCCAATCCGTTCAAAGGTCCATTGGGATTCCATATATTCGCATACCCTTCGGCCATCTTCTTTTCCTCCTCGTATCGAGGTAAAAAGAGTATATTTTGGTCCTTAAATACTTCGAATAGCTCCGGCACAATCGTGACTGCATCTTTCGGCACGTAAGCCGCCTTAAGATTTTCGGGGCGTATCGTGATAAATTCACGCCATGGCAGTTGATCCAAGAAATGCTCATCCACCTTATAGTCTGCGATATAGATATCTTCCTTGAATCCATCGAAGGTCTTAATTTGTTCGTCGCGTAAATGGAATCGCTTCTTCGCCGCATTGTAATTCAAATAAGCAGGAAAGATGAAGTAGGAACTGAAGAGGTAAGTCACAAACTTATGGGTCGTGAAGTCATTATCCGAAAAAGTAATGGATTTTTTTCCTCTCAACCACGCTATTGGGGCTGTATAACTTCCTCCAAGCGAGAAAGCCACATCGAACTTCGGTACTCGTGTCAGCAATTGCCAATAGCGTCCAAGCAGGCCTAAGCTCTTCTTTACCCTACTCTTCCCGTGATGTGAGCCCAACACCAATGGTTCTATTCCATTCTTGCGCAGTAATGGAATAGTCTCCGAGAAGTCTCGAGCAGTAATAATCAACTCATGTCCAGCCGCCTTTAGGTGCCTGTATATAGGCATCAGCACATTCACGTGCGGTGTATTTGTAACATCAATCCAAATTTTCATGCTTCCTCTGCTTTTACAAAACTCTTTATCACTTTTGCCGGAGCACCAACAGCTACGCAGTATGGCGGAATATCCTTCGTCACCACACTTCCGGCTCCAATCACAGCTCCTTCGCCGATGGTAACACCCGGCATTATGATAGCGCCAATACCTATATGTGCACCATCCTTAATAACGATTGGTGCATACTTCAACTCACAATCCATTACCGGTTTACCCACCTCGTACTGGCTCAGGTCGCGCTGATGACAAAGGAGCATAACGCCACGCGTTACCCATACGTTCTTCCCTATCGTGATCAACTCCGGTGCCGAATGGTCTATATCCACCGTCGCACCTATCTTACTGCCTTTGCCGATCTTCACTCCCGCCATCCGGTACCACAGATTCCGTAATTGCGCCGGAAACAAGTGTTTAGCGATACCCAAGCATATTCTATTCCATACGCCTCGGCATACATTACCTACTGTTCGATGATTATTTGCCATGAACTTATCTATTACCTTTTGACTTTAAACTGTCCACAATACGCATAAGCGTTTTAACACACCACTTCCCAGTTGTCTTGTCCTCATCGTCTAACAATGGATTATACTCCACAAAATCCATCGACTTCATCTCCGGCAACTTATGCAGTCCCACAATAAACGCCTCCAAATCCTCCGACATCAACCCATTCTCCACCCTCGTTCCGGTTGCCCAAACAATCGACGGATCCATACCATCCACATCAAAACTTAAATGTATAGCTTCCACTCCTTGCGCCTCCATCTTTCGTTTTATATCCTCCATCACGGCTTCCATTCCCAACTCATGCACACGCTCTGTACTATACACATTATCCTCGATTCCGAGTTGCTTAATAGTCTCGAACTCACCGGGGTCCAAATCACGCGCTCCAACCCAGAATATATTTTGTGGTTTGAGATGATTGGTCGCAATATCATTAATTCCGGATTTACATAGTCCCATCAATGCCGCCACCGGCATTCCATGCGCGTTAGCACTCGGTGAAGTAGCCTCTGTGTTGATATCCCCATGCGCATCAAACCATATCACACCAACGTTCGCATTCTGTTCTAGCACTCCAGCTACTGAACCTAAAGCTATCGAATGGTCACCGCCAATCGTCAACACTCGTTTCCCCTTTGACATCAACCAAACTACTTCTTCACGCAACCGCTCATTAAAAGCCAGAACATTCGCATAATCCCTCACTCCATTCGACACAAATCCAACATTTCGCAAATCTGAAACGTCTATTCTCCGTACTTCCCCAACCAATCTAGAATTTAACATTAACCATTCTGGTGCTGCCGCACTACCTCTCCTGTCTGTCCCCAAACCTGTCGGAGCCTCTATTATCGTCCAATCACCCATATCAAAAAAATCACACATTATAAATCATTGTATCTTTGATATTACATATCTCCTCTTCCCAGAATGTGGCATCTCAATTTGCTCAACCACCTTCACACTCACTTCAATTCCCTCACCGCAATGATATTCCAACAGCGCCTTCAAATCCGCCAATCGATTTTCCGAAATCTTTTTCAAAGGTACAACCCGCAACTCTACTCTTTCCCTCGCTTCTTGCACTATCTGGAATTGCTTCACTTCATCTGTCAGTTCCTCAAACGGCAACGAGAATGCACTTAATATTTTTCCGTTCGCTAACTTGAAGTTATCTGCCACACGCCCATTCAGCACACGTATCATCTTCGTATCCCGTCCACATGCACATTTCTTCTCCGACTTAACCGCCATGTCTCCCGGAGCATATCGAATGAAAGGGAACCCAAAGTTATACAATGCCGTAAGTACTATCTCTCCTTCTTCTCCATCGTGCACCTCTTTCCCGTCCTTATCCACTATCTGCATCACGCTACATTCTTCGCATACATGCAACTCGCCATGCTCCTCACATTCCGTCGCGTGCCCCATTCCGTCTCCACAACCGTATGTGTCAAACAACTTGCATTCAAAAACTTCTTCCATTACCTTACGTTGATGCGGCAACAACATCTCTGCCGTAGTAAATACCGCTTTCATCGGCAATGTACCATGATGTTCATGCACATATTCTGCCAGCACCATCAATGTACTCGGATAACCGCGCAAGAACCGAACATTTTTCTTCTTGAGATGCCAATAATACTCTTCTAATATCTCATCCGTCATTTGTGTGATTGGCATGGAATAATAGTTATTCACATATCGCCACAACTTATTCTTCCATCCTGCATTCTTTCCAGGATTTAACGAGCCACCAGCCATAACGCCTAACTTATCATCTCCATATGTAAAACCTCCCCACTCAAATGTCCGCATCTTCAGTGCCCAATTTAATGCCCACGAGTATCTGTCCATGTCGTACGCACACGGCGTTCCTGTTGTTCCTCCTGTATGATGATGAATCATCGCATACTCTCCGGCATTGTCAGTACGAAACTCTGCACCATGTGTAATCAAGTCCTTCTTCCGTACAATTGGAATCTTCTCCAAGTCCTCTACAGTCCGTATATCCTCCGGCTTCAATCCTGCAGTATCAAACCATTGCTTATAAAACGGACTATGCGCATACGCTTGTTCTATCAATGCCGGAATCCTAGCATTATGATACTCTGCCCATTGCTCCTTGGTCCAATACTGACTCTGGCGAACAAACTTCACCAACTTCCCCATATCAAAACCTTCCTTTTTACCTAATAGGAATAGTGCCAACTTACTTTTTATCATAATTTCTATGATTTACATATGTTTATACACGTCTATTATGCGATTCGCAATCTGCGATATTTCTAATTTATCATCTAACAGGCGCTTACGACCATCAGTACGTTTGCCAAAAGCTATCGCTTTACCAATGGCTTCCCCTAATTCTCTCACACGCTCACTCTTTAACTCATTATCCCGAACGACGTGGCAACCGTTGAGGTTCGCTAATCGTTCATTTACATCTCCCACATCCGTTGTCACAATCGGACAATTGCATGCAATGGCTTCTTTTATTACATTCGGGCTGCCCTCAGAATCCGATGTCAGCAGCAAACAATCTGCAGCATTCATATACATACAAACCTCATCCGGAGTCTTATCATACACGGCAACAAGTTCTACGCCTTCCACTTTACACTTCACACTCTCAACAGCCTGTTCAGCAAGCCCCCAGTTCTTCTCCGGCCTACTCGGATTACTGCACCAAATCACATACTTCTTTCCTTCTTTAAATCCAACCGCTTCTCGTGCTGTTGTGAAGTCGATTGGATGGAATATGTCGAGATTTACTCCGTTAGGTATTACAGGTAGCTCCAATCCTAATTGGTTCCTTGTTCTCTCCGATTTCGTCAATGCCCCATCCCACAAATGCTGTATCGCCCATCGTACTCTTCTCCGTTTAGCATTCCTCGTCGGAAACGAACCTAATATAGATACCAATATCTTCGGACGGTTGCGCATACATAGTGTAGCCAACGAAGCCACAAACCCACATGTAGAATAATGTGCATGTATTATATCCGGATGTTCCTTTCGCACCAATTTCCTCAATTGCCATACTGCATAAAGATAAGCCTTCCACCCATGTCCGCTTACCGGAAAAAGGAGCATATCCAATCCTGCCGATATTAGCGACTCGTATTGAGATCGCACGAAGGAACTCACATTCCCTCCCTTCTTATTACCCGAGGCGACAAAAAGAACCTTTTTGATTTGTGATTTGTTATTTGTCATTTGTAATTTTACTCTTAGCTGACTTTAAACTGTTTGTTATCGTTCGATATAACTCTTTTACATCTCCCATTAAATCTTCATATTGTTCCTTAGTTATTAATTCGGAACCATACAACACTTTTAACCAATATATAGTCTCGTGAGCTTCTTTTTGTACGATGCCGAGTTTGTGAACAAAGTCCGCAGTACTTTCTGCATCGCAGGCTTCACAGTAATTTGCACCTATGCTTGTGCCTGATCTTTGTATCTGGTCAGAATTATTATATTCATGCTGTTGCTCACGAAGATATTTTCTCAATTTATTTATCTTTATTGAGAAACTTACGCACTTATCTTCGAATTCCTGTTTTGTCATAAACCACAAACTACAAGCTACAAACTACAAATATCAAAATCTCGCTAACGGAGATTTTGATAGTACCACTGACACGCTTCAGCGAAGCCCTCTGCTGCGCTATAGCGTGGCTGGTATCCCAGTATCCGTTGCGCCTTGATAATCGACGCCTGACTGTGCGGGATATCCCCGGCACGGTTCTCACGATACGTCGGTTCAATATTCGCAATCGCTGCATCATATTTCGCGAGGTTATCCCGCAAACACCGGAACAACTCATTCAGTGTCGTGTTGCCTCCAAACGCCACATTGAACACCAGATCAACAGGCGCATTCTGCGGCAGATTCATGTTATATAACGAGGCTCTTTTCACTATCTCGTCATGCGACACCGTAGCTGCCAAGTAGTTCGCCTGTATCACATTGTCAATATACGTGAAGTCCCTCGAATATGAGCCATCGCCATTGATGAATGGCGATTCATGATTAATAAGCGCCTTCACCCAAAGCGGTATCACCGCGGCATACGCACCATTCGGGTCTTGACGACGACCAAACACATTGAAGTACCGCAAGCCGATGGTCTCGATTCCATACAGCGATGTAAACACATTGGCATACAACTCATTCACAAACTTTGTGATAGCATATGGTGATAACGGCCGTCCAATGTTATGTTCAATCTTCGGCAGCTCTTTGCTGTCGCCATAGGTGGAAGATGACGCTGCATAAACGAAGCGTTTCACTTTCTCATCACGTGCAGCTACCAGCATATTGAGAAAACCGGTAATATTATTGGCATTCGTGTTTATCGGGTCATTGATACTTCTTGGTACAGACCCCAATGCCGCCTCGTGTAGCACTACGTCGCATCCTTTCACCGCCTCACGGCATGTGTCCAAATCTCGGATATCACCTTCGATAAACTTAAAGTTAGGCTTACTCATTAACGGCTCAATGTTATGCTTAAATCCCGTACTCAGGTTATCCAAACATACCACATCGTAGCCATTATTCACAAACCACTCACAGAGGTTACTGCCAATAAATCCGGCACCTCCAGTAATTAAAAGTTTCATATTATTATATATTCGCTAATTCTCTATAGTACTCATTCTTTCATTCTGCTTATAATCCTCTTCCAGCTAACTTAAACCAGTTCCACCCGAAACACATTACTATACATAGTAGACACCATATCATATACCAATTTCTATGCTTCTTCCGCATATTGACTATCGCGTATGCCGCAAACATCATTTCGAACGGCATGACCGGTATATGGAATCGTAAGGAATGAGCAAACTGCGTGAAAGCTAACATCAGTAAATAACCCAAAAGCATCGCCAATGGTAACGTATACTTTCGCCAATCTCCGTTCAACAACAACATAAACATCGCTAGTATCACGAACCCGGACATCACATTCCGCATCCAGTTTCCTCCATGTATCAATCGCATATCTTGCTGGAATCCGATGTCCACCATCGTTGGAAAAGGAATCGTAAAAATCAGAGGAGCAAAAACGGCAGTACTTGCATACTTGGCGAATGCGTTTCCAGAAAGTTTTCCTCTTTTCTCTCCCCCATATCGCTTGGTCATACTTATCTCTTGCTGCTCTATTACATCTGTATCTGTGATTTTCTGTATATCCCTCATTATGTTATCTGATACGGAGAATAACAATATACCTGCTATTAATACTCCAAATGTCAATTTCTTTCCCCAACTCACTATTTTTCTATCCATCATCACTAGAGCGAAGAACAGTGCCATAAAGGCTATCATTCCAAGGACAGTGCGGAATAAGAACAAAGAAAGTCCAACCAAAACCATTGGTGCAATCGCAGCAAATGTAAATTTTCGGTCTCGCATCATTCTATCCGCCAAATCTATAAAGAGTACAACAAGAAACGTCATGAGCACCTCTTTTAACGTCAACCCAACATAACAAATCAGCACTGGATGCAGCATGCAGAATATTGCCGCTATACGAGCCGTGTTATCCCCAAACGCACGACAGCCCATACGATAGACCACTACGCTCGTATACGCCCCTATGAAAGCGTTGGAGAAAAGTATAATCATAACTGCAGCCTCTGGTCCGAACCATCGAACAGGCCACATAATAGCCAAAGGATATCCCAAATCACCCATATTGGACGATGCGTAGTCTATTAGCGTTGACCATAATATATTATTATCTAAAAAACGAGAGAAATCGATTGCCACGTCAATATATGAGATAGAGTCTGCTGCTGAAAATTCATGAGGTTGCCCAGTCAAACTTAAGTAAAAGAAGTATATGAAAACAGCATATGATGCGCGTATTGAAAATCCTGTCCAAAACAACTTCTTCTCAAAGTTTTTTTCATTCCTGATATACCGAATACTCCAATCTTGCGAGAATTTTACACTAAGAATAAAGAATCCAGCCACCCATGCAATACCAAATAGCCAGAAATACCACTCCATTGCGTAGCTAGAGTAAACCATGTTCACTCCCAATAGAGCAACAGCATATGCTCCCACCGCATACGTCGCAAACCAATTCGGTAGAGTTGTTTTCCCTGCAGTCACACCAGACATTAGCCGCTGATTCCAGCGAGCCCGGCGACTTGTAGGTGGCTGTACCGGAGTCTGAGGTCCCTGCTGGGGCATCTGTTGTGACGTATGTACATTATTATTTTCGAACATATTTTATACGGGACTTGCGGATTCTGCATTCTGGATATAAGCATCAATATTAGCAAGAAACTCCGTACTGAAGTTCTTCTCTCCTATTAACTTTTTCAAATATTGCGCCAAATATACGGCATTCTTCTTATCACTACTGATCTTCTCCCAAATTTTCTGAATATTGCTTTCTGTTAGGTCTGAAAGCAATGTATTATATAATTCTTCAAACTTTGCGTAATGAGATTGAGCGATTGCTAACAAAAAGTCCGCAATTAAACTCTTTTGAGACTGAATATTCAGAGTAGACACTCCTTTTTTAAAATCAGTTGTACTTTTCTCAGCATCATTTCTGAAGAAGCAGTCACTAAACAATTCGCGAAAACGGGAGCGCAGTAGACTCTGTAATTCTTTATCAACAATGGCATCCTCCATGAAATGTTGGGCAAATTGCAAAATATATGATCCCTCAAGACTTCTAAAATCTTCATCACGTCCTCTAAGTTCAGATATAGAAGTCAGTCCGTTCAACTCTAGACTACGAGAAATTAAATTATGATACGCATTAAGCATGATTTCAAAATCATTTTTAACAAACTGGCGAGTTAACAATATATCCCCCACATTCGTTATATCTTCTGGTATTTCTTCCAAACGTTTCAACAATGCGATTGTTTCTTCTCTTTTCATCTTCTCATATATCGCACTCATGTTGTTCTGTATGTCCGAATGTAAGTTTTGCAGTTCTTTCAACTTTTCCTCCGTATCTTCTTGTATTTTTTTTACTTCTTGCTGTTGAGCGTTCGCTCTCTGTTGTTCTTCTGAAATATCGGTGAAAGCATCCTCCGCTTGATGAAGTTGATCTTTTGCTTCGGACGTCAAATGAGAAATATCCCTTCTAATTTTATTAATATAGCGAGCAAACAGCGCCCCCGCTACAGAAGTAAAAACAGTCACTGCTATGGCCAGTATCGCTAGAATCCATCCCCACACTTGAATAGTATGACTACTGGCCGCAATTTGATTCGAGATTTCTTCATTGGATCTATCAACATGCTCGCATATAGCACTCATCTCCTTCTCATAAATGCCTAATTCTTTCTGAATGATGGTGATCTTCTGTTGTTTTTCGCCAATCTGCTGTTCCAAGATTTGCATTTGCAACGACAGAGAATCTATTCTTGACGTTTTTGCCGAGAGGGTCATCACTGTCGCAAACAGTAATATCACAGCTGTTAAGTTCTTTATCAAATTCATTTTGCAATAATCATTAATAGGTCTTTGCTTCATATTCTTTTTGAATCCATTAAGGTAACATAGTCAGAAAGTTTTATATCTGCTGCCTCTGCGGACCTAGAATTTTTCCATATGTCAGTTGGTTGGTTGACATAATATATTGCGTTTTCAATTTTTATAAAACCACAACTTCTTTATTTCTCGGACTCATTATATTGGAAGAAATTATCAACTCGAGCCATCACCTCCACAAATATTGGATACTCTTCAGATTGTTTCTTCAACACTTCTCCCATCATCTTTCTCACCTCCGGTCGCCCAATCGTCGTTTGATGAGTGCTGCAAGTTGTATGTTGGGTTTATTTTTCACTTCGTTCTCTTCTCAAATACCAACATATTTGGAGTGGATTCTAGCTTATTGTACTCATACCCCTTGCGATATGCCAATGAAGCCATAGTGCCATTACTATCCATCAATGTGAGCAGATTATAATCGACAGGCTCGTCAGTAATTAAATCACGAGTGAAATAAAACTTATCATTTGCACAATTTCCAAGCGCATCTAATAATACTGGTTGGAACCTCTGCATAAACATCACTTCTACCCTCGTGAACTCGTCAATTTTCTCTATTGTTTTACGATTTTCTTCCAATCGTTCAACTATATTTTCTATAAACTCTTTATCTTCCATAACGCTTATACTTATAGTTTTGTTGCCAGGACATATCCATCGTGAAGAGGTAAGTTGTATCGATCTTGCTTACTGCCTCCAACGCATGTCGCATAGACATCCGCTTTTACCTTTTTTAAAGCATTTTTTAAAGATATACTTAAATAATTATTATACTCTTTTGTAGAGATATACGCTATCCTTGGAGAAAAATGTGATATTAAGGTACTATCTAAGTTATAAATGCTTCCATGATGTGGCACTTTAAGCCATCTGACATTAGCCAATGAATCATAAAGAGGTTTATCCCGAAGTTTATTGAATGAATCTCGTGATGCGTCTCCTGTAAAAAGACATACATCATCTTTATTGGGTTTAAACACAAATATCACACTTGTTCTATTATGAGACGACTCATCATCACCCGCTTCGTCAATACGTCTATTTAAAGGTTCATCGGGTTCTTCTATGCCAATATCTTCTGGTTCGTCAAAAGAGTATCCATTCTTTCTCTTCTTCAAATCATTTCTAAAATCCGGAACAAATTTAGTGTAATATTCTACCGTTGGTCCTACAACAGAAATCACGCCATTCCATTCTATTTCTTGACTTTTATCTTGTGGATTAGAAAATGGCTCCGCCCATTCGATTCGACCGTCTTCTATTAATTCATCTAACACTTCCCATAGATTTTTATCCCCAATATCATAAACGGAACGAGCCTTTACCTCACGCTCTTCCTTGTCTGTAATCCACTTTATCATTCCCCTCTCTACATGCCTTGCCGGATCGTGAATCCATATCTTTTTTATAGGGATATGTTCTTTTACATTATCCCTCATTTGCTCGAGTAAGGCTAAAATCCCACCGAAATGGTCTTTATCGCAATGGGTACAAATTGCCAAATCTATTTGCTTTTTCGTATAATTGGATTTTATGAAGTCTGCCACTGTTTCGCCATCACCATAATTTCCACCATCCACGAGCACTACATATTCATTTCCGCTTGTGTCAAAAAAATGAATTAGAATAGCATCTGCATTCTTCACATCGAGCATGTCGATTTCGTATTTATCTATCTCCATATCTAATAGTTTTAAATATTATCTCAACAAATTAGGCAAATACAATTTGCATTGTACTTCAGTCATCCACTCGGAAAACGCTCCTAGTGCATCAATCTCGCTATTCTTCAATCCAAATAAGGAAGTGCGCACACCATATGCTTCATCCACTTTTTCTTTCGAGGGGCGTTTTGCATATAAATCAGGCCAGCCTATACTGCTTTTTACTTTATCAACATACTTAAGAAATAAAACATCTGCCTTTGCTTTATCATTTTCTCTCATTGCCTCAAGACTTTTCAATTCAGTCAGTTCTTCCTCCGTAAAACCATGCATCTGCATTACCTCTAAAGGTACATTGCCATTCTGCGCATTTTGCAAAAAACGTAATGGTATTAGACTTAGATTATCATTCCATTTCAGCACTACATACGCGCATCTTTGCTTGCTATTATCAGATGCATACATATTTTTAGCTTCCTGTAACTTATCTATCCGGTTTAGGGCAAGATTGATTACTCGTGCTAATAACGATATCGAATTTTTATACTCCTTATAAACAGGATTGTCATTCTCTGCTAAACTAATAATGGAATAGTCAGCTTTATACGAACTGCTCGGTTCGGTAAATTTATGACATCCTTGGTTATCATAAATACCACCATCAATCAGATATGGTCTCTGCTTATCTTCTCTATCTTTGGCAATATACTCAGTTGGAAATTTAATTGGATTGATTCCGAGTGGAAATGCAGATGATGCCATTACAGCAAATGAAAGTGGAATATCATCCTTTGCAAACATCCACTCCTTAAAATCTCCACCGGCAACCTTTATTTTAGAGAATGTAAATATACGATTATATGTTATTTCAGTTGCATTTATTGCTAAAACAGGACTATCTGGCAAATCGGATAGTTTTTTATTTTCAAAAAAGTTTTTATCGTATTGCCTTGCAATTAATTTACTAGACGGTAAAATTACGAACTGACCATCCAACAATGTAATGAGGGTTATTATCCAAATGCCAAATGCTATCATAACCTTACAGCATGGAGGCATAGAACAACATGCAAGAAAGATTGGAACCCCGACTATAACAATCAGAAATATAATCAGATATATAGCAAGTAGAACACCGGATGTGCCCAACACTCCTCTTTTTAATTTTTCCTTAAATGTTTTTTCAAATTCTTCAAAGTCATCTTTGTGTAATGCATAATATGCAGCAGTAATCGAGCCTCCTGATACGGAAGATATCACATCTACCATATCTAGTATCCCCAACTTATGCAAAGCCCTAAGCGTACCTATATGATACGCTGCCGCTCTATACCCTCCTCCGGATAATGCCAATCCTATTTTCTTTTCTTCTTTGTCCATTGTCATACGCCATTGCGCATACGTGCATACACACGCACTATAATTGGGCGGCAAAATTACTAAAAATTTTTGATTTATACAAATTATTCTGCCAAAATCATCGATTTTTCTTACTTTTATCATCAAATACTGACATTTTGGCAGCAAATTCTTGATGGCACGAGAATTGTACCCTATAGATAAACTCAATTTTTTCACTATTATTTATACACTATGACAACCGTTATTTTTAATGTAGGAGGCGCATTTAGTGCGTATGTAGAATTAGGAAATCGTAAGATTGTAATCGACTTAGGTAAGAGTGATTCATTCTCTCCGGTTAACGATTTTTTGCTGCCTCTTTTCCGTAAAAGAGCTAAAAACATAAATCCTCTGGAACCAAAATCTAATCCGGAGTGCTATGCTATCGACCAATTAATAATCAGCCATCCGCACAAAGACCATCTGAACGATATTCAAGCATTCGATCAGTATTTCAAAGCGGATCTTCTCACAACTCCGAATTCGAGGGAAGATAAGAAAAACTCTGACCAACATATCAATTGGAAACACATCACAACTCCGGATGATGAAGATGTGCTCTTCTTAAAAAAACTTACTGCTCACAGAAATCCTCCGTTGAGAGAGACGCTTAAAACAAAAATGAGAATAGCGTACCTATACCCAAAAGCTGTAGAGGATAACAAAACGTTAGATTCCGAAAGCTACACTAACAATATTAGTATAGCCACATATATCTATGAGGGTTATGGCATTCTCTTCCCTGGTGATTTACAAAAAGAAGGTATGGATGCATTGTTGAACGGCAAGGTTAGCAACCATCAAGGTAAAAAATTAAAAACAGAACTCCTCACAATGGGGTTAGACTTTCTCATTGCTCCGCACCACGGACTGCGTTCTTCCTTCTCTACAGTCTTGTTTGAATCGATAAAAGGCAAGAAGACTAAGAAACTAAACATTGTTCCGGAGAAACCTACTAAACCAGACGACAAGCGTCAGGTGGACTCGAGGTATAGTTCTTCTGATTATTGCGAAGCAAAGAATAACCTATCAACAAAGGAGTGTCCCGCATGCCAACGCAAAACCAGCAATGGCCATATCTTCATCAAGGATGATGGCTCTATCACCATCGAGCAAGATATCGAAAAGATACTCGAATTGTTCAATTAAAAGAAACACAGGATCTATAGCACCTGTATAAAGAAATGTGGGCTATAGCTGAACTATCAGGAAATAGTGAGTTATTAACAAAATATTTATCGATATGAGTCAATATTTTGTAAGGAACCTGCACGAAAAGAGTGAGGGTAATTGGATTCGCTTCTGGGAAGGGAAGACCGGTCTCACTGCCGGAAAGTGTCATCGTATTGGATGCAATGCTACAGCTGATGATGGAGCGCACGTTCAAATTGTTAATGGAGCTACTAGAGAATGGTATATTGTTCCTTTGTGCCATCAATGTAACTGCCAATTTGGTGCGACTTTTTGGGTAGAAGGTCCGTTAGTTCCAGTTAATGGTGGTCCTATCTTGTGGTAATTGCGAGGTAGTCGATTTTTGTTCTCCAAGGCTATTCTTGCCGGACGGCGACATTGAGTATATATATTTAAGCCTTGGCTCGTCTTACGACGAATCTAAAAATAGCAGCGACACATTTCAGTGCCGCTGCTATTTTTCTTACACTTTACACCAGTTGAATCATTATCCACGCGGATGCGCCGCATCACCTCAAAAGCCCACAATACAAAAAACGATAGGCATAGCATGATTGCCACAATTGAGAGGCACAGAGCCCATGTGGATTTATTGTTTTCTAGCCCTTTCATATTTGTCATCTTAGTGCGTGCGAGTATATGCTTACACGCACGTCAACATTTCAGCCTGCAAAAATACACAAAAAATCCCATATATCAAAATATATGGGAAACTTTCTTCAATATTTTTGCTTTTTGCAGCATTTATGGCCGTTTTTAGCCCATTTTTCAGCATGGATTCCAGAAAAAAACGACTCTTACCTATACCCCTTAATCTTCGAAATCGTTACCGGACAATCACCATCTCCTTCATCTGAGTCCATATCCGCGTCCCTATTTCTCGTTCTTGCCCTGCGTGTAATCAAACGTCACATCGCTCCGCTGCAAGAAATAGTTCGCAAACCATTGTCTGATATACTCCAGCTTGTATCCGGCACAGATGATAAACTCAGTATGCCCTTACGCAGCATACTCCTTCATGATGTGCCATAAGATAGGCATCCCACCTATCTCAATCATCGGCTTCGGTTTGAAGATACTCTCCTCACTAATCCGAGACCCAAACCCTCCAGCTAATAGTACTACTTTCATTTATATTCAGTTTTCAGCAATTAGTTATCAGTAATCTGTTGCTATATTAACTAACAAGGTATGCGTATTCCTCCTCGATTAACTCTTTGAACGCTTGTTGATTTGGATCAAGCGTTACCGCAATATGTTTAACATTTACCCAGGCATTACGAAGTTCGTTTTTGATATGCTGTTCTTCTTTCAGTTGATATTTCCGTTTATAATCCTCAGCGACATTATGCCAATATTCTATCATGTTCATTAGACTATCAAGATCTTTTTCTTTTATCTTTTGGCATATTTCAGTAGCCACCTGTGCCATATTTGTTATCGGTTGATATTTAATAGACGATGCTGGAGGAAGGAGGTTTTCTAGTTCTTTTGGGGATACGGCTATCCAGTTGCTCGCTTCGGAATACTGATTAGCCATATTGAACATCCATTTCTTTGCTTGTTCTACTACATCCTCTCGAAACACAAAAACATTATCCTCGTCCACGCGCAATGCAGAGTGGACAATAGCACGCGTATGCACTACCTTCCCTTTTAACTTTGAATGCCGCAGCGACTTCGTACTATCATAATCCATTCGTAACTCCACTAATAACAAACGAGAATTAACCTTGGAATTACCGGAATAGTCTGCTATTCCAACCATTGCATCCATTGTCTTGTCTTGACTTCCAGCTGCATTATCCTCCTCGCATTTATCAATATCAATTGCATCTATATCTTCACGGAAATAATTATCATGAGGATAATCTTTCAATGAGATATCATGCAAACTTTTATGATAAATATCATATAAAGGATGTTCCTTTAGCACATCATTGTCATTCACCAACTGTTTTGCGTTCCTCACCATAATCTTGAATTCTGCTTGTAGCTATGTTAAACGAACGGAAAATCTCATTAATCGAGCCACCAAGGTCTCTGTACTCAAAACGATAAGAAGATTCGATGGGATATGCCTGATAGAAATGGGTATGCTCAATCATAGACTCCACCAATGCCACCTTTTGAAGTGCAGCAACCATATCTGGATTATGACTTGCCACCATCACCTTTACGCCCAATTCCTTATGGAGTAACACCAGCAAATGGGCAAACTCAAATATCCACTTAGGGTGGAGATGCGCCTCCGGTTCATCTATAAGAAGCAACGTGCGCTCATTCAAAAAACCATTCTCAATTAGTTTCTGGACATACGCAAATGTCTTCATACCGGTAGCAGTATCTTCCAGCTTGATATTCAAGTTGTCCACACTTCTAATAAAACGCAATTCAGAATCTTGATATAACGACTCTTGAAGTTTTACTTCTCCTCCTAACAATTTTTTAATGCGGATTAGTAATTTTATCTTAGTCGGAGACAAAGGAGCAGGACTGGCTTTCATCATTCTTCTTAAGTCTTTCCAAAAAACGCTATCAGAACGTAGGCTTCCGAAACTAAGTGCCATTGGCGTGTCAACATAGATAGCCCTATCAATAGCTAAAAGATTACCCAAGCCATTCTTACGAAGTAGCTTCACACCTTCTTCAGACAACTGGATTCTTTCTGGTTCTTTATCTTGTACTCCATATGCCGAATGCACTAAATCAAAGAATTTTCCCACTGAACGTTCTTCTGCGTTTTTTGCATACTTTTCCGATATCAACAAAGCTTCATGTATTTTCCTATCAACATATGCATCTATCGCGGATGGCATTTCTTCCAGATTGTTGATATTCAATTGGAGATAGTTATTCATTCTTTGTATTCTAAATTCCGATTTTGAGGATACAAGATATTCATTTAGGCCACGACCAAGAAGTTTCATAGCCTCTTCAAATAATTGGATGACAAGCTCACCCGCATCCTCCTCATCATATTCCACTCTTAATATACCGGAACTTATATCTGAAAAATCAGTCAAAGAAAACTCGGTTGTTCCTCTGCCCAATTCGCGAGCGATAGAACGTCCTTGCCGCAGCAGATTATCTATCTCGTCTTGGAATTCCTTAAATACCAATTCATCGAAACGAGACGATGTATTAACCAAATAATACAGCCATCGGAAAAGAGTACTTTTTCCACAGCCGTTATCACCAGCCAATACAGTTATACCATCAATAGTTATATCCGCCTGATCTATGGCATGATAATCAAACAAAGAATACTTATAGGTACTCATAATTATATGGTTTTATAAATTTATATCACTTGTTTACACGCACTCACGCATATTACACAAATCAGCCTGCAAAAATACAAAAAAAATCCCATATATCAAAATATATGGGACACTTTCTTCAACTTTTTTTCATTTTGTAGCTAATCCGGCACTTTTTAGCCCACTTTTACGTCTATCAACCAAAAGGAATTGCCTCTCATCCAGTATAACATCATTTATTCCTTTGCATTTCTAATTAATCAAAAACGCGACTCCATCACGAGTCGCGTCAATTACTTAATTATTTTCTATCTCATCGAGTCGTGATATGAATCGACAAAAATCATAGTGTAATTGTGCCGCATTGCTAATCTCACGCTTCTTTTTCATCCAGGAAAGTACTGTCGCATATGATTTCCTTGCCTCATTGGAGTTCTTATCCGTGATTGTATGAATATTCATACGTCTCAATTTGCGATTAACGTTTAAAGTTTTGTCCGACCGTCCGACTGCGCTTGCGCATCAACTACAGCTATGCTGTGGTCTAGTCGGTCAGACCGGTTTTCTTTTTATAATAGGGTTATTAGGGAAAGAAGTTTTTCTTTTCCGGCGACAAAAGTAGTACAAATTTTCCGTAATAAATCTTCCAACGGAAGAATAGCGATTTTATCAGCACTTTACTTCATCGAAAGCCATATTTTGTGCCATTTCGCCCGCCATTTGGATAGCGCTCCACTCGTCGTACCGATACCCATTAACGCGTACTCGGACGGCCGTGGCGGCCTCTGGTTATCAGGAAGTTGGTTGTAATAGTCTATCAGTTCTTCGGTCATGAGGTAGAACAAGATTGACGGACGAACAGAATGATTGGAATGGGAGCGGATATAGTCTCTCCAGAAATAAAAAATGGCCATTTCGGCCTCAGATAATTGCATCATAGATTTTGCATTTGTTTACGTTCCGGCAATATCGCCGTCCTGCAAACATACAAAATCTTATCTATATACACAAAAAAGCCGTGACTCCCGCCACGGCTACAATTAAAATCACTCCTTACGCCAACTCATTAGGTATCAAGAATTGACTGCAATTATCCGTGCAATGGATTTGATCATCCGGGAAAGGATTAGTATAAACAGCATCCCGTATTGTCATCACCCGCTCCTCTACATCAAAGAAATGCGTGTCTTGTATGTACACTTTCCGTAATTTCGGCATATATTCAAACAGCATCTTATCAACTTTGCGATTCACATACGGAAAAGAATATCCGATTACGACCAGCGCTTCCGTATCAGCCAATTCATAGGGTCCATTCTCATATTCGGCATGGGCAAGGAAGTCTTCAAAAATCTCAAATTTAGTATTATCTGGTAGAGTATCCCAATAGTCTCCTCGATAATTCCCAAATTGCAAAGTTGTTCCACTTTTTGTTTGCTCGAAAAAAGCAGTACCGTTTAGTTTGATCAGCGTAAACCGGTCATCATGAAAAAAAGGATTCGTGTTAAAGACTTTATTACGCTCATTGAGATAAGCGGTGATAGAAGTTAATCCATTCCTCACAGGAACATAATCAGCAAACGCCATCTCAAATTGGGCATCATAATTCCACGACAAGACATTGATATTGGGCAAACGGTCTGTCTTTTCATCAATCAACGAGGCAATAAATCCGTCATACCGTATATCCCGCCGAGTAGGTTCTTGTACAAGCAAGAAATAAACGGATAGTTGACGTTTAAGTCTTTCATATTCCTTAAAGCGCTTAGTTGTATACAACATTTTTGCATAAGTATCAATTGTTGGATACTCTGCACAATGCTGCTTCAATTCGCGCATATATGATATTATGGCCTTTTTATCATTCGACAGGGGTATGGTAGATAAATTCGCGATAACGTATTCTATTCCCTCTACCATTTCGTTAACTATGGGTATTCCTCTCTTAACATAGTCAACTCCCTTTTGACCTCGTTCACCATAACTTGCCCCAGCCCCTATCAAATATGTAACTCTTGCTCCCATAATTTTAAAACCACGCAACTACAAATCACAAATCTCCAATCCGGCATCATCCCATCTAATTCTTTCACCGCAATTTACGCTTCACCTACACAACTTACGTTTTATTGCACGTATTATCTTATGGTACCAGAATGACCATGCCGGAAGAGGATCTTTTGGATTGTAAAAATATAACATATCGGCTTTGTGAACATCCTTTATCCATTTCCAGAACGATAGTTTCTTTGTAGCAACTGTCTGCCCAAAATCCCCAGGTTCACTCATTGCTGTGAAATAGGGCTTGAGCGTTCCTTCTTTAGGCACATCAATATGATTGTCCAATACCGACTTCGCCCATGTTAACGGATAATTGAGTCCTCCAAACGTAACTGCATAGTTCCAGAACGAATAACGGAAGTTTACTTCCAAGAACCATAACCTATCCTCTTGGTCTATCAAAAATTCAATTTCAAAGCACCCTGTATAATGGCACGTGCGAATAATTTTCTTGATTTTTGAGATGAGTTCTTCGTCTTGCAGTGGTTTGCAGTACATATAGCACCCATAACCCTGATTGGAAAAACGAAAAAATGAGATTCCTAATGGTAGATAGACCTCACGTCCACCATCGATAGATATGCCCTGTACCGCTAACTCATTCTTCTTCGTTATATATTCATTAAGTAATAACTTCGGACTTTGAATCTTCGTATAGGCTTCTTTCAATTCTTCCTCGCTATGACAGATATACACATCTCCCTTCCATGCGCCCATGATAGACATCAGTGTCTTTGTTATAACCGGATATTGCAATGTCTTTGGCAACACACCTGTATTTACAATCTCTTGCTGGGGAATCCTAAATCCACACTTCTCAGCAACTAAGCATATCTCATGTTTATTCATGAGTTTATTGATACGTCCCGTTGCTCCTGCATTAAAGAAATAGCACTTTCCTACCAAGTCATCATATCTACCATCCAGATATGATTCAGCGGAATCATCACATGTATATACAAATGGTTTATTTCCTTCTTGACAATATTGTTCTATCAGTATCTTAACCGCTTCTTCGTATGTATATACCTTGTGAACCGTCGTTAGATATTTACTCTTTATTAACACCGGAACGTGATTATTCTCAACTAGATATATTAGAATAGGCTTCACCCCTCCTTGTGCTAAACTACGAATCACGCCCAACGCATTTCCGGTGTCTCCGGAAATAACAATGTGCTTATGCAATCTTACCTCCATTTGTAACTCTTTCATATCTTACGCTTTAACCATTTAACAATTCTATCCGTCGCGGCTCCAATCCAACCAAACCTATAACCTCTGACATCCACTACAACTACGCCCTTATATTCATTTAAGGTATGTAAACCTATTGGATATTTCGGATGTGGCGACTCTATATGTCTCACACTTTTCACTTTCCACTTTCCGCGTTCCACTTTTATCCGCTTGATATCAATCGCGCACCCATAACTTTTGCTACAGTCTTGTGCCGGATAATAGTACGAACGATTATACTCGAATACCCCCCCCCCCATTCGCGAATCAGGCATCTCCGAAGAAATAACCTCCCCAGGTATAAATCGTTGTTTCTTTTCTTTCCAATGGTATATATCTAGTTGATAATCATCATGCGCTGCAGTGAACATCAGTGGTTCTCCGAATGATTCCGTGATATATGAATCCCACACAACATCATCGCATATAGTCTGAACAAAAGTTAACTCTTCTGACTCCGGATGATACTCATACATATCCAATCGTCCAATATGTGCACTTTCTGGATAAACATATATATGTCCTTCTTTGCGCCATATAGCAGGGAACGATAAATGAGTTGGCAATTCCAATAACTCCTTGCGTGCACTAATCTCTAATGTCGTTCTATCTATATGCAACAATGATATTATACCTTTGCGTGTAGCGTATGGATAATCCTCAACTAATAGTAGTATCTCTTTCTCTGTCACATCCAAAACAAACGGATCTGCGAACCACCTGTCCTTCGGCATCTTCACCCAGTCTACTTGCAAATCTACATTCTTCAAACTGCAATCTTCAATAGGTGACGAGCCTTCCATCACCGCATCCATTCCTCCCCACACAAAACCTATTGCCCAACGAGTCTGAATCAGCCTATTTACCACCTTTTTTAACATATACTTTTGCTATATCATGTTATCTAGCAATCATCTATCAATTATCTATGATTGGCCTTGGGCAAATGAATCTCGTCGCCCCAAATATAGTCACACTCATCCGGATGAAACGGTGCTATACCACCGTGATGGAAGAAAGTATATTCGCCAAAATAAATGCGACCATCTACCTCATACAAATCAACCCGCACTTCCGGCAAGCCTTTAGAAAGTTTGGCAGCTAGCTCTTTCATTTGCTCAAACATCTGTGGCTTCCCAATCTCTTTACCCGACATAGGATGACGTTGTGTTATATCCAGATGATTAAAGTCTGCATCAAAATAATCAAACTTAACCTCTCCACCCGATTGACGCTCGGTCGCGATAAACAGATACTTCACTACTCCATCAAAGCAGAAAAACTTATAATCGCGTAATTCACCAGTTGCATCTTCCAAATATTGTTCCGCAAACACACAGCGTTTTACATTCTTATACGGCCATTCACGACCTGCCTTTGAGGTATCCTTACATAGTGATTGATTGATACGTTTGATCCATTTTGCCTTGTCTATCTTAGATTTATCCTTGCAAATAAGAACTCCATTATTTCCACTATCATGATTTGTCTTGAGCACAAATCGATCTGGCAGTTTTTCCCACTCTATATCCTCAGCTCTATTCCACACTCCCAAAACCGGTGCCACAAACTCTTTACCGACTCGCTCACTAACTAATTCCTTCACTCTATATTTATCCACCATCTCTGTCCACATTGGATCACGGTAATAGAGTTTCAACCATTGCAATTTCTCTGTATATCGTTGTGGATTTTCCAAATTAATAGCACGCCCATGATTGAGATAATAATCCCAGCGAATAAACGTTTCATCTGACAACCATCCTCCGAAACGTGTCAATAACGCATCTAAAAAATGCTTGGGATTATAGAATAGCGAATGTATCGCATTATATACAGGTCTTTTCATGTAATAACTAGTTAATGAATTAAGGAATTATAGATTTTAAATAAGGTATCTATGTGCGTATGTATAGAATATTTAGCACGAACAGCCTCCATAGCTAGTGAACAATCAGTTTGCAATTGTTTTTTCTGGGTTTTGATATCATCAAGTAGATTAGCCATCTTATCCGCGCAATCCTCTGGATTGTCTGTTTTGTAAAAGCGTACAGATTGGTTCTCATTTGGTAGTCCCAAATTGCACACCTCGGTCATTACCGGCCAATCATTGACGACGATTGGAAGTCCAGCAGCGACTGCCTCAATTACAGCTATGCCAAATGTATCATGTTCTGTACTATACACAAAGCCATCCATCGTTTTTAACAGATCAGGAACATCCTCGCGTCCTCCGAAGAAATGCACATTCTTCAATTGGTTATCCTCACAATACTTCACACACTCATCGTATCTCGCAGGCTCTGCCTCATCTCTCCTCCCAATAAAATAAAAATCAAAATCCTCTTTATTATCTTTTAATTTATGAATCGCCTCGCAAACCACCATCTGCGATCTTCCCTTTATAAAATTACCCACCATGCACAATCGTATCTTCCCATCATTCTTTAAGTCTCTAACTTCCTCACTCATTTGATTGAACTTCGTGAAATCAATCCCATTATACACCACTTGCAACTTATTCTCCTTTGACAGATGCCACTTTTTCTCATAATACCGCTTCTGATACTCACTTACGCAGATTATCTTTTCGCTTGCGGCATACACTATTTTTCGCATCCACCATGAGGCATCCGCGAACATATGACCATGAAACGAGGATATTATCTTTATTCCTGTCCCGAGTAACGCAAAAGACAACAATAGCGTATTAGATGGGGTCTGCGAATGAACCATTGTTATATGCTCCTGCAACAAAGTTCGACGGATATTCCACAAATAACGAAGGAAGCCCGGCTTCTTCCGTATCTGAATCATCGGGGCTTCAGCTTCGCGGAATGCATCTGACATATTTCCCTCATGCCGATATACACACACAAAGTTATACGGCACTTGCTTATGCTGCCGACAGATATCCAATATGAGGCTTTCGGCTCCACCTCTATTCAACGCTCCTATAAAATATGCTACTTTCATTTTCTCATATGCATAAGCGCGCAATAGATACGCGGACCAAACAAATTAATCATACGAGCACGACGAGAATACGTTTTACCTTGGTTGGCTATAGTCAGCGGGAACACATTAAATTCTCGCATTCGTTCAATATATTCATTTCGTTGTGAGTAAAAATTCAAAGCGACATCAGTCAAGATACCTGCAACCATTCGACTTCGCATATTTCTTAACCATTGACAATCCGGATATTGCTCGATATACTTTTTATATTGACCTACAATTGTCAATCTGTCCTCTAAATTCTTACGAATTTTTATCTTATCTCCCTGTACTTTTGTTATACTCCCTTGCCGAACCAAATAGTTATATACAACCGTTGTCGTACTATTTACTCGCTTCGCCGCAAGCATCATTCGCGGAAGCCATTCTGTGTCTTCGAAATGAATTCCTTCGTAAAATGTATTGACAATGTCTTTACAAATAATAAATTGCCATGCATAGCACGCATATCCCATCCTTGTATTTAAATACGTTTCCCCATTTACAACCTCACTCTTCTTGTCCATATATCTCGGAGCTTTATTCGGTTCAAACACCTCATAATCTCCCTCACTTTCTAACTTTCTCACTCCCTCATTCTTTAAACGTACATTCTGATAATCAAATCGCAACACATCTAATTGCTCACGCTCCACTTGTTCCATCAGGGTTCCCAGCACATTCGGTTCAATATAATCATCCGAATCCACAAATAGAATATACTCACCTATCGCCACCTCAATTCCGGAATTACGCGCAGCAGACAATCCACCATTCTCACGATGTACCACTCTTATATTATCATGCTTCTTGGCATAACTATCACATATTTTGGGGCATTCGTCAGGAGAACCATCATCCACGAGGATTACCTCATAATCCTCGTAATCCTGATTCAAGACACTATCTATGCACTTGCATAGATAATCTTCTACGTTGTAAACAGGCATGATGATACTGAGCTTCATTTTACATACAAAACAGAAATCAACTTACATATTTTCTCCACATCCTCTATCTCTAAATCATAATACATCGGCAGACGCACCAATGTATCGGCATATCGATCACATTCCGACAGGTCGCGACCATCATGTTTGTCTTGATAATATGCGCTACTGTGCAGACTCAAATAATGGAACACAGCCATGATGCCATTATCTTTTAAATGCTGAATTAATGCCGTTCGTTTATCTAAATCCGGCAAAATAAGATAAAACATGTGGGCATTATCGGATGCATATTCAGGGATATCTGGCAAGGAGAAATATCCTTTGTCTGCTAATGGCAGGAGGAGTTTATAGTAAGTCTCCCAAAGGGACTTACGTTTGGACTGGATTTCGTCAAGATTTTCTAATTGTGCCCAGAGGAAGGCTGCATTGATTTCTGCGGGCAAGAAAGACGAGCCCATATCTACCCAACCGTATTTGTTCACTTCACCACGGAAGAACTCTGCACGATTGGTCCCCTTCTCCCAGATTATTTCAGCGCGACGGATAAAGCGTTCGTCATTAACTACCAACAAACCGCCTTCACCTCCGGCAGTGATATTCTTTGTCTCGTGGAACGAAAAGGCCGCGAGGTGTCCGATGGAGCCTAACGGCATTAGTGATTTGTAATTGGTCATTGGTGATTTATAATAACTATCGATGGCTTGGGCTGCATCTTCGACGACGAGGAGGTTATGGCGATTGGCAATCTCCATAATCTTATCCATATCACATGCGACACCGGCATAGTGAACCGGTACTATAACTTTAGTACGCGGAGTGATAAGGGATTCAATGGTTTCTGCATCAAGATTAGGATTGCGCTTCATGGAATCCGCAAAAACGACTTTCGCTCCTTCGCGGAGGAACGCCAATGCCGTGCTGACGAACGTATAACTCGGGATAATTACTTCATCCCCTGGTTTCAAGTCGCACAACATTGCGCACATCTCCAATGCATCAGTACCTGATGTGGTTAGCAAACACTTCTTAAAACCATAGCGTTCCTCAAAGAACTGCTGACAGCGTTTAGTAAACTCTCCGTTACCGGATAGTTTTCCAGTTTGGACAGCCTCCAGCATATACTTTGTTTCCTTCCCTGTCAAGTGTGGTTTATTAAATGGAATGGCATTCATCATTTTTCCAATATTTTAAAGTCAGCATTATAATATTCTTGTAATCCTTTATTTCTAAAATCATCCGGATTAGTCTTATCAATATTTGATATCATATAAGGGAAATATATTTCTTCCACCACTTTCTTCGACCCCACACATTTATTAATAGCAGTACGAAGATACGAATAGGTATTCTTCCATTGCGGTGCCTCATATTCATCAATATAGAGCAACTCCGTTCGTCCATTTCCCGCCTCATGCTGTACCAAAGCATTTCGTGCACAGATAAACTCGTGATAGCGTTTTACCTCCGGATACTCTCTAGCTATCTCACATACTGCGAAAATGCTCCATCCCACAAAACTGCATATTACCAATGCTGTTACCAATCTAGATTTATTTTCAGCTATTCGATACCCCAATAGACATCCCACATAGCATAAATAAGCCGCCATAGCAAACGAGATATAACTCATACTTCGCAATGGAGGATAGTATCCTGTGCCATAGACGCATGCTGTTACTGCGATAAAGATGAAAACGGCTAATAAAATAGTTGCTATCAAAATACGTTTCCCAACTTTATCCAACACGATGACCACCTCGTTATCGCGCAGCATTTTACCAACATACATAAATATTGGCAACAGCCCCAACCAATATATTCCCCTGGAAATTAAACGTATGTCAAAAATCACATTAGCAATTATGGTCTTCTTGACAAAAAGAACGAAATTAAAGTCATGCATAAAGCCAACCATATCCTCTCCGTTCTGCATACGTACTTTATTACCAGGAGCAACTATCATAGCAATAAACCCTATTCCCAAAATAGCACATACTGTAAAAGCTAACCAGTGCTTACAAAATGCTTCTTTAAATGACAACAATCTGGAATCTCGCACGACATCGCGCAACCATAGCAATCCTAATACCATCAACACGAGTGGTGTATAGTTTTCTGCCGAACCACTTATGTATAGTGCGCACAATATTGCCGCTATTGCATTAATCCATTCTTTCCATTTGGCTATATAAATCACATAGAATAGTAGTAGTGTGGCATATATTTCCAAGAAATATCCTGCGCAACACAACCAATAGAACGTACTAATCTCAAATACAGACATGATGGCGATGTTAGTTATGAGAACAGTAATTGCTATTCGATTAGTGACATCCTTGATGTGTAGTACATCCCTCGCATATAGATACAACACACCATATCCAAGCAAAAGATGTAGTACTGTCAAAGGGAAAAGAGTAGATGAGTGTCCAAATAGTATAAACAAACATCCATTAACTAAGAATGTGGAAAACCTTCCTTGCCATGTCATATACATATGGTAGGCCCATTGCCATGGAGAAACATTTGAAGTATCCACAACAAATCCGTAGTCATCCAATGACAGCGTATTATACCATCCTAGCATAAGCAAATACCCCGTGGAGATTAATGCAGCAAGGATTATTAAGATTCTCCGACAAACTTCCTTATTCATTTAATTAGTATTATTTTCTGTAACTTATATATTCCCACTTTATTTTTAATCAATTCTATCGCAACACTAAGCATGAGGCAAAATATGGCGAGAAGAACGAAGTTACCCCCCCCGAAGCCATTCGCACTCATGCAACCTAGGCACATTAAAGAACGAATGAATCAGATACATATTCATCGAGTACTTTCCAAGGAAAGCCCCACCTCTCATGAGAGTCGAGGAATTTCTACATATAAAAATCACACTTAACACAATGGATATAGTTACTATAGCATCAACTCTCAACTCATTTAAATCAGATAATTTACTTCTTAATAAGATTGCCAATCCTAAAAATATAAGAGATATAAGAGCATATGATATTTTTGCCTTCGTATCTGCAAAAGTAATCTTATCGAGTTTTCCTTCAAATAATTTCCAGTAGATGCCAACTATAAAAGGAAATAACCAAATATTTAACTCAATGATTCGGAATGTGTATGCATCTCCTAATAGCAAATATACCACGCTTATTACAAAAGCTAAAATAGGCACCCGCTTTATGACTTCGTATAATAGGGGAAAGATTAAGTACAGCACCAATATTAACTGATTAAACCACCAAGTTCTTATGTATGAACATCCTCCATTGATACCTAGTATTTCGAAAAGAATTCGTTTTGGTATATTAAGTCCGGCGTACGCAATATCAAATGTCCTCCCTAAAATAAAAACACCGAATGGGATAAACAGCAACAAAATAAACCAATAGTTGGTGTAAAATTTTATAAGTCGATTCAGCACAAAACGTAATTTACCTTTCGTATTTGTAGTATTTTCATATCCAGCCGACAGTCCATATCCTGAACAAAAAAGGAATATGGCTACACAAATCTTTCCAAAATTACCTATCCATGCAAATATTCCGGTATAAGGTACAACTCCATCTATTGGACATCCGTATAAGTGATGACATAACATAGCGAATATCGCTATGCCCTTCAAAAAATTAGTGTCCTGCTTAGACAAAGAAAAAATATTTACATTTTGTTCATCCACTATACAAAAAACAATATTACTCCACAAATTATTACTCCTATCGCGATTCCTTTTCGCAGCGTTATTCTTTCTTTAAATAAGATAAAAGCCATACACGGCACAAAGAGATAACTTAATGATTCTATTGTGCTTACTTCCTTCACTTGCACTCCTTTACTCATGCACCATATATTTAGCATCAGACTCCCAGTCATAATAGCATAGCCACCTATCACCCAGGGATTGAAATACTGCCTCCAAAAACCGACATAGTTCTGTCGTGCACCTTGCTTTAGCAACATCTGTGCACCGGCTGCTGCAAAAACGGATAATATGACGAGAATATAGTATATCATTCTTTAGCGTACAACGCAATACCTACAATTATTACACAAGCACCTAATATATTCATTGTCGTAATCACTTCGCCAAAGACCGCAAATGCAAGCAACATCACGAATATCAAGCTCGTGCCTTTAAACATATAGGCGGTGCTCAGTTCAACGCGTTTCAACACTTGCTGCCAACAGATTGCATATAGTCCCATCACGCCAATTGCTGCAGCTAAACCGATGCAATACGCAAACGATAAAAACTCTTGCTGCGCGGCATACTTTGTAAATAGCGTTACACAAGCATACAGCAAGTTAATGCCTATCAATACTCCATATTTCGTTATTGCATTCACAACCACCAGTGATAAATCGGTGTCGTCGATTTCTTAACAAACCCGTTCTTCTCGTACCATCGGCACGCACCCTTATTCGCAGCTTGGGTCGCCACATCAATAGTCGTCACACCTTTGTGATAAAGATAATACTCTAAAGTGGACATAATCATCGTGCCGATTCCTTGATGTTGGGCATCCGTATCCACCGCCACCAATCCAATATGCGCTTTGTAGCCCTGATAATCCACAGTTATCATTCCTTGCGCTTTTCCATCCGGGCAATACACAAAGATCTGCTTATTCGTACCTTCTTGCGGACATGCGTTCTCAATCCACCTGCGATATAACTGTTCATAACTTCCCTTCGGTAATCGCTCATCTAATTTGAAACGCGAATAACCTCCGCTCACCAAAGTCAGTTTATACAACGATGCACTCGGTTTAGGTTGCAGATAAAGCATCACATCCTTACTCTCAACTTTATTCTCGCAGCTCTTACTATACAATATTTTCTCATCCACCAACTCCGCACCTTTCACATCAAAGGTAAGTCCATCCATACAGAACACATATATCAATTTATACTGACTTTTCAGTTTTTCATACTGCGTCGCCAACTCCTTGGCATCGTCCGATGTCTGTATATCAGCTCTTCCTATCCGCAGACCGAAGAACGCGCTATCCCACTCTAACGTACGAATTTCCATCAGTCGATATTGAGTTTTTCGTTCACGATAAATGTTGGCCTATCTTTCGCCTTTTCAAACAACTTACCCAAATATATTCCCACAACACCTATTAGCGAAATGATGATTCCGCCAAGCAACCAAAGTGAAATAATCAAGCTAGCAAAACCCATGACTTCGATTAATCCCATAAAATAACGTACAATGAACACGATACCCACAATGAAGGCAGCCAATGTTACTAACAACCCCATTTGAACCATGAGACGCATGGGTTTATCAGAGAAGGAAATTATGGTATCGAAAGCTAATTGGAATAGACGGCTGAGGTTGTAGGTAGATTTGCCTTCTGCACGTTCATCATGCTGTATAGGCAGATAAGCGCGTTTGAAACCAACCCACTGTATTTGCGTTGGAAAATAACGCATAGCATCTCCCATGGAGAGTACCGCATTAATCACTTTGCGGTTATAGATACCGAAATTGGCAACCGAAGCGTCTTGTCTGGTTTCCGTGAGATATGAGAATACCTTATAAAACATTTGGGAACCCATTTTCTTAAACCAACGATGTGAACGCTGAACACGTTGTGCCAATACTGAATCATACCCTTCTTGGGCTTTTTTATAAAGGTGAGGAATCTCTTCAGGACGATCTTGGAGGTCACAATCCATGACGACAATCCACTCACCGGTTGCGTAAGAAAGACCGGCGGTAATGGCATAATGTTGACCAAAATTACGAGAGAGGTTCAGACCTTTGACACGCGGATTCTTCTTGCACTCGGCTTCTATAGCTGTCCAAGAATTATCCGGCGAGGCATCATTGACCAGAATGATCTCATAATCATCCGTGATTGAGGTAAGTGCTTCAACATTGCGCCGCACTAATTCAGCAACCAGGTTTGCTCCTCTATATACAGGTGACACCACTGATATTTTTGTTTGTTTCATATTCTAAATATGCGTTTATACATCCTATATATTCTCGGCCATTTCAATCGCCATTTCAGCGATCCCGTCTGCAAACTATAATCAAATATTCCTACTAACTGCTTCGCCTCTTTTCGATACCGGCTATCAAACAAATAAGGATATAACCGTTGTATCATCTCTTTATCAAAGAACCGGCGGAACTTGATATTTTTAGCACGAGCCTCAGCAAACTTATCTACAAAATATGGGATATGCTTTTGCAATGGAGCCAGCCGATGCATAGCTCGATTCTCTGCATCTTGTATATAATATGCATAGGGCCTCATATAGGAAGCTCCTCCATGAAGCATCATTAACCGCCACCACATATCCAAATCTTCCCCATGTGTCATGCGCGTATCAAAAAGTCCCACCTCTATTGCATCATCCTTATTTACGCACGCACTACTTCCGGTAAATGCCATCGTAGCATAATTCCATCCTGATACGCCTCGATAATAACTATCCTTCAATATCGGTTTCTCATCTCGATTAATTTGTATGCATCCCAATCCATATATACTCTTCCCAGGATAATCTGCTATCAACCGCGTCATCTCCTTCAAAAAATCCTTATCCCATATATCATCCCCATCCAAGAAGGCAATATAATCACCTTGAGCAACTAATATTCCGGCATTGCGAGCAGAACTCACGCCACCGTTTGGCTGCTCAAGTATTTGTAATTTGTAATTGGTAATTGGTAATTTTGAGAAATACTCTTTTACTGTTAATAACGATTTATCCGTAGAGCCATCATTGATAACAATCAGCTCCCAGTCCTTATAGGTTTGGGCAACTACTGATTCTATCGTCGACACGATGGAATGTTCTTTATTATAGAGTGGAATTACAACGCTTATCATTTGATTCGCTTTTCAATAAAATGCATTAATCGCTGTACAAGCTGCTTACATCTTCTGCACCAGAAACGAAGTACAAATCTACATTTCTCTTTCCCATTTAAGCAATCGACAATATATAAACTACCATTCTCAACTTGCTGTATTTGCCCTAAATAACTCGCCATACCATCGTTAGCGGAAAAATAAATATGTATTTTGCCATCTACACAGACAAGACAAGCTCGATACAATTTATGTGACCAAAAGTCTGTCAATCTACCGGATACTCTCAGTACTTCTTTTCCTTCTCCAAATTGTATCCCATCCTGAGAAGTATATAGCCACAGAGAATTATTATCTACATCGTGAATAAGTAGATAGTAGATTCCATCTATCAATTGCACGTCAATATGCCATGGCTTTACCTCCTGCTGTTTCCACACCGAACCAACCACCTCAAACAGGATTCCATCTTCCGATTCTGCCAACTGTATTCCCCTCTGCAAATTTGTGAACGTATCATCCACATAATACATCCTCCACTTCTCTCCCGTCCAAACCACTGCCGGAGATATAATTTCAAGTTTACAATTGTCCAATGTCGATTTTCCATTGTCAAATGTAATCATCTCCCTATCCGACCAATGAATACCATCTACACTTTTCTTCCTCAAAATAGTAGTCTTCGCATCATTATTTTCCATCAACCGATAATAGCAATATAGCACCCCATCCTTCATCACCAAATGCGGATCACTATGGTAACTATGATTTGCCATCTGCTCATCTGTCAAATCATCTATTGGATTAGCATCTATTGTGTTCCAATGCATTCCATCATCTGAATAGTGAATACAGGGCAATTCCCACCTATCTTTATAAGGTGCCACATGGAATGGAGGGTAAGGCGTTTGAGCCATCCAAAACCGATGACCATTCCACCCTTCCGACACATATACCACGGATGGATGCCACGGATGTTGCGGCAAACAGCTCGGAATCTCTATGTTGATAGGAGTTTTCATTTTTATGCTTTATGTAAAAATCGCAAACGCATCCGTAATAATGCTTCTATGTTTACATATCCAAAAATTTTTCCAAACATGGTATATATCCAGCGTGTTCCCGTATAAGGCATGTATAATTCACTCTTCCTTAAATATTCCATTCCGTTCGCTTTGTCGTGCCGAGCAAATGCTTCACGTGCCTTTCCGTAATAAAAATCGGCAAAGGATGGTCGATATATTTGCGGCATTGCACCATACTTATCTATTAGCAAAGACTCATTTTTTCGATAATACACCTCATTCAACTTAACTTTATCTATCTTTCCTTTTTCAAAACGTGATGATATACGAGATTCAGACTCGTATTCACGATAATTAAAAGTATGTATTGGATAGTAAATAAATTCTGCTCCTGCCAATGCCAAACGGAAATGTAAGTCCGTCTCTTGGTGACGTGGCAACCATTTATCAAACAAGCCGATTTCTTGTAATTGTTTTTTGCGATGCAATGGACAGGTTATCAATATTTCCCAATGGAAAAAAGTAAACGCGATGGGGTCGTTTTGCAATTGCTGAAGCATCCCAGAAGAAAAAGAATAATCCGATATTTTTTTACTATCTCTATCTATCCGACCATAATCTCCAAATGGGATTTGATTAGATTGTAATGTTTGAATCTGTTCTAACTGAATTTTCAAACAATCCTTATCAAGTATATCATCAGCATCCAAGAACTTGATATACTCCCCTTTCGCATGTTCTATACCATTATTGCGAGCTCGGCATGCTCCGCTATTCGGTTGTTCGATTAAATGGATGCGTTTATCTATTCCAACATACTCTTTTGCAATTTCTCGTGAAGTATCAGTACTACCATCATCTATAATCAGCAATTCCCAATCTTTATATGACTGAGACAGCACAGACTCTATTGCCTCTGACAAATATGCAGAAGCGTTATAGCATGGCATTATGATAGACACTTTTGTCATTTATTAAATTCTTCTAGCATTTCCTTTAGAGCCTCATCAGTATAGAACTCTTGAACACATCCTTGTGGAGTGAATGTTATTTCTCCGAACACTATCTTCCCATTGATCTCATATAGATCAAATCGCACATACTCAAAATCTCGACATACATCTCTGGCCATTTGAACCATTCTATTCCAGTTCTTTGGTTGAGGGATCATTCGTCTATTCATATGCCATGAGGGTAAAATACGCTCCGTCCTGTTCCATGCCATATCATAATCATCGAAGCATACCTTCCCATGTGGATCATCCATATCCCGATTATAGCCAACAAAACAAGAATATGGCTCGCCATGAAAACAATGGAACTTATAATCTATTAAGCTTGATTCACCTAAAGTCTCCAAATATTTCTCAACCACTATCCGAGGTTTTATCAATGCATATTGCCATTCTCCTGACAGCCACCCGAATTCCGTGTCTTTTAACCATTCAGCAAATTGTTTCTTCATAGCTGGCCAATCTGCGACAGATTTATCTATACAAATCCAATTGCGCCCAGATGCATTGGTCATCTTCATGACAAACTGATTTGGTAGCGCATCATAATCGATAGCATCTACATTATCGTAAACGCCATAAATTTCATTTAGAGTATCTTCATACCCTTTAGATGCCACATACTCCCTCACTGCATATTTATCCACACACAGCGGTATCAATTCACGCATCTTCGGATTATGGCTATTCTCCCAAGACAACTTAAGCAATGCCTGATTAAAATCTTCCGGTTGACAAAAATTCAAACGCCGCTTTGTCCAGTGCTCATAAAACATTTTAAGATATAACCTCAAACAATATTTAGACAAAAAATATGCACATGTTTCATTGTGCAACAGATAATTTTGTACTATATTTTTGATATGAGTTTTTTTCATTATCTCGTCAAGTTATTAATACAGCCATGATGGCTTCTCTTGAATATTTTCATTTCTACTAATTCTAATTTCTTTACGTTTCGCTACACAATATCGTAGAATGTCGAGTTGTTTCTTTGCTAAAGTCCAATTCCCATTGCAGAAATACGACATCCACTTTCTTATGATATATCGATATAGTCTTCTGAGACTCAACGGCTTATTGATATCCGTCCACTCAACCAACAAGAACTGCTTTTGACGCAACTGCGATCGTTCATTGGAGAATTCCGATGCATGATGATCGTGCACTATTTTTGTTTCCGGACAGACTCCCACTTTGAATCCGTGATAGAGTACCCTTTTTAAATAATTATCGTCTTCCGCATATTGGAAAAATAGCGGGTCGAACCCACCGACATTTTCTAATGTCTTCCTAGACAAAAGCCACGCCGCAGCATGAATATATTCAGTTTCGTATACATCTTTCAGTTGATGGAAATATAGATCCTCTATTAGAGATTTATTGGTTGGCTGTTTACAAAAACACTCCATTACTAATCCTTGCCCTTCAATATTGATATGCATAGGACTTAATATACCAAACTCTGGATGTTGCTCTGCTATCTCTACCAATTTTTCTAACGTATCTGGAGCATCTAACCAAGCGTCCTGATTCAATAAGAACACATAATCGCATCCGTTATCCAACGCATACTGCATACCAATGTTGTTGGCTTTTCCGAATCCCAGATTCTCATTGGTCTTTATAAGATGTACTTCTGGAAAATGAGTCTTGATGTAATTAGCATCTTCTGTACCTTGTGAGTTATCCACCGCTACAACCTGTACTGGAATCACGCTCTCTCGTATCGAACCGAAGCACTTGTCGTACCAACGCTTACCTTTGTAGGTTACAACTATAACAAATATTTTTAACTTCTCATTCATCTCCTAACGAGTCCCTGTAGTTTAAGAAATAATTACTACGGATTATTCTATCGGACAAATCGTACAATATTGATTCTTCCACATAACGATTTGCCGTCTCAGCGCTATCCAAAAGATTTACTCCAAATCCTTTCCAATAGTAGGTATCAAGCCCTAACATATGACATAATGTAGGATACATGTCCATTTGGTAGCAAGTATCATTACTAACTATCTTATGCTTTATCGTTGGTGAATATACAATAAACGGTGTATAGGATTGGTTCTGTGGTATATCGAGTTGATGCCTTTCTGCATAATCTTGGAAGCCGTATAACATAGAAGATTTAAATATCGTATGATCTCCTGTAATAACGATGGTCGCATTCTGCAAACGATCATCCTCTTTGAAACGAGTATAAAATAGTCCAAAGCACGAGTCTGTATAATGCAATGCCCCTAAGTAATCATGCAAATATTTCGGCATCCCCTCCGGCATATCCGTTATATCTATATTATGACCTATCTCAAATGGAGAATGCATCTCCAAAGTAATAGCATGTACGATAAATGGACTTTGTATCGTATCAAGCACTTGACCTAATACGTTAAAAATGTCATAGTCCGACCAACTCTTCTCCGGATACAATTCTTGTTGATAACCATATTTTATAGTCATCTGTCGTTGATTCCACGTGTTATCTGCACATGGATTTATCAATATCGAGTGTTCATAATGAGATGCTATATTAGGCCATTCGTTATCTCCATATAAATAACATGCTGCTCCTGTATTGATAGGCAGCAATCCGGAATTGAGAAGCATCTGACCATCGCCAGATACGCCATGCTTGACTTGTGATGTCATCTGAGTGCAGAACAATACATGGTCATTTTCATTTACAAAATGATAGAGATTTGGCGCAATATGCTCTGCGTAATTATCCAATAGTAGTGGCCATGATTCGAGACTTTCAATCAATATAAACACCACATCCCCTTCACATACAATTGAATCACTTGTATAATTAATGAAAGGGGCTATCTCGTTACTTTCAACAGGTCGAATTGTTTTTTCTTCATCAGCCAGATAATAGATAACCATTGCGGGGAAATAATCCAAAATATTCCTTTCACGAATATAATACTTTTGAAAAGCCTCCTTACATTTCGCCGCAGCATATGCTTTATGAAATGGGATAAAACATTTCTCACCATATTTGCCGTACAAATGATCCGGTCCCCATGCCGTATCGGTTTCTCCATTGGCTTCATAAAATTCTACAGAACTTACAACTCTTTTGTAATCCTTCTGCCATACTCGCAAGTATTGATAATTCAGGAATAGGATAAACACTCCATATAAGGATGCGAATGGTATCCATCTTCGTTTTTCTAAGTCAGGCATAAGATAATACAGGATTGCAAACAATACGGTTAAGAATGGGATAACATATATCTCCCACGAGAAATAGGTTAAAATTGCGCTCCAAAAACCATCCAAGTTACCTATCATCCCCATCGCCTCGACACTGATGAATAACTCATTAGCTCGGAAATAAAAGATATTCGCTATAATCCATAAATCAGCCAAGACTTGCAACATGATGAATATCCATTTTCGTTTTATCACAAACAATATTGAGGAAATGAATATTGCAGTCATCAATTTACTTAAATAGAAATTGACAGTCATCTCTGTCTGCGTGAATATTGATGAAACTAACAACGAATGGAAACAAGCCCAATGGAAAAGGATAAGTTTCGCGAATATCATAACGGATGCTATGGCAAATAAGCACCAATATACTGCTAACTCCGAAAGTTTATATTTTTTAATCCAATCTATCATTCAAGCATCTTTATAATTTTTGCAGGACATCCTGCAATTACACTATCCTCTGGAAAACTATGTGTAACTACGGCATTGGCTCCTACTATCACATTATTGCCCAATGTTACACCGGGCAGAATACACACTCCATCTCCAATCCAACAATTCTTACCTACCACGACTGGCTTACTGATTAACGTACGCAATCCTGGTGCTTTATTCAATTCTGTTTTATCGATAGGACCATGATAATGATCCGTAATAAACACCTTGCTTGCAAACATGCATCCATCGCCTATTTCTATACGCTCTATAGCACCAACATGGCAATAATCTTGAAACGATACATTATTCCCAATTCTGATTTGAGGAGAGAATTTCTGTTCGCCATACTTATCTATTGCCTCCAACCGGAAATGCTTCGCAGCGGTAAATCCTGCTCCAATCTCTATATACTCTTCGCCCCATACTTCGTAACAATTACCCATGTATAAACTAGTGCTGCAATTCTTCATTTTGCTAGATAGATTAATCAGTCCTCTCGAATGCGCTTTCGATTCTTCCCTTTGAATATATGGCAAGAGAACCTTTGCTATCTTTCTCAATATCTTTTGCGTAATCATCATACGTTATTTTACATCTATTGTACTACATTGTTCCAAATTAGTCAATCCCCAATAGCGATGCCAGAAGGGCATTACTTGCTGCGGATCATCATTACGGTACTTTATTTCGAACGTGAGTATCTTTAACACTTCATCAAATTCTACACCATAGATATCTGTTTCCTCTGAATCAATTCCTGCATGGAATATTAAATAATACCTACCTTTTGCTAGATTGTGATTCTTCAGCGAAATATGAACAGTGTACTCTTGTTGATTCTTGTTTAAGGGAATTGTTGGCGATAAGAATGAACAAACTCGCCTATCTGTCATATCGCACACTATAGTATTGATATTGTATCCAGTCAATCCGGGTCTGTTACAACGGATTTTCAATTCAAGATTGATATCTTCGTTGAAAGTCAAATAACCCGTTTCATGACATAAACGCGCACTTAAAAACTCTATTTCTTTGGACACATGCCAAAGTCGATGATTCGGTAGCACTTCTGACGCTAAACATAAGCACTCATTCTCCTCATTGGCTATATATCTATCAACTGCAGTATCAGCGTCTCCTAAGAAAGTCATTTCCCCCTTATCCAGAATCACACCTGTCTTGCAAAGATTGCGTATTGATGTCATATTATGACTCACGAAGAGGACGGTGCGGCCTTGACCTTGGGAGACGTCTTTCATCTTGCCGATGGCTTTCTTTTGGAACTCGGCGTCGCCGACGGCGAGGACTTCGTCCACGACCAATATCTCAGGGTCCAAGAAAGCAGCAACAGCGAAGCCTAAACGAACGGTCATACCGGAGGAATAACGCTTAACAGGCGTATCGATATAGCGCTCGCAGCCGGAGAAGTCAATGATCTCATCCAGCTTCGACTGGATCTCCTGTTTGGTCATGCCCAAGATAGCGCCGTTCATGAAGATATTCTCACGACCCGTCATCTCGCCGTGGAAACCGGTACCGACCTCTAAGAGGGAACCGATTCTACCGCGGGCACGGATAGTACCTGTTGTGGGACCTGTGACACGGCTCAGGAGTTTGAGCAATGTCGATTTGCCGGCACCGTTCTTACCGATGATACCCACAACGTCGCCTTGCTCGACCTTAAAGTCAATATCCTTCAGCGCCCAGACATAGTCAGAGTTACCTTTTGTCGCACGGTCGTTGGTTTCGCCGATCTTGAGATACGGATCCTCGTGGCCCAAAATCGACGTCTGCCACCAACGCTGGATGTCGTGGCTCAAGGTCCGGGTACTCACTAATCCCAGCCTATACTGCTTACTTACATGATTAAATTCTATTGCAATGTTATTGCTCATATCTAGCCTTATCAATTATTGCATTCTATATTTCCCTTTATCCTTTTCACTAATAGGGCGGCAAAGGTACAAAAAAAATCCCACATATGCAAGCATATGCGGGAAAAAATGCAAAATATTTTATTTTTGCAAGATATTTGGCTTGTTTTGGATATTCTGCAAAGGGTGCAGAGGTACAGAACTTACGCCAGGAGCGCATCGGCGAGGGCGTGCAAGTCGGGCAGTTGTTCCGGCTTGATAGAACCGCGGATGGAAAGAGTTGGCTCGACAAAATCGATGTTCTGGCATGGAGCAAGGAGTTCCTTCATCACACGGATTGCTTGCGGTGCCCAAGAGCCGTTTTCTATCATCGCAACGCGACGGTTCTGGAAGCCTTTGAGACGCAGTTTATGCAGAAACATGTGCATCGGTGGGAAGATGTCGCCATCGTACGTTGCGCAACAGAGTGCGAGCCGGTTCATGCGGAACGCATCTTCGATAGCCTCCGCCATATCGTCGCGGCTCAGGTCGGTGATAGCGATCTTGAGGTGTTGTCCATTGGCTTCGGCCTTCGTTTTGAGGATGTCCTCAAGCTGTTCCGCTACGCGACGGGTGTTGCCGTGGATAGAGGCATAGGCGATGAGCACACCATCCGTCTCGATACCGTACGTGCTCCAGATTGAATAGAGCCGCAGGGCTTCGTCTTTCTGCTCTCCGGAGAGCATATAACCGTGCAGCGGAGCGATGGTGGAGATGGGTTTGTCCGCCAGTTTCTTGAGCACATTAGCCACCGAGACACCGTACTTGCCGACGATGTTGAAATAGTACCGTCTTGCTTCGCAAGCCCAGTCGTCTTCGTCCGCATGATAGACGCCGAATTTGCCAAACGCATCGGCCGAGAAAAGTGTCTGTAACTCAGGGCAATAAGTCATGATCACCTCCGGCCAATGAATCATCGGCGCAGCAATGAAACAGAGTGTCAGTCCGCCCAAATCGAGCGTGTCGTTTTCTGCCACCACCCGGGTCTTCGGCGCCTCGATACCGAACTGATTCATCATCGTTACGGCTTGCTTGGAGCAGATGACAGTAGCTTGTGGATAACGCGTCAGAAAGGCCGACATCGAACCACTATGATCGGGTTCCATATGCTGACAGACGAGGTAGTCGGGTTGACGGCCGGCAAGGGCTTTGTCGAGGTTGGTCAGCCACTGGTCGCAGCACCGCGCATCCACGGCATCCATCACAGCTACGTGAGAGTCGCCGAGGAGCAGGTAACTATTGTAACACATCCCATCCGGGAGAGCATATTGGCTTTCGAACAAGTCGAGTTCGGCATCATCGCAGCCGAGGTAGTGGAAGGAGGGCATGACGTTTAATGTTTAGCGTTTAGAGTTTAGCGATTAGCGTTTAGAGTTTAATAGTTTTGTGCCAAGAGTTGGAAGTAAGATTGCGGATGGTTGCAAACGGGGCACTCTTCTGGAGCTTCTTTGCCTACAACGATATGTCCGCAGTTGGAGCATTGCCAGATGCAGTCACCATCACGGGAGAAAACGACCTTGTCGTTGATGTTCTTGAGCAGTTGGCGATAACGCTCTTCGTGATGTTTCTCGATAGCAGCAACCATGGCGAACTTGGCAGCGATCTCAGTGAAGCCTTCCTCTTCCGCTTCTTTTGCCATACGAGCGTACATGTCTGTCCATTCCATGTTCTCGCCTTCGGCAGCAGCCAAGAGGTTTGTTACAGTATCGCTTACAGCACCGCCGTTGAGGTATTTGTACCAGATCTTGGCGTGTTCTTTCTCGTTGTCAGCCGTCTCTTCAAAAATCTTGCTAATCTGCACGTATCCGTCCTTCTTTGCTTTTGATGCAAAATAGGTGTACTTGTTACGTGCCATTGACTCTCCGGCAAAAGCCTCCATGAGGTTCTTTTCGGTCTTTGTTCCTTTCAAATCTTTACTCATAATGGTGTGTATTTAGGGGTTAATAAATTACAGGTCAGCCGCTTTGAGGCGTTCGGCATTTTCGGCTACGGTAAGGGCATCGATAACGCCTTGTATATCTCCGTCCATAAAGGCTTGCAGGTTATATACCGTGTAACCGATACGATGGTCGGTGATACGGCCTTGCGGGTAGTTGTAGGTACGGATCTTAGCACTGCGGTCGCCGGTGGAAACCATCGTCTTACGCCGTGCTGCGATGTCGTCAATATATTTCTGATGCTCTTTATCATAAATCTGCGTACGGAGGCGTGATAGAGCACGCTCTTTGTTCTTCGGCTGGTCACGCGTTTCGGTACACTCAATCAGTATCTCCTGCACTTCGCCAGTATTGGGATTTTTCCAGTTATAACGCAGGCGCACGCCGGATTCGACCTTATTGACATTCTGTCCGCCGGCACCTCCTGAACGGAAGGTCTCCCACTTGATTTCGCCCTCGTTGATATGCACTTCGAACTCATCGGCTTCGGGCAGCACAGCTACCGTAGCAGCGGATGTATGCACACGTCCCTGCGTCTCTGTAACGGGCACACGCTGAACGCGATGGACACCTGATTCGTACTTAAGTGTGCCGTATACGTTCTGGCCTGTGACATTGAAGATAATCTCCTTGTAACCGCCTACAGCTCCTTCAGAGAAGGAGGAGACGGAGTACTTGAACCCGTGAGCTTCGAAATACTTGGTGTACATACGGAAGAGGTCTCCGGCAAAGAGAGCAGCCTCGTCTCCACCCGTTCCGCCACGAATCTCCATGACTACGTTCTTGCTATCTTCCGGGTCTTGCGGGAGTAAGAGCAGTTTGAGTTCTTCCTCCAACTTAGGAATCTGCGGCTCGAGTTCATCAATCTCCGCGCGCGCCATCTCCTTCAGTTCGGGGTCGGACTCGTTATAAAAGAGCTGCTTGGCTTCATCGAGATTGTGCACAGCTTTCTTGTATTTCTCAGCACCTTCGAGCACTCGTTCAAGGTCGTGATATTCGCGATTGAGACGCACATAACGTGCCTGATCCGCTATCACGGCGGGATCGGTAATGAGGAGCGACACTTCGTGGAACTTCGCTTCCAGACCTTCTATTTTAGAGAGAATATCCATTCTTAACGTTTAGCGTTTAGGGTTTAGGGTTTAGGGGTCACGGTGCCGGTTTCGGCATATTCTTTGATGTTATTGACCATCATCTCTATGCGCCAGGCAGCCACTTCGTTCCACGTCTTGGTAGTGACGAAAGCGGAGAAGAACTTACCGAGCACGACGTTCAATTCAAAATGCATCAGCGTATGGTCAGGATCAATCGGCGTTGTATGGAACTGTCCGTTAGCGGCTTGCAGCAACGAACCTGAGTAGGTTATCTCCAGCCGTGCGTAACGTGTTTTGTTGACTACGCTGTCGCGGTAGATACTGCCCACTTCGCGGTTCTTGAACCAGGGCACACCAAGCACTTCGATGGTAGTAATGAGTTTGCCGGTTCGTGTTTCGGGGTCGTAGGTATTGCCTACGTATTTGATGGAAACGGCATCTTTGCCCTTTGTGTCACCTTTGTTTTCGGTACCAATAAACGCCCAGGTGAAGAGGTTGTTCATATCGGTTTGCATCTCGTAAACGAAGCGGTCGATTACTTCATTGGCACGGTCGTAACTGCAGTCCCAGACTTGATCCATAATGACCCGGCGCGTTTGCCGTTCTTCATCCGCAAAGAGGCTGACTGTCAGTAAGATAGAAATAATGGAAAAAACTATTCGTTTCATTGTAAGTAAGCTTGTAATGTATTTTGCAGGAGGCTAACGATAGTCATGGGTCCTACTCCACCCGGCACGGGTGTGATAAAAGCGCATTTGGGGGCTACAGAGGCGAAATCGACATCGCCTACGAGGCGATAACCCTTTGGTGCATTGGCATCTTCTACGCGTGTAATTCCTACGTCGATAACGGTAACTCCTTCGCGGACCATATCGGCAGTGAGGAGACCCGGGCAACCGGCTGCCACGATGATGATATCGGCTGTTAGACAGATGGACTTGAGGTCTGTCGTTTTGCTGTGACAGATAGTGACTGTAGCATTACCTACAGCAGCTGCGCTGAGCTTCGGCAGCGAGAGATACGGGCGCTGCATGAGCAGCATTGCCATCGGTTTGCCGACGATGTTAGAACGACCGATAACGACCACATGTTTGCCCTCAGTCGGGATATGGTAGCGCGAGAGTAACTCACTGATTCCTCGAGGTGTTGCGCTGACGATAGAGGGTAAGCCTTGTACGGTACGTCCTACGTTCTCCGGCGTGAGGCCATCGACATCCTTGCGGTAATCGATTGCGGAAAGGATGGTCTGTTCGTTGATATGTGCCGGCAGCGGCAGTTGGACGATATAACCATCGATGGAGTTGTCTGCGTTGAGTTTAGCCACTTCGCGGAGCAGGTCGGCTTCGGTAATAGTATCTTCGAAAGCGATTTTCTCGGCGTTGATACCTACGTCGGCGCAGGCTTTGAGCTTATTTGCCACATAGGTTTCGCTTGCGGGATTATGTCCGACAATGACAATGCCGAGTTTAGGCGCACGGCGCCCGGAAGCGACTATGGCAGCCACTTGTTCGCGCAGTTCGTTCCGTATCTGCGAAGCGATATATTTTCCGTCTAAAAGGGTCATATTATCTGCGGCGCATCTGTTGCACCTTTTTCATCATTTTGGATGTTTGTTCAAACTGTTTGAGGAAGCGGTTAACTTCGACGATGGACGTGCCGCTACCTTTAGCAATACGGTCTTTGCGTGAACCATTGAGGCAAGCAGGGTTAGCGCGTTCGTATGGCGTCATAGAGCCAATAATAGCTTCTACGGGCTTGAAGGCATCGTCGCTGACTTCCACATTTTTGAGGGCTTTGTCCATACCCGGAATCATGCCCATGAGGTCTTTCATCGAACCCATTTTCTTTATCTGCTGGAGCTGACCAAGGAAGTCGTTGAAGTCGAACTGGTTATGTGCGATACGCTTGGATATACGGCGTGCTTCGGCTTCGTCATATTGCTCTTGCGCGCGCTCCACGAGGCTGACCACGTCACCCATTCCGAGGATACGATCCGCCATGCGGGCAGGATGGAACACATCAAGGGCATCCATCTTCTCGCCGGTACCGATGAACTTAATCGGCTTTTCGACAACGGAACGGATAGAGAGCGCCGCACCGCCGCGCGCATCACCATCCAATTTGGTGAGAATAACGCCATCGAAGTCAAGGCGGTCGTTGAACTCTTTTGCCGTATTGACAGCATCTTGACCGGTCATGGCATCTACCACGAAGAGCGTCTCGGACGGGTTGATAGCAGCTTTGATAGCGGATATTTCCTGCATCATCGCTTCATCGATAGCGAGTCGGCCAGCAGTATCGACGATGACTACGTCATAACCATAGGTTCGTGCCTCTTTGATGGCAGCTTCGGCTTTTTTAACGGGATTGGGTTCGTCCAAACCGAGATAAACTTTTGCGTTCACCTGTTCGCCGAGTACGCGCAGTTGTTCGATAGCAGCGGGGCGATAGACGTCACATGCTACAAGCATGACGCGCTTGTTCTTCTTGGTTTGCAGGAAATGAGCGAGTTTGGCGGCATGGGTTGTTTTACCCGAACCTTGGAGACCTGCCATAAGGATAACGGCCGGCGTTCCTTTGAGATTGAGTTCGGCACTCTCGGATCCCATGAGTTCAGCGAGTTCGTCATGAGTGATTTTCACCATGAGCTGTCCAGGACGCACGGCAGTAATAACGTTTTGTCCGAGTGCTTTCTCTTTGACGCGGTCGGTGAACTGCTTGGCTGTCTTGTAGTTAACGTCAGCTTCAAGCAAGGCTTTGCGGATGTCCTTGACGGTTTCCGCGATGTTGATTTCGGTGATACGTCCTTCACCTTTGAGGATCTTGAAGGACCGTTCTAATCGTTCTGAAAGGTTGTCAAACATAGTGTATGCACATAATTAGCGTGCAAAGGTACTGCTTTTTTTTGGAATACGCAAAAAAAATGCAGAAATTATACTATGATCCCGATGGGATCAGGCTTCTAACATAGTAATAATATAGTAGAAACATAGTATAAATATAGTAATAACATAGTAATATCATACTAATCACATAGTTATCACATAGTAATCACATACTAAGTTCTCGAATTGACGGGGGTTGGAGAGGGAGGGAGGGAGAGAATGAGAGAGTTAGAGAGTGAAAGAGTTAGGGAGTTAGGGAGTGAGGGAGTTAGGGAGTGAGGGAGTGAGGGAGTGAGGGAGTGAGGGAGTGAGAAAAAAAAAGAGAGCCGGGTGGCTCTCTTTTTGACTATTCACAGTCAAGCGAGGAATTGAATTATTCAGCAGGCTCAACTTTGATGATAATATTATCGGATTTGTTACCGTCCTCTGTAGTGAGAGTAACAGTAGTTTTTCCTTCTGATAATGCTTTAACCTTAGTTCCGCTTACTATTTGAAGAATGGATTCGTCCGCAACAGTAGCTGTAACGTTTTTGTTCGTAGCATCAGCAGGTAGTATGGTATAAGGTATATCAAACTCTTGTCCGACTTTGATTGTTTTCACCGCCTCATCGCATGTAATGCTTTGCACAGCAGTTTTAACAACGACTACAACAGAAGCGCTATATGTTGCCACATTGAGTGTAACGTTTGTTTTACCAGCAGCAACAGCTTTGATGGTATTTGCGTCAATGATCTCGACAATAGCCGGATCATCAGACGTACCGGTTACATTCTTGTTGGTAGCGTTAGCAGGAGTGAATACACATGGGATGTCTAATTTTTCTCCTACGTTCATCCAAATACTATCTACAGCTATTTTGAAGCCACGCAGTGTAGTAGCGATCACAGTTACGTCGTAAGAGCCGGTGAATCCACCATCTTCAGTAGTAAATGTGAGTGTAGCGGTACCAGGAGCGACGGTAAGGATGGTATCAGGGCTAAGCACTTTAACGACCTTAACATCGGAGCTAGTAACACTGACGTTCCTATTGGTTGCGGTAGCAGGACGAACAGCATAAGTACTATTGATGGCATACTTTAGCTCACCTTCCAGTTTTTGGAACGATGCAGGTGCCATTACTAAGATACTTTGTACGGGGATAGCTTCCACTTCAACGAGGATGTTTTTCTGCACTTGTCCGAGATAATCGGTAGCTGTAATAGTAGCAGAGCCCACTTTGATAGCGTTGATGATACCCCTCTCGTTGATTGTAGCTACAGAATCATTTGACGAGGTCCAAGTAATGGATTTAAAGCTTGCGTTATCAGGCAAGACTTTAGCATTGAGTGTCATCGATTTGCCAGGAACCATTTTAATACCATTTCCCACGATATATGTAGAATCCTCCTTACTGCATGATAATAGAATATCAGTAGCTGCCACTTTGTACACTTTAATGGTACAAGTAGTAGATTTGGATGCGTCATTTCTAACTTTAGCGGTGATAGTAGCTGTACCTTCGTTAACGCCTTGAATAGAGCGCACGAACATAGACGCACTACCTCCTGCGAGAACGACGACGTTTTCGTTAGAAGAAGACCATTCGATCCACGCTTCAGAATTTGAAGGTTGCACATTAAGAACGAGTTGGGCATATTTTGTAGCTTCAACTGTCACCTCGTCCTTTTCAAAGGAGAAGCTGTTTACCTTATCAGTTTTACATCCAACAAGGCAAAGTGCCGATATTAGTAGTACTAATGAAAACTTTTTATTCATAATTTATATCTGTCCAATTCGTTTTTTTAAGTTATCGTAGGAGCACACAGGGCGTGTGCCCCTACGATGATAGATAAATTACTCGAAGATGAGTCGACGCTCGATAGCTTGCTCACCGTTCCATTTGAACTTGAAGGTAATTTTTGAGTAGGTTTTAGCAGCTTTGCAAGCGATGTTTCCACCTTCACCCTCTTGGAAGTTATCAGGATCACCTTCGATTTCAATGCTACCCCAACCATAGCTATTTGCCCAGTCATGGCTAACACGAACTTTGAAATCACCGGCTTGCATATCAACGTTAGAAGCAGAAGCGACGTAAACGTCTCCCTCGTCAGTTCCATAAACGAGGTCAACATCGGTTGTCCAATCACCAACAGCAGTACCAATAAGGCTGTAGTATGTTGTCTCTTTGTCGAGAGGTTCTCCGGCATAGATATGGTCGAGCTCAAGCCATCCGTCAACTACGTCAACTGGTTCCAGAGACTCAGGCATAACGAGGTTATCAGTGAAGCCATCAATAATATGTCCATGGTGATCAGCGAAGCCAGGCTCACCCGGGAGTTGGAGCACGTATTTGTAAACGCAGTTAGCTTGAACGCCGTTAATAGCTTGGTAAGAACCATCAGCTTGTTTTGTCATGATGATTGGGCTTTCGTGTTGCCAATCTCCTTTACCATCAAGGTGTGTACCAGTGATACCGACTTTAGTACCTTCGGGCAGAGCGACTGTGGTTTTCATAGTCCAAACAGCCGTACCGGGTTGATTTGGATTTATACATTCACTATTCTCCCATCCACCAATCTTAAGAGCGAGTACACCAGGTTTTGCACCAGCAGGGATATGGAATTGCGGGAGTGCGAGGTCCTTAGCACCTTCGAGCGTGGTTTTGTCCTCGAGGAGTTTTACTTGACGGCTCTTTCCTTGCCAAGAACCATCGTTAGGATACTTTTGGCAAACGGCACCTTGCAAACCGTCAGAACCGAGTTTGAAGAGAGCAGCAAAGAAATCGCTCTTGTCAGCAATACGCTCGAACTTGATAGCATCCTCAGCAGCAGCTGCAGCATCGTCAAGACCGATATAGGTATTTTCACCAGACCATTGGGAACCATCAAGGGAACCCTTCAAGTAGATACCGTGGCACTCTTCACCATCCGGAACTTGGATTAAGATCTTCACATAACCATCAGGAACATCTTCCGATGGGGTTGGAGTTGGTGTTGGAGTTGGAGTTGGGTCGGAAGACGGTTTAGTTGGTTCATCTTTCTTACAACCAATCATAGCGATTGTTGCAACGGCCATAAAGGCAAAAAATAATTTTTTCATACTAAAGATTTTTAATTAAGTTAGTAAATTGATTTATTTTGATATATAAGCGGAACTTATATATGTTTATTTATCGGTTGTATAACCAGGGTTCTGCGTCCAGAGTCCGCCTGAGGTTTCAATCATCTTACGTGGGATTGGGAACCAATCATGGTGATTATCCTCATCTGCTTTTTTGAACTGCCATTCTCCTTTAGAATACTTATTGTATCGTATAAGGTCACGACGGCGTAGCATTTCCCAAGCGAATTCACGTCCGCGTTCATCGAGTAGTTCGTCGAGGTCGAGTGAAGTATAAGCGGGAACTCCGGCACGCATGCGAATCTTTTGGAAGTCAGGATTTGCCAGGAGGGCATTACATTTGTCATTCATTCCAGCTCTTAGAGCAGCTTCATACTGGGTATAGAGGACTTCCGCATACCGCATGAGAACGAAGTCATTCTCACAGTATTTGTATGCCCCTTGTTTGTCCACCTCATATTTAAGGAGTCGTGCACCATCATTATGTGTTGCTTTTGTAAGCGATGTAACGACACTTGTGATCACAGCCGGTAGATTACCTTTATCGGTCATTTTCAAGACATCGACACCATTTTTGTCATAAACGGGTCCGAGGAACCATCCCCAACCATCGCAAGCAAGTGTACCACGAATAGAGTCACATGGTCCACGTCTGTCTACGCCAATTTGGTAGCGGTGCAAGAAATCAGTAGGAGCGCAGAATCCGTTCCATGGTTTCTCTAACATATCCCAGCAAGTTTTGTGGCAATAGTTAAGAGTCAACATAGTGATACGCAGTTTATTAGCCATTTTACCTGCCGCATCACGATAGTCGAAGTTAGCATTACCATCTTCCACGATGACGAAGATATTCTCGAGTGAGTTTTCGTTATGGATTTTGAAGTTAGTAAAGAAGTCATCTTCAATTTTATAGGACTTGGAGTCAATAACGACTTGGCATGCATCTACTGCTTTTTTGTAGAAATCTTGCTCTGAAGAGATGCCTTCTATGCCACAGTTAGCAGGTGTTACGCCAAATGACGGTGCATTGAGATAGAGACGAGCAAGGAGGGTATAGGCCATACCTTGTGTGCAACGTCCGTAGTTTTCAGCACGATTTTTTTCAGTAATAACAGGAAGGTTTGGAGCCTCAGTTTCCAAGCAGGTTACGAGTTTGTTCCAAATTTCCCAAGTTTCACTTTGTGGTACGGAAGCGGATGAGTAGTTATCCAGATATGGGATACGTCCGAAGGCGTCAAACAAAGTGTAATAGTAGTAAGTACGGAGCACCTTGAGTTCTGCAGTAAATTGTGTATAAACAGCAGGATCCAATGTTTCTTTAATACCGTCCAGCTGACTAAGGATTTTGTTACAAAGCACAGCACCAGCGTTGGAGTATTGCCAAACGAACTCGAAGCTGAGGTCGTTAGCTGTCCACGAGTGGTCATTGAATCCTTTCCAGTAGCCATCATCGTTCCAGTCGTTACCAGGAACGCGCACGGGGTTAACGCACTCGTCAGAGGAGATTGTAGTAATACCCCAATATCCCCAGTGATCATGCAACCACTTTACTTCAGCGTATGCTTGTCCAACGACTTTAGCAACGTTATTCGGGTCAGACAGCATTTCGTCAGCGGTAGGTTGTCCATATACTTCTTCCTCAAGCATATCTTTACAACCGCTGAAAGAAAGCGCTGTAAGAGCGATTATGCTAATAACAAATATTTTTTTCATATTCATCTAATATTTAATCAGTTATACAATTATTAGAAGAGCGTTAAATTAAGGCCGAACATTACGTTACAAACCGTAGGATAGAATCCAGCTCCATCAATACCCGGACTCCAAACATCCGATGTATTTACCTCTGGATCCTGTCCTGAGTATTTACTGATTGTAAAGACATTTTCAGCCGTAGCGTGGAGTCGCAACGATTGTACGTACTTTGATTCCGGGAACCGGAAGGTATAACCAACGGTTATGTTATCCAATTTGAGGTATGAACCATCCTCGAGATAGTAGTCAGAGAAGACACCTTGACGATAAGCACCTGTTCCATCAGCAAGTCCTTTGACATCTTTCATAAAGACGTTCATACCTTGTGATGATTGCGGACCATACGCCCAGCGTTTTACGTTGAGGACATCGTTACCAACGACACCGCGGAAGAAGAGAGTAATATCGAGATCTCTCCAACGAATGTTGTTGTTCCAACCATAAGTCATAATAGGTTGTGCACGTCCAATTTTTTGTTTAATCGGTTCGCCATTCTTATCGCACTCATAAGTAAGCGAACCATCGGAGTTGACACTTAAGACTTTAAATCCGTAGAAAGAGCCAACGGATTCTCCTTCAATGATTTTCTGTGTATTCACACCTTGAAGACCATTTTCACCTACGCCACCGGTTAACATCTCGGAGTAATTAAGTGGATAGGTTTCTCCGTTGAGTGTTACGTCACCGGTGAGTTTTTTCAACTTATTATCGTTGAATGCCATTGTCCAAGTAGATGTCCACTCCCAGTCTTTTGTTTTCACCGGAACGCCGGTCAAAGCGAGCTCGAGACCCATGGAAGTAATTTCACCACAGTTAGCAAGGAGTTTGTTATATGGGAACGGAGGAGTCGGTACGTCGTAGTCCCAAAGCAGGTCTTTGGTATCACGATAATAGAGGTCCAAGTTACCATTCAAGCGGTTCTCAAGGGTTGCGAAGTCAATACCAAGGTTATACTCGAACTTCTTTTCCCAACGAAGATCCGGGTTGGCATTACGTGCAACCGTATATGTGGTAATCCATTCGTTATTATACCAGAAAGAACCGCCATTTGAGAGAAGTTGTTTTGACATAAGGTCGCTATTTAGGTCGTTACCGGTGATACCGAAACCGAAGCGGACTTTAAGGTCATTACACCAATCTTGATCACGCATGAAGTCCTCACCCTTGATGCGCCATCCTACGCTGGCAGCCGGGAACCATCCCCATTTGTTATTGTCACCGAAACGAGAAGAACCTTCAGCACGGATAGATGCGGACAGGAGGTATTTCTCATTGTAGTTATAGTTCACACGCAGGAATCCTGAAGCCAGCGTATGCGATGAACGATACGAACCGATATTCATAAGCGATTTATCCGTTTTACCGTCGTACATCGAATAATACTTATAACTATCGGTTGGGAAGCCAGCATTCTCCATGTTTGATCCATCATAATAGAAGTGCTGGTACGAGAAACCAAGCACCGCAGTCAATGTGTGTCCGCCCCATTGACCAGCATAATCTACTGTAGCCTCATATAACTGATTGAGAGAAAGGCTGTTACTACGTGTAGCCTTACCAGCTTCTTGTAAATCAGTATCATAAAGTTGGGAACAATAGTAGTAGTTGTAATTATCTGCCTCTTCCAAAGCAGCGAAAGCGTTTATTTTGAGACCAGGAACCGGTTTGATATCCACTGTTGCCTTAATAGAGCCACGGAAGGAGTTACCATTTTGATTACTCTCTTTTTGATTCATAGCAGCGATTGGGTTATATTGACCGGAACCACTAGGCAAGAAGTAGTTCGATTTCGTAGCTCCATCGTAAAGAGGATAAGTCGGGTTCAGGATAACCGCTTGCTTCATATCACCGCAGAAATAGTTGTTTTTGTAGTGAATGTAGGACAAGTCATATTGCAATTTCAGCCATCCTTGCAGAGCCTTTTGATCGGCTGCAAACTTAGCGATAACTTCTTGACGGTCATTATTTTTTGCAATACCTTCTGCATACTTATAGTTAATTGAAGCGCGGTAGCCAAAATTTTTAGTAGTACCAGAGATTGCAATATTGTGATTTGTTGTTACAGCTGCTTTTCTGAGTGTAAGATCCAACCAATCGGTACTGAATTTTTGTCCAGAGCCATCATCATAAATGGAAGGAATAACCTTTCCGCCAGACAACTCCTCTAAATTACGGTATTCTTCAGGTGTTGCAAAACCCATATTTTTACGAGGTGCGGATACTGAAACATAGCCAGAGTATTCGACAGTAGCTTTTCCACATTCAACGCCGTCAGCCTGTTGTGCGCGCTTCGTTGTGATAAGAATCACACCATTGGTACCACGAGTACCATAGATAGCGGCAGCAGAACCGTCTTTGAGGACGTCCATAGAAGCGATGTCTTCAGGTGCGATGTTGGCGATATTGTCGGTAGGAATACCATCCACGATGTACAGTGGAGCCGTACCGGCACCTTTATCCAAGGTTGAGAAGCCACGGATTTGGATGGAGTATCCACCTTGTGTCGGGTCACTACTTGTTTTGGCGATGTTCAGACCTGCTACTTTACCTTGCAAAAGTCCTACAGGGCTGGATTTCACACCGGCGTTGAAGTCCTCTGCCTTCACAGAAGCTACGGAACCGGTTACCTCTTTCTTCTTCTGAGAACCGTAACCAATGGCTACAACCTCTTGAATCTCATAGGAGTCCTCTTTCAACTGAACCTTCATGCCGTTCTTGGCGGCAACGGTCTGTGCTTGGAAACCCATGTAGCTGATTTGCAATTCAGCACCTTCAGGTACGTTCAATTCGAAGTTACCGTCAAAGTCCGTTATCACACCGTTGGTTGTACCCACTTGGAGTACACTGGCGCCGATAATCGGTTCGCCGGTAGATGCTTCATAAACAGTACCCCGGATTTGAGCCTGAGCCTGTGCAGCAAACAGCACGGCAACAGTCATCAAAACGAGCGATAAAAGTTTGTGTTTCATCATGTAGATAATTAAATTATTTGTTATTTGTTATTTGTAATTTATTATTTTCCTTCTTTAATAAACGCTACGCATATAGCACCGAGGACGAGTAGAGCACCGGCTACGACCAGCATGCCCACTTGCGCGCCTGCGCATATGTATTTAAGGAGAAGGCCTCCGCAGAGCGCTGCAACGATTTGCGGGATGCAGATGGTGCAGTTGAAGAGTCCGAGGAGAGCTCCCATGTGTTTGCTACCGGAGATAGCGTTAGTAATGATTGTGAACGGCAGAGCGAGCATAGCTGCCCAAGCAGCACCGATAAGCAGATAGCTGAGCCAGAGCACGTATTGGTTATGCACGAACATAACCGAAGCAAAGCCGATAGCACCGACGATAAGGGATATAGCGTATGCTCCTTTATTACCGAACCAGTGCTCAAGTTTAGGCAAGAAAGCCGCCCAAAGGAGTGAGCCGACAGCTTGTACGCAGAAGACCACGCCAACCCAGTTACCGGCCTGTTGGAAAGCCTCGTGTGCTGCAGAAGCGCCGTCCCAACCGAAGCAGTTACCGGCAATAGCGCCATTGGAGTATGTCCACATATACATGAAAGCAGCCCAGCAGAAGAACTGCACAAGACCAACGGTGATAAAGGCGCGGACGATGCGACCGGTGTTATCTTCACCCGCTTCGGCGGTATCTTCGTTCTGCTTATTGAGTCCGTGGAACTCGGCATACTCTTTCGGATCCATCTCCTCGACCACGAGGAAAGTATAGAGTGAGCAGAGAATAAGAATAGCGGCACCTACGTAGAAGGACCACTTAACGGAATCAGGCACAACGCCCTCAGGGGCAGTATTCGCAATACCAATCCACGTGAAGAATATCGGGAAGAGGTAACCTACGACGGATCCGGCGTTACAGAGGGCGGATTGGATGGCGTAGGCTGTACCTTTCTGCTTTTCATTAACCATATCGCCGACCATCATTTTAAAGGGCTGCATGGCGATATTAATAGAGGTATCGAGGAACATAAGGGACATGAGTCCGAACCACATGGCAGAATTAAGGCCCAACCAGACGCGTTGCTCAAAGGAGAAATCGCCTGCATTAGGCAGCAGAATCATCACAGCCACAGCGATTAAAGCACCAATAAGGAGGTAGAATTTGCGGCGTCCGAAGAACTTACCAAACCAAGTTTTGTCAGAGAGGATACCGATAATCGGTTGCACAATCATACCCATCAACGGAGGAAGAATCCAGAAGAAAGAAAGTTGGTGCGGATCGGCACCGAGTGTTGCAAAAATACGGGAAATATTAGCCGATTGTAAGGCGTATGCTATCTGCACTCCGAAGAAGCCAAAACTAAGGTTAAACAGTTGTCCGATTGACAAATCCCTTTTATCCATAGATACTAAATTTAAGTTTGACGCTGCAAAATTACTACAAAATAATTATATATGCAAGAGAAAAATCATTTTTTTGCATTTTTTTCATAAAAAAATTTGCAGATACATTTTTTTTCCTTATCTTTGCACTAATTTTTGGGAATTATGTTAAAATAGGCTCAAACCTTAGACATTATGACAAGACATGAAGAATTAATTGCTGCGCTGCAGCACCATTTTGGGTTTGACTCATTTAAGGGTAATCAGGAAGCTATCATCAACAATGTGATGGATGGTAAGGACACGTTTGTGCTGATGCCAACCGGAGGCGGCAAGAGTTTGTGCTACCAGTTACCGTCGTTGCTGATGGATGGTATGGCGATTGTTATCTCGCCGTTGATTGCGTTGATGAAGAACCAGGTGGATGCGATGCGCAATTTCTCTGAAGAGGACGGAGTGGCTCATTTTATCAACTCATCGCTCAGTCGTCCGGATATTGCTGCTGTGAAGGAGGATGTGCTGGCAGGCAAGACGAAGTTGCTGTATCTGGCTCCGGAATCGCTGAACAAGGACGAGAATGTGGATTTCCTGCAGGGTGTGAAGATATCGTTCTACGCGGTGGATGAAGCGCATTGTATTTCGGAATGGGGACATGATTTTCGTCCGGAGTATCGTCATATTCGTTCGATGGTAGAGCGTATCGGTAAAGCGCCCATTATCGCGTTGACCGCAACAGCTACGCCCAAAGTGCAGCACGACATACAGAAGAACCTGGACATGTTGGACGCCACGATTTTTAAGTCGAGTTTCAATAGGCCGAACCTGTATTATGAAGTGCGTCCGAAGACGGATGATGTGGATAAGGACTTGATACGTTTCATTCGTCAGATGGAAGGCAAGTCGGGTATTATCTATTGTTTGGCTCGTAAGGAAGTGGAAGATTTGGCGAAGACGCTGCAGGTGAACAATATCAATGCTCTACCCTACCACGCAGGAATGGATGCGCCGACAAGAACCAAGAACCAAGATGATTTCCTGATGGAGAAATGTCAGGTGATTGTGGCGACGATAGCGTTCGGAATGGGTATTGACAAACCGGACGTACGATTTGTGGTGCACTACGATATTCCAAAGAGTCTGGAAGGTTACTACCAGGAGACCGGTCGTTCGGGTCGTGACGGCGGCGAAGGACTGTGTATCTGTTTCTACAGTCCAAAAGATATCGAACGTCTGCGCAAGTTCCAGCAAGGTCGTCCGGTAGCGGAAGTGGAGATCGGCAACCAGTTGCTTTTTGAGACGCAGAGTTACGCCGAGTCCACCATATGCCGCCGCAAGTTGCTGCTGCACTATTTCGGCGAAGACTACACGCAAGACAACTGCGGCATGTGCGACAACTGCCGCAAGACGTATAAGATGGTGGACGCCGCGGAGTTATTGGGTATTATATTGGAGACCGTACAACTGCTGAATGAGAAGTTCAAGGCGGAGCATATCGTAGATATACTTAAGGGTTCGCACACGGCTGCTGTGCAGAGTTACAAGCACAATGAATTGGAGAACTTCGGTGCTGCGGAAGACGAAGAAGAGTCCACGCTGCATGCTATTATCCGTCAGGCGATGTTGAGCGGTTATTTGACCAAGGATATCGAATCGTACGGCGACTTGAAACTCACGGCGGAAGGGCGCAAGTACCTGAAGCATCCGTCTAAGTTCGAAGTACCGATTGAGGTGAAGGACGATGATGACGACACGATTATTGAAGCCGGTGCCGGTGGTTGCGCTGCCGCTGACGATGTGCTGTTCTCCATTCTAAAGGACGTGCGCCGTAAGTTGAGCAAGAAGATGGATGTGCCGCCGTTTGTTATCTTCCAAGACCCGAGTTTGGAAGCGATGGCGACATCGTATCCAATCACGATGGAAGAGTTGCAAAATATCCCGGGTGTGGGTGCCGGCAAAGCCAAACGTTATGGCGAAGAGTTCCTGCGCGTTATCAAAGAATATGTGGACGAAAATGAGATTATCCGTCCGGAAGACCTACGCGTAAGGACAGTTGCAAAGAACTCGGCACGCAAAATCAGTATTATTCAGGCTATTGACCGCCGCGTGGCATTGGACGACTTAGCGGAGAGTATCGGTATGTCGATGGAAGAGATGTTGGAAGAGATTGAGGCCATCGTGTACAGCGGCACAAAACTCAACATTGGTTATTTCATTGACGAAGTAGTTGATCCGGACGAGAAAGAAGAGATTTATGACTACTTCCGCAATGCGGAAAACGACAATATCAAACTGGCTATGCAAGAGTTGGGCGAAGATGACTACGACGAGTTGCACGTGCGGTTGGTACGTATTAAGTTCCATAGCGATTTGGGGAATTAGAGTTTAGCGTTTAGCGTTTAGTGATTAGGGAGATAGATATCATTAGTTTGGGTTGCTCAAAGAATTTGGTGGATACGGAGCGGCTGATGAGACGGATGGAAGATGCCGGCTATGTGTGCCATTTTGACCCGGAGCAGCCGAAAGCACCGATATTGGTGATTAACACTTGCGGCTTTATCGGCGACGCCAAAGAGGAAAGCATCAACACCATTCTCGCCAATGCGCTGCGCAAGAAAGCCAAGACCCATCGTCTGGAACGGTTGTACGTAATGGGGTGCCTAAGCGAACGGTACAAGAAAGAGTTGCCGGATGAAATACCGGAAGTGGACGGCTGGTTCGGGAAGTTTGATTATATGGGGATAATAGAAGAACTAGAAAACGGAGAAGACCTAGGATGCCAAAGTATAGAGAGACATATCACGACGCCGAGCCATTACGCTTACTTAAAGATATCAGAAGGCTGCAACCGGATGTGTTCCTACTGCGCGATACCGCTGATAACGGGCAGACATGTGTCACGGCCGATGGAAGAACTGATACGCGAGGCTGAGTGGTTGCGCGATCAAGGCGTAAAAGAACTGAATGTGATTGCGCAGGATCTGTCAAGTTACGGATTGGATTTGTACAAAGAGCACAAGTTACCGGAATTGGTGGAACGGCTTGCAGGTATTGAGGGAATACGATGGATACGGTTGCATTACGCCTACCCTACGGACTTTCCGGAAGAGTTATTAGACGTCATGGCGCGGCATGACAATGTGTGCAAGTACCTGGACATTGCGTTACAACACTGCACGACGCACATGCTGAAGAAGATGCGGCGACATATCAATCGCGAAGAGCAGGACGCTCTGATTAAGCGTATCCGTGAGCGCGTACCGGGTATCTGTTTACGGACAACTTTGATGGTTGGTCATCCCGGCGAGACGGAAGAAGATTTTGAAGAATTGAAACATTGGGTACGCGAGATGCGTTTTGACCGGATGGGAGCGTTCGCCTATTCGGATGAGGAAGGAACTTATGCGAGCAGACATTATCCCGACGACATATCGGACGAAGTAAAGCAGCGCCGATTGAGTGAGTTGATGGCTATCCAACAAGATATTTCAGCAGAACTGATGGCAGAGAAAGTGGGAAAGAAGTTGGAGGTGGTGATTGACCGAAAGGAAGACGACTTGTGGATAGGAAGAACAGAGTTTGATTCGCCAGAAGTGGATTGTGAAGTGCTGATTGAGGATGCGAAGGAACTACAAATTGGAGAATTTTATACAGTAATAATAACCAAAGCGGAGGAATTTGACCTCCACGGAAAAGTATGTTAACGAAAGATCTAATTGCCGAAATTGCAGCTCAAACAGGTATGACGAAACGTCGTACAGAAGAGTTGCTCGACGCTACCACAAGCGTTGTGGTAGAAAAATTACTGCATGGCCAATCTGTACAATTACAGGGCCTTGGCTCGTTGGAAATCAAAGAGAAAAGTGCGCGTATTGTGGTGCACCCCAAGACCGGAGAACGGACGACTGTTCCTGCTAAGAAGCAACTGGTTTTGCGTCCAACAGCAAGTATTAAAGAATTGTTAAACGGAGCAAATTAAGGAGGTAGTTATGGAAAAAATTACTTGGAGTGAATTGCGCAAAGCAATTGCAGAGCGTATTAACGCTGACGAGAAAGAAGTGGCTACTTTCATGAACGCCCTCGTGCCGACTATCACGAAAGCCTTGCGCGAAGAGCGTCAGGTAAGGATAGCAAACTTAGGAACATTTAAGTTGCAGAGTATCGCTCCTCGCAAGAGTGTGAATGTGGCAACAGGAGAGTCCTTCACCTTGCCGGGCTACGAAAAGCTGGTATTTGCTCCGGAATCTTCTATCAAGGAGTTACTGGGCAATCCGAAAGCTTCACCGGTAGACGACGAGATTACGCCGCTCAAGAAATTAGGTGCACAAGCAGACGAGATTGTGGATATCCTTGGCGATTTAGGTCAAGGACCCAAAGCGGCTGCGGAAGAGTCGAAAGTAGAAGAACCGAAAGTTGTTATTGAAGAACCGAAAGTGGAAGAACCCAAAGTGGAAGAGCCGAAGGTTGTTATCGAAGAGCCAAAGCCGGAACCACAACCCATAGTGGCTGAGCCTATTATCCTAACATCTACAAAGAAAGAGGAAAAAGAGAAGAAAGGCGGTCGCACATGGCTTGTTGTAGGCATCACGGTGCTTATTTTTGCCCTCCTATTGGCCGCAGCCTTCCTATTCGTAGGTAACCGCTTTATCAACTGGGTAGAGAATCTGCACAACAAAGCAACGCAAACGGAAGTTGTAGAGCCGGTCAATTCAGATCAGACGACGGATGTAACGGAGCCGACTAACAACGCAGAAACTATTGAACCGCAACAACCTGCCAAGGCCAAGAGTAATCTGCCTTATCCGTACGAGTTCAAAGAGTTTATCGGTACGGAGCGTTTGAGCGAAGGTAGTCGTTTGGCGTTATTGGCTCGCAAGTACTACAACGAAACAGATATGTGGGTATTCATCTACGAAGCCAACAGAAAGACTGTTCCGCATCCGTCAGATATACCTGTCGGCACGAAGATTCGTCTTCCGAAGATTCCTCGTGAATTACGCGATTTAAGCAATCCGGAGACGCGTCAATTAGTGGATGAACTGATTGTGAAATACAAAGCCCTATAGCGGACAACTATATCCATATTAGAGGGGCTCGCACGCACAACCTAAAGAACATAACGGTAGATATACCGCAGAATAAACTGGTTGTGGTGACTGGTGTGAGCGGTAGCGGCAAGTCGTCGCTGGCTTTTGATACGCTTTATGCGGAAGGTCAGCGGAGGTATGTTGAGAGCTTGAGTGCATACGCACGCCAGTTCTTAGGTCGAATGCAAAAGCCGGATGTGGACTTTATTGAAGGTATCCCTCCGGCGATTGCCATTCAGCAGAAGGTGACCAATCGCAATCCGCGCTCAACGGTGGGTACGGTAACAGAGATATACGACTACTTGAAGCTTTTATTCGCGCGTGTGGGTCACACGTACTCGCCCGTTAGTGGAGACGAGGTGCGTAAGCACACCGTGCGCGATGTGGTGGACGCTATGATGGAACAACCTAAGGGAAGTCGCGTGTACTTATTGTCGCCTATTCTGCTCGGCAGCCGCAGCATCGAAGAGCAGATGCGTATATGGATGTCGGAAGGTTTTTCGCGCTTATGGCGCAAAGGGGATGTGATTCGCATTACAGAGACAACCCAAGACCGTATAACCGATATCGACAAGGATACGTACCTGTTGGTGGACCGCATTGTGACCGACGGCGAACAAGCTACTGCCAACCGTTTTGCAGACTCCGTACAAACGGCTTTCTTTGAAGGACACGGTTCGTGCAAGTTGCATATCCAGGCAGGCGAGGAGGAGAAAGAACTCTTTTTCTCAGAACATTTTGAGGCGGACGGTATATTATTTCAAGAGCCAAGCGAGCATCTATTCGATTTCAACAACCCGGTAGGAGCTTGTCCGGCATGCAACGGCACCGGCCAGACAATAGGTATTGATCCGGACTTGGTAGTTCCTGACAAGTCGCTGAGCATTTACGATGGAGCTATCGTATGCTGGCACGGGGACAAGATGGGCGAATGGAACAGACAGCTCGTCATGACTGCCGACGAGTTCAATTTCCCTATTCATACGCCATATTACGCCCTGACGCCGGAACAAAAGAAACTGCTGTGGACAGGCAATGATTATTTCAAGGGGTTGAATGCTTTCTTTAACGAGTTGGAGCATAAGCAAAACAGCATACAGAACAAGGTTATCCTTGCACGTTTCCGCGGCAAAGCTATCTGTCCGGAATGCGAAGGCAACCGTTTGCGTCCTGCAGCCGAATACGTAAAAGTGAACGGCAAGTCCATTAGCGAAATATGCGCCATGCCGCTCAGTCAATTGAGTGTGTGGTTCGATACCTTGCAACTGAACGAACAGGAGACAGCTGCCGCCAAACAACTGCTGATAGAGATTCGCTCACGGCTGCATTTCATGGAAGATGTGGGACTGAGTTATCTGACTCTCAGCCGCTTGAGCAATTCGCTGTCAGGAGGTGAAAGCCAGCGAATCAGTTTGGCCAAATCGCTGGGCAGCAGCCTTGTGGGGTCACTCTATGTATTGGATGAACCGAGTATCGGGCTTCACCCACGAGATACAGCCAAGTTGATTCATGTGCTACAGGAGTTGCGTGACTTAGGCAACACGATTGTGGTGGTGGAACACGACGAGGACATTATTCGCGCAGCGGATTACATCATCGAGATTGGTCCCGGTGCAGGACGTCACGGCGGAGAGATTTGCTATCAAGGCGAGCCCAAGGACCTGCATTTTACCTACCAAGTGCCGCAGTTCCGTCGTCCGTGGCATAACTACATCGAATTACACGGGGCCTGTGAAAACAACCTGAAGAATATTAACGTGAAGTTCCCGCTCAACGTGATGACTGTTATAACCGGCGTAAGCGGAAGCGGCAAGTCGTCGTTAGTGAGCAAAGTGTTATACCCTGCCCTGAAGAAGTATTACGGCGGTGTAGCAGAGCGTACCGGTGATTACGGCAGCATAAGCGGCAGTACCCATTTGGTGAAAGATATAGAGTTTGTGGACCAACAACCACTTAGTCGGTCATCCCGCTCCAATCCGGTTACTTACCTGAAAGCATACGACGAGATACGCAAACTATACGCTGAGCAGCAATTATCCCAACAGATGGGCTTTACGCCGGCGCATTTCTCGTTCAATACACCAGGAGGACGGTGCGAAGAATGTCAAGGCGAAGGCACCATAACGATCGAGATGCAATTTATGGCTAACATAACCATCGAATGCGACCACTGCCACGGCAAGCGCTTCAAACAAGATGTGCTGGATGTGCAGTATCGCGGCAAATCCATTTACGATGTACTGACGATGACGGTGAATCAGGCCATAGAGTTTTTCAGCGAGGACCCGAACTGTAAGAAGATTGTGCAACGCCTCCAACCCCTGCAGGATGTAGGCATCGGTTATGTTCAGTTAGGTCAGTCTTCCTCTACCCTATCCGGCGGTGAGAGCCAGCGCGTTAAGTTAGCGTCTTTCCTCGCACAGGAGAATGCCCATCCGACTATTTTTGTGTTTGATGAACCGACAACCGGTTTGCATCACTCCGATATAGATATCTTGCTCAAAGCTCTCAATGCACTGATTTCGAAGGGACATACAGTGATTGTTATAGAGCACAACGCAGCTGTTATCGCAGCAGCTGATCATGTAATAGATTTAGGTCCGGAAGGCGGCGACGAAGGCGGACGTATCGTTTTTGAAGGCACACCGGAAGGGCTGATGAAATGCGAAAAGAGTTATACAGGACAATATTTTAAACACATATTTTATGATGCTAAAAACTAAAATGAAAGAACTTCGTCATTCCGACATGCTCTCTCACGTTTCAGGACTCGGTTATTTACCCCGTTGGGCCGTGCTGTTGCTGGATGTATTAATTTGTATGACGGCGTATTGGGTAAGTCTGCTTATAGGTAAGGGCGTGTTTGCGTATCAAGAACTGGGCAGGGACACCAGTCTATGGCTACAATGTGTAAGTACGTTAGGAGTTCAAATTATCTGTTTCTGGATTTTCCATACGTATTCCGGCATTTTGCGGTATTCCACGTTTGTAGACACGCTCAAGATTTTACTATCCGTTTTTCTTGCAGGCGCTATACTGCTATTGACAAATTATATCATATTTGCAGTCACCGCGCAAAAATACTTCCTTAACACGGCCATCATCATTTATATCTTTGTTGCTTTTGTACTACTCTTCTGTTTACGAGTAGGCGTCAAGACTATCTACGAGACTATTCGGCAATCGGCAGGCAATCCGAAAGTGCTTATCTACGGCACGAAAGCTGCCGGAATTGCCATTGCCAAGATGCTGCGCAGTGCAGGTAATACGCCGTATCGTCCAGTAGGCTTTATCACCGACCCGAATGACAAACAACATTTCCAACTGGTCGGAATGAAAGTTTTCCCGCTGAACGAGAAACTGATTGAATACATGCAAGCCCGCAATATCTGCAATGTGATTGTTTCACCGATTAAGATGCAGGAGATTAACCCTGCAAAGGATTTACAACTGCTGATTGATAACAATATCCATATTCTCACCACTCCGTATTTTACTGAGTTCGAGAGTATGTCCGAGCAGAATGCCAAACGGATGGTGCGTATTGATGCCATTCAAATCGAAGATTTGCTAGAGCGTCCGTCTATCCAAATCAACACAGAGAACGTCCGCAATATCATCAGTAAGAAAGTGGTGATGGTGACGGGTGCAGCAGGTAGTATCGGCAGCGAATTGGTTCGTCAAGTGCAGAATTACAACCCGAAAGCCATTATCTTACTTGAGCAAGCGGAATCTCCGTTGCACGATCTCAAACTGGACCTGAGCAATAAGTTCCCAAACACACGATTCATTCCTGTTATCGCCGATGTGCGTAACCGTGAACGTATCGAAGAAGTGTTTGCCGATTTTCGTCCCGATGTTGTTTATCATGCTGCTGCATACAAACATGTGCCGCTGATGGAGAGCCACCCGAACGAAGCCATCCGCGCTAATGTATTGGGAACAAAGAATATGGCCGATATGGCAGTGAAATATGGTGTGGAACGCTTTGTGATGATTTCCACGGACAAGGCCGTTAACCCGACCAATATCATGGGTGCCAGTAAGCGTATTGCGGAGATTTACGTGCAATCACTCTTCAAGCAACTCCAAAAAGATAATCCTAATTGCACGAAGTTTATCACCACTCGTTTCGGTAACGTGCTGGGCTCTAACGGAAGCGTTATTCCGTACTTCAAGAAACAGATTGCAGCCGGTGGTCCTGTTACGGTGACGCATCCGGATATCATACGTTACTTCATGACCATTCCTGAAGCATGCTGTCTGGTGATGGAAGCCTCTACGTTGGGCAACGGCGGTGAGATATTTGTGTTTGACATGGGTCATCCTGTTAAGATTCTCGACCTGGCGAAAAACATGATTCGTCTTGCCGGATATATACCCGGAGAAGAGATTCCAATTGTGTTTACCGGCTTGCGTCCGGGAGAGAAACTCTATGAGGAGTTGCTGAACCAGAAAGAAACCACTATTCCGACCAATAACGAAAAGATTATGGTGGCACGGGTTCGCGAATTCCCATTCGAGGATGTAAGTAAGAATATTGACCAACTCATTGAACTCACAGCACATAACAAACCGTTTATGACGGTACAGAAGATGAAAGAAATCGTTCCTGAGTTCATTAGTAAGAACTCTGTTTACGAACAATTAGACAAATGATTAGCTTCTTCTATTCACATCCCTATTTAATCGGTTTGGTCTCGTGCTTATTGGCCTTGGCCAGTATGCCGTTTGTCATCCAGATTGCGAAGAAGAAGAACTTTGTTGTGCGTCCCAACAAGCGCATGAGCCACGTGGGTGATATTCCTAATATCGGCGGGTTAGCTATTTGTTTTTCATTCCTACTGAGTTACATGGTCTTTGCCTACAATGCTTTTCAGGAAGCGCAGTTTTTGCTTATCGGCGTCTTCGCAATTGTAGCTATCGGCTTCACAGACGATATCCTTGTGCTTTCACCGTTCACGAAACTAATTGGTGAATCATTAGCCAGTATCGCACTTATTGGCTTTGCGGATATCCGTATCACCCACCTACACGGATTATTCGGTATTAACGAAATTGGTATTGTACCGAGTTATATCATTTCGCTGTTCATCATCATCACCATCATCAACTCCATCAATCTCATTGACGGTGTAGACGGATTGGCAAGTGGTTTAGGCATTATCTATTGTCTTTTCTTCGCTATCTATTTCCTGTTGGTCGGCGAAACAAACTGGGCTATACTCAGTATTTGCCTTATCGGTGCGCTGATGGTGTTTTTCTTTTACAATGTTTTCGGCAAGAAGCAGAAAATATTTATGGGTGATAGCGGCAGTTTGTTACTCGGATATATGTTAGCTGCGTTTGTCTTCCATTTCTGCGAGATCAACGCTTATCAGCAAGTGCCGGAGGCGTTCATAATGTCAGCAGCTCCGGCCGTTTGTGTTTGCGTACTCAGCATTCCGTTATTCGATATGCTCCGAGTATCACTATCACGTATCAAGCACCATCGTTCACCATTTCAAGCAGATAAGAACCATATTCATCACTTGCTCTTACGTTGTGGTCTCACCCACTTGCAGACAACGACCGTTCTACTGGCTATTTCCCTGCTATTAATCGGTCTCGGCGTTCTCGGACGCAATTGGAACATGTGGCTTCTCGTAGCAGTAGATTTTTCCATTAGTGCCTTATTCACGATAATCATCAAACTTATTATCGACAAAAAAGATGCTTAGTATCGATCACCTCAGTATAGAATTCTCGTCACGCCCCATTTTGGACGATATCTCTTTCTTAGTCAACAAGAAAGACCGTATCGCCTTAGTGGGTAAGAACGGAGCCGGGAAAACGACTCTGCTCCGACTTATAGCAGGCGAGTATCAACCTACTGCAGGTACAATTTCCAAGGACGCGGACCTCACCATCGGTTATCTGCCGCAAGTCATGCTCTTCACGGACCAACGCACACTTTGCGAAGAAGTGATGACCATTTTCCACGGCGAAGATGAAGCACGCTTTATCGCGGAAATGGATAGAACGATTATAGGTCTAGGCTTTGAGCGCAAGGACTTTGACAGGCCGTGCAGTGAGTTTTCCGGAGGATGGAGAATGCGCATCGAGTTGGCCAAGATTCTCCTTCGTCACCCTGACTTGCTGTTGCTTGACGAGCCAACAAACCACCTCGACATAGAGTCTATCCAGTGGTTGGAGAATTTTCTCAAAACGAGCCAAAGTGCCGTTATTGTTGTCAGTCACGACCGCGCATTTATTGACAATGTCACCAATCGCACGATAGAAATTACATTGGGGCGCATATACGACTACGACGTCAATTATTCCAAGTTCGTTGTTCTGCGTCAGGAGCGCCATGAGCAACAGGTACGCGCTTTCATGAACCAGCAGAAGATGATTCAGGAGACGGAAGATTTCATTGAGCGCTTCCGCTATAAGGCGACCAAGGCAGTACAAGTGCAATCCCGTATCAAGCAACTCAACAAACTCGAACGGTTGGAAGTGGACATCGAAGACACATCCCGTCTCAACCTGCGGTTCCCACCTGCTCCACGGAGTGGAGACTTTCCGCTTATTATCCAAGACCTGCGCAAAGATTATGGTACGCACACCGTTATTGAGGATGTCAACCTGACGATCCGCCGAGGAGAGAAAGTGGCATTTGTGGGCAAAAACGGCGAAGGTAAGACAACACTTGTGCGCTGTATCATGGGGCAACTGGACTATTTCGGCACACTCAAGATTGGTCACAATGTCAAAATAGGCTACTTTGCGCAGAACCAAGCATCCCTACTCGATGAGAATCTCACCGTCTTTGAGACCATTGACTATGTAGCGGTGGGAGATATCCGAACCAAGATTCGTGACATCCTCGGCGCATTTATGTTCGGCGGTGAAGCAAGCGACAAGAAAGTGAAAGTGCTCTCCGGTGGCGAGCGAAGCCGTCTTGCGATGATTCGCTTATTGCTTGAACCATGCAACCTGCTTATTCTCGACGAGCCGACGAACCACTTGGATATGCAGTCAAAAGACATTCTCAAGGATGCACTCAAAGACTTTAACGGCACCGTAATATGCGTCAGTCACGACCGTGATTTCCTTGACGGACTCGTTGAGAAAGTCTATGAGTTCGGCGGTGGACATGTGCGCGAACATATCGGCGGTATCTATGATTTCCTACGTACCAAGAAGATCTCGTCTCTGCAGGAACTGGAGTTATCCAAGCCTGCCACTACTTCCAAGCCTGCTGGTACTTCCAGTTCCAAAGCCGACTACGAAGCACAAAAGGCCGAAGCCGCCGCCAAACGCAAAAAAGAGAAGCAGATAGCAGACACAGAAGCCGAGATAGCGCGACTCGAACAAGAGCAGGCCGACATGGAAACGCTACTCAACGATCCGGCTAACCAGACACCGGATAACTTCGCCAAATACGAACATATTAAACACACTATAGAGCAGAAACTCTATGAATGGGAATTGCTCTCCGAATAGCATGATAGAAGACACAATCAATTACATCAAATCCTTTCTGACTTATGGCGACGAGCAAGCGGCCAAGCAGATCGGTTACACCTCGGACCAAGCACAATGGTCCAACTATCGCGTGGTAATTCTTCCTAATGGGCATTTTGGCAAAGATATTGTCTATCCCACAATGGATGCTCTCCATACGTACAAACAGGGCAAGACCTATATCATCGAGAACGACATCATTTACACGGTCTTCTTCTTCATCTCACGTGCGGAGGAGCTGATAGTGTCCGAACGCGATGAGCACGGTCGTTTTTTGGCGAAGCACTCTATCTTAGGCCAATACAACAACCTGCAGATACCACTGTTAGACGAGTATGCACGCGGTGTGATGAAGATATTGGAACTACCGTTACCGCAGACCGGATATGCGCATATCTATCTTACGCATGACATTGACACGATAGCTTTCTATCGCCACTTGCGCGGGTTCATTGGAGGTTGGCTGACAGCCGGAATGGATGCCGTATTAGATTCGATTGAAGACATCAAACTCGATCCGGCGTATTCTTTCCCATGGTTGGTAAGACAGGACAAGACTATTCAGGAGGCACAATCCATTTACTTCGTCAAACACACGCGAGGTAAGGGGTATGATTATCCACAATATAAACTCTACGGCTTAGACTGGAAACGTCTCAAAGCATACCTTAAACGCAACAAGGCTGAGTTTGGTTTACATTCCTCCTACTATGGTGACATTATCAATCCTGAACACTACACGCTTCATCGCAGCCATTTCCTTCGTTGCGACATCAACCAGATGCAACGTCTCGCTGATAGTGGCATCACCGATGATTTCACAATGGGATTTGCCGACCAAGCCGGTTTCCGCCTGCAAACCACTCGTGCCGTGAGATGGATCAATCCCATCACGTTCACTCTTTCACCTTTAACTCTTCACCCCTTAACCGTCATGGATTGTACACTGAGTAATGAGAATTACATGCACCTAACAGAAGACGAGGCGTACTTCCTCTGCGAACAACTTTTCTCCAAAGTGAAGATGCATCATGGTGACCTTTGTCTGTTATGGCATAATCATATACTCAACAACACCACTTACCACAAAGCCTTATACCCGAAACTGCTTAAACTCATTCATGGCTAAACGACTACTCATATTGTCCGAACCACTCACACCACCATCCTATTCACCACGGCTTACTTCACTCATCCATTATCTGGAACACAACGGATGGAAGTGCACGCTGGAGTGTGAACCGGTGGCTGCCAATCATATAGCAGACGTACTTTTCCGCACACGCGAGAGGCAGTTTACCAAGCGTCTTCTGCGCACCTATAAAGCGCAAGATTTCGATGGTATCTTCTGCTCTACGTTCTACTATTTTCCGCTGCTGACGGCATATCGGATAAGCAAAGTATGGAAACTGCCGCTGATAGTGGACGTGCGCGATATTGCTGAACAATGGGGCAAAGCGTCGTACTTTACTTCGCCATTGCCAAAACTGTTTGGTTTGGAGAGAATACTCAGCGGCATGTATGTTCGTCGAAATATCCACATGCGCAATCGTGTGCTGCGTGAGGCAACGGCTGTAACCACCGTGTCGCCGTGGCATCAGCAGTATTTGCAAACACTCACCCAAGCACCCGTTTCTCTTATTTATAATGGTTACGATGAACGCGAACTGCAACCAAAAGATGTCAAAACAAGTACGTTCCGTATTGTCTTCATGGGTCGACTTATCTCGTTGCAACTACGTCAGCCGCAGCTACTCTTTCGGGCAGTAAGCGAACTGGACGTACCTATACAACTTGATTTTTATTCAGAGCCTAATTGGGCAGAAGACTTACAACAACTGGCTAAACGATATCACATAGAAGATAAACTGCACTTGCACGATTATATTACGCGGAACAAAATAGGCGAAATCATGGCGCAGGCTTCTATCCTATTGGCACTGGGTGCACCGGCATCCACGCAGCAGCATGGCATCTTGGGCACAAAAGTCTTTGAGGCTATCGGTATAGAGAAACCGTTTATGCTCATCCCTTCAGACGAAGAGAACCTCGCGCAATTAATTACGGATACCGGCATCGGTACTGCCGCATCCACGACAGAGGAGATTAAAGCCTTTATCCTTGAGCAATATGACCAATGGCAGCAAAACGGCTTCACACGACGAACCATTGCCGACAAAACTCGTTTCTCACGTCGTGAAGCCGCGCAAGAGTTTGGAGAAATACTAAATAGACTGTAAATGATAAATGACCAAATGGTAGATATTATTGTTCCCGCATATAATGCCGACAAATACGTAGCCGAGTGTCTCTGTTCTGTCAAGAATCAGATTTTCGAGAACTGGCGATGTATCATTGTTGATGATGGCAGTACAGACAACACGGCAATTATAGCGCAGGCATTTGTAGATGCGGACTCCCGTTTCATACTACTTCGCCATGCGGCCAACCGAGGTCAATCGGCAGCCCGAAATACCGCCTTGGACTACCTTGCGTCGCTCAACGCTAAAAGCTCAACGCTAAACGCTTTCATCACTTTCTTAGACGCGGACGATTGGCTTGACAAAGACTATCTTCACACGCTCGTCAGCCATATCGGCGATAAAGATATCCTGCAGGTTGGTTATCGACGCGTCACAGACGAAGGACTTATCCTCGAGCAGAAGACTCCACGTCATTTTTACCAGTTCACTTCGCCTTGTATGCGCCTGTACCGTGCGGATTACTTACTACGCGCACCGCGTTTTATAGAAGGAATGATTTACGAGGATGTGATTTTCTCACTCCATATCTGGAGCAGCAAGCCATCCTACCGCATCCTGCCATATACCGGATACAACTACCGCTTTAATGAATCGTCCACCACCTCGCAGCCACATCCCGCGGAACAGCAAAAACTCTATGCTGCCATCCGCCAAGCCAATGCATTCTGGTGGCTTAAAGGACTCACTATACTTCGTCTTAAATTCCACTATTACCTACGTCAATAAGAAAAGTACTATGGTTACCTTTTGTTTTCTCGTGATTGTCGCCGCACTAATCTACTACTATATGCACCGCGATAAAAAGCCTCAAGAAACGGAGGCTACTTCGCCGACGCCCACACCGTCAAAAAAGGAACAGGCTGAGCCTGAGCCGAAATCTAATCCTGAGCCCAAACCTTCCAATGTCATTTGGAAGGATGGTTCGCGGTTATTGTCGTTCGAACAAGATGGGCTGAGTCTGCTGTACAATGGCAAGACCTACCATTTTGGTTGTGATGGTCATGAACCTATGGCGATCATCTTACACAAGGGTGAGGCGGTTGCGTATATCCATAATGCTTTTGACGTTGAGTATGAGTGTAAGCAGTTCTGCGAGAATTCGAACTACCGCTGTACCACGATAACCGGCAGGAAGCACAACGCCAAGTCTTTCTGTCTATTGCTGACGACGGCTATTGACGAAGGCTACGATTGGCAGATAGATGAGTTGGAGTGTAAGGTGGATGAAATGACGCGGTTTGAGACGCGCGAGATATGGTATCGCGAAAGCGGCATTGAGTTCGGCCGTTACGGCGAGGAGGAAGGCGGCAGAGAGGAACATCACTATGAGCATGAGATACTCTATATGATTGTAGATGGGCAGAAGTACCACCTATGCGATAATGTCAATGAGGCGGACGCACTCTATTTCTTCATTCCCGGATACTATGGCCGCAAGCAAGCCAAACTGCGTATCCACGGCACCAACGGCGCTGTCCTTGCTGCCTATGCCGATGACTGGAAAAGCGGGAAGACGTTTACGCCATTTGGTAAGCCGATGAATACGGAGCAGTTCTGCGCCATGATCGCTTATGCACTCCGGTCCGGCAAGAAAGACTTCAACCTCCGTGAACTCGAAAAAGCCTTTGACCCAAAAGACGAACCGCAAAAGGAAATGGGAATAACCATCTACGAAGATGATGACGCACGCCTCTATTTGGAAGACGAGATAGCGCGGTTGAGATACAAGGGCCGTTTGTATGACTTCGGTTATGACGGCAGGGAACCGTTTGCTACGATTGACAGTTACAGTCTTCATGTCGTCATCCGGCAGGGGGAGAATGTGGATGCCACGTGCCGTTATTTTCAGAAGAATCCGAAGGGTACGATTCAAACGATTACCGGCCGCCAATTGGATGCAGCGCATTTCTGCAAACTGCTCTGTGCTGCTGTGGCACATGACCATGGACAGGACAGCGATATGGAGTTTTATATGGATGACCTTGAGCGCAAAGCTTTTGAACTGGAAGACTACCAAGCCCGCAGGAAGAAGATGGATGAGGAATCCGCCCAAAAGGAAGAAGGCGAGACGCTTCATATGGTTTATACCCGCGAAAGTGTCTGCGCGGCGGATGATTATATCAACAAGAGTTTGAATATCGATTGGGCGGATTTTGCAACACTCGAAGACCTTGTGAGTTATATCAACAACTATCACGAGGACGGCGGTTTTGCTGCCATCCCTTATACCGGCGGAGATGCCAAATGGCGTATTCTGTCCGGAGATACGCCACTTGCGGAAGTGGGCGACGACGGACGGATTATCTCCTTCTGCGGCAATGACCCGCGCACTCCGCTCAGCCGACTCAACCCCACGAAACTACGTGGTGAACGACTATAAATATGGTTGATTGCCAATTTTGACTGGTTCACGGAGTTATTGAAGGCTCATTTTGGCGTATGGGGTATGACGGGACTGCTGCTGTTGCTATGCCTTATCGTAGGAATTTGCATGATAATCCTCTTTTAGTGCGCTGATTTTGCGCTGACCTTACGCTGCTTATATACAACCAACAGAAGCGACCCGTGAAGGCCGCTTCTGTTTATAATGCGATAGAGCTTTTATTTCACCTCTGCACCTTGAACGGTATAAACCTTGCCGTTCTTCTCAATCAGCAATTGTCCGTCGCGTACAAATTTCTTAGATGCTACTTGAGATTGCCCATTGACTTGGTTAATGGCCTGTATCTGCTTGGTTGTGAAAGATTTTGTTTTGTTAAACAATTTGTCCCCACCTTCGTCTGCAGCCACAACGTTTACAAAATATTCGGTAAGCGGTTCCAGTCCTTGCACATCGTATTGCCAGCTCTTATAAGAAGCTTGTAAGTTTTGAGCATTTCCTCTCGGTCCGTCAATTCCCGGTGCTCCAAAAGAGGTAGAGAGCATTTGTCCCTCTCCGTCAAAATTATAGGTGACTCTAAAATCCGTACCATTTATTTGGAGTGTATATTTTTTCGCTGCATCAAATTTTGGCCATTTAATGCGGGCTGTGTAGTCTGCAGCGGCAACAACGATCTCTTCTGCTCCAATTCCCGATGTTTCAGCTGTAATGGGGAAGATATTATCTGCATAAGTTGACCATCCGGAAGTAGCTTTGTATTTAGACAGACTATTTGCAGGAACATAAATGTTTGGTATCGGTTTGCCATCTAAGACAGGAATAGCGAAGTCTTGACAAACAGGAGGAGTGTTGGCTTCGCAGATGATGGATGTAAGATTCAAGCATCTACTGAATGCAGAGGATCCTATGCTCTTAATGGTTGACGGGATCACTACAGAGCTTATGTTGCACTCAAAGAAAGCGTAATTGCCGATTTCCCTAAGGCTACTTCCCGTCATTACGGCAGTTGTTTTGCTAAATTTAGAGAAGAACGCATATCTTCCAATTGTTATTACCGAATTAGGAAGGTTTACGTTTCCTTTTAAATTGCAACTTGCGGCTGCCAAAATGGTATGTTCCTTATCTTTATATACCAACTTGCCGTCCACGTAGCCGTTTAGACATTTTGCGCCCCAATTATTGCTATGAGTAAGCGGCCCATTGTATATGACATTGGAAACATAACCGAAAGCAGATCCTTCTTCAGTGATGGTCGTAACGCTGTTCGGCACAACTAACGAAACCATACCCGAGCACTCATGGAAAGCGTTCTGTCCAATGGTTTTGACACTATTAGGTAGTGTTAATGAATCCAACTGGGAGCAATACAGGAAAGCAAGTTCTCCGATTTCTTCGAGCGTATTAGGAAGTTTCAGCGTCCCTTTAGCAAGGCGACAGCAGGCACATAATTTGGTTTTGGTCTTATCCTCATATACTAAATTTCCTTCCACATATCCATTGAGAGCCCGGGCTTCGTATGGATCGGAGCCGTCATAAATCAGGTTGGCAACCTCGCGGAACGCACCGCTACCAATAGCTGTGACAGTAGATGGAACCGTTAAGTTGAGTATACTAACGCACGCATTAAAAGCTTCTTCTCCAATGCTTGTGACACTTTCCGGAATATTGATTTTGCTCAAGTCGTAGCAGCAGCTAAAAGCTTGTTTTCCGATAGAAGTAATGGAATTAGGGAGCGTAACAGAAGTTACGTTTTTGCAGCCATAGAACGCCCTTTCGCCGATAGATGTGACATTATACGTTGTGTTTTGATAGCTTACTTTTTCAGGGATTGTTATACTACCTTTGTACCGGTTGTCGTAGAAATCGGCCTCAATACCTTTAAATGTGACTTCGGCAGTCTGTGTGCCCTCATCAAAGTTATACCAAATGCCTTTGACGTCAATATCACTGGCAAAAAGTGTTCCTGCAATCGTTAGCGCAAAGAAAAGAGAGAAAAGTTTTGTTTTCATATTCTTGATGTTTTTAGTTAATTGTTTCTTTTTGAATTCCGCGGCAAAGGTACAACATTTTTTTGGGATATACAAATAAAAAGTGCAATTTCGGTGAAAAACTGCCTTTTTTTTTTAGTCGAAAGGCCACTGTGCTCCGCTCGAAGTCGAAAGTCGAAAGCAGAAGAAAAAGATCCCGTGATGGTCTCGCTTGACTATCGGATGACCGTCGTCTGACAGTTGTTCCACCGTCGTTCGACCGTCGGGCGACTGTCGGGCGACCGTCGAGCGACCGTCGGGAATATCAGCACAAGGTTAGCGTAGCATCAATGCAAGGTTAGCGGAAGGTCAGGGTAAGGTTAACGCTGGAGTTCTATGGGCAGGTGGTGAGAAGGTTGGCGCAGACCCATTCTTCGTCCATCCATCCATAAACGGAGTAGAATTGCTGGCCTTCCCAACTCCAGTGACTCGGGTTGGTGCGGCACAAGACACGTCGTGTCTCTACGTCTGCATCCAGTACTTCTAGATGGCACTCTACTTTCAGCTTGTCCCACACTTTTTTGCCGTTGGGTGTACTGTATAACTTTATCGTCTCGCCGCCGTAATTGCGAGTCATGAAACCAATGGAGTCTGTTTTAATAATGGGATACTTCAATCCTGCAAACGGATCTTTGTATTTAGAGGCAGCGGGAACAGGTTCACCTTCTTCTTCAACAAAGATAGTCTCTTCTTCGTCCAAGCACCAGTGGTTGAGCACAATCCACCATCCGTTATGCAGCGGATAGAGACTTCCCTCAAAGGCATAACCCATATAGTCAAAACAAAGGTAGAAGGCTTTGTCTTCAGTCACATCATCCGGCAGAATCAACATATCGCCAACCGGCACCGAAGACTGTCTCGGAGCATCATAATACGTGATATCACGAACTACTGCGTCGGTGTGGTCTGAACAGCCTGCAGTGCCGTAGAATTCCTCCATCATATTGCCGAACTTATCGTAAGTGCGACCGAAATACGTCTGTGGTTCTTCATTATTCGACCAACGGCTGTAGCAGTAAGTAGTGCCTCCATACTCCTTCTCCGCGTATTTAAATAAGGTATCCTTGGGCGCACGCGTGGGGAAAAGTGTCAATATCTTGTCGTCATTGGCATCATCCAGGCTTTCGACATTATTGAATGCTTCGAGTACGGTTACAGCGCCTTTATCGTCATAGGCATATCGGTAATGGTCCGTCATCTCGAACACGCAACCGCCGTTTCCGGCAAAAGGAGTAGCATAATTCAAGAACTCAATCAAACGCCCTTGTTGGTCAAAACGCCAGATGGTTTTGCCGTGCTGACCATAATTATATGTTTTCACTTCCTTCACCGGCCCGTGGAGGTCAAAATACTCCAAGTGGTTCTCGGTAGGAATAGTAGTTACATAGAATAAGTCCGCTTTTGCAAACGATACTGAGAGAGCGCTGATTAACAGCATTAGCGCACACTTTTTCATGCTTTATTCGGTTAGATTGTCGATTTTTTGCTGCAAAAATACAAAAATATTTGTATATATCAAAAAAAAGTAGTAATTTTGTCGGCTGATATGTGTGAAAATATAAAAAGTATGAAAAAGATTGTATCTTTGTTTATTGCGCTGAGCATGTTTTTAGGCGCAAACGGTGCTTCCGAGCGCACCAGTAAAATCAGTGTTTACGAACACTCCGGTAAAGTTAATCAAGTGCTTCCCGGCACTCCAGTAAAGTCCGCAGTTAAACTGCATGAAGCAACGATTGCTCATATGGAGATGGCTAAAAACGGACAACGTGTAGTTCGTCCAGCCGTTAAGAAGGCTCCCCGAGCTACAGCTTCCGACATCACGATTGAAGCTGAGAACCTGCAACTGGATTACTACTATGGTATGTTCCCTTACCTCACAGGTAATAACGACGAATACACTGTGGAAGCGTACTTCTCATACTTATTAGATGTTCTATATGGCACCTACACCAACAATGACGAAGATTTGGAGATTTATATCTACGATGCAGATGATAATGAGATTGCGCTGACTTATACTACCGCCACTTACCAAAAGACCGCTAGGGGTGATCAGTTTACAGCGGTAGGTGTTGGTGACGACAATAATAACTACACGATCAACCTCACCTTCTTTGCCCCTGAACAGGCTAACGACACCATTCATTACGAGTTCACTACAGCTCAAGGCGATGCATTCCCAGAATATGGTAATTGTTATATCGCTGCCGCCGAAGACGATAAGTTCATGTGCCAAATCGTATTTAACGGACTTGTTCCGACCAGCAGCACAGCTGAGCTTGATTTAGCCAACACGTGGGTACAAAAGGTTAACGGAACCGACACGACCTATGTAGGTGCTCCTTATATTGCTGACGTACTCATCACCGAGACTCCGACCAGCTATTCGTTCGAGCTCAGTTATTTTGCTTCGGACAGCAACCTGTACATCATGACTCTTCCTGTAGCTAAGATTGCTCCGGTGGATACGGTTGTATATACGTTTGCGGCAGACAGAACTATCAATGTGCTCTATTACGGCGAGACCCACGACTACTACATCAAAGCCACGGATGCTAATGCTATTGTGGTGCTGGATATCTACTCAGACGATGACTTTGCCGGTATTTGGAAAGCCACTGACGGTGTGTTCGACTTCCAATATACCGGTGCAGCAGTTATTACCGGTGCTGATACTACGAATTTGGTGTACCGCGATGTAGAAGTGATTGCTATTGAAAACAAGGACGACTACGATATCACCGCAAACTTCTTTGCGAAGATGGATAACAAGGTTTATTCCTTCAAGACCAATTACGTTAAGCCGACTGCTAAAGATACCTTAGAGTACACGCTGGTAGACTATACATTTACTGACTTCCGCGATTATGATGGTACATTCGACATCATCGCCGCTCCTGCAGACTCGTCGGTTGTGTTCCACCTGGAGTTTATCTCGGAAGAGATTGAAGATACCTTCACCGAAAAAGACATGAGTGGTGATTACACTTGGGTTCAGGTCGGCAAGGACTACTTCAACGTCGTTACAGCAATATTTGTAATTACCGGTGACGAAAACCAACTGGAAGCTGTAGGTCAATTGCTGGCCAGCAACAACACGCTATACAAACTGACTATTGGTAGCAAGACGACTTCGGTTGAGCGCGTTGAGGGCGCTACAAACATCCAGCCGATGAAAGTTATCCGTGGTGGACAAGTGCTGATTCTCAAAGATGGACAGTACTTCAATTTGTTAGGAACAAAAGTTGACTAAATGATGATATAAACGGATGCAAACGGCATCCACAAAAGACGATTTAAAATTTTATGAACATTGTAACAAAGGAGATTACTCTCCCTGATGGACGTGTCATCAAACTGGAAACCGGCAAACTGGCTAAACAAGCCGACGGTGCAGTAATGGCGACACTTGGCAACACGATGGTGCTTGCCACAGTATGCAGCGCAAAAGACGCTGTTCCCGGAACGGACTTTATGCCGTTGACCGTGGAGTATAAAGAAAAATTTGCCAGTGCAGGTCGCTTCCCCGGTGGTTTCACACGCCGCGAAGGCAAAGCTTCCGACTATGAAATCCTCATTGCTCGACTCATTGACCGTGCACTCCGCCCTCTCTTCCCTGCTAATTACCATGCAGAGACATTTGTAAACGTAACACTTTATTCCGCAGACGGTATCGATATGCCGGAATCTATCGCCGGTCTCGCTGCTTCTGCTGCACTCGCTTGCTCGGATATACCTTTCGAGGGTCCTATCTCCGAAGTACGCGTTGCACGTGTGAACGGTGAAATGGTTATCAACCCGACGTTTGAACAATGCGAACAAGCAGACCTCGAACTGATGGTTGCTGCTACACTCGACAACATTATGATGGTCGAAGGTGAGATGAAAGAAGTACCGGAATCTGTTATGCTCGACGCAATCCGCGCTGCTCACGAGGCAATTAAGCCGCAATGCCAAGCTCAAATCGAAATGATGAAAGCATACGGCAAAGAGGTGAAACGCGAATACTGCCACGAAGTGAATGACGACGAACTCAAACAAGCCGTTCACGATTTCAGTTACGCTCGCGCATATGCACAAGCGACTTCTGCGGATACCGATAAACATCACCGCGAGGCTATGTTCTCACAGATCTGCGAGGACTTCAAGGCTGAGAAAGCTGATTATATTGCTGCCAAAGCCGAGGCACTCGAGATTGAAGTGGCTGATGTAGAAGCAATGGTTGACCGCTACTATCATGATGTAGAGAAAGAAGCTATGCGTCGCGCAGTGCTTGACGAAGGCAAACGTCTGGATGGCCGTAAGACCACAGACATTCGCCCAATCTGGTGCGAAGTAAGTCCGCTGCCGGGACCTCACGGAAGTTCTATCTTCACTCGCGGTGAGACACAGAGCTTGAGTACTGTGACTCTCGGCACGAGCCGTGATGAGAAAATTGTGGATGAGGCGCTGATTCAAGGCTCCGAGAAATTCCTGCTGCACTATAACTTCCCGCCATTTGCTACCGGCGAAGCTAAAGCAGCCCGCGGCGTAGGCCGTCGTGAGATTGGTCACGGTAACCTTGCTTGCCGTGCGCTGAAGAACATGATTCCGGAAGACTTCCCTTACACCGTTCGCGTGGTAAGTGATATCCTCGAGTCTAATGGTTCTTCTTCTATGGCAACTGTTTGCGCAGGTACGCTTGCTCTTATGGACGCCGGTGTTCCTATTAAGAAACCGGTTAGCGGTATCGCAATGGGACTTATTTCAGAGAACCAAGGTAAGAACTATGCTATCCTCAGCGATATCCTTGGTGACGAAGATCACCTTGGCGATATGGACTTCAAAACCACCGGTACACGCGATGGTTTGACGGCTTGCCAAATGGATATTAAAGTGGACGGTCTGAGTTACGAGATTCTGGAGAATGCGCTTGCACAAGCACACCAAGCTCGTATGTATATCCTCGACAAGATTCTGGAAACGATGCCGGAACCGCGTGCAGACCTCAAACCTCACGCTCCGCGTATCACTACCTTCTATATCCCGAAAGATATGATTGGTGCTGTTATCGGCCCCGGTGGTAAGATTATCCAAGGTATTCAGGCTGAAACAGGTGCTGTCATCTCTATTGACGAAGACGAACAAGGCGGCCGCGTAGAAGTAGCATCCAACAACGGCGAACAAATGGCTGCTGCCATCGCAAAGATTAAAGCTATCGTTGCCCTGCCTGAAGTAGGTGAAGTATATGAGTCCACCGTGAAGTCCATTATGCCTTACGGCTGCTTCGTTGAGTTCATGCCGGGTAAAGAAGGTCTGCTCCACATCTCCGAGATTGACTGGAAACGCTATGAGACTATGGAAGAGACCGGCATCAAAGAGGGTGACAAGATCATGATTAAACTCATGGAAGTTGACCCGAAGACCGGTAAGTTCCGTCTCTCTGCTCGCGAACTGAAGGAGAAACCCGAAGGTTATGTAGAGCCGGAACGTCCTGCTCGTCCTGAGCGTGGCCCTCGTCCTGAACGTGGTCCGCGTCCTGAGCGTGGTGATCGTGGTCCTCGTCCGGAAAGACGTTCGCGTCCTAATGACTTTGATGGTGACGGTGCTCGTCTGGAAAAAAGACGTTAAACGGTTCGTTTAGAATAAAAAAGCAGGTTCCTCAGCGGGAACCTGCTTTTAGTTTAGGTGTTGACATAATCGAGAGATTACGTGACAATGGTTAGAACTGCGTGGTTGCGTCGTTACCGAACGTAACGCCTTGATCAGGATGCTCTTCGCCTTTTTTCATGATGAAGAACATGATGAGCAGAACTATCACCGCAACAAAGAAGACGACGATTTCGATGATGTACAAGCCTTTGGTCATCAGTTTGACGGGAGCCTCGGATTGTGTTTTCACGTAGTCAAAGACGTTGTGAATCGTCAACGGCACATCGTTCTTGGAGAAATAGTCAACGTGCGTATCCAAGCTTTCTGCTACACTTTGGAACAGTTGCACAAGGGTCTCTGCGCCTACTATATCCACGGCAGCGCTTGCTTGCTCGTCGGTCTGCAGATAGACAGCCAGTTGTTTGGAGTCAGAAAGGAAAGACTTCATTGTAGCAGGGTCTAATACTTCGTTCGTATAGCCAGGCTTCACGAGGTTAATACGTTGCTCTGCTGATGCAAAGGCTTCTGTCAAGGCTTTGTCAGTTGCTCTTGGCACGCGGCCTGTAAGCGCAAGAATAACGATAAAGGCCAGTACAAGAATAGAGCCTAAGACGGCAAATATGATTTTGGTTGTTTGTTTCATATCAGATATTGTGTATTATAATCTTTGTTGGTTTAGGCAGACAATCGGATTTTTTAATCTGCCAGAAGTGTTTTTGTAGTTTGTCGAGTTCGGCGAACTGGTCTTTTCGTCCAAGGTCTTTGAGCACAACGTGCGCCAGGAGTCTTCCGCAAGGTGCTTGCATATAGTCGTTGAATGTCTCAGGCCGTATCTGTTTCTCGTTTCGTTCAATAAGCACTTTATAGACGCGCTTCTTTTCCTGCCATGTGGAGAAGATCTTGAGCGCATAGTAGAGACACATAAGCGCAAAGATAGCTTGAATAACGACGAGTGACCAATGCCACCGATAGCATGGAATAACAGCTATGCCCCCTCCGATAAGAATCAAGAGAAAGGCGTAGCTGTTAAGATATAAGAACCTCGGTATTGAAGAGATTCCAGGATACATTAATTAGCGGCCTTGATAGCAGCGTAGAAAGCGTTAACAACCTTTTGAGCTTCAGCTTCTTCGCTCACTTTAAGTTGTACGTTGGTGCGCTGTGTGAAGGACTCATAGTACAGATAGTACGTTTGGCAGAAGCAGCCACAGAGAGAACCTTCCTTGCTGTAACCGATCTCTTTAACACTGCTCGGGAGCACGTATTTAACGTTCTTTCCAGCGTTGAGTACCCAGCAAGCTTTAGCTTGAAGCACTTCGATAACGCGCTTATCAGTAATTACAAGATAGCCCTCAACTTTGTTACCAAGGAGAGCAGCAAAGAACTTACGGATTTTACCCCAAAGTTGTGCAATTGGGTTAGCACTGGAAGCCCAGAGTTCAGCTTCTAACTCCATAACCAGCTTCTCGCCATCATTCAAAACAATACCAGATTTTAATTCTGCCATAATAATAGTATTTAATGGTATCTCCTACTCTTTTTAGGCTTTTCGGATACCGCCTTTATTCTTGTTTCGGGCACAAAGGTACAACATTTTTTTCATTGTACCAAATAAATGTATAAAAAAATTAAATTTTTACGTCATTATGTCGATTTTGAAGCAGTAATTATGACATAGTGTCAAGTTTATCGGACATCTGCAACATTTCGTCGCGCAGTCGCGCTGCAAGCACGAAATCCAACTCTTTGGCAGCAGCAAGCATCATGCGGCGTTTCTTTTCCATTGCTTTTTCCAGCTCCTTAGCAGACATTGTTTGCCAGTCGGCCGTTTTCCATCCTTCTCGTATAGCAGCTTCGACTTTTGCTTTCTCGGCTTCGGGATCTTTGTACAATGCAGATAATGCAGAGGTGGATATATCTTTCTTTATGGCTGTAGGTGTGATGTTATGTGCTTTATTATAAGCCATTTGTTTATCACGACGGCGGTTGGTCTCGTCAATAGTCGCTTGCATAACGTTTATCGCGCAAGAAGCCTTCCTTGTCAGCATCCAGAATAGCCACGAGACTCACTTCCGGCAAGTCTAATCCTTCGCGCAAGAGGTTCACACCTACTAACACGCTATACACGCCTTTGCGCAGATCTTCCATGATTTTGACGCGCTCAATGGTATCAATATCGGAGTGGATATATGCGGAACTAACACCATAACGCCGCAAGTAATCATCTAACTCTTCGGCCATGCGTTTTGTGAGCGTTGTAACCAAAACACGTTCGCCACGTTTGATACGAGTGTGTATCTCGTCCATCAAGTCGTCGACTTGGTGCTTGGAAGGACGCACTTCAATTTCGGGGTCTAAGAGGCCTGTAGGACGAATAAGTTGGTCGATAACGATACCTTCGCTTTTGTCGAGTTCGTATTCCGCAGGCGTTGCGGAGAGGTAAATTGTTTGTCCCACCTTAGACTCAAACTCTTCGAAGGTAAGGGGACGGTTATCTTTGGCAGCCGGAAGGCGAAAACCATAATTGACAAGGTTTTCTTTGCGCGCCTTGTCGCCTCCATACATAGCGTGTATCTGCGGCATAGTGACATGGCTCTCATCAACGATGAGTAACATATCATCCGGGAAATAATCTATCAGGCAATAAGGTGGTGTTCCTGGTTCGCGGCCGTCGAAATATCGGCTGTAGTTCTCAACACCAGAACAGTAACCTAATTCTTGAATCATTTCCATGTCATATTTCACACGCTCCTCAATACGGTTGGCATACATCTCCTCGCCTATTGATTGGAAATAAGCCACTTGATTTGCAAGGTCGAGTTTGATTTGTGACATCGCCGCCTCGATACGTTCTTTACTTGTGCAGAAGATAGTGGCGGGATAGATATTGTAATAATCGTAATCAAAGGTCTCGCTGTCTGCCATGCTCCATGTGGAAATGCGATCAATCTCATTGCCGAAGAACTCTACACGTACCACATATTCTGCGTATGCAAGCGCGATATCTACTGTATCGCCTTTAACGCGAAAACGTCCACGCGCCAAATCCAAATCATTGCGTATATACTGCGCACCCACCAATTGTTTGAGAAAGTCGTCCATCGGTAGCATGTCACCTCGACGGATAGATATACAGTTTTGTGAGAAGTCTTGCGGCGAACCGATACCATAGAGACAACTAACCGACGAGACTACAATCACATCCTTCCGGCCGGAAAGAAGTGCTGCTGTTGCACTAAGCCGCAGCCGGTCTATTTCTTCGTTGATAGAAAGGTCCTTTTCGATATATGTGTCGGTAGAAGGAATATACGCTTCAGGCTGATAGTAGTCGTAATAGGAAACGAAATACTCCACGGCATTCTTTGGAAAGAACGCTTTCATCTCGGAATATAATTGCGCTGCAAGTGTTTTGTTGTGCGAGAGAATAAGTGTCGGTCTGTTGAGCTGGGCAATGACGTTGGCGATAGTAAATGTCTTGCCGCTACCTGTCACGCCCAAAAGCGTCTGCGCAGGCGCACCAGCACGCACACCATCCACCAAAGCTTTGATAGCTTCGGGTTGGTCGCCTGTCGGTTGATATGGGCTGACTAACTGATAAGGCATTTTACATTCTTTCCGGCACTTCTATACCAAGTAAGTTCATCGCGGAGCGAATGACTTTCGCTACGTTTTTAGCGAGTAAGAGGCGTAACACACGTTTGGCAGTATCCGGCTCGTTGAGGATACTCAAATCGTGATAGAAGGAGTTGAAATCGCACGCCAACGCATAAGCGTAATTGCAAATGACAGCCGGCGAGAAGTCATCTCCCGCTTGGCGAACTATTGCAGGATAATCGCAGAGGCGCTGAATGAGGGAGAGTTCCTTTGGAGCTATTTGTAAATTGTCATTTGTGATTTGCAATTTTTCTTCAGCAGCCTTGCGGAGCACGGACTGGATGCGTGCGTAGGTATATTGGATGAATGGACCGGTGTTTCCGTTGAAGTCAATTGACTCTTCGGGGTTGAAGAGCATATTCTTGCGCGGGTCGACTTTGAGGATGAAATATTTGAGTGCGCCAAGTCCTACTTTGCGGGCTATCTCGTTAGCCTCAGCGTCTGTGATACCCTGTAAGGTATTGACTTTGTCCTTGCTTATCTCTCGCGCATCCTCAACCATTTTATCCATTAAGTCATCGGCATCAACAACCGTTCCTTCGCGGGACTTCATCTTGCCGTTCGGCAGTTCGACCATGCCGTAAGAGAAATGCACTAACTCTTTGCCAAACGGGAAGCCAAGACGATCAAGAAGGATAGAAAGCACTTTGAAGTGATACTCTTGCTCATTACCAACGACATAAACCATTTTGTCAATCGGATAGTCCTGGAAGCGGAGCTTGGCAGTACCGATATCTTGCGTCATATAAACGGAAGTGCCATCCGAACGGAGCAGCAATTTTTCGTCTAAGCCATCTTTGGTTAAGTCAGCCCAAACAGAACCG
>CACXYM010000009.1 GCA_902771935.1 uncultured Bacteroidales bacterium
CTAACTATCCTTGCTATTTCCGCACCGCTATATCCTATAAGCCGCAAGGCTTGGCTTGGAGCGATGTCTCGTTTCAGCACCTTGTGCCGAAATGACGCCAATCTACTATACTTCGATTAGGCAGCGAGAGCATAAGAAGTGTTGCCAGTTAATTGTTTGGACTCGATTTACGAGCGCTGTCCATGCTCGGCGTGCTTACATACCCTTTCTACTTGCTGTCAAAACCATATATCCCCAAAAAGCGTGCAAAAGTACTGCATTTTTTGCATATATGCAAATAAAAAGTGCAGAATTTGTGATTTTCTGCACTTTTTGTTGTTAGTGTAATAACGTTATAATGTGATAACGATTTTACTTTACTTCTTGTCCTGCGGCGTTGAAAATCTTGCCGTCGTGGAATTAGTATAGGCTTTAACATTACGTTGTCAAAATTAGCGCATTTCTCGTGTTTTGTGAGGAATGGCGAAGCGAGTGACGTTGTAGCAGTCGTAGCAGAGGGTGAAGCGTTCTCTTGTGCAGAGGATGATCATGCCGATATTGAGTTGTCTGCCACAGCATTCGCAGGTATAAGGTTCTTTGAGTTTATATTGTTGTTTGTCGGCGCATTTTTTCAGTCGCTCCATGATATTGTCTTTGTTAGCTTCGCGTTTAGCGAGTGTTTCGTTGGTATCCGGGCACTCGATAGGTTTATTGGCTTCGGCTTCAGCAGCGACGTTTTTTTGGACGTTTTTAACGGTTTGCACGTTTTGGGTAGAAGTGACGACGAAGGCCTTCGGCATTCGCGCGATAAGGTCTTTATTAGCAGCCCACTCGGAGAAATGTGCTTTCTCATAGTGTTTGAGGATAGCGTCAGCGTTAAGCGGGAGTTTTGCGCCGCATTTTCGGCAATAATAAGTCACTTCTTCCATGGTAGTATGATTTTTTCGCTGCAAAGGTACTACTTTTTTTTTGAATACGCAAATATTTTTTTATTTTTTCGCCGGAAGTGGTAAAAGTGTTAAAAACCGGGCGTTAAAAAAAAGTTAGGAATGTTTCCGCACTTCAACTGGTACGCCGCTGGTAAAAAAGAGACCGCCGGACGGAAGTCCAGCGATCTCGAAAATGTAGAAATTATGTTAAATTTCTTTTTTACTGATTATTGTAGGAATTTCTCACCGTTGCGGATAACGACACCTTTGTAGTTTTCGTCTACTTCGATACCAAGCACGTTGTAGAGTTTGTTGTCGTTAATTTTCTTAACGGATTCGATGCTGGTAGGAGTAGTACCTTGGTTAACGGTAATGGTGTAGATTTTACCAAGAGCGTCGATTTCGATTTCACCTTGACGAGGTGCGTCGGTTGCATCGATTGTGATGGTAGCATCCACTGCGTAGAGGAACTCTTCGTCCTCAGTACCAGGATTTTCAACTTCGGATTCAACTTCGATTTCAATCCAGTCATCGCTATCGATTTCCATATCCTCAGCCCAAACGTTGGTCGGGAGAGTTACGGTCAATGTGCCGCCGCTGAGAGGTACATTAACTTCCTTAGTCAGACCTTGGATACTTGGCCACAGTGAGTGGAAGTTAATCAAAAGGTTAGCTGGGGATTTCCAGAGTGAAACTAAGTCTCTCTCTCCCTCAGAATAGTCGACAAAGAATGTTCTGTCGGCAGCATTTGGAGCATCATCATAATAGTCGGATAAGAATCCCACATCAGTTGTATTTTTGCTCAAACCACTGAGTACAACTACAAATGCACTATCCATAATTAATGGAACTTGTTTCTTCGTATGAGCTATAGGATCTTCTTCGTAGAATTTGAAATCAAGCGAACCCCACCATGTTTGTGCTGAAGGCAAGAATTCTGCTTTTCCTGCAGTGCTAGTAGCAATAGGATTATCCCAATCAGGAGTAGAGTCGTTGAGAAGCGGTAAAATAGTCATCGTGATAATATCATTAGCGCTATCAGGGAAGAACGTATCGGTATCACTATTTGTCCAAATATCAACCGTGATATGCTCAATGTACATGGTTGTCGGGTTCTCAATAAATGATACGATAGAATCGAAATAGACTAAAGAGTCAGTAAACCACGGATTACGTACCTTTGTTCCATACAAGTAGTAAGCTTCTGTAGCGCTGAATCTACCAGTTCTCCAAAGCCATCCCCAGCCATCATAAAAATTAGAATTAACAACCGTTGGATATTCGGTATAATAACCTGCTTGAGTTACGCTTTCATACTCTGGAGCCATCAGCAAGTTGTTTTCTGCTTTTTTACCTTCATAAAAACGTTTACCAAACGTATATGACTCAAAATAATATTGAGTTGTGTCGCTCGTCGGTAAAGTTTTAGGATCATAAGTCAAAGTTGGCAAAGCATACTTTTCACCATACTCTCCTGCGTCAACAAAAACATACTGTTGACCAGTAACAGTAGAAGCACCCGGCACTTCCCATACCGGTGTCATTGGCAGCCCATTGTACACATTAATGAATGGCACTCTTTTTGCGAAAGGAGTAACGATTTTTGGAGAATTAAAATAAATGTACTGACCATCAGTATACATGAAACCTTCTTCAAGTGAACCAGTGACGAACTGATTAAGAACTTGATACACTCCCCACAGGCTGTCTGTTTCCATACCTTTGGTTGCCTTTCTCAGTTTACCGAGATTAAATGACCCCACCTTTTTTTCTGTAGCCAGTTCAGCTTGAGGAACAACATCGGCTTTGCTGATAGTAAAATCAGCTTTTACGGCTTTGTTTTGAACTGCCGCACTTGCAAACAGTGTTACACTTGCAAACACTGCGCAAACGAGTAAAGAAATCTTTTTCATACTCAAAAATTTTAGTTTAACAATCTTTTATTTATTTAATTGTGCCTGTAAGAGTAAATACCTTACTTGCATTGTTAATTTGTAGTCCAAGAGTTGGGTTGATTGCCTCTTCTGTAGTAGAGAGTGAGCAATCTCCTCCAAGGTTTTTAAGTGTCTCTACAATGGTTGGGAAGGCTTCTGTAAAGTTTTTGGTGTTATCATCTGCCGGACCTATATAAGTTAACTTAAGTTGAGAGCCACTTTGTTCCGCATTGAAATTATAAAACATGGTTTGCACGTCGGCATTTTTACCTGTAGATGTGTAGCTATATGCGAGTTGTTTGGTAGTTTTGCTACTATTACCATCTTGCCAGAACAAGTCTGTTGTTTTTGCTTTTTTGTTGCCGTATTTTTCTTGTAATACAGCATCAAATGGTGCAAAAACGTCTTTAACGACTTGATCTTTCATGTTGTATTTCCATTTCCCCCCTAAAAGCCGCATATAGTACTCAAAGTATTCATTGAGATTTCCGGTACTGATAGTAGCAGCGGAGGATTTGAGTACGCCATTTTCGAGAGGTATATCTATGTAGCGTTCTTCAGTAAGGAACGTAGTACAATAGATACCTTTTTGTGTGGTGGCAAAAGGCAGTAGAATTGGATCATCTTCGTTCGGAGCTTCTCCTTTGTTCGCAAAGGTAAAGATACCGCTTGCACCATCTGTGAGAGTATATTTTTCGCCACCAATTTCAGCAAGAAGGAGATTGCTATTGCTGAATAGTTTTTTCTGCATATTTTCGATGTCAGTGAAATATTCCGTCCAATCTTGGTCTTTCGGCAAACGGCGTAATACAGAGTATCCGGAGTGCTTTTTGCCTTTGAGGACGATACGTTCCGGCGTTGCTTCGAGAATAAGGAACTCGTAGTCACCAAGGAATCCGTCACCATCTGCTTGTGGGTCAGCCCAGAGGTGAAGCACATCGTTATAGGTATTGAAGGTCAGAATAGGTCCGTAGTCGCTAACCACTTCCCATGTACTATTAGCATCGACCACAATAGAATCTGTTTTAATAGATCCTTTCTGGATGTAGGCTTTAGCGGAAGCTGTTACTTGCCCGTGCTCGTCGAACTTAACGAGGATGTTATAACCACGTGTGATAGGGTTGCAGAAGTAGAGGAATTCCCATCCGTTAGGCGCCTCGACGAGGCATTTCTGTGCATTCTCGAGTGCTTCAACGGTACGCTCTGCAGCGGACTTGTCAAATAAGTTTCCTTCATCACGCGAGCAAGCTGAGAAAGCGAGTCCGAGTGTGAGAAGCAATATAATTGATTTATTTTTCATATTCGTCATTTATTTGCGCGTTAAACATCCGTTGATTAGTGCAGGAAACCGAGACTCATAATCATGTCCCAATCCAGGTTTTCTTGACGTTTCTGCACTTCTTTGTGCATTTCATCCAAGTCGATTTCCCATTTCTCTGCGAGCCATGTGCGGCACATTTCGAGTTTCTGGTTGATTTTATCTGCTCCCGATGTACCAGCTTTGGAAATCATATTATTCCAGTCGGCGTCGGTTTTCACGATGTAGTTGGCAATGGTCTCCACAAAGTCCTCACGCACTTGGCTACTTGCGTATGGGGAAACGAAACCGAGTTCCCAAGCCTGTTGGTTGCTGCGGTCTTGCCAACGGTTAGGATCCATATCTTCCGGATTAATCATACCGAATTCTTTAGGATAGTTCTTCTGTTGGTGCAAGATATGCGAAAACTCGTGGTGCATGGTTTTAAAGATATACTCGTTCAATTGGGCCAAGTTGTTGGTCTCCATCTTATTGATCTTGAGCAGAGTAATTTTATTACCATTTTCTGCGTAACCGAGTTTCTCAGTATGTTGTGCAGCGTTAATCATCGCTGAACCGATAAGCTGAATCATCTTAGGACCATACTCTTTGAGGAAAGTCGGGCTAACGATTGAATCATAGACGTCGTACCAAAGGTAGAGTGCCAAGTGAGCGATGGTATCAGCTTTACCGATACTAACGGGAACTACGTTGTAGTTTGGGTCGGTAGCATTATCGTCCAACTTGTAGATAAACTCGACGTTGTACTTGTCTGTGTAATGCTTTTTGAGCCAATCGTCAAAGTCCTTCGTATATTGATCGGTATCTTCTACCGGGTCTACGAAGATAGTGTCTGTGAACTTATCGTCTTTACATGCTGTAAATCCAACTGCTATAATAGCAAGGAGGAAAATATATAGATTACGTTTCATAGTCTTACTCCTTTTCTTCATTTTCAGGTTCTTTTGCAATAGTTAGTTTACCTCCGAAATCGATATACGGCAGTGCGATAGCGTTCGGGTCAACGATTTGACCGGTACCTGCTTGCGCTCCGTCCACGTGGTCACCTAGTACCTCACGTGGGTTAGCCGTCATACCAGCCATACGCACGTCTTGCGGAATCTGTATTGCGCGACGGTCGTCATTCCAAACGAGTGTACGGAGAGGTTCAGTACCACGTTTGTGAGTGATTTCGATACCATAACGCTTGATGTCGAACCATCTGAGTCCGTCATGCAAGGTCTCAAGGCGACGGAAATGGAGTACACAGCAAATAAACGGTTTTTGTTCATCCGTTACATTGAACTTAGGACTCATGTCTTTGTTGTGTAAGGTAGGAACATAGTGCGGATCAGCAGTAGGAGCGTAGAAGGTTTTGATCTTAGTCATTGTCAAATCAACATCTCCATTTTCGAGTGTATCCATTTTGCCATTACCTTTATATCCTTGTGCCCACATACGCAGGTCATTGGTAGCTCCGGCGAAGTCGTTTTTGAACACTTTGCACTCAGCACGCACGAGCAAGGTCTCGTTGGTGGTGAAAGCACGTGTTACGCCATGGATAAAACCATAGCCGTTGACTTTATCCGTGTACTCGAAGAGAGAAAGGAACTTTGCACAGAAGGTACCATATTCTTGGCTATACTGCCATGATGGGAATCCCGGGAAATATCCACCCCAGCACGGACCTTTACCGAGGTTGGTATAGTCAGCAGCTTCTCCGTTATGATAATAACGGCCATAATCCGGAATAATGGTGTATGGAGCTTGCGACATTGTTGTGTAGATGAGCAAGTTCCAAGGAGCCGTAGGATCAATCCACATAGTCTGCTCATTTGTCGGATTACTCAAAGAGTAAGCTTTTTGTGAATCATAGAGCATAGCGAGTGTGGAAGCATCGTCGGTGGTGAGCACCTTATCTGCACATTGGATAGCTTTATCGTAATCGCGTTTGTACAGGTAGAAACGTGCTGCAAAAGCGTACGCTGCCTTCTCGTTGAAGTGGTATTTAGGTACGGAATAGTAGTTGTCACTAATGAGTGGCAGTCCTTCTCCGAGGTCTTTTTCGATAGCTTTATAGACATCGGTAACGTTACCTCTCTCATATTTAGGAGCAACGGTGGTTTCCGGCTCAGTCATATAGGTGATACCTATATCTTCTTTACTGCGGGTATCATCTTTGTAGTGCTGGCAGAAGACGTTAACGAGGATCCAATGGTGGTAAGCACGGCTAACGAGCGCTTCACCTTTTTCAGCGTCCATGTTGATACCTTGCTCTTCCAGTTCAGCGATTGCTTTGAGAGCCTGGTTGCAGGTAGCGATAGCGGTATAGCATCCGTCCCAGATATACTTAGGCGAATCCTGGTTACCATCGGACTTGATAGGCTGCCAAGCAAAAATCTCGTCGTACATTTTATCGAGCGGGTTCAAGGACATCATGTGACCTGTTTTATCCGGGGCGTTGTTATCAATGACCTGGTCGGAAGAGAATTCGCAAATAGGTCCGAAGTTAGCGTTCGTATAAGCGCTAACGAGAAGGAGTTGCACTTTCTCTTTTGTATCAATAGAAGCACGCATATCGGGGTTCTTATCCAGGAAGTTACACCCCGTAAGTGCTGTAGCTAAAATAGCGAATATAACTATATTAATCTTTTTCATATCTGTTTGCAATTAAAGGATTATACAATTCGCATATTAGAAACCGAGTTTAACAGTGAATGTGAACTGGCGTGGGTTCGGAGAACTTACACCACCGGTGTTATAGAACTCCGGATCACGTCCGTTGAGTTTCTTGTCCGCATAAGCAAGCCAGATGTTTGTAGCGGTAAACTTCACGCCGAAGTGTTGCACCACTTTCTGTTTCTCCAAATACTTCTTCGGGAGGTCGTAGCTGATGGACAACTCTTTGAGTCGGATGAAGTCACCTTTAGCTACGCGCTCTGTGGAATAGTTGTAAGCAGAGTATCCCCAATACAAGTTGTTGATGTCTTGGTATTGGCGTTTGGTTGCGATAGTCGGGATGGTGGTTGTTTTCTCATCACCCGGCACAACCCAACGGTTCTTCATTTCCTTCATGCTGGCTGTAAGGTCGCTGTACTGGCTGCTATATACATAGCAAAGCGGGTCAAGACGAAGCACATTACCGAAGCTGTAGGTGAAGAAGACATTCAATTTAATACCTCTCCAAGAGAAGGTGTTACCAAACGAACCTGTGATGGTGGGGTCAACAACGCCTTCGTACTTGAGCCAGTCGATGTCCTCATACTCTTGGAAGTTAATGAGGTCGTATGAATCGGGTCCTGCGATAACGGTATGGTCTTTATCCACATAGAAAGTAGGAAGACCTTCCTCGGTCAGACCTGCGAACGGGATGCTGAACATAGCGCCAACAGGATAACCTTCGCGACGTGAGCCGGTAGAACCGGAAACTAACTCATAGATCTGCGGTTGAGACTGCAGTTTGGTAATCTTATTATCAGCCCAAGAGAAGATCCAGTCGGTAGTCCACTTGAATTCTTTGGTCTTGATGTTGACGGTAGAAATCGTGAACTCGCAACCGGTGGATCGCATCGTGGCGTCGTTGGCGAGTTTGGTTGTTTGACCACCCACACCCATAGTTTGCACGAGACCGATCAGGTCGAAGTTATTACGTCTGTACCAGTCAAACTCGATGTTCAAGCGGTTATCAAAGAAACCCAAAGCAACACCAATGTTAAGCTCATGTTTTTTCTCGTAAGTGAGCTCGGAGTTCTCCAAGTCATAAAGTTGGATACCGGTTTCCGAAGCGTTGGTGCTTGGGCGGTATGGTGAATAGCTCGAGAAGACAGCGAGCGAGTTGGTTACGCTTGCAGGACCACGGTCTGCGGTCAACGAGTAACTTGCTTTCAGGCTGGCAAAGGTCCACCATTTGTCAAAAGTAGGTTGCCACCAGCGCTCTTCGTGTGCGTTCCAAGCACCGGAAACGTTCCATGTCGGAAGCCAGCGTGCTGAAGTGGATTTACCTAACTTGTTAGTACCCTCGTAACGGATAACGCCGTTAACGGTGTAACGACCTTTATATGAGTAGGTTGCCATTCCGAAGAAAGCGAGGTTGCGGTAGTAAGTAAAGGAATTGGAGAAGTATTGTGAGTTCTCCTCTTGGCTTTGCTTGAACAAGTGGTAGTCGTTATATGGCACACCGCCGTTGTTGTACTGATAACCCCAGCCGCGGAACCAAGTGTACTGACGGTCAGTGGAGTTCAGCTCACCACCGGCGAAAAGGCTGATGATGTGGTCTCCATTAGGACCAAGGTCAGCGTTATAGCTAACTGTACCGCGGAAGTCTGCTGAAAGCAGCGAGTACTCTGTGAGGTCATAGATACCGCCCTTTGGCAATACGGTTTCGGGCAATGCCAATGGATCGTCGGGATCGGTATAGAGGAACGAGTTGCGGTCGCGAATCGTACTATTCTCAGGATAGATACCTGCACGATAAGCGCGAGCTTGGTTACTCTCGTCCATAATATTGTGCTCTTGACGACTCATTTGGTAACGAATAGCACCGAGAGCGTTGAATTCCAAACCACGAATAGGCTTGTAGTTCAGTTCGCCTTGGAACTTCAAATCCGTTACTTTGATGTCGATATAGTTCTGCTCCAACTCGTCGTTGATGTTGAAGTCGCAGTAGTTACGACGATAGTACGTTTTCGGGTCCATCACGCGTGCTGTATTCATTGCGTATGAGAACGGGTTGATATCGAACTCACGGCTAACAACACCTGAGATAGGGTCGGTGTTCGACGAGATAGTTCCCGGAGCTTTCTGCTTACGGTAGCTACCCATTGTAGCGATGCTTGCCGTCAGTTTCTGCTTGGAGGTACTCGGCAAGATGTCAAAGCTAGCGTTCATGTTACCTGTGAAACGGTACATGTCACTGGCTTTATACCATCCCGGATCCTGCATGGCAGAAAGTGAAGCGTATACACGCGCACGCTCCGTACCTGTTGAGAAGGAAAGGGAGTGGTTGTGCATAATCGTGTTATTAAAGAGTTCTTTGAACCAGTCGGTATTGCGGAACTCAGCCTCGCGGAGGTAGTTGTTCTTTGCGTGCGGAGTGTTCTCCATACCTACGCCACCAGCTTCGGCGCGACTGATGAGCTCGTACATTTTACCGTAAACACCATAGTTTTTGGCAGTAGCAAGTGTTGAATACTCAAGCCAACCTTTGCGCTCAAGTTCCTGATAGATACCCATTTGCTCTTGGGAGTTACAGATGTTGTAATCCATATAGGAAGGCAACATACGATAGGTCATCTCACAAGTGTAGTTGAGGCTGGATTTACCAGCTTGACCACGTTTGGTGGTAACGACAATGACGCCGGCCATTGCGCGCGCACCATAAATAGAGGTGGCAGAACCATCCTTAAGGATCTGGAATGACTCGATATCCTCGGCATTGATACCAGCAATAGCGCTTGCGATAAGTGTTTTAGCGTCACCGCTACTGAGGTCGTCGGCGCTCATTTCTACAGCATCTTCGAGAACTACACCATCCACCACCCACAGAGGTTTGGATGCACCGTAGATAGACGTTGCACCGCGGACGCGGATTTTAGGCGCTGTACCAAAGGTACCGGACACGTTTTGCACACTTACGCCGGCGGCACGTCCTTCCAAGCTACGGCTGACATCGGCCATACCTGAAAGCATTGTTTCTTCGGCCTCCAGTTTAGTTGTGGCACCGGTAAAGAGACGTTTGTCTTGCTTTACCATACCGGTTACGACAACCTCCTCGATGACCTCGGTGTTCTCCGTCATAGTCACGCGCATCTTCGGCTTCGCTGCCAGTTCCTGCTCTTTCATACCTACGTAACTGATAACCAAAGTAGCTTTGTCCGGAACATTAAATTCAAAATTACCATCAAAGTCGGTGATAGTACCATGCGTAGTACCCTTTACCAGCACACTTGCGCCGATAACAGGCTCACCTTTTTCATCAACGACTGTACCGTTCACGTGAATATCCGCCATCGCGGCGAGAGACAACACCAAAACGGTTAAGAGAGTAAATAACTTCTTCATTTTTTGTACGTTTGATTTATACTTAACTAAATTACTACTATCATTCTCCTATTCTCGTACGAATACGAAAAATCGCGCAAAGATACGGCAAAAAAATGATATACACAAATATTTTTTGCTTTTTTTTGTGTATTTCTGTCACTTTTGCACGGTTTTTTGCATTTTTGTTACCAAATTATGCATAAAAGAGGGTGAAAATGTGATTTTCTGCAAACAAATCGGCGGCAATATCTTGCAAAATGTCAGCGGAGGTGTTTTCTATACGTTTGAAGACTTCCTGCCACGTTAATGAGATGTTATGGTAGAGCATCGATTTGCCCATTGCGAGGACGTTATTTTCCTGATTTTCAGCAGAAATTGCCATTTGTCCGTGCAGTTGTTGGATAGCGCGATGCAGTTGCAAAGAACTGAGTTTCTCTTCTCTAAGGCGTTTGAGTTCTTTGGTGGTGAGGTCCAAGCAAGCGTTGAGGTTATTGGCATCGCAAGCAAAGTAGATGTTCCAATAACCGGTATCGCTTAGCGGCACGTATTGTGATTCGACAGTATATACGAGTCCTTTCTGTTCTCGAAGGCTGAGGTTGAGCCGCGAATTTAGGCTTCCGCCACCAAGTATATTATTGAGCAGGTATGCACCTAATTGTTTCTTATGTCCCAACGGATATGCCAAACCGCCTAACATAACGTGCGTTTGATGGGTATGTCGTTTGAAAGTTTGTTCGTTGGGAGCAATAACCGGAACAGGTTGGCGACAAACTTGGCTTTTGGAATGCTGTCGTGACGTTGCCGAGTCGATAGCTTTTTCAATTTGGTGGCATACGGAGTCGAACGACATCTTGCCTTGGCTGAAGACGACCATACGATCGGTAGTGTATTTGGTATTCACCCAGTTTAACGCGTGCGTGGGCGTGCGTGATATATTATGGAGTGATTTTTTAGTACCCAAGATGGACATGCCCATCGGATGACCATGGAAGATAAGGTTTTCAAAATCATCATAGATAAGTTCGCTGGGGCTATCTTCGTAACTTTCTATCTCGTCGAGGATGACGCCGAGTTCTTTATCCGTTTCCTGTTTCGGGAAAGTTGGGCGCAGGACCATGTCAGCCAGTAGTTGCAGTGTCTGTGCGTAGTGTGCGACGGGTGTTGCGGCATAGAAAGTGGTTTCTTCTTTGGTGGTATAGGCATTTATTTCCCCGCCTATGCCTTCGATTTTATGGATGATCTGTCGCGCAGTGACGTTTTCGCCGCGCGGTGTAAGACATCCTTTGAAAACAGTATGCTCTACATAATGCGCCAAACCGTTGAGGGTTGGTTCTTCGTCACGGGTGCCTGCACCGACCATTATTCCTACGTAAGCTACTTCTGAAGAGCTCATTCGGTGCACAATTTTCAGCCTATTTGGTAAAATTTTATAAAAAGTTGTATCTTTTTCTTGCATGATTCAAATAATTGTAGTACTTTTGCAGCCTGAATTCCTTAAGCAATTGAATTTCCACTGCAATTAGGGCATTCTTAATCTCGCTGCACGAGATTTGCGCATTCAGCGGCATTGGCGGAATTGGTAGACGCGCTAGACTTAGGATCTAGTTCCTAACAGAGTGAAGGTTCGAGTCCTTTATGCCGCACTCTATGAAAAAAGTCATCTTTTGCATTATTGCTATTGTGCTTACTGTTTTCTGCGCATGCAAGAAAAAAGAGGAACCTCAATCTTCTCCGCGTATTTACATGTCTTACTTTTTGGTCCATCACAATGGTAGTTCCGGTATTGCGGATACGCTGGCAGTTCGTACCATTGGTGACCACTATGCGGTTGATACTATTTCCGTAGGCGATACGGTGCAAGTGGCTATTCTTCTCAATGCCGTTACTAACCGGCTGACCAATTTTGTTTTAGAGACGGACACCAATTATCTCAAGTATTCATTCTCTATGTATAAAGAGTTGCAGGCAGCTCTCACGGCAGATTCGGATACAGAGCATGGTAAGTTTGTTTTCAAGAGCGGTTACAGCGCGGCGACTATTCCGATGGAGTATATCTCGCGCAAGAGCGGTAAGCCGACAGTGACGATGACTGTTTGTTCTGACTCTGAGTTCTCTCCTTCCAAACTTGTATTTGACCAACTTATTCGTTAGTGGCCGTTTTGGCTTGTTGCCACAGCGTTTCCATCTCGTCGAGTGTCAATTCGTTTAATTTTCGGCCTTGTGCTGCAGTTTGCTGCTCGATGTAATTAAAGCGTCGAATGAATTTCTGGTTCGTTTTCTCGAGCGCATTATCGGGTTTGATTTTATAAAGCCGTGCTACATTAACAAGGCTGAAAAGCAGGTCTCCCAATTCGGCTTCGGTATTGATGTCATCTCCGTTGGTCAGTTCTTTTTCGAACTCGGCGATTTCCTCGCGCACTTTATCCCAGACATCTTCTTTCTTTTCCCAGTCGAAGCCGACATTAGCGGCTTTGTCCTGAATGCGATAGGCTTTAACGAGTGCAGGTAGGGCATCAGGAATACCTTCGAGGACGGTTTTGTTACCTCCTTTTTCTTTTAGTTTGACTTGTTCCCAGAGGTGGCTTACTTCTTCCGCATTCTGTGCGGCTTGTTCGCCATAGACATGCGGATGCCGGAAGATGAGCTTATCGCAAAGGCGGTTGCACACATCGGCGATATCGAAGTTGTCGGTCTCGGATGCTATTTTGGCGTAGAAGATAACGTGCAGTAAAACGTCGCCTAACTCTTTAGCAATTTCGTTGTAGTCTTTCTTAATAAGAGCTGCAGCTAATTCGTAGGTCTCTTCGATTGTGTTTTGACGAAGTGATTCGAAAGTTTGTTTTCTATCCCATGGGCACTTGACGCGCAGTTCATCCATGACGGTAAGCAGTCGGTCAAATGCCGCCAATTGTTCTTCTCTTGTGTGCATAGTTATTCAACAGTTTTGAGTTGCAGGTTTCCGTCATGATCCATTTGTGCGTAGGTGAAGAGTTTGAAGCAATCGCCCAGGATGATGACGCGTGAAGTAGGCGCGATGGACAGATCTAAATCTATATGCCGATGGCCAAAGATATAGTAATCGTGATGATAAGTCTGTTCCATTTCCTTAGCAAAGAGCACGAGTTCTTCTTTGTCTTCTCCCTTGTAACCGCAAGGATTTGCCATCTCTTTGAGTCGGCTGTGTTTTGCCCATTTATAACCGAGCGCATTGCCCAGACGTGGTGGCATGAGGCGATATAGGAAACGCGGAATGGGGTTATAGAAGAACTTGCGCAGTCTGATGAAAGAGCGGATTTTCTTTACGACCTTAGGTGGATAGAGCTTGGCGTAGTAGGAAGGAAGGAGACCGTCCCCGTGTGCGAGATAGACAGATTTGCCTTTGAGTGTGACGGTGCATGGGCTGTAATGAATAATCATTCCTGTCAGTCGGCGCAATTTGCCGTAAGTCCACATATCGTGGTTACCCGTGAAGAAATGCACCTTAATGCCATTTTTGACGATGTGTCTTATAGTACGAAAGAGAGGCTCGTAGTCTTTTTTGCTGCGGTCTTTCCAGAAATATTCGTGCCAAAAGTCAAACACATCGCCCAAAAGGTATATGGCACTGGCATCGCGGCTCATATGATTGAGCAACTTAATGGCTTTATTTTGATGGATAATCCTATCCTCAAAGGCCAAAGAGCCGAGGTGCAGGTCGCTTAAAAAATAAATCATATTACATAAATCCTAATTCGAGTTTGGCCTCTTCTGACATCATGTCTTTGGTCCAAGCAGGTTCAAAAACGATGTTGACTTGCACTTTATTGATACCCTCGACGCTTTTCACTTTCTGTTCAATATCCTCTACGAGGAAATCTGCTGCAGGGCAAGAAGGTGCAGTAAGCGTCATATCGATATTACAAACGCCATCATCTTGAATATCGACTTTATAAATGAGTCCAAGGTCGTAGATGTTAACGGGTATTTCGGGGTCGAAAACCGTTTTCAGCATTTTTAGTACCTGTTCCTCTTTCTCTAAAAATTCATTCATTCTATGCCCCAAAAATTTATTTATATATGCGTTCTCACGATTGTGCAAACACTCACAAAAACCGTAAAAATATATAAAAAACTCTTTTTTTACATTTTTTTCTACGTTTTTTTTGTGTATTCCATTTTTTTGTAGTACTTTTGCAGCCGCTTTTGAGAAGCGATGCCTAATGGTGTAATGGTAGCACTACAGATTCTGGTTCTGTCTGTCTGGGTTCGAGTCCTGGTTAGGCAACTTTAAAAAGGTCTCCGATTGGGGACTTTTTTTGTTGCTATGTGGGTTTGATACGTCGTGCGAGCCAAGCACACAATCCAGGGAAGAAACGCTTGATATCGACCATAAATAGTTCGCTGCGTCCGATAAAGACTTCGCGTTTCCCCTTGCGGATAGCTTTGACTATCTTTCGTGCAGCATCTTCGACCTTCATCCCTTTATCTTGTCCCGGATCCATAATGCCGTGTGGTTTGCCGCCTTTATCCAATGCGCGGAGCGATATATTCGTTCTCACGCGTCCCGGGCAGACGATAGTAACGCGAATATACTTGTTATAGTATTCTGCGCGTAGTGTCTCGAAGAACCCATACAAAGCGTGCTTGGACGAACTATAGGCGCACCTTAGCGGGAAGCCAAACTTACCGGCAATGGATGTTGTAACGGCAATATGTCCTCCTCCGGCATTGAGCATCATTGGCAGAATGGCTTTAGTGATAGCAACAGGAGCGAAGTAATTGATTTCCATAATCTGCCGCACCATATCCATTGTTGTGTCTTCAACACTGGTGCGCTGGCTAATACCGGCATTGAGGAAAAGGATATCTATTCCGCCAAAGCGGTCCCAAGCCTGCCGAACAAGTAATCCAACGCCTTCCAGGTCGCTCAAATCGGAGGGTAGAACGAATACGTCTGCTGCGCCGTACTGACGACACCGCTCGGCAACGACATCCAGCCGTTCCCGAGACGATGAAGTGAGTATGAGTTGGTCACCTTGTGAGGCATAGCGATACGCACATGCTTCTCCTATGCCGCTGGAGGCGCCGGTTATCCAGATTGTTTCCATTACTTAATCAATGCCATATTTGGAATTTCCTTGTCGTAGTCACCTTTCGCGAGGCGCTCTTTGATATCTTTGAACGCAGCGAGAGTGCGGTCCACGTCTTCGAAGGAGTGCGCAGCCGTAGGAATAATACGGAAGATAAGCATTCCGGGAGGAATAACGGGATAGCAAACAATAGAGCAGAAAATATGGTAGTTCTCACGCAGATCGACTGCAATATTTGTTGCTTGGTTGATACCGCAATAGAGGTGTACAGGTGTTACACATGCTTCTGCCGGACCGATTTCGTAGCCGAGGTCGCGGAAACCTTTCTGGATGCGACGGGTTACTTCCCAAAGGTGGGCACGGAGTTGGTCTCCTTCCGGACTGTCGATAATCTCGAGACGTTTGATACATCCTTCGACGATAGGCATCGGAAGTGCCTTAGCATACATTTGCGAGCGCATATTGTAACGCAAATAGGTGATAATATCTTTCTCTGAAGCGACGAAACCGCCGATGGTAGCCATTGATTTGGCATAGGCACCGATGTAGATATCCACGCCGTCCATGACATTGAAGTGCTCGGATGTTCCCCGTCCGTGAGGACCCATAACACCGAAACCATGTGCGTCATCAATCATAAGACGGAAACGATATTTCTGCTTGAGAGCAACTATCTGGTCAAGAATACCGAGAGCGCCGGTCATGCCGAATACACCTTCTGTGATAACGAGTACGCCACCGCCGTTCTTTTCAGCGAGCGTGCAAGCGCGTGCTAACACTTTTTCGCAATCGACTATATCGTTGTGGCGGAATTTAAATTTGTCTCCGATATGCAGGCGAATACCGTCGAGCAGGCAAGCGTGAGCCTCTGCATCATAAACGATAACGTCGTGGCGGCTAACGAGAGAGTCGATGGTAGATAGAATACCTTGATAACCGAAGTTAAAGAGGAAAGCAGCCTCTTTCTTTTCGAATTTAGCGAGCATCTGCTCAAATTTCTCGTGCAATGCTGTTTGTCCGGTCATCATACGACTTCCCATCGGATAAGCCATTCCCCATTTAGCAGCAGCTTCGGCATCCACACGTCGAATTTCGGGATGATTGGCGAGTCCAAGGTAGTTGTTCAAACTCCAAGTGAGTACTTCTTGTCCATTGAAACGCATGTGCGGGCCAAGTTCTCCTTCGAGTTTCGGGAAAGCAAAATAGCCGTCCGCACGTTCACGATACTGACCGATAGGTCCACCGGTCGATTTCTTGATTTTGTCAAAAATGTCTTGGTACATAAGTATTGAGTTTTCAGTAGTTTGTTTTCTGTATTTAGTTGTTGCTGACGCGTTGTCTGGAGACGAGACCCATAAGCCAGAAGAGGAATTTAGGTAATGGTTTTGCGCGGTCTCGTTTGCGCATGTCGATGAACCAGTTGAGTTTCTTAGCCACCGGTATCTTGTGGGTTTCGACGAACTCGATGAGTGTACCATCGGGGTCTTCGATGTACGTAAAGTGTCCGGAAGCTTCTCCCATGTCGAACACTTCATTATCGGGGCAACTGTCCACAGTGAAGGGATGTTTCTTTTTGGCGCAGAACTCCCCGAGTTCACGCATGCCGGTTACGTCGAAGCAAATCTGTATGAATCCAGGGTCGCCCCAGTAACGTCCTTCAAACAGTTTGCGTGGTGTGCGGTCAAATGCTTGTACAAGTTCGATGGTGCTTTCACCCATAAGTTTAGAGAATGCGCCTTTGCGGGGTTGCGAGCTGGCCAATAAGACACGACGACATTTTACGTTCGGGAAATCAAGCAGTTTCCAGTCTTCAAAGATGTCGGTTTTGTCGTATATTACTTTGTCATATCCCAAAATATCGCGGTAAAAGGCCATAGATTTCTTCATGTTCGTAACACCGACCATGGCACCGATGATACCTCCTGTTAGTTTGTGCTCGTTGATAAAGAGACTTTTGTCTTCGACGAGTTGGAAACAGTTACCATACAGGTCTAGCACATAGAAACAAGGTGTTCCGTCCGGCATAGCTGAGATGGGGCTACATTCAGTCCATTTTTTTGTAATCTGTTTGTAGAAGGCATTGACGTCATGGCATTTGACTTTAGCGCAGAAGACGCCAAGATCGCCAACGGCAGGATTGAACTTAGCTGCTACGGGCTTTCGTTCGGAATATTGCCATATCTCAAAACCACCACCTCCTTGCAGGTTGACGGCTATGCAGGCGTGACGCTTTTGTGCTACGCCGCCGGTGTAAGGCAACATTCGTTCTGCAACGGTATCGTCTTCGAGGATTTTGACATCGATGCCGAACATGTCAATGAACCAATTCCATGACTTGCGGAAGTTTTCGGTTCCTACGCCCACTTGTTGAATGCCCGAAATGAAAAAATTATCCATATTGTTATTTCTGTTTGTTCGTTTTTAAAATATACCGAGTGAGAGATATCGTTCTCCAGTATCCGGCAGCACAGCTACTATGGTTTTACCGCGGTTAGTTTCTTCGCGAGACAATTTTACCGCTGCTGCAAAGGCTGCTCCAGAGGAGATACCTACGAGTAATCCTTTTTTGCCTGCCAGCAGTCGCATTCCATCAAATGCCTCTTCATCTGCCACAGGAAGGATGCGGTCGATGATGGCGGGGTCGTATGTATCCGGCACGAAACCTGCTCCGATACCTTGAATGCGGTGTTTTCCTGCAATACCGGTTGAGAGAACTGCGGATGAGGCCGGTTCTACGGCTACGATCTGAACTGAGGGTTTGTGCTTTTTAAGTGCTTTTCCGCAACCGCTGACAGTTCCTCCTGTGCCGACTCCGGCGACGAGGATATCTATCTGTCCCTCTGTGTCTTTCCAAATCTCTTCGCCAGTAGTGCGTTCATGCATGGCAGGATTAGCCGGATTGACAAATTGGCCGAGGATGACGGCTCCGGGTGTGGTATCGCGCAGTGCCTCTGCCCGACGGATAGCACCTTTCATACCTTCCGCACCAGGAGTGAGTTCCAGTGTAGCACCATAGGCTTTGAGCAGATTGCGCCTTTCGACACTCATTGTGTCCGGCATGGTGAGGATTACCTTGTATCCGCGTGACGCGCCCACCCATGCGAGTCCGACACCTGTATTGCCGCTTGTAGGTTCGATAATCGTTGCGCCCGGTTTCAGTAAACCGCGTTGCTCGGCATCTTGTATCATCGCCAAAGCGATACGATCCTTGACGCTTCCGCCGGGATTATAATACTCCAATTTAAGGATGATACGGGCTTTTTGGTCCTCCATTCCGCTTATTTCCAAGAGCGGAGTATGACCGATGAGTTCGGTGAGATGTTGGTATATCATAGTTACTCTTTATTTAAGGCCACTTAATTCGGCGCGCAAAGGTACTGCTTTTTTTGCATATATGCAAGAAAAAAGCAACATTTTTTGTGAAATGCTGCTTTTTTGTGGTAGAAGACTACTCAAAATAGTTGCTTACCAAGCGTTGTAATGGATGTTGTCGGTGTTAAATTTGTCTTTTACATCCGGATTCTCGGCGGGAATACCGACGGGCACAATGCAGAGTGGAATGATGTGTTCCGGCATACCGAGCATTTCCTGCACCATTTTAGCACGATTCATGTCCGGATGCAGACCAGTCCAAACGGCTCCAAGTCCCATAGCATGAGCAGCGAGCAGGATGTTTTCCGTAGCGGCTGAAACATCGTTAATCCAGAATCCTGCCATTTCTCCCGGGATAGCTTTGCTGAGGTCTCCGCAAGGGATGATAGCGATAGCGGGCTTATTACTGCATCGTGAATAGGGTAGTGCTTCGCCGAGTTTAGCCAAAATAGCTTCGTCTTTGATGACTACAAAAGCCCAAGGCTGTTTGTTGATAGCGGATGGTGCCGCCATGCCTGCACGCAAAAGCGTTTCTATCTGTTCGTCGGAGATTTTTTCACCTGTGAAGTTGCGAACAGATACGCGGGTCATGATGTTGTTAATGGCTTGATTTTCCATACTTTTAGGTTGATTGTTGCACGCAGCTAAAACCATGGCTGCAGCGCAGAGAATGATTAGTTTTTTCATATTGATTATGTTTAAATATGTTGATTATGCTTTTAATGCGTTTATCGCTCAAAGAGTTTGAGCAGGGACATTTTCTTTTTGCCTATTTTGCCTGTATAGGGGTGTTCTCTCAATGTCAGATTGAAGTGTGTGAATCCGCGAAGAACGGTTTGTGGATGTGTGAACTCGCGGAATCCCCATTCGCCGTGATATGCTCCCATTCCGGAATGTCCTGTTCCGTTAAATGGTACTCCTTTGACCATCATGTGAATGCATACTTCGTTGATGCAACCGCCACCGAATTGTTGGGTTTTCATTGTTTGATTTGCCCATCGTATATTCTTGGTAAACAGATACATAGCTAATGGGTGTTCGCGTTCGGCAATCACATTCATTAGGCTATCAATCTCAGCATCTTTGAAAGGCACTATAGGCAGCAGCGGACAGAAGAGTTCGTGCTGCACGATATCCTCGTTTATATCTACCGGATAGATAATGGTTGGTGCGTATTTTCGGGTTGCTTTATCGCCTACGCCGCCAAAGAGAATGCGTTCGCGGTATTTATTTGCCCAATTGACGCATTTATCATATGCTGCATCGGTTATCAGTTTGGGGTATTCCGGATTGGTTTCTGCGTGTTCGCCGATTTGTTCAACAAAGGCATTTTTGAGTTCGGAAATGAATTGTTCTGCCACTTCATGTGCGACGGCTATCTGGTTGATATTGATGCAAATCTGTCCTGCATTTGTGAGTTTGAAGAAAGCTATCTTGCGCGCAGTATCTTTAAGGTCTGCATCTGCGCGAACGACGCACCAGTTACCTGTTTCGCCACCTAATTCGAGTGCAACGGGTGTGAGGTTTTTGGCGGCTTCTGCCAAGACATGTTTTCCGACAGATGGTGAGCCAGTGTAAAAGATCTTGTCAAATCGCTGCGCGAGGCACATATCCGCCACATCGTGTCCGCCATCAATAAGCGTAATGTACTCCGGCGGAAAGACTTCAGCAAAGAAACGTTTTAGTGCGGCTGTGGAAGCAGCCGATTTGGAACTGGACTTAATCACGACCGTATTACCTCCGCATATTGCGGCAGCAACAACGCCGATAGTGAGCAAAATGGGGAAATTGAACGGGCTGATGACCAGTGATACGCCATAAGGCATTTTATATACTTTCGTTATGATACTCGGGAAGCACATTAGTCCGCTGAAATGCCTTTCGGGCCGTGCCCATCGTCGAAGTCCGTGAATCATTTCGTTGATTTCCACGACGATTGGTCCGATGTCGCAGAGGTACGCTTCCAACTCGGTTCTGCCTAAGTCTGCGGTGAGAGCGGCTATGAACTCATCTTTGTGGGCAAGGACGGCTTTTTTGAGTTTCTTGAGTTGTTGTATGCGCCATTTGACGGGCAGCGTTGTTCCGGTTCTGAAGAAACGGCGTTGTGTGGCAACGATCTCGGCAATGCGTTCGTTAGAGTATTCGTTTTGCCTCATGGTTACTTTATTTAGGATGTTTCGGCTGCAAAGGTAGTGCTTTTTTTTGAGATGTGCAAGAAAAAAGAGAAAAATGTTTGGTTTGAGTAGTGTTATATTGGCTTAGGAACGGCTTAATCACCCTTTAATAACCTTATAATCACCCTTTAATCACCTTATAATCACCTTTAGTTAGCGGGATGGTGGTGGTAGTTTAAGTGAGGAATGTATGGTTTGTATCTAATAAGGAGGGAAAATTATGTTCGGAAATAAAAAATGCACAAAAATACACTTTTTTGCAAATAAATTTGCATATATGAAAAAAAAGCAGTACCTTTGCCGCCCCAAATGGAAAAAATGGAATAAACTACACCAAAGATATGACAAGAACAACATTTAATCGTCTTCGTGACGTGAAGGACAGTCTGCCACACGGCAGTATGGCAGTAATAGCCTCAGAATTAGGTGTTACTGCCGATGAAGTAAGAGCTTTTTTTAACGGAGAAGGAACTCCTGAGAGTGGTTATCACATTGAGCCGGGACCGGATGGAGGCATTGTTGTCTTGAATGATACGCGGATATTGGAGATGGCGTTGCGGATTGCTTGGGAAGTAAAGAATGCGATATAATTTATTATCGTAATGGGGCTGTTGAATAGCAAGTCCTTGGTGGGCGTAGCGGGTGAGAAGGATAAAATGGGCTGCGCCTAAGTGATAAAAGTAAATATTAAGCTCCTGTGTGGAGTTAGAATAAATTAAAAAGGATGAAAAAGATTTTGTTAGCAGGAGTACTGCTATTGAGTTGTGCGGCTATGGTGAAAGCAGATGTTGAGTTTGCTTATGATGCCGGAGCCGAAGTTGTAAGTGCTTATATCTGGCGTGGACAATATAACGGCGGTTTGTCGTTCCAGCCGGATTTGGAAGTTGGTTATGATGGTGATTTGACGTCGTTTAGAGTCGGTGTGTGGGGCAATATAGGTGCTTCAGATTGGCGTTTTAAGCGTGGATTGGCGACGTATGTGAATGAGGATGGTGATGAGATTGATCCTAATACGCGTTTTATGCCGGAGTTGGATGTTATGTTGAATTTCTCGGTAGTTGGTTTGAGCGTGGGTATGAACCATTATTACTACTGCGACGGATCGAATTTTCTGTCATGGAAGAAAGATGCGGAATTGTTTGATGCAGATGGTAATGTGAATACGACGAGTACGACCGAGTTGTGGGCAGGATATAGTTTTGAGCATTTCTTTGATGTGGATGCGTATATCAACTGGTACACGACGGTTGCGGGAAATGACTTTGTTTGGAACGAGGATGGTGAAGCCAAACGTGCTTGGAGTAGCTATATTGAATTAGGTTACAACTACAACTGGGAAGATTTGGGTTTGACTTTTGGCGGTCAGTTGGGTATTAGTCCGTGGGCAAGCGATTTGTACGGAAACAGTAAGTTTGCCGTGACGAATATCAGTTTGCGTTTAGAGAAGTCGTTTGATTTAGATGTTTGCAGTTTGAGTCTGTTTGCTCAGGGGTCGCTTAATCCGGATGGTGTGAACAAGGAGAATGCTTACATCAAGGGTAGTGGTGACGAGAAGCTGTATAACCAGAAGTTGAATGGTGTTATAGGCGTTGGAGTCTGGTTTTAGGACGCACGAAACACTTGTTGCGGGAAATGCATATTATAGTGTATAAATCTAAATATTAACCATAAAAAACACATGAGATTATGAAGAAAACACGTACTTTTATTGCATTGGGATTAGCATTGGTAGCTGCGGCATTACTGCTATTCCTTCCGAGTTGTCAGAGAAAGAAGTTCTATTTGAATGAGGGACTTGTTTTTGGCACTTACTACAACATTCGTTATGAGGGCACTCGTGACATGGAGCAGGAGATACGCGCTCAATTGGCTCATATGGATTCGTCGCTGAGTGTGTATAATAAAGCCTCTATCATCAGCCGCGTGAATAGGAATGATGATGTGGTTGTGGATTCTCTGTTTGAGACTATGTTCAAGACAGCAGCTGAAGTCACGGAGATGAGTGATGGTGCGTTCGATATCACCTGCGGTCCGCTGGTCAACGAGTGGGGTTTTGGCACGAAAGAGAAAGGTCATACTCCGACTCAACACGAGATTGATAGTATTTTGAAGTTTATTGGTTTCAAGTATGTGACCTTAGACGAGGAGCATCATCGTGTGGCGAAGATGGATACACGTATTCAGTTGGATGCGAGTGCGATAGCGAAAGGCTACGGTTGCGATGTAGTTGCCAGCTATTTAGCCTCTCAGGGCTGCGAGAACTATCTTGTTGATATAGGTGGTGAAGTGGTATGCAAAGGTCATAGCGAGAAAGGTCCGAAATGGCGTTTGGGCATTACGAAGCCGATTGATGATCCGACAGGTGAAGTGGAAGAGATAGAAGAGATTATTGAGGTGAATGATTTGTGCATAGCTTCGTCCGGAAACTACCGTCGTTTCTATTATGATGATGGTGGTGAGCGCAGAAGCCATACAGTTGATCCGCGTACGGGTTATCCTGTTAACCACGCTTTGTTGAGTGCGACTGTGATAGCGAGTTCGGGTATTCGTGCTGACGCATTGGCAACAGCTTGTATGGTATTGGGCGAAGAGGCTGCTTTGGAGATGATTGAAAAGACAGAAGATGCATCTTGCCACCTGATTATTGCGAATGGTGATGCGACGCGGATTACGGTATCGTCACGTTGGTTGGAAGATGTGACGGAGTAAGAGCCGCGAACATATTGAATTGAAGAGAAAAGTAATAATATTATTGAGTTTGTTGGTGCTTCTGGCTGGATGCGGGGAGTACCAACAAGTGCTTAAGTCTAAGGATCCGGATTACAAGTTCCAGAAGGCATTGGCGTACTTCAACGCGAAAGAGTACGTGAAATCGCAGACTCTATTAGAAGATGTGGCTGCGTATTACAAAGGAACAGAGCGGAGTGAGGATGTGCTATGCTATTTAGCTCGTTCGTATATGGGTAAGAAAAGCTATTCGGAGGCGGCAGATTATTATGCTGCATATATACGAAATTACCCGAAGGGTAAGTATATTACAGAGGCACGTTTTCAGGTGGGCCATTGCTATTATTTAGATTCACCTGACGCTCGTTTGGATCAAGAGATTACGCGCAAAGCGATAGATGCTTTTACTGAGTTTACGGAGTTGTATCCTGAAAGTCCGTATTCGGAGCAAGCATACCAAGAAATGAGTGAGATGTACGACAAGTTGGCATATAAGGAGTATCTGAGTGCCAAGTTGTATTATAATCTCGGAACATATCTGGGTAATAACTATGCGAGTTGCGAGATCGTGGCTAAGAATGCGCTTCGTGATTATCCGAGTAACAGTCATCAGGAAGAGTTGAGTTGGCTTGTTTTTGCCGCCAAGTATCAACAGATGATGAACTCCATAGAAGAAAAGAAGATTGATCGTGCGCGCGATACGCAGGACGAGTACTATAGTTTTATTACAGAGTATCCGGAATCGAAACATCGCTCCCAAGCGGAGAAAATCAATAAAGACGTAGAAAAAATATTGAAAAAAGCAGAATAAATATTTGTATGACAATGAATTATAAACAATCAAAAGCCCCGAAAACGACCATTACCCGTGACTTGAACAAATTGACGGAGAAAGTAGGTAATGTGTATGAAACAGTAGCAATCATCAGTAAGCGTTCCAATCAGATTGCGAACGCTCTGAAGAAAGAGTTGGACACTAAGTTGCAAGACTTTGCGATGCCTCAGGATGCATTGGACGACACGTTTGAGAACCGCGAGCAGATAGAGATATCTCGCAGTTACGAAGTGATGCCGAAGCCGACGCTGATTGCTACCCAGGAACTGCTTGATGACCAATTGGTTTTCAATGTTGGTTCGAAGGACGACCAGCTGAAGTAAGATGCTGAAAGGCAAGCACATAGTTGTTGGTATAAGCGGCGGAATAGCTGCTTATAAAATCCCCGAATTGATACGTTTATTACGCAAGGAGGGTGCTGAAGTGAAAGTGACGACCACCAAGAATGCCTTGGAGTTCGTCACTGAGCTTACTTTGCAGACTCTTAGTGGTTATAAGGTGTATTCGGATGTTTTTGCGGCTATTAATGAGCATTCGACGGAACATATTTCTTTGCCGGACTGGGCGGATGCGATGATTATAGCTCCTGCGACGGCGAATGTGCTTGGCAAGATGGCTAACGGCATAGCAGATGATGCGTTAACGACCACTTTCTGCGCGATGCGTAAGCCTGTGGTTATTGCCCCTGCGATGAACGACAAGATGTACGCCTGTCCTGCTACGCAGGAAGCGATGCGTCGTTTGTCGGAGTGGGATAATGTGACAATGCTTGATTGTGCTGAAGGCGAATTGGCTTGCGGCACAACGGGTAAGGGTCGAATGCAGGAAGTGGATGTGTTGGTAGAGGCTGTGCGTTATGCGCTATCGGATAAGGACTTAGCGGGTCAACGTGTGCTCATAACTTCGGGTCCGACGCAGGAAGCTATTGACCCGGTTCGATATTTGACTAATCGCTCAAGTGGCAAGCAGGGCAATGCACTTGCAATCAGTTGCTGGCGTCGAGGTGCGGAAGTGCTATTTGTAACAGGCCCGAGTGCTATTGAACCTCGTTTTCCGTTGTTTTTCGGACAAGCGCAAAAAGTGCGCAAGGTCAGCGTAACCTCTGCTGCGGAAATGGCCCAACAAACGATGCATTCTTTTGCTGATTGTGATGTGGCTATTTTGTGTGCTGCTGTAGCGGATTTTACTCCGGCGGAAGTAGCGGCAGAGAAGATTAAGAAGCAAGTTGGTCAGAAAGAGATGACGTTGACTTTGACAACCACGACCGATATTGCTGCTGCTTTGGGCGAAGCCAAACGTGACGATCAGAAGCTTGTAGGTTTTGCTTTGGAGACCTGTGAGGCAGAAAAGCATGCTCTTTGCAAGTTGAAAAGCAAACGTTTGGATTTGATTGTTCTCAATTCGTTGCAGGACAAGGGCGCAGGTTTTGGCGTTGACACGAATAAGGTGACTTTGTTGTTTGCTAATGGTACAAAAAAAGATGTCCCCCTTCAGTCGAAGGAAGACATCGCCGATTCAATCGTTGATTCGATTATCCTTTTGTAAAGCGGCTGAATAATCCGCGTCGAGGTTTTTCCTCTTCTTGTGCCACCTCTTCTACTTTTTCTTCGGCATGTTCCGGTTCGAAAGCTTGACGCTCTTCGATGTCCCCGAGTTGTCCTTTGATGTAACTGATAACATCTTCCAGTCCCTCCATAAAGTGTGCAAAATCCTCTTTGTAAAGGAAGACTTTATGTTTTTCGAATTGAGGCGCTTCGTCTTCTCCTGCTGCTTTCCTCTTACTCTCTGTGATACACAGATACAAATCTTCGTTGCGCGCTTTCTTTACGTCTAAGTAATAGATTCGCTTCCCTGCTTTGACCGCGTGTGAGTATACGATTTCGGGCTCTCTGCGGTCTTCATTTCTTCTCTCTTGCATAATAAAAACTATTTTTGTTTTAAAAATCGCCACAAAAGTAGTACTTTTTTTGTATATATCAAAAAAAAAGTGTAATTTTGCGCGCAATTTTTATAAAATGTGACAATGATAACGAGAAGTTTAGTTCGTACACGCACGATTCAGACCTTATTTGCGTATTATCAATGTGGAGACAAGACTCCGACGACGGCTCGCAAAGAGTTGCTTCGCAGTTTTTCGGATACGTATAGTTTATACATGGTGCTGCTTGATTTTGTGAATGAGTTAACGACATATGCGCAAAATCAGATTACAGAGATGGAGCAGCGTGCGCGTTTTACTCACAAGGCTTTTACTCCGAACCGACGTTTCGCGGACAACCGTTTTGCGCAGCAGGTGTTTGAGAATCGCATGCTGCGTCATTATGTGGATGCGCAGCATTTAAGTTGGGAAGCGGGTCAATCAGCAGTGGAGGCTGTGTATAATCAGTTGGTGGCGATGCCGTTTTATCAGGATTATCTGAAAGCGGATGATTGTACGTATGAAGACGACAAGGCTATATGGCGTAAGATTTGTACGGAGTTGCTGCCGGATAATGCGGAGTTATTGGGTGGTCTGGAAGAGATGGAAATAGCGTTGGACGAGCAGAACTGGCAGACGGATTTGGATTATGTACTGAGTTTCGTTGTGAAGACCATCAGGCGTTTCCGCGAAGAGAATGGTGCGGACCAAGAGTTGCTGCAGATGTTTGATCATGAGGATGAATTGCAGTTTGCTCAGGACTTGCTTTCGCGTTCTATTGAGCATCGCGAAGAGTGTCTGGAGTTGATACATGGTCATTTGAAGAACTGGACAGCGGACCGACTCGCTTTTATGGATGTTGTCATTTTGCAAACGGCTTTGACGGAAATTATGTATTTTCCGGAGATAGCACTCGAAGTGAGTCTCAATGAGTATATTGAGTTGGCGAAAGACTACTCCGGTGACAAGAGTTATATCTTCATCAATGGTATATTAAATGAGATTTTGCATGACTTGAAGCGGCAAAACAAATTGCTGAAGGCCATGACAATCAGGTAACAATCAGGATAATATCTAACGAATAACTAACGATTAACTAACAAATAACTAAACATTATGTTGAATTTCATTTTATTGCAAGACGCGGCAGCAGCTGCCGGTCAACAACAAGGAAACAGTTGGTCTTTCTGGATCATGATGTTGCTTATCTTTGTAGTATTCTATTTCTTTATGATTCGTCCTCAGACGAAGAAACAGAAGGAGTTGCAGAAGCAGCGTGACGCCATGAAGAAAGGCGACAAGGTGATTACAGCAGGTGGTATCTACGGTGAGATTAAGGAAGTGCAGGATAATGCGCTTATTATCACTATTGCTAAGGATGTGACCATCAAGGTGGATAAAGGCAGTGTTTACGCTTCTGCCGAAGATGCTCAACAAGCGCCGAAAGATGCTGCGCAAGATAAGAAATAGGTTCAGTGTTCGCGAGATATGCGTTTTTGCATGTTTCGTTGTGTTTGCATCGCTTATTTGGTATGCGCACGCGATGGGTTCTGTGCGTAGCACGATAGTGCCTGTGGCAGTAACGTATAGTGGAGTGCCGGGTGATGTGTTATTGTCGGATAGTATTCCGACGACTATTCATTTGGAACTGCGCGATGCGGGCCGACGACTTAAGTTGTATGGCACTAACCCGCTGACATTTTCGTTTAATATAGGTGAACAGATTAAGGGCGAGAGTGGTTCTATTGTGCTGTCGGCGGATGTGATACATCACGCGGTTAACAGTTTGCTGCAAGGAACAACGAAGTTGCAATCAATCACTCCGGAGCAGATTAGTGGAACGTATACTCGTCAGCACAGCAAAAGAGTGCCAGTCCGCTTGGTGGCGGATATTACTACTGCGCCTCAGCATCAGATAGTAGGACGACCAGTGTTGCAAACGGAGGAAGTTACCATTTATGGCAGTTTGGAACAACTGAGCCAAGTGGATTCGGTTGCTACTCAGGTGCTTGTTCTGAAAGACGTGAAGGACTCGGTAGCGACTCGAGTGCGACTCGAAGATATTCCGGGCGTTCGGTTTGAGCAAGAAGACTTAGCAGTACTGGTTGTGACTGAACAGTTTACGGAAAAAGTAGTGACAAAGTCCATTATTGCGAAGAATGTGCCGGAGAATGCCCACTTGCGGCTTTTTCCAGCAGAGGTGAGTGTGATGCTGCGAATAGGTGTAACTCACTTTAATGAAATAGACGAGAAAGATGTGGAAGTGAGTTGCGATTTTCCAATCAAGCCGACGGATAAACTGCCTTTGCATGTGACTTGTCGCAGTCCGTATGTGACTCTGACGCGATGCAATCCCGCAGCGGTAGAGTTTTTGATAGAACAAACAAAAAAAACTACTGACAAATGAAGAAAATACAAATGGTTGACCTGCAGACGCAGTACCAACATATAAAGTCTGAGATTGATAAGGGCATCGAAGAGGTGATTGCTTCAGCTGCTTTTATCAAAGGACCTAAAGTGGCTGCTTTTCAAGGTCATTTGGAGGAATACACCGGTGCAAAGCATGTGATAGCTGTAGGTAACGGAACCGATGCGTTGCAGATAGCTTTGATGGCTTTGGGCTTACAACCTGGCGATGAGGTTATTACTCCAACGTTCACATTTATTGCTACTGCCGAGGTTGTGGCTTTATTAGGTCTGACGCCGGTTGTTGTAGATGTGGAGTGGGATACGATGAATATGTCCGTGGAGAGTATTCGCAAAGCAATAACGCCCAAGACAAAAGCTATTGTGCCTGTGCATCTATTCGGTCAATGTGCTGATATGGAGGCTATTATGGCAATTGCTCGTGAGCATAATCTGTTTGTGGTGGAAGATGCGTGCCAGGCTATAGGTGCGAAGTATACTTTCCGCGACGGCACGACAAAGCAAGCCGGCACAATAGGCCATATTGGTTGTACGAGTTTCTTCCCTTCGAAAAACTTAGGGTGTTATGGTGACGGGGGTGCTATCTTCACCAATGATGACGAATTGGCAGAGAAGATGAAAGCTGTGGCTAATCATGGTTGCTTTGTAAGGTATCACCACGATTTTGTTGGAGTCAATTCTCGCCTGGATAGTATTCAAGCAGCGGTGTTGGACGCAAAGTTGCCGCATCTAGATGCATATATAGCATCTCGTCAACGTGCTGCAGCCTATTATGATAAGGCTTTTGCGAATAATGCGCATATTTTGACGCCGGGTCACCATAAGGCATCTACGCATGTGTATCACCAGTACACGTTGCGCTTGATAGGCGTGGATAGAGATGCCGTGCGCGAAGAGTTAGCGGCTCGGGGCATTCCGGCAATGATTTACTATCCAATCCCTTTGCATCTGCAGAAAGCATATCAAGACCCGCGTTATGTGCCGGGTGATTTCCCTGTGGCAGAAAAATTAGCGGCTTGTGTATTGTCGCTGCCGATGCACACAGAATTGGATGACGAACAATTGGAATACATTACGCGTAACGTATTGGATATTGTGAAATGAGCAAACTGACGGTCACACAGCAACAGCGGCTACAGACTAAACTGACGCCGTCCCAGATTCAAGTAATCAAACTGCTTGAGTTGCCTTCGTGTGACCTGCAGCAACGCATAAACGAAGAGTTGCAAGAGAATCCGGCATTGGAAGAAGGTCGCGATCCAGAAGAAGTGCGGGTGGAAAAAATGGAAGAGGAAGATTTTTTGGAGGAAGACGACTATACCAATCCGTTGCAGAATGACGATTTCAACTACGATGACTATGTGAATGATGACGAGACACCGGACTACTTGTTACGCAATCCGAATTATTCAGCAGACCAGCCGTCTGAGGAGATACAATATTCAGGAAGCACATCGTTCACAGAATATCTCAAGCAGCAGATTTACCTGACAAAGATGACGAAAGCTCAACGGCATATTGCCAAGTGGGTGTTGGGTAATATCGACGATGATGGTTTCCTGCGCAGGAAGGTGGAGCAGTTGGTTGATGATTTGGCATTCCAAGAAGGGCTGAGTGTTTCTGACGAAGAAATGGCGAATATCGTTGACCAGATTAAGGAATTTGATCCGCCCGGAGTAGCTTCGTATGACTTGCAGGAGTGTTTGCTCAAGCAACTGCAGGCAAAACCGAATAGCGAAGCGAATGAGTTGGCACAGAAAATTCTGACACGTTGTTTTGAAGCATTCTCACGACATCGTTTTGACTACGTCAAGGCCAAACTGAATGTGGATGATGAATCATTTAAAGCGGCTGTCAATGAGATACTGCATCTGAATCAGAAGCCGGCGAACACGTTTACAGGTAATGCCTACGAGGGTAAGGCAACGTCGATTATTCCGGATTTCTTTGTGGAGAACCGTGACGGAGAGTTGATACTTACACTAAATACAGGCGATGTATCCGAATTGCATGTAAGTCATGAGTATCAACAGATGCTCAAAGATCAAGCGCAGAATAAGTCCAAAGATAATAGGGCTGCGGCTTTGTTCCTGAAGGATAAGATTAACTCGGCATACACGTTTATAGAGGCGATAAAGTTGCGTAACGAAACGCTCAAAAAGACTATGACAGCTATTCTGCAGCGGCAGGAGAGTTATTTCTTGGAGGGTGATGAGTTAACGCTCAAACCGATGAAGATGCAGGATATCGCGGACGATACTGGTTACGATATTTCGACAATATCGCGTGTATGCAACTCCAAATACGTGCAAACAGAGTTTGGCATTTTCCCGCTTAAACATTTCTTTGCGGAAGCGATGACCAATTCAGAAGGCGAAGAAGTATCGACGAGGGAAGTAAAAGATAAACTGTCCGAAATCATTGCAAATGAAGACAAGCAGAATCCTCTGACGGATGATGCCTTGGTGCAACTACTGACACAAGCCGGTTTTCCTATTGCCCGTCGCACCGTGGCCAAGTATAGAGAACAATTGGATATCCCCGTTGCCCGTTTGCGCAAACAAGCATAAATGAAACGATTGCCTTACATATTGTCCATGACATTGAGTGGCGTTTTGCACCCACTCTTTATGCCTACTTATGGGATTCTGATATATTGCATTGCTTTTTCCCATTTACAGGTGACTCTACCGACCGCATATTGGCTGGTGGCATGTATAGGCACGTTCTTTATGACTGCATTGATACCGCTATCGCTAATGATTTTCCGTCGTTTGCGTGGCGATATAAGCGATATCAGCATATCCAAAGCTTCTGAGCGAACGCCAATCTACTTATATACAATTATTTGTTATGCTTTTTGGGGGTACTTTCTGTATAAGGTAATTTATTCTCCGTTTTTGTGTGTTATTGGCGTAAGTGCAACTATCTCTTTAGCGTTGGTGTTGCTGATTAACCATCGTTGGAAGATTTCGGCGCACTTGACGGGTCTTGGCGGCTTGTTAGGCGGTATTCTGGCTTATACCTATAATTACACTTTGCCATTGCCGATAGTGGCCATATCCATTGTTCTCGCGCTGGCATTGGCTCTTATGTACGCGCGCCTGTACTTGGATGCGCACACGCCGATGCAGGTGATTGCAGGCTTCCTCTTAGGTATTATAATGACTTTTACACCAACCTATATAATTGCTACGCTACATGTTTAAGTTACTCGTCATATATATATCGCTTCTCACGTGCAGTCCCGGGCAGGAACTGTATTCGCGTTACGGACATACCGCTATTCGTGTGCAAGACACCGAAAAACATGCAGATTTCGTATTCAACTATGGCACGTTTACTTTTAATACGGACCATTTTTATTGGAAGTTTGTGAAAGGCGAAACATATTATCAGTTAGGCATAGACCCAATGACTTGGTTTGTGGAAGAGAATAGTTTAGAGGGGCGTACAATTTATGAGCAGCCGCTTAATCTAACTGAGGAACAATCGCAAGCCGTTGTAGAGGCATTGTGGACCAATTTCCGACCGGAGAATAGGTCGTACCTATATAATTTTGTCTTTGACAATTGTGCAACTCGCCCATATTATTTGCTCAAGCAAGTTTTGAACGATTCGATTTACTCAAGTTATTCGGAGTGGGAAGATGTGACTTATCGAGAGTACATTCAGCATTACACCGGAAAGGATTCATGGGAGGATTTTGCCATCAACATGATATTCGGTCCGCGTGCTGACCAACCAATGCGTAATGAGGATAGACTTTTTATGCCCGAAGCATTGATGTTCTTTATGCAAGATGCGACATTGGCTGATGGTACGCCGTTGGTGAAGGATAGCTCGATAGCGCCTTTCGTTATTGCTCCTACCCCTTGGTATAAGACGTGGTACGTAGGACTGGTCGCATTTATTATTTTCTTCCTCACTATCAGCCTGATTGATCTTAGACGTGACAAGTGGTCATGGTATGTGGATCTACCTTTTATTATCATTTATGTGCTATTACTTGCCGTTGTTATATTTTTAACCTTTTTCTCCATCCATCCTTTGGTTGGCTTTAACTGGAGATTATTCTTATTCCCTGTGATACATTTATGCTTAAGACTTATATACATAGTGCGCTAATAGCGATAGGTTTATTCTTAACCTCTGTTATGATGGCGGCTCCGCGTCTAACAGTGGTTATTGTGGTAGACGGTCTGAGACAGGATAACTTAGACCAACTACGTCCGTATTGGCAACAGGGCGGCCTCCGTACTTTGAGTGAAGAGGCATACCAGACAACGTTCTCTTTTCCACATCTTGTGTATGGCGGTAATGAGACTACTGCCACTATCGTAACGGGCACAACACCTTCGCAGCATGGTTATGCAATGGACCAATATTTCTCTCTTTCAGACAGACGTGTCCATGCTTTGCTCGTTGATGATAGCCAGAAAGGTATCGGCACTTCTATCGCGTATTCCCCTGTGGCACTCCTTGCGCCGACGATAGGCGACAATTTGCGCATGCGTGTAGGTGAGAAAGCGAAAATTTTTGCTATCGGTATAAATCCTGAGACAACTATTCTTATGGCGGGGCATAGCGCCAACGCGTGCTGTTGGATTAATCAGGACAAACAGGCATGGGCGAGCACTTCGTACTATCCGCTTGGTTTACCTTCCGCTGCAGACGAAATGAATATCAATGGCCGCTTTGCCGAATTAGCGGAACGTGTATGGACACCACGAATGAATATTACATCATACACGTCTCCCACCCCTGAGGAGATTCGCAAATCGTTCTCCTACAAGAGTTCGGACGTGTTGACTCATTCGCCTGTAGCGAACACCTTGGTTATGGAGTTGGCATTGGCTTTGCAGAAAACAGAGTCACTTGGAACGGACGCTGTACCCGACCTGCTCTTCTTGCAGTTTAATACTGTGACACCCAACGCGCAGGCTGACCGTATTCAATCCGCCGAACAGGAGGATATACACCTATGGCTCAATCAAGACTTGGGCTATCTAATGGAGCAGCTCATCAAACGCTTGGGCAAGCAAAACGTAGAGTTTCTGCTGGTGGGACGTCCTGTTTTAGGCATCGGACAGAAAACTATGCAACTGGCTGGACTGCCTGCGAAAGACTTTAATGTGGATCGTGCTTCAGCGCTCACATCCTCTTTCCTGATGGCATTATATGGTCACGAAAGATGGGTCAACGGCGGCTATGGTAACAGTATCTATCTCAATCGCACATTGATTGCACAGAAGAAAAACTCCCTTGAGACAATGCAACGTCAGGTGGCGAACTTCTTGCTCGATTTTGAAGGCGTGCAAGCCGCTTTCCCGCAAAACGAAGCGATAGTGTATCCTGACTTGTCCACTTCGCTCAACAAAAAGCAAACGGGAGACATCGTTTTCACCCTTTTGCCAGGATGGAGGCTATGTGAGAACGATAAAAATATCATCGATAATGTGATTGAAGCCAATCCGACTGCGCCTGTAATGTACTGGTCGGCTAACTTCCTGCAGTTCCCTCAAGGACCATTGTCTGCAACCGAAATTATTAACCTTGTACAATAAAAATAGAGCATATGTTATTCTACGAAATTAAAGTTGTTTACCAACGTCAAACGGGTGAAGATAATCCCGCCAATGTGAAAGAATCGTATCTGGTCGAAGGACTGACTCCCGCCGATGTAGAGAAACGTCTCATCGAGCAAATCCAGCCTTTTATTATGGGTGATTTGGAAGTGCCTTCATGCACCAAGAGACAATATTTTGAGATCATCACTTCGCCGGAAGCCGATAAATGGTATAAGGGACGTGTGGAACTTATTACTATTGAGGATAGCGGCAAAGAGACGCGTCGTACTGTAACCGTTCTCGTGCAGGCTACGACAGCTATGCATGCTATGAAGAACCTCACGCAGGCTATGAGTGGTTACGATTGCGAAATCATCTCTGTCGCACGCACTGCTTATATGGACGTTATCCGCGCCGTCAACTAATCGTGTCCGCCATCAGCCAACATATTGAGGCTATTCGTGCCACGCTTTTAGAGGGCGTGCAACTCGTCTGTGTCAGTAAATTCCACCCTGTAACGGCGATTCAGGAGGCGTACGATGCCGGAGAAAGAGATTTCGGAGAGAGTAGAGTGCAGGAACTATGTGCTAAGCAGTCCGAATTGCCGGCAGATATCCGTTGGCATTTTATTGGCCACCTGCAAACCAATAAGGTGCGTCAAATAGTGCCTTTTGTGTACCTAATCCACTCTGTGGATAGTGTCCGATTGCTTGAGACAATCAATGCAGAGGCTGTCAAGATTAACCGTATCGTAAATGTTCTTCTGGAGATTCACACGGCCAATGAAACAACCAAGTCAGGTTTCCTGCCGCAAGAGTTGCAAACATTAGACTTGGACCAATACGCCAACCTCAACATCTGCGGCTTGATGACGATGGCAACCAATACCGATGACCAGGAAGAGATACATCGTTGCTTTAGACTGCTTAAGTCACTGGCTGATAGCGACGAACGCTTTGTGATACGTTCGATGGGTATGTCTGATGACTACTTGCTTGCTATGCAAGACGGTTCGAACATGATACGTATAGGAACGGATATTTTTGGCCCAAGACAATACTGATATGCGCATGCTGATTTGCGACAATATGGCCCTTTGCACAGACGCTGAAGTACAGCGCCTGTTGCCGCTTGTGTCTGCTCAGCGTCGCGAAACGGCCTTGCGCTATAAGCACACCTTCGGTCAATGGGCTACCTTACAATCATGGATGATGTTGCGCGAACTAGGGTTGCCTGACCAACCTTGGGACTACAACGAATTTGGCAAACCTTTTCTGCCTGATGGGCCGTTTTTCTCGCTGTCACATTGTAAAAAAGGTATCGCCGTGGCAATGGATACGCAACCGATAGGCATAGATATTGAGTCCTATCGTGATGTTACGCCCGAACTGATTGAGCACTCTATGAGCCAAGCCGAGCAAGACCAAATTAACGCTTCTGACGACCCGATAAAGGCTTTCATCGAACTCTGGACACGCAAAGAGGCCTACGTTAAGTATTTAGGTACAGGTATCGCCGGATTATCCGGTAATCCTAGACAATACTTAGACAACACGGCTGATGTTAGTCTGATTACAACTGCCACCAAAGACTACGCATACACTATCTGTACGAAATTGTGAAACGCATTTATGCCATATTACTTACCTTGTTTGGTTGCATTCTTGTGACACTGGGTCTGTCTGTCCTCTTCCTCAAATCAGGACGTATCCAGACTGCGGCTGTAAGATTGGCGACTGACGAACTGAGCCGTGGACTCAACACCAATATATCCATTGGATCCGTGCAGTATGACTTTCCGATGCGAATCACGCTCAAAGATATCTATATCGAAGATCTGCAACAAGATACCCTCCTTTATATTAAGGATTTCTATACTCGTTTCTCGCCGTTAGCATTACGTAATCAGCACTTGCGTTTTCCGGCTATTGAGTTGGAAAAAGTGCGTGCCAACATCTATCAATTGCCCTCGGGCGAGTATAACTATCAGTTCCTGTTGGATGCTTTTGCGTCGAGAGACACTACCAAGTCGGCTTTCAATATGCATGTTGAGTTGCGCCACATTCAACTTACTGATGCCCATCTCACGTTCGATACGCTGGATGTGGTTATGCCAACTGCTAACCTCGCGCTCCATCACTTGTGTATGGATTCTTTGGATGCAGAGATACATAATCTCACAACCACGCTCCGTGTCACATCGAACAACAACCCGCCGCTGCAAGTAGACAATATATCGGCTCATGTTATTGCTTCGCGCACATCTATAGCCCTGCCGATTCTGCGACTTGAAATGCCTCACTCCAAAATTGATGCATCCGGCGTTCGCACTTCGTTCCCAACGGCTAAAGCGAACGAATCGTTTATTGCTTATCTGCATCGTAATGCGGATGCCATCAAACTGACATTAGATGTGGAGCATGCACAGATAGTACCTCGAGACTTGGCTTATTTTGACCCTTCACTTGCAAAGCTGGATGGTGTTATCGCTTGCTCAGCACACCTATCCGGAAGAGTGGATAGTCTTGCGGCGTATAACCTTGAGTTATTCTATAACGAGAGACGCCTTTTCCTCGGAAACCTCACAACATTAGGCTTGCCGCGAAAGGATTCCATTTATATCAACGCCAACTGTCAAGACTTATATGTCTATCAGCCTGCGATTCAGGATTTTATCTCAGATCTGCGTCAGCGGCCATACCATTTGCCGGCACCGCTCTTGCGATTGGGAGAGATTCATTATAAGGGTGAACTCAACGGGCAACTGCGCAAAATGACGCTGCATGGTGCTTTTCGTACCGCGTTGGGTGTTATCACGACGGATGCTACATACACGGCCAACGAAGACTTTACTGCTTTGGATGTCAATGGCAAGATAGGTACCAAGCGCTTCCAACTTGGTCGACTGCTCAATAATGCCGACTTGGGAACAGTCTCCGTAGCACTCAATACGGATTGGCATTTCGCGGAGGAACTGGCTCCGTTCGGCAAGGCAGACGTTGTAATTAACAAACTTTCTTTCCGTAAGTACACCTATTCAGATATTCGTTTCCATGCCGAACTGAATGACCTCATTGCGAAAGTAACCGCTGCAATTGAAGATCCTAATCTAAAGATCTCCATCAATACCAAAGCCGACCTGCGAGAGACCGATAAGCATATTGATGCAGATATTATCTTACATCGCTTCCGTCCTGATCAACTGTTGATTATGGACCGCTATCCGAATTTCGACTTGTCGGGTACGGCGTCTCTGCATTATATGGGTCATGATATTGACCATGCTACCTATTCTGCCTTGATTAATGGTGTAGAACTCAGTATTGCGGGCGATACAGCTTATATGGAGAGTCTCGAACTCAAATCTCGTTGGGCGAATAACCACCAGACACTGCGTCTGCGTTCTGATTTCCTCAATGCCGATGCTGCAGGCGATTATGCTTATACGTCGCTCCACACATCTATCTTCAAATTGATTGCTCAGCATATTCCGTCCGTCTTCTCTACTGCATTCTATAAGCAACTTATGGCTACGCCGTCAAGTAACACCATCACTTTTAGTGTGCGGGCACATGATTTGGAGATGCTGCAGGCTATGTTGGAACTACCGTTCATGGTTACCGACAATCCTATGCTGGAAGGTATCATCGACGAGCCGCATCAGTTGTGGAACCTGGAAGCACGGGTGCCTGCTTTCATCTTTGGTAGTGCAGAAATGAGCAATGTAGCGCTCGCATCGCGTAATAACAGCAAACTGCTTGACTTCATCTTCTCTATGGAGATGGATAGTACTCTTGTGGATCTTAATGCCCAAGCACAGCAGGATGAAATGCAACTCAACGCAACCATCAAAGCACTGCCTCCGCATAAAAGTAACGGCTCGGTGGATATGCAAACGCGCTTCTCACACTATGCCGGCTTGCCATTTATACAAACGCACATCAACCCATCCAATATTCAATTGGGTGACTCCATCTATCATATTGATGACTCACAAATCAATTATTGTGTAGCAGATACTTCGCTATCCGTTCCGCACTTCCGCATCTACGGTTCACACCAGAATGTCTTAGCTGAAGGAGTAGCATCGCCACGCTTGGATGACTCTATTCACATCAATCTCAAACATATTAATCTCGGCACACTTATGCCTTTCCTACTGGTAGAGAAAGCTTTTACCGTAGCGGGCGACCTGACAGGCTGGGCGAATATCTATGGAGTCTTCTCAACACCTGTTTTTGAGGCGCAGGTAAGGCTTGACTCGGCTATCATGTGTGGAAAGTACGTTGGTACTGCCGTTGCCGGAGTGGAACTGGACCGTGTTACTAAGTCCATCATCATCGATGGTAACGTGGATAAGGGAACGCACCGCGTAGCACACGTGGACGGATTAGCCGAGCCTACCAAAGGGCGCTTCCTCATTGACATCTTCCCAGACTCTATTCCAATTGGCTTCATTAACCATTGGACAGATGGCTTCCTCGAGAATATCGACGGAACAGCTTCAGGACGGGTTACCGTTTCAGGAGAAGGAAAGAAAGTCTGGGTCATAACCCGCGTCAAAGCACATGACGCGCAGCTCACTATACCGTTTACAGGCTGTACCTATCACTTCTCTGACTCCGTCTTTATGGATTCTACATCTATCATCTTCCCTGATATCCACCTGACTGATGACGAAGGCAATCCGCTCTATTTCAACGGATTACTGACTCATGATGAGTACTTCCGTAACTTTAAACTGGACCTCTCAGGACATTGTCGCCACACGCTGGCTTTTGATTTCCCGGCTAAGGCAGGACAGTTTATGGCGGGACATGTGTATGCTGACGGAGATTTCTTCCTTGAGGGACCGGATTATGACCTCAAGTTCACGGCTGATGCCAAAGCTGTCGGAAAGTCCAATTTCCGTATCTCCGTCGATGGGGCTTCGTCGGCAGCTGACAATGGATTTATCACCTTCATAGATCACAATAAACCCGATACGCTCACCGTTAAAACTAAACGCCATTTCATTCCCAAACGCAAGCAAGCGAAGACAAGTGACCGACCGTCCCGTTTCCGCCTTGGGCTCGCTATCGATGTGGACCCGCAAACGCTCTTCCAACTCGTCATCAATGAGGCTACAGGAGACATGATTCAAGCGAGGGGAGACGGCTCTATCAAGTTTACCATGGATGATGCTACGGACGAGTACAAACTTGTGGGTACCTATACGCTTAATACCGGCAAAATGGACTTGACAGTTGCAAATATCATACACCGAGAGTTCAAAATCGCTGAAGGTTCACAAATCATGTGGAACGGCAATCCGGAAGAACCGCTGCTCAATGTCGCTGCTGAATATACTGTCGTCGCTAATATAAAGGACCTCTTTGGCTCGGAGACGGAAAACCTCGTTTCCGGACGAACTTCTATCCCCGTCACTACAGTTGTCTATCTGTCAGGACCACTCAACGACCCTATTATGCGATTTGACCTTAGATTACCCAAGTCGGATGAAGTCATCGCTAATCAGGTGCGCTCCGTCATCAATACCGACGAAATGCTCATGCGGCAAGTCGTTTATTTACTCGTCTTCGGACGATTCTATACTCCTGAGTATATGGCCAATAATAACTCCCAAGCAGCCGTTAATACCTATTCGCTACTCTCGTCTACTATCACAGGGCAAATCAATAACTGGCTCTCTAAGATTACGGATGTCTTTACGCTCGGCTTCAACGTCCGTGCGGATGGTACCGGAAACAACTCCGCGCAAGAGTATGAGGCCGTCTTCCAGCTGCGACCTGTTGACCAACTCATCATCAATGGTAACTTTGGTTATCGATATAACGACATCTCTAACAGACCTTTCTTCGGTGACTTAGATGTCGAATACTTGCTCACACCGAATGGCAAACTGCGACTGAAAGGATATACCCACACTGTCGATAAGTACTCTCTCAGACAGGCTACCATGATTGAAGGCGTCGGCTTCGTTTTCAAACACGACTTCAACTGGAAAAAGGAAAAGAAATAACCTTTAGTCCTTCTCACTCATGTTCTTGATGAAAAGATCGACCAACCGCTTTGTGATAACGGTATAGCGAACGGCATGACGGGCTTTGTCTGCCATCGATGGCTTGTTGTCCGATTGCTGTTTTTGTTGTTCTGCTTGAGTCACTTGTTCTTCCCGCTTATCAATCCTTGCGCGCAGACGCGCGGGAGCATGATTATATAAAAAGGTGTAGCACGGAACGGATGCCTTCATAATATATGGTGTGAGGAACGTAGTTACTACACTGGATGCCACGATTATCGGGTATAGCACCGGATTCATCACTCCAAGGTTAGTGCCCAAGGCGGCAATGATGAAGGAAAATTCTCCTATCTGCACAAACGAAAAACTGGTTAGCATAGAGTCACGCATGGTTTGACCACCCCACCAGCAACCTAAAGTGCCGAAGGTAATCATGCCGACGATAATAACTACACACGTAATCAGGATACTTGACCAATGTTCAACCAAGTTAGCAGGGTTAATCATCATACCAACCGAAACGAAGAAGATTGCGGCAAAAACGTTCTTGAGAGGTGTCATTAGCTGTTCTATACGATGCGACTCTGTGGTCTCAGCCAAAATAGTTCCCATCACAAAAGCACCAAGCGCGCTGCTGAAACCGGCTTCTTCCGCCGTAAGTACCATTCCTAAGCATAAACCCAAAGCAAGGATAATGAGTGTCTCGTCATTCAGGTACTTCTTCACCTTTCGTAGCAGGGTGGGGATAATAAGAATACCGAATACAAACCACACAACAAGAGTGGCTGCTAAAACGCCTACTTTCTTGAGCAGTTCCACACCTTCAAACTGATGTTTGATAGCAATACTGGAGAGTAAAACCATCAGCACTACCGCCACCACATCTTCAATGATTAAAATACTGGTTGCGCCCTTGACAAAACGTTCCTTGCCCAGTCCCGCCTCATCAATAGCCTTCATGACTATTGTGGTGCTGGACATACACAGCATGCCTGCAAGGAAAAGGGCGTTCATCATATCCATTCCTGCCCACTTACCGACACCGTAACCCAGAAGCATCATACCGCCAATGATAGTTAGAGCACCTATTGCGGCAACTTTGCCACTGGCGAGCAGGTTCTTGATGCGAAACTCCAGACCAATACAAAACAGCACGAATAGAACGCCTATATTGCCCCATGCTTCTACGTTCTCAGGATTGACAAAACTCTTGCCGAACAGATATGGACCTACAATTACGCCGGCAACAATATAACCTAACACAACAGGTTGTTTCATTAACTTGAAGAGCAGACTCACCACGCCTGCAGTAATCATTAAAATGTAAAGATCGTGTACCATCATATATAATTTTAAAACGGATATCCAATGCCAAAATTGAGACGGAGGGCATCCAATGCCGAAGGGATATTGAAGTACGTGTTAATCGGTCGTGATTTGTCGGGCTTCCATTCTTTGTCGTACTTGTAGGTCTGGAATGGTGCATGAATGGCAATACCCAAATCAAGGCGAATAACTAATCCGTCTATATCAAGACGCAAACCGGTACCTGTGCCGAGTGCAATCTCGCGTAAAAGGGACGGATTGTTAATTAAACCATCGTACAACTCTTCGCGTAGTTGCAGCCGCTCTACATAATCCGTGACACCTGCTGCCTTGAAAAAGTCGGCTGAACTATACCAGTTCCACACATTGCCTGCATCTACAAAAGCGGCGCCGTAGAGTTTCCACACAATAGGGAAACGGAATTCGAAGTTCGCTTCTAACTTAACATCGCCTGCGTGGAAGAAGTTCTGATTGTATTTCTCGGAATAGAAGTTACCTGGTCCGTAAGCGTAGGGCGAAGCGGCACGCATACCATTGGGACCACCGGCGTAGAACGCTTCCGATAGAGGTGAGACAAGGGAGTTTCCAAGGGGTATGTTTGCTCCTGCAAATAAGCGCGTAGCGATGCAGATCCGGTCGGTTATATTGAACTTATTGCGCAGCTCGGCCTTCAATTTGATGAACTGGTTGAACGTGATGGAGCCAAAGGGTTTATCCTGCTCATTCCACTTATGCCCAAAGGCGCAATAAAGCGCATTGATGAGGTTACCGGATTCCTTGACACCCAGTTCTAACATCGTGTTGACTACGCGAGCAGAGCGGTAGTTGTTATACGTAAAGTCATAGCCGATGGAAGGCACAAACTCGTTGCCGGCAATCACCTTGATGAGTTGAGGGTAATCAGCCGCCTTGTCAAGCAAATCGTCTGCTTCTGCTTTCATCAAAACCACTGAGAGAGAGAACGGCGTGAAAGCATGTGTGATATACTTCGTAGGCTGGATGAAGTATGTGAACGAACCGGACAGTTTATGTACGCCGTAACCGCCTGCAATGTTCTCGTACTGATAACCTAACATATATCGTGTATCACCATCCGGATTATTGTCACCTGCCCAATGCAAATAGGGAAAAATGAGCGAAGCGTTGATACCGAATTTATAGGTGTCTGTTTTCTTGGGGTCGCCGGGATGGCGATTACGTATCGCCCAATAGTAGGCTCCGTTGCCCTTAATCGTCAATGCTTCGCCTTTGCCCATCAGGTTCTTCATTGTGGACTTGATAGTCAAGTCTGGACCGATACTGTTATTAGAACGATAGGCTATACCCGCATCTGCAATCAGACCATAAGTGCGATGGATACTATCCCCTTTATATAATTCTCTTCGACGCCAGTCTTGTTGTGCACGCACTCCCAAACCTGATTTGTACAATTCGCCCTCAAGGATATTGTTATAGTCGCGCTGGGAGAACGCGCGTAACGACACGTTACCCGATTTGGTCAGTTTATATTCGGCAGACAAATCGTTGAGCAGTCCGCTCGTTTGGTTAACTTCGGGGTCATCGGTGATCGTTGAACCGACGGTGATACGCAGGCGGTCTTTGAAGAAGGACTTGCTAATCGCGATATTCAAATCATTCGTCTTGCCTCCCGCATGCTCTGTCTGAGCGCTACTGAGATCTATATCCACCACCTTGCCCACTTTCGAATTAGCCATTGCCGCATTGAGACGACTGTTCACGATAGAGGAGAGAGCATATCCTTCACGCTGGGCTGCCACATTGCTTTCACCCACGTACATACCTGTAGCCAATAATGTCGCTGCAAGACCTTCACGCGTGTCGTCATCAATATGGGTTAACTCGTTGGTCACTGCCTCATCTTCCGGTGCTTCCAAGAAGAAACCTACCGAACGAATACCTATCGAGTCCAATTCGCCTTTCATGCGCACGCCTGTACGGAAGTTTACCCGACGCGTCTCTTCGCCTTGTGACTCCACGTCCGCCTTTACTTGTTGCGAAGCAGAGATATTCATTCGTGTCTTACCTATAGGACCATTGAACGCGATATGGCTGCCCGAATCAACGTGGAACGGCATAATAGGGTAGGCTTTCGGAGAGTAGCGAACAAAGCCTTCATCCACATTCACTTGACCGCCTAACAACAAGGTGTCTTCTGCCACCTCATACCGCACGTTGACTGTGCCGTGAGGCTTGACTTGAGCCATGTTCTTCTTATCAATAGGATAAGTGATATCTGTGACGGGCAGAATAGTGACAGCTACGTCGGCCACAATACTATCCAATGGACCGGTGACCTTACCTTGAATATCCGTCGCCAAATCACCATAGACCGGTATTGGACCGTCCTTATCCAGTTTCACTGGAGCAAAACTGTCAGCAGCCAAAGCGATATCCAGCCGCATGCTATTCAAATCCAAGCCGCCGGTCAGTGCCAGATAAGTGCTGTCTACACCGTAAATAGGAAGACCGTTGAAGTCCACCTTGTTATGGCTCATCACAATAGGTGTTTCACCTAAGGTCATCTTCACTTTGTACGGTTTGTACTCTGCCGACACACTCAGCGGTAGTACCTCTGCCGATAAATCCACTTGCTTCGGCAGACCATCTACGGACGCTTGCGCACGGATAGCACCATCAAGATCCAGATCTTCCATTTGTATGAAACTATCTGCCAGTGCCAGTGGGATATCATCTAACTGCACATCGGTACGAAGCGCGTTCTCAAACGAATCCGACCGAGATACGAACATGTTGACTTTGTGGTCGCCGAACTTCCGTTCGCCCAGACCTAAATCGTCCAGGCTTAAACAACCTTTGCCGTTGAGGTCATTGCCTCTTCGTTCAACATCCAACCATAGGTCAGCATTGGTCTTCAGTCCGTGAAAAGACATGGCGCCGTCTGTTACTTTGCTGTCAGCGGTGAGCGAAGCCTTGGTGCTTCCTTCCGTCATCGTCACATGCACGGCTGCTTTGGCTGCCGGCAAACGCAGCGCTGTACTGTCTTCAGAATGTTCAATCGCGGGCATCTGGGCGTCTATCGCCAAGTCTGTTTGCGCCTTGTATGACGTAAAAACAAGTCCCACTTCATCAATATCCAGCCCCGTCCGGTCAATAATAGGCTGTATCGGACTGCCGTGAGTGAGGTCGATGCGTGCCTGCAAAGACGGTATCTTGTGGCGCAACGTGTCTAATGTGGTCAGGTCAGATAAGTTGGTCAACGGAGCTATCACATTCGTGTCGCTCACGGTGGCGACGAAAGGCAGTATCGAATCAATCAGATGGAACAGCGGCATCGGACTTGTCACATCCACCTTCATTCCTTGTGTCTTCAAGTTGAGGGCTGTCTTTTCGTCTGTACGAAAATCCATATCCAAGCCCGACAGATCGTATTCATCATAAACGCAATCATTCAGATGCATCTGAATGCTGCTCTTCATTGCACGCTTCGGGTTGATGCCTTTTCCTTCGGCGTCAATAGCACCTGCCACAACAACGCGCGTATTGTTTTGCATAAATGGAGACAGGTTCACGCGCTCCACATCCACATGTGCCGAATAGGCTTCATCGTCGATGTCGTAGTAGCCTTCCACTTGCGCCTTGCTTCCTTGGTACTCCGCATCGCATTTCACATCCACACGCATCGACGCAAGGTCCATCTTTGTCGCTTCCAAATCTGCTTGAGCACCTATCTCTTCTGAGCGCACATGCAGGTTGCGGCTCGTTATCAGGTTGCGTGCCAAATCGACCTTGGCATCGCCGTAAAGCGTATCTATCGGTATCGCCACTTCGCCTATGCGAAAACGCGTCCCGTCTAAATAAATACGCTTGGCGTCATACTTGTTTGCACCTACATCCACCATAGCCTTCGTCAGTAGTGTCTTTAGACGTAGGTCCAGGTCTATCGGTGTCAGTTGGAAACGGATATTGCGCAATTCGCCGTCTGGCACATCAAAAGCCAGTAGCAGCGGTGTCGAGTCCTGCGCTGTCGTGTCAGGCTCTGTCTCGCGTAAGTCTATGCCTACATAGGTGTCGGATAAACGCAGACCGCGAAGCGGATATTGACCTTTGGAGATAATCATTTCCGGACTACTAACGCCCAGATGACCAACAATCACATCAACGCCTACGGTGGCAATCAGGCTATCCGAATGAAACGTCGTGCGTTCTATCTCCAACTCCTCCACAGCAATCGGAACGGATAAGAACTTGCCAAACCCTTCATCCTTTAAGTTTTCGCCCTTCAACTTAACCACGGATTTCAGACGCAGGCGATGTACATATACTAAAGTATCTTCTCCGCGATGACCGATAAACACACTGTCTATCTTTACCTCTAATGGCAAATCCCCCTCTCCTGTATAGGCCCTGTACAGAACCATTGGCGAGTGGTAGAACGGCGACAGGTATAGACCACCTACATCAATATCCATATCGGACTTCTCGTTGGCGAGAGCAAGACCTTTTTCAAGCGCCGCCGAACGAAGGGAAGGTATATATAGCACGCAGCCGACTCCAACAATCAGCAACATCACCACACCTATAACTATGCCAGCTATAGAGAGTGGAACCTTCCACAATAGAGATTTATAACTCACTAAAAGCTCTTAAGCACACCAAACTTCAAACCGTACAACCCCGGGGTAAACTGGTTAGCCAGAAGGTTACGAAGTTTACCTGAGAAAAGAATCACATCATTGGTGTATTCATTATGCCGTTCGCCGGTATAGGGGTCCTTGTAACAGAATGTAGTGCCACTATATCCCAATGAGAGAATAGAGAAGAACATCTGGAAATCGCTCTTCCGGTTGAACTTGAAGACTATCACCGGTGATACCTGCACACCATACGTGATGCTGTGCTTCAGACCTTCGTAGTCCGTGCCATAAACCACACCATCTGTCACGCGTGGGAACTCCATACCCGTGTAAAGGTGCGTCTCTATCCAGATACCTACTTTATCGCTGAATAGGGATTTGAGACGGTAGCGCACATATGGAGCCACTTCCCAACTACCTTGTTGAATGCGCAGTTCTTCCGATATCTTGGTGCCGGCCAATTCGTAACTGTACGTCGTAGCCGTATTCTGATAGGCTCCGCCGAAACGCAGTCCCAGATAAATCCGTTCTCTGAGGCGCCATCCTATTTCCGGTGTCACGGCTATTGACCAGCCGTTTTCCTTGCGGTTAGGACGTGAGTCGTGGTGGTAATAGATGTCGAAGTTATAACCATAATACAGCTTCTGTTTCCATAACGGAAGATTGGCGGCAGCGGCACTGTCCGACTCTTGAGGAGTGGTAAGTGTCTTTGTCTCGCCGGCGATAGTGGCTATCACTAAGCCGTCTGGGGCACGTTTCTTTTCCTCTGCCCGTACATTACTTGTGCTGCATACTATACCAAGTACCAACAAACTGATAATCCAATACGTGCTTTTCATAATTATTTAGCTATAACGAGATAGTAATTCTTTTTGCCTTTTTGGAAGAGTAGGTACTTACCGTTCAACAGCGCATCTGCTGTGATGGGTGTCTGCGGGTCAGTCAGTTTCTCTTTGTTGAGAGACAGTCCGTTGGATTGAATCATCTTGCGTGCTTCGCCTTTGCTCGGGAAAATAGCCGTCTTCTCTGCCAGCAAGTCCAACGGTCCAACGCCTGCTTCCAACTCTGCACGGCTGATTTCGTAACGCTCTACGCCGTCAAACACTTGCAGGAAAGTCTCTTCGTCCAGACTGCGCAAAGCATCTGCCGTCGCGTTGCCAAACAATATATTCGTTGCCTCAACAGCCTTGTTGTAATCTTCTTCACTGTGTACCATAATGGTCACTTCCTTGGCGAGACGTTTCTGCAGCACGCGCAAGTGCGGAGCCGCTTCTTGCTCGGCGATAAGCGCATCAATCTCATCTTTCTCCAGCGAAGTGAAGATTTTGATATACCGTTTGGCGTCGTCATCGCTCACGTTCATCCAGAACTGGAAGAACTTATACGGGCTCGTGTAGCGTCTGTCGAGCCATACATTACCGCTTTCCGTCTTTCCGAACTTACCACCGTCGGCTTTCGTAATCAGCGGGCACGTGAGTGCATACGCTTCGCCGCCGTTGAGTTTTTTGATAAGCTCCATTCCCGTTGTGATATTTCCCCATTGGTCCGAACCGCCCATTTGCAATTTGCAACCTTTGTGCTTGTTCAAATATGCAAAATCGTAGCCCTGAAGCAGTTGGTAGGTAAACTCGGTGAAGGACATGCCGCAGTTGAACTCGCCATTGAAGCGCTTCTTCACGCTGTCTTTGGCCATCATGTAGTTAACCGTGATGAGTTTTCCGATGTCGCGAGTGAAATTGATAAAGGTGTAATCCTTCATCCAATCGTAGTTGTTAACCAGTTCTGCCGCATTCGGCTCGTTGGAGTTGAAGTCGAGAAATTTCTCCAGTTGGGCTTTGATATGTGCTACGTTATGGGCAAGGGTCGCTTCGTCCAATAGATTGCGTTCTGCACTCTTACCACTCGGGTCGCCGATCATTCCTGTTGCACCGCCAATAAGGGCAATAGGCTTATGTCCGCAACGCTGAAGGTGACGCAGCATCATAATGCCGCACAAGTGACCAATATGCAAACTGTCTGCCGTCGGGTCAATGCCTACATAACCCGCAGTCACTTCCTTGTTCAATTGTTCTTCTGTACCGGGCATGATATCCTGCAACATGCCTCTCCAACGTAATTCTGCTACAAAATTCTTCATCGCTAATAGATTGTTATTCAAAAAATCGTGCAAAAATACAACAAAAATTGCACATACGCAAATTATCTACACTTTTTTTTGCATATGTCAAAAAAAAGCATTACCTTTGCACGCCAAACGCGTGCAGAACGATTACAAACCACAAACTACAAAATACAAACATTATGAAATTTAGAGCTATTATTGGAGCTATTTTGGCTCTCGCAGCGGCATTTAGACTACTTTGTTTAATCGGTATCATCCCCCTGAACTTTTCGTCACAATGGGCAAATGTCTATGAACCTTATTTCGCTGCCGGAATTGTACTCTTCGTTGGAGCTTACGTCTGCTACGATTCCATCCGAAATCTCAAAAAAAAATAAACATAAAATAAATAAAATTATGAGAAAAATGCTACTTACGCTGCTATGCGCAGTAATCACAACAACCCTTTGGGCTGCGAGTCCTGTTGTAGGTGACACCCTTCGCTATGAGTACAAGGGTAATTCGCTTTACTACAAAATCACACAAAAGAACAGTAATGGCAATGAAGTTACTATCGTCAGTGACGGCACGACGCCAGACTTTCCGTACACTTGGTCTGAGGCCAATAAGCCGGTAGGCGCTTTGGTCATTCCTAACACTATCACCGATGCTGAGGACACAGAATATAAAGTGGCCTATATCGAACAAGATGCATTGCGCGCGGGTTCAGATAAACTGACCTCGATTGATTTTTCTGAAAATACTTTTATCACAAATATCAGCAATCGCGCTTTCATGGGATGTAACAATGTTACCAATATTACTTTGAGTGATTATATTGCTTATATCAGCGGTTATTGTTTCCAAGGATGCAAACTGACTTCTCTTGATTTGAAGAATGTGACTTATATTGGCATGGCTAATTTCGGTAGTTGCAATATTGATTTGGTTCATATTCCTAAAACGGTCGCTACCATAACAGACCAAACGTACTTGTTCAATCATGCCACTAAAATTACTATCGATGAGAACAATACAAAATTTGCGGTAGTTGGTAATGTGTTATACAACAAAGAACTTACGAAGATAATTTCGCTGCCGTTAGGCCTCACATCCGGTGAACTGCATATTGTACCCACGGCAACAAGTGCTCTTTACCGCGCTATGGAAGGTTGTAAAGCAACCATTTATTTCCATAGTCAGGTTCAACCGGATTGGGGACCGGATTACCGCAATTCTCCTGCCGGGGATGTCATTGTCAGATGCCAAGACTATGAGTTCTATACCAACGGCACCTTCGTCGGCGAGTCCAACGACTTCTTCTATGTTAAATCCCTTACCGCCAAACTGCTCTATGATATCGATGTGGAGGCTGTGAACGGAACAGTTGTGTTCAGCGACACGACCAATTGTAATGAGGTGAAAGTCACGATTACTCCCGACGAAGGATGTGTGTTCATGGGCTGGGCAGACGGCAACACGGACAATCCCCGTGTCTTCACCGTCGTCAGCGACACCACCGCTACCGCTAACATCAAGAAGCCTATCGACGTGGGAGGCACCTTCCGCGCCAATACCGTAGAAGGTGTGTCCGTATTGTATAAAGTGCTCACCAAAGAGACGGGCAATATGACGGTGCAAGTAGGCGAACTCAATGGTTTCCACGGCGCCAAATACGGTCAAGCAATTGATAAATCCTATAGCGGACCGCTTACTATCTCTCAAACAGTAAACTATTTTGACGAAACATACACGGTCGTAGCATTGGGCTCCGGAGCATTCAGTATGTGCGCAATCACCTCCCTCAGTTTGCCGAATACAGTACAGAAGTTAGAACAAAATAGTATCCAGGAGTGCACAAAGCTCACTGCTGTAAACATACCAGAGGGCATAACGATGATTCCTCGATATAACTTATCCTACCTGCATCAGCTGCAATCAATCACTCTCCCAACCTCGTTGAAATATATCTGCTCGGGTAGCTTAAATAACAATACCAAAATGGAAACTATCGTAAATTGGAATCCTTCCCAATACGAGCGCGTGGGTAATAACATTGGTTCGATGAACACCACATTTTTCAACGCTATTCCACTTGACTCATATAATGTATTGTATACAGGTGATATCGTTTTGCGCCAAAATGCACCTGCCGGCAAAGATACACTGCTTATTAAAGACGGAACGCGTCTTATCTGTGGAGACCTTAAAGGCGATGAAACACTCACAACCATCGTACTACCCGCATCCCTTGAAGCTATTGGAGACAAGTCTTTCTATGGAATGCCTAACTTGACCTCCTGTATTATGAAAGCCACCAAACCGGTAGAAGTGTACATGGCACGAGACTCGCAAGACCCGACCATGACTACTACTGCTGATAAACTCCGACTTGAACTTAGTTCCAATACAACTCCCGAAATAGCTACCGTCAAGTTCTATGTGCCTAAAACCGCTGTTACAGCATACAGAGCGAGTGCTACCTGGGCTGGAATGGATATCCGTCCTATTGGCGGTTGGACTATCACCTTCGTTGACCATGATGGCGAATCGACTCAGCAAGTAGAACAGGGCGAGATGCCGATTGCTCCTACGCCTGCAGTCTATTACACAGCAGAGCATATGTACGTCTTCGACCACTGGAATGTTGCTATTGAAGCTGCAACCGCAGATGCTACATACGAGGCTGTTTACAGTGAGCAAGAGCTGCCTAAATACTATGTTTGCTTCTATGCTACAGAAGCTGATGCATTGGCACAGACGAACCGCATTCTTCGCGTAGAGAAAGTACGTGGAACGAGTGCTGTAGAGAATGGCGTCGTAGCAGCTGGTAAACTGGATCCTCGCGCTTGTGAGATGGTTACAGATTGGAACGGCGGCGACTTGTCGAACGTGACGAGCGAACTGCACGTATGGCCAATATGGGGAACGGGACAATATACCGTCGTATTCTATGTGGAGGAAACAGCCGTTAAGACCCTGAATAACGTAGAGTGCGGTGATTTGATTGAGGCTCCGACCGATTTCGTTGTTCCGGCAGGTAAGAAGTTCACGGGCTGGGATAGCGACGCTTGGCAGAACACCGATGCCCTGAGTGGCAACCTCGATATCCATGCTGTTTTGGTTGATGATCCGACCTCTATCGGCCAAACCAATCAACAATCAACAATCAACAATCAAAAATTGATGATTAACGGTCAACTCTTCATCCAACGTGGAGATGAACTCTTCAACGCCCAAGGTACAAGAGTGAAATAACAAATCAAAAATCAACAATTATGCGTAAATTATTCTTCTCGCTGCTACTTGCAGCCAGTACAATGACAATGTATGCCGCAGCCCGCGCACTAACAGAAAAAGTGCCGCAAAAGGGCGATACCATACGCTATGAGTATGCAGGCAATAACCTCTTCTACAAGATTACTTCCAAAGTGGAGGGTAAATATGAGGTGGTCGGCGCAAATGGTGGTGGCGCTTATCCGGACTACTACCCCAATCCCGCAGATAAGCCCAAAGGAAATGTTATTTTCCCTGATTCTATTGAGGACTTCACGGGTGCCAAGTATGCCGTCGTCGGCATAGGTAATGCCTTGACCAACTGCGAGGAAGTGACTGGCCTGCAGGTGAATAATATCATCGAATCTCTGCCTTCCTATGGACTTGGTGGCACAAAAATCACTTCTTTCGACACCAAGAATGTCAAGTCAATAGGTTATGCCGTCTTCTCTGGTTTGAAACTCACATCCGTGCATATCGGTCCGGCACTTGAAACGTTTTGGGCTTTCTCCTACATGTTGGATTATGCAACAGATATCACCATCGACGAAGCCAATCCTAACTTCAAGCTTGAAGGGACGATGCTACTCAGCAAAGACGGAAAAACGCTGGCTGGAATGCCCTTGTATATAGCAGATGCAGTCTATCGCTTGCCGAATAGCCTGGAACTGATTAAGGATAATGCAGTATCCAAACAAAAGGGAACATTGATCTATCCGAAGGTCATTCCATTTGAGCACAATAACCCCAGTCCAGCTTCGCATAATATGATGAACTGCCCGGTGGGCGTCGTGATTGTGCCGTGTCACTTACTTGAAGATTTTACAACTGGCGACTTCGGCAAGAACTTCTCAATGGCGGATACCGTAATCAGCCAACTGGTCTATGAAGTAGCAGCAACAGCAGGGCCCAACGGTAGCGTGGCTATCGTGGACACCACGGACTGCAACCAGGTTACTATTACGGCTACACCTAACGTAGGCTGCAATTTCGTTGCATGGAGCACCGGTTCTACTGACCCGACCCTCGTGCTCAATGTCGTTGCCGACACAACCGTTAAGGCTATCTTTGAAAAGCAGACGTTCACCGTCACCGTAGTGGCCGAGAATGGTACTGTAACCGCTAAGGACATGATGGACGCACCTGTTGATCTGTCACAGCCGATTGAGTACGGCATGAAGCTGATTCTAATTGCTACGCCGAATGAGGGCTATGAGTTCGACAGCTGGACGAACTACGACCCTGCAACAGGTCTCACCGTCACTGAGAACATCACCGTCACAGCTACCTTCAAGACTAAACCGGCCGGATTTGACCAAATAAATCAACAATCAACAATCAAAAATCAAAAAGTAATCATCAACGGCCAACTCTTCATCCAACGTGGAGATGAACTCTTCAACGCCCAAGGCACAAGAGTAAAATAACAAACCGCAAATTACAAACTACAAACAAAAAAGTGCAGGTTCCCCAAAAACTTGCACTTTTTTCGCTACGGATACGCTCGCTTTTTTCGCATTCAGAACTCGCGGGTTAGCGAAGTTCGCGGAAAAACGTTTTCCTCAACGTCGTGCAACGACGTGTTTTCTCAAAGGTGGTTAGCTGACTACAAGTCAGCGGGAGTTTGGGCTATTAAGGCGCGCGCAAGCTCGCTTGTAAGCGCGAGGTAATAGACTACACTCAAGGCTGTTAAGCCGTTACCACCGCGTTTTCGATTAAATATTGCACTTTTTTTTGCGTATATCAAAAAAAAGCAGTAATTTTGCACTCGTAATATGGCAAAGTTGGAAAACATACACCGTCTGAACAACGTCATCTCTTGGCTCATTGCCGTTATGGCGATGGTGAATGTAGCGTGGCTGATTTATCAAGGTCGAAACTGGGACGAGATATCTTTCCGCGGACTGCAATACGTGGCAATGTTGCTCGTTATGTACTTGCCAAAAATGCTTCGCCGTCGTTTCAAATTGGAAGTGCCGTGGATGCTCTCCGTAGTCATAGTCCTGTTCTGTTTCTCGTCGCTTATTTTAGGTGACGGCTTGGACCTGTACGGCAGACTGCCGTGGTGGGATAAACTGCTGCATGCCGAGAGCGGTTTTTTGCTCTCGATGATTGCCCTCTGGCTTATCCATATACTCATGGCGGAAAACGACAAGTATGTCTATTTCAACAAATGGTTCCTATGCCTTTTCCTCGTTATGTTTTCGCTCGGGCTTGGCGCGTTCTGGGAGATTATGGAATATACGTACGACAGCATAGCGGGCACCAACTCGCAGCAGTTCATGGCTACCACAACTGGTTCTATCATCAGCCCGGCCGACGAACCACTCTGCGGCCATGAGGCGTTGCGCGACAGCATGCAGGACCTTATCCTTGATTTTGTAGGGGCTTTCCTTGTGGCGGTCTATGGTTTTATCAATCACGAAAAACTAATCAAACGATATAAAGAATTGAAGAATGAAGATACTATTAGTCATTGACACATACGATACCAATAACAATGGTACATCTATCTCTGCACAGCGTTTCGCGGCAGTACTGCGCGAGCATGGCAACGAAGTGAAGATTTTGACAACCGGAGAACCGGCGGACGACAAGTTCGTGCTCAAGGAGTTCAAAGTGCCGCTTTTCAACGACCTCATTCACTCACACGGTTTCCAGTTCGCCGCAATCGATTTGGATATCATCCGCGAAGCGGTACGGTGGGCGGATGTGGTGCATTGCATGATGCCTTTTGCTTTGGAAGCAGCTGCAAAGTACATCGCAGACCAAGAGCATAAGCCATCCACGGCGGCTTTCCATATCCAGCCGGAGAACATGACTTCGTCGGTGGGATTGGGGAAGGTGGAGCGTGTGAATGACCGTTTCTACCAAGTGTTTGACTACGTGCTATATAGCCATTTTACGCATATCCATACCCCCTCGCAGTTCATGGCGGACGAACTGGTCAAGCATGGTTATAAGGCGAAGATACATGTGATTAGCAACGGCATCGACCCCGCTTTTGTTTATACCAAGCGTCCTAAAGAACCCCAGTACGAGGGCAAGATTCTCATCGTTATGGTAGGACGTCTGGCGAGCGAAAAAAGACAGGACGTCGTCATTAATGCGGTGCCCTTCAGCAAGTATGCCGACAAGATCCAACTCGTTTTTGCAGGGAAAGGACCTAAATACAACGAATACGTGGAGTTGGGCAAACGGCTTAAGAACAGGCCCCTTTTCCTCTTCCTCTCCCAATCCGAACTAATCAACCTCCTGGCGCAAGCGGACCTCTATGTGCATGCTTCGGACATGGAGAGCGAAGCAATCAGTTGTATCGAAGCCTTCGCAACAGGCTTGGTACCTGTCATTGCCAATTCGGAGATGAGTGCTACACCACAGTTCGCGTTAGACGGAAGAAGTCTTTTCGCTCCGGGGCGTCCCAAAGACCTGGCACGCGCGATAGATTGGTGGCTTGACCACCCGGAAGAAAAAGCGCGTATGGAGTTGGAGTATGCAGAGGCTGCGAAAAAGTACAATATCCACGAATCCGTACGTCAATGCGAACAGATGTTCCGCGAAGCTATAGAAGAGAATAACCAATTATAATATTCATTATTAATTTATATTTGCAATCTCGTTGCCAAATGCGTGCAGAACGATAAAAACAACAGAAAATAAAAGTAGTCAACATCCATGGCAAATATTCACGACATATCGCGCAATGCGTGCCAGTTATTTGGCAAACAGGCACAACAAGGATACGACTGGTGGTGGCATAGTTTCACAGGCGAGGACGCTATAACTGGCGACAAGAAGGCTTTCTTTATTGAGTTCTTTGCCTGCAACCCAGCCTATGCCGCAGAGCATCCCATCTTTGGCGACAAGCCCTCTTATGTGATGGTCAAAGTAGGCGCTTGGGGAGATAGCGATAAAGCGCAGTTGCACCGTTTCTTCGGATGGCAACAGGCTCAGATTGATTTTGGCGTACCGTTCAGTGTGAAGGCGGACGATTGTTTCGTGACCGAAAACGAGACACGAGGTTCGGTGACGATTAAGCCCGCTGAGGCGCAGAAACATCCTGAATGGATGAGCGATGCAGGGGCCATGTCTTGGAACTTGAAAATCAACAAACAAGTCGCTTTCCATGTCGGATATGGCGCTTCGGCTCCTATGCGCAAATGGCAACTCTTCGAGATGTTCTGGCACGCTGAAGGCATGAAAACTGCCTACGATGGCGAAGTCGTTTGGAACGGACGTAAGTATATCGTTCGGCCTCAAACCTGCTACGGATATGCCGATAAAAACTGGGGACGGGACTTTACCAGTCCTTGGGTGTGGCTTTCGTCATGCAACCTGACGAGTGAACTAACAGCCAAAAAAATGACCAACAGCGTCTTTGATATCGGAGGGGGAAGACCCAAAGTCGGACCGCTCATCCTCAATCGCCAACTGCTTTCTGACTTCTGGTACGAAGGACGGGACTTCGAGTTCAACTTCTCGAAGTTCTGGACTGCTTGTCGCACGAAGTTCGAGTGTCGTGAGACCGACACGCAAATCATCTGGCACGTCGAGCAACGAACATGGCTCAACCGAATGGTCACCGATATCACCTGTGAGAAAAATGACATGCTCCTTGTCCGCTACCAGTCTCCTGATGGCGCTCATCGTCATCAGCGTCTTTGGAACGGTGGCACAGGTAAGGGCACGGTGGCTATCTATCGTTGCGGGCGACTCATTGACCGCTTACGTGCTGATAATGTCGGCTGCGAATACGGTGAATATTAACTTAATAGCAAAAATAACAGAATATTATGGAAGGAGAAATGATATGAGAAAGTTTATTACATTACTGCTACTTGCAGTTAGTTCAATGAGTATGTATGCTACAAAAGGTGCATTAAAGGCAAGTTTACCGTCAATGCCAACGGCGACCAAATCGTCTTCTCACAAGGCAATTTGCAGTACCAATATATTGAGAACCTCTGGCGTCTCGCTATCAACCAGTACGATTATATCGGCAATGCCTCTGAGGGTAACGTGGTAGAAGGAGCGGCTAAGTGCAATAATGAGCGCATCGGCGAATCTGGCTATACCGGATGGATTGATCTCTATGCGTGGGCAACGGGTAATGACCCAACCGTATGCAACACGGGAGCTATTGATTTCTCGAAAGCTGTTGATTGGGGAACTAATCCTATTTCTAATGGCGGAGACCAGCCAAATCTCTGGCGTACGCTTGAGACATCTGAGTGGCTCTATATCTTCTACTTCCGTCATAATGCCGACAAACTCTTTGCCTTGGCTACAGTCAACGAAGTGCCCGGGTGTGTCATCTTGCCTGACGATTGGCAACTACCTGAAGAAATGAAGTTCGTACCCAGCACATCCAAAAAACTCACCTGGGAAACGAATTGTTATATCAACAATACTACCGATGCCAATAACTACACCGACAATACCTATACCAAGACGCAGTGGGAAACGATGGAGCGCGCAGGAGCGGTCTTCCTGCCTGTAACCGGTTCGCGAGCTGGAACTACTGTCACTTTTCTTGAACTTCCTCATTTGTCTCCGCTTGCTGCCTATTGGGCAATTAATACGGCCGCAGGATATATCGGTTATTTGGCCTTTGACGGCATTTATCTTTGCCCGGCATATTTGGTAAAGGCAAGTGATCTCGGATATTATTATGGTTATGCGGTACGATTGGTTACCGAACCTTCTGAAGAACCCGAAGAAGCAATTGACCAAATATCCCATAACCCCTCACCCCTAACCGCTAAACGTATAGCCAACGGCCACCTCTACATCCACCACGGCAACCAAACCTTCAACGCCCAAGGCACAAGAGTAAAATAACAAACTACCATACCTTCAGATCGTGCCCTAGGCAAAGAAACTACAAACTAAAAAGTGCAGGTTCCCCAAAAACTTGCACTTTTTTTGCCCCGTTCTCATCCCGCTAATTCGCTAACTCTATGCGGTGAAAAAATGTTTTCGATGTTTTCTAAAAGGAACCTCGCAGCGACGATTAACGTCCCTGCGAAGCGGAATAGGACTTGTAACTGCTGGGAGCTTGCTCACAAGCAGGGAAAAGGACGATTACGCTAAGGTGGTCAAGCAACTGTAGGTTCAGCGTTTTCTTGAAAGCGAAGCGCGTTTTCGATTAAATATTACACTTTTTTTTGCATATATCCCAAAAAAGCATTATCTTTGCACGCCGAACGCGTGCAGAACGATAAAAACAACTGAATACTATGCCAAACGAATCAATCATAAAATTATTTGAAGGCAAACAAGTCCGTATTGTGTGGGACGAGGAGCAGGAGAAGTACTATTTCTCGGTTGTAGATATAGTACAAGTGCTAACCGATAGTGCAGATGGACGCAAGTACTGGAATAAACTGAAGCAACGGTTAATAGAGGAAGGAAATGAGTCGGTGACAAATTGTCACCAACTGAAATTACCTTCTTCTGATGGTAAAAAGTACAATACTGACGTCGCTGACCTCGAAGGCATTTTCCGCCTTATCCAGTCCATTCCGAGCAAGAAGGCTGAACCTGTCAAACAATGGTTAGCAGAGCAAGGGGCACAACGTATTGACCAGATGATTGATCCGGAACTGACGTTCCAAATGGCTGTGGAGGATTATCGCCGCCAAGGATATTCGGACAAATGGATTAACGAACGTATGCGCTCTATTGAGATGCGGAAGGAACTGACCGATGAATGGAAACGTGGCGGTGTAAAAGAGGGAAAAGAATTCGCCTTGCTGACGGATATTATCACAAAGGCCTGGAGCGGAAAAACAACGCGTGAATACAAGCACTTCAAAGGCCTGACTAAAGAAAACTTACGCGACAATATGACCAATATTGAATTGGCGCTCAACACATTGGCGGAGGCTGCAACAACCGAATATTCCAAGCAGTATAATCCCAAAGGCTTGAACGAGAATAAACGTGTCGCACGTAAAGGGGGAGACGCGGCTCGTGTTGCAAGAGAAAATATTGAGCAAGGCTTAGGACGTAGCATCATCTCGCCAAACAAAGCTTCCGACTACATCCGTCCGATTGAGGATGCCGAAGCAAAAGAGCTGCCTTCGGACAACGAAAAATGACCAAAAAATACAAACATTATGACAAAAACTCTCTTCACCCTCTTCGCAGCACTATGCTGCACCAGTCTGATGGCGGGAGACATCAGCGAGTTTCAAGTGATCACTGACATCGACTATGTCGGTGATGGCAAGACTGGTCATAAGTTGGATGTATATTTCCCAAAAGAGGACGGCAAAGCCAAACATCCGGTCATCATCCATGTTTACGGCAGTGCATGGCAGATGAATAATATGAAGGGTACCGATGCCGAAACAGTCGGCGTGGCAGCTCTCGAGGCGGGTTATATCTTCGTCACACCGAACCACCGTTCGGCGAATGATGCACTCTTCCCTGCGCAAATCAACGATATCAAGGCCGTAGTGCGTTACTTGCGCGGCAATGCGGATAAATATGGTATCGACACCTCGTTCATCGCTATGTCCGGTTTCAGCTCAGGAGGCCATCTGTCGGTGCTGATGGGTGTGACGCGTAATGTGCGCGAGCATACCGTAGGTTCGGTGACGATGGATATCGAAGGTAGCATCGGAAAATATACCAACGAGAGCAGTTGGATCCATGCCGTATGCGAATGGTCGGCTCCGATAGATGAGGAGGATAAGAATTGTGGCACCTCGCTGCTTCCTGATGATGTACTGGATGCCTTAGTTGGCTGTTCCAAAACCAACTGCCCCGACAAACATGTCATTTACGGCGCATATACCTATCTGGACGCCAGCGATGCTCCGATGATGCTCGTTTATGGCAAGAGTGATCAGGTTGTTCCGTACTGTATGGGTAAGAAGTTCTACGACAACCTACGGACTATCGGCATCGATGCTGAGATGTATTCCCACGACGGCGTTCATGAGGTGGCTGCCGAGTTCACGGACGAGATGATTACCTTCTTCAATCGCATTAAAGCCGCTAATGCATCCTCCGCCATCCAAACATTAAATCACCAATCACCAATCACAAATCATAAATCCATCATCGACGGCCACTTGTACATTCTCCGCGATGGAAAGACGTATACCGTGCAAGGTCAGGAGATAAAATAAGATAACGATACGTTTTCAAAAAAGGACCAGGCTATATGGGAAGGGAAAGGCTTGAGTAGGAATAGATGAATACGAAGCATAAGATAGATGAGAGAGTAGTGCGGCTGGTAAAAGCCCTTGGTGAGTTGCCAGCCACTCGGAGAGAGTTACTGGATATACTTGGGCTGAAGCAGAGCTCCAGGAGGAATTTTCGTACGAACTACTTTAATCCGGCAGCCGACAAAGGATATGTGAAGATGCTGATGCCCCATATACCGAGTTGTCCGGAGCAGGCTTATCGTTTGACGGATAGAGGAATGGCGTTTCTAAAGGAGTTGAAAGCGGCAGAATCAAAAAAGGACCATGCTGCTGATAAAACGGAATAGCTTCAAAAAAGGACCATGCTGTAAGTAGAGGTGGGAAATGAAAAAAGGACCATGGTGCTTTTTTGAAAATAGGTGAAGGAGATGGTAACAAAATGATACCAACTGAAAAAAGGACCATGCTGTAAGTAGAGGTGGGAAATGAAAAAAGGACCATGGTCCTATTTTGAACGTGGTAGGCGGTAAGGGAAATTTTAGTCAAAGTGCAGATTTTTTTGCATATGTCAAAAAAAAGAGATAATTTTGCAGCGCAAAATTGATTTCGTCAGACCTTAGACGTTAAATGGGGAAGATAGAATAACACTAACATAAATATATTTGACTTATGAAAAAACTAATCATCCTTGCATTGGCTGCGACGATGTTCGCGGCATGCGGAAAGAAGGCAGAAGAAGATGGTTTCGCTTGGAACAAAGCGACCGTCTATTTTGTGCTGGTGGACC
>CACXYM010000010.1 GCA_902771935.1 uncultured Bacteroidales bacterium
AAAGAGTAGAAGGCATTGTTACGGGCCGCTTGACTACTCGATAGTTATTAACCCGCGAGAGTTACTTCGTAACGCTAACATCGCAAAACTATTACAAATTTAACAAAACTATGGCTAAAGAAATTGCTGGTTTTATTAAACTCCAAATTAAAGGTGGCGCTGCCAACCCTGCTCCTCCTGTTGGACCGGCACTCGGTTCAAAAGGCGTGAACATCATGGAGTTTTGTAAACAATTCAATGCCAGAACGCAAGACAAACCAGGTAAAGTTCTACCTGTAGTTATTACCGTTTACGCTGACAAGTCATTCGACTTCATCGTTAAAACTCCTCCGGTAGCCGTTCAACTCATTGAGGCTGCACGCGTTAAGGGCGGTTCTCCCGAACCTAACCGTAAAAAAGTGGCTTCTATCACCGCTGAACAATGCCGACAAATCGCTGAGGATAAGATGGTCGACCTCAACTGCTTCACTGTAGAATCTGCAGAGAAAATGGTTAAGGGTACAGCACGTAGCATGGGTATTACCGTTAAATAATTAAACTTCAATCACTATTATGGCAAAATTGACAAAAAATCAAAAGCTTGCTGCTGAGAAGATTGAAGCAGGTAAGCTCTATACAGTTGCTGAAGCAGCTGCTCTCGTTAAAGAGATCACTACTACTAAGTTTGTAGACCCGCGTAAAGCTAACCAAATGGTTCGCGGCGTCGTTTCTCTCCCGAACGGAACAGGTAAAGTCACTCGCGTTCTCGCTCTCGTTGGTACCGACCAAGAGGCTGCAGCTAAAGAAGCTGGCGCTGACTTCGTTGGTCTCGACGAATATGTAGAGAAAATCAAATCCGGTTGGACAGACTTCGATGTTATGATCACTCAACCCCAATACATGGGTAAAATCGGTGCTCTTGGTCGCGTGCTCGGTCCGCGTGGTTTGATGCCGAACCCCAAAAGCGGTACTGTAACTCCTGACGTTGCTAAAGCCGTTAAAGAGGTTAAACAAGGTAAAATAGACTTCAAAGTGGACAAATTTGGTATTGTACACACTTCCATCGGTAAAGTAAGCTTCACTCCGGATGCTATCGCACAAAACGCGAACGAGTTCATCCAAACGCTTATCAAACTTAAACCCGCTGTAAGTAAAGGTACTTATATCAAGAGTATTTATCTTTCAAGCACTATGAGTCAAGGTATTAAAATTGACCCTAAGTCAATTGAGTAATCTTTAGAAAGGAGAAAATTATGAAAAAGGAAGATAAAACCGCTCTGATTAGTGAATTACAAAATAAACTTGGCGAGTACTCTCACTTCTACCTCACCAATATTGAGGGATTAGACGCTGAGAAAACAAGCGAGCTCCGCCGCGCTTGCTTTAAAGCTGACATCAAACTCATAATGGCTAAAAATACCCTCCTCAAGAAAGCTTTGGAGGCTAAAGGTATCGACGCTGCTATCTTTGATGCACTGAAAGGCAATACCGCACTCATGCTCTGCAATACAGGCAACGCTCCTGCTAAACTCATCAAGGAAATCCTTAAGAAAGAGAAGAACAACCCTGATGCAAGACCACAACTCAAAGCTGCTTTCGTTGAGGAAACAGTATACGTGGGCGCGCAAAACCTTGAGTTCCTCTCCACTATCAAGTCCAAGAACGAACTCATCGCAGAACTCGTTGCTCTCCTGCAATCGCCTGCTAAGAATGTCGTTTCTGCACTCCAATCCGGAGGTAATACCATCCACGGCGTCCTCAAAACGCTTGGTGAACGCGCTGAGTAATTGCGCATAACTAACTAATTAATTTAAAAACTAATCTTATAAAAAAATACAATTATGGCAGATCTTAAAGCTTTTGCTGAACAATTGGTAAACCTTACTGTTAAGGAAGTTAATGAACTCGCTCAAATCCTGAAAGAGGAGTATGGTATTGAACCCGCTGCTGCAGCTGTTGCAGTTGCTGCTGGTCCTGCAGCTGGCGCAGGTGAAGCTGCTGCCGCTGAAGAGAAGACATCCTTCGATGTAGTTCTCAAAGAGGCTGGTGCACAAAAACTCCAAGTCGTTAAGGCTGTTAAAGAGCAAACTGGTCTCGGCCTGAAAGAGGCTAAGGACATCGTTGACGCTGCTCCTGCTACCGTAAAGGAGGGTCTTGACAAAGCTGCCGCTGAAGCTCTCAAGAAAGCTCTTGAAGAGGTTGGCGCTACCGTTGAGCTCAAGTAATTATTGACCAGAATAAACACCTGGCCTAGGTTTAGATCCCTGAGAAAATGGGGTCTAAACCTTTTTCTCTGAAAGAAGACATTGGTTAATTAATATTAACTTGTGGTAAAAATATAAGATATTTACTTAAAATATCATAAATTATAATTAATGGCTACAAAAAATCAAACACAAAGAGTCAACTTCTCGGCAATGCAGAAACAATTGCCGTATCCTGACTTCTTGGACATCCAACTCAAGTCCTTCCGCGAATTCATGCAAATGGATGCAACTCCTGAGCAACGACGCAAAGAAGGTCTGTTTAAAGTGTTCTCGGAAAACTTCCCCATTGCGGATACCCGAAACAACTTTATTCTTGAATTCCTTGACTACCAAGTGGACCAACCGCGTTATTCCATCGAAGAATGCCTTCTTCGCGGATTAACCTACTGCGTGCCACTCAAGGCTAAACTCAAACTCTATTGTACCGATCCTGACCACGAGGATTTCGATACCGTTATCCAAGATGTATTCCTTGGTACAATACCGTACATGACTCCTAAAGGTACATTCGTTATCAATGGCGCAGAACGCGTTGTCGTTAGCCAACTTCACCGCTCTCCTGGTGTTTTCTTCGGCACTTCAATGCACTCTAACGGTACGAAACTCTATTCGGCTCGTATCATCCCGTTCCGCGGCTCTTGGATTGAATTCGCTACCGATATCAACAAAGTCATGTATGCTTACATCGACCGTAAAAAGAAACTCCCTGTAACCACACTCCTCCGCGCTATCGGTTTCGAGTCAGATAAGGATATCCTTGACTGCTTCGGACTCGCTGAGGAAATTAAAGTAAACAAGGAGAATCTGCAAAATATGGTGGGACGTACCCTCGCAGGTAACGTCCTCAAATCATGGGCAGAAGATTTCGTTGATGAAGATACCGGTGAAGTAGTTTCTATCGAACGTAATGAAGTCATCATTGAGCGCGAAACAGAGCTCACAGCCGAACTATGCGACCGCATCCTTGAGGCTGGCGTTAAAACCATCCTTCTCCATAAAGAAGAGGCTCGCGAGGCTGACTTCTCCATTATCTTCAATACCTTACAGAAAGACCCGTCACATTCTGAGAAAGAAGCTGTGCTCTATATCTATCGCCAATTGCGCAATGCAGAACCGGCTGATGATGCAACCGCACGTGAGATGATTCAAAACCTCTTCTTCTCTCAGAAACGTTACGACCTGGGAGATGTAGGACGTTATCGTATTAACCGTAAACTCAATATGCATATCTCTGATGACGTTCGCGTCCTCACTAAAGAAGATATCATTGAGATTATCAAATACCTCGTCCTCCTTATTAACTCCAATGCCGAAGTGGACGATATCGACCACCTCAGCAACCGTCGCGTTCGTACCGTAGGCGAGCAACTATACAACCAGTTCAATATCGGTCTAGCTCGCATGAGCCGTACTATCCGCGAACGCATGAACGTACGCGATAACGAAGTCTTCACTCCAACTGACCTCATCAATGCTAAGGCTATTTCCAGCGTTATCAATTCCTACTTCGGAACGAACGCCCTGAGCCAATTTATGGACCAACAGAACCCCTTGGCTGAGATTACGCACAAACGTCGTATGTCTGCCCTCGGTCCTGGTGGTTTGAGCCGTGACCGTGCCGGATTTGAAGTACGTGACGTACACTACACACACTATGGCCGTCTCTGCCCGATTGAAACTCCTGAAGGACCAAACATCGGTCTTATCTCCAGTCTCTGTATCTATGCAAAGATTAATGACCTTGGCTTCATCGAGACTCCGTATCGTACCGCTAAAGATGGTGTCGTAGATCTCAATAACGAGGATGTCGTTTATTTGACGGCTGAAGATGAAGAAGCAAAGACTATTGCACAAGGTAATGCTCCACTCGACGAGAATGGTAAGTTTATTCGCAAGAAGGTTAAAGCGCGTTTCGCTGCCGACTTCCCGGTTGTAGCCCCGGAGAAAATCGACTTGATGGACGTGTCACCTTCACAAATTGCTTCTATCGCTGCAGCACTCATCCCGTTCCTTGAGCACGATGATGCTCACCGTGCATTGATGGGATCGAACATGATGAGACAGGCCGTGCCTCTGATTACCAGCGAGGCGCCTATCGTAGGTACAGGTATCGAAGGACAACTTATCCGTGATAGCCGTACACAAATAGAGGCTGAAGGCACTGGCGTTGTTACCTATGTAGACGCGGAACGTATTCGTATCCAATATGACAGACCGGAAGACGAAGAGTTCATCTCCTTTGACCCGTCTGAGAAAGAATATCTGCTGCCTAAGTTCCAAAAGACAAACCAAAATACCACCATTGACTTGCACCCAATCGTGCGCAAGGGAGATAAAGTGGAAGCAGGACAAATACTTACCGAAGGTTATGCTACCCAAAACGGTGAACTTGCTCTCGGTAAAAACCTCAAAGTAGCCTATATCCCTTGGAAAGGTTATAACTATGAGGATGCTATCGTCCTTTCCGAGCGTATCGTACGTGAGGATATGTTCACTTCGGTTCACGTAGTTGAGCAACTGCTCGAAGTACGCGAAACAAAACGTGGTTTGGAGGAATTTACATCCGATATTCCGAATATAAGCGAAGAAGCTACTAAAGACTTGGACGAAAACGGTATCATTCGTATTGGTGCACACATCAAACCGGGTGACATCATGATTGGTAAAATCACCCCTAAAGGAGAAACCGATCCGAGTCCAGAAGAGAAACTGCTTAAGGCTATCTTTGGAGATAAAGCCGGCGACGTGAAGGACGCTTCTCTCAAAGCAAGTCCGTCACTTGATGGTGTCATCATTGACAAAAAACTCTACTCCCGTGCCATTAAGGATCGCAAGCAGAAACAGGAAGATAAACAGCAAATCATCAAGATGGACGAAGCTTTCAAAACTAAAACTGAAGCGCTTCGCAACCAACTGGTTGACAAACTGTCTGTTCTTCTTCGTGCTCGTCAGTCCAACGGCGTTTATGACCTGCTTGGTACCGAGCTCATCGCTAAAGGTCAAACTTTCAGTAAAGAGCGTATCAACCAAATCGACTTTATGTCTGTTATGTTGGACAACTGGACGGCTGACGAACATAAATCCGACCTCGTACGTCGTTGCATCATGAACTATATTAATAAGTATAAGGAGTATGATGCAGCCCTCAAGCGCGATAAATTCAACCTCACTATCGGAGACGAACTGCCCTCTGGTATCATCCAAACTGCAAAAGTATATGTTGCTAAACGCCGTAAGATCCGCGTGGGTGATAAAATGGCCGGTCGTCACGGTAACAAAGGTATCGTTTCTAAAATCGTACGCGTAGAAGATATGCCGTTCATGGCAGACGGAACGCCGGTGGATATCGTTCTGAACCCGCTGGGTGTACCTTCTCGTATGAATATTGGTCAGATCTTCGAAGCCGTTCTCGGTTGGGCTGGTGACGAACTTGGTGTTAAGTTTGCAACGCCTATCTTTGACGGATGTACACTCGAATCTCTTGATGAGTGGACAGACAAAGCAGGCCTTCCCCGTGCAGGTAAAACCCAACTCTATGATGGTGGAACTGGTGAACCATTTGACCAAATGGCTACCGTCGGCGTAACCTACTTCATGAAACTCGGCCACATGGTCGACGACAAGATGCACGCTCGTTCAATCGGCCCGTACAGCTTGATTACACAACAACCGCTCGGAGGTAAAGCACAATTCGGTGGACAACGTTTCGGTGAAATGGAGGTTTGGGCACTCGAGGCACACGGTGCTGCTCATGTGCTCCAAGAAATCCTTACTGTCAAATCCGATGACGTTACAGGACGTGCTCGTACCTACGAGGCTATCGTGAAAGGCGAACCGATGCCTACACCGGGTCTGCCTGAATCACTTAACGTATTGTTACACGAACTGCAGGGCTTAGCACTGTCGATAAAGATGGAGTAAAAAACTATGGCTTACAAGAAAGAAAATACCAATACTACAAGAAAGAACGGTTTCTCCAAGATCACTATTGGTCTTGCTTCACCGGACGAGATAATGGCTCTGTCCAGCGGTGAAGTACTCAAACCGGAAACGATTAACTATCGTACCTATAAACCGGAGCGTGACGGACTTTTCTGCGAACGCATCTTTGGTCCTACTAAGGATTATGAGTGCCATTGTGGTAAATACAAACGTATTCGCTATAAAGGTATCGTCTGCGAACGTTGCGGTGTAGAAGTAACAGAGAAAAAAGTGCGTCGTGAGCGCATGGGACATATTCGTCTCGCTGTGCCCGTAGCACATATCTGGTATCTCCGTTCACTCCCATCTAAGATGGCTGCACTGCTTGGCATTCCTACCAAAAAGCTGGACGCTATAATCTATTACGAGAAATATCTCGTGATGAATGCCGGTGTGCTTAACGGACAAACAATCCGCGATCAAGTCGTTGAAAATGGTATTCTGCTTGACGAGGACGAGTACGAAGAACTCCTCTCACGTCTGCCGGAGAATAATGCTCAACTTGAAGAAGACGATCCGGATAAATTTGTCGCTAAAATGGGTGCAGAGGCAATCTACGAACTGCTCGCTAAGATTGATCTGGATGAATTGAGTTATGAGTTGCGTAACCGTGCAGATACCGATTCTTCCACACAACGTAAACAAGAGGCTCTCAAACGCCTTCAAGTGGTGGAAGCGTTCCGTGCTGCTAACGGCAAGAACCGTCCCGAATGGATGATTCTACAGGTTATCCCTGTGACTCCTCCCGAGTTGCGCCCATTGGTTCCACTGGATGGTGGACGTTTTGCTACCTCTGACCTCAACGACCTCTATCGTCGTGTTATCATTCGTAACAACCGTCTTAAACGACTAATTGAAATCAAGGCCCCGGATGTAATTCTCCGTAACGAGAAACGCATGTTGCAGGAAGCTGTTGATAGCTTGTTCGATAACTCTCGTAAGACAACCGCTATCAAGTCCGACGCAAACCGTCCTCTTAAATCACTCTCTGATTCACTCAAGGGTAAACAAGGACGTTTCCGTCAAAACTTACTTGGTAAACGTGTGGACTACTCTGCTCGTTCCGTTATCGTTGTTGGTCCTGAACTTAAAATGCACGAGTGCGGTCTGCCAAAAGAGATGGCAGCTGAACTTTACAAACCGTTTATCATCCGTAAACTCATTGAGCGCGGTATGGTCAAGACGGTTAAGTCTGCGAAACGAATCATCGACCGTCGCGACGATGTGATTTGGGAAATCCTTGAGCACGTAATGGAAGGACATCCTGTTCTGCTCAACCGTGCTCCTACCTTGCACCGTCACGGTATTTTGGCTTTCCAACCGCGCATGATAGAGGGTAAAGCTATCCAATTGCACCCGCTTGCTTGCGCCGGATTTAACGCCGACTTTGATGGTGACCAAATGGCTGTGCACTTGCCGCTATCTAACGAGGCTATCCTCGAGGCACAACTGCTCATGCTCGGTTCACACAATATCCTTGACCCGGCTAACGGTAACCCGATTACAGTGCCTTCTCAGGATATGATTCTCGGTCTATACTATATCACTAAACCGCGCAAGGGCGTCAAAGGTGAAGGACTTTGCTTCTATAGCCCAGAAGAGTGCACAATCGCTCTTAACGAGGGCAAAGTGGATATCCATGCCATTGTGAAAGTGCGTATCAATGAAGAACTCATTGAGACAACTCCTGGACGCTGCATGGTTAACGAATTTGTGCCTGCTGAAGTAGGATTCCAAAACGTGACCATGAAGAAAGGTGCCGTGAAGAAAATTATATCTTCCGTTATCAAGACTTGTGGTGTGGCTCGTACTGCCAAATTCTTGGACGATATCAAGGACCTCGGTTATAAGATGGCATTCCTTGGCGGTCTATCTTTCAACCTCAACGATATCCTTGTACCGGAAGAGAAAGCAGAATTCATCGCTGAAGGTAACGCAGAAGTAGAGAACATTACCGAACTGTATAACTTCGGTGAAATGTCTGATGATGAGCGTTATAACAACGTCGTTAACGCATGGAACAAAGTTGACTTGAAACTTACTGACACCCTTATGAAACACATGGAGGATGCCGACCAAGGTTTCAACTCTGTTTATATGATGATGGACTCCGGTGCCCGTGGTAATAAACAGCAGATTAAGCAGTTGGCAGGTATCCGTGGCTTGATGGCTAAACCGCAAAAGGCCGGTGCCACTGACAGCCGTCAAACCATTGAAAACCCTGTCTTGGCTAACTTTAAGGAAGGTCTGTCCGTGCTCGAGTACTTCGTATCAACTCACGGTGCTCGTAAAGGTTTGGCTGATACCGCTTTGAAGACCGCCGATGCCGGTTACCTCACACGTCGTCTTGTTGATGTATCGCACGACGTTATCATCACTGAAGAGGACTGTGGTACTCTCCGCGGACTGACAGCACGTGCTATAAAGCAAAATGATACAGTTGTTGCTACACTCACTCAGCGTATCCTCGGCCGTGTATCCGTTCACGATATTCTGGATAACGAAGGTAATGTTATAGTATATGCAGGCGAGGAAATTCGAGAACCCGAATGCGAGGCTATCGAAGCAGCAGGTATAGAGGAAGTGGAGATCCGTTCGGTGCTCACTTGTGAGGCTAAACATGGCGTATGCGCTAAGTGCTACGGCCGTAACTTGGCTACCCGTCAGATGGTTCAGAAAGGTGAGGCTGTCGGCGTTATCGCAGCGCAGGCCATCGGTGAGCCGGGTACGCAGTTGACACTTCGTACCTTCCACTCAGGTGGTGTCGCAGGTAATGCTGCTACTGAAAATACCTATTCACTTCCGCGCCACGGACGTATTGAGATTGATGACTTGCGTACGATTACTACCGATAGTGGAGATGTTATCGTGGTTAGTCGTCTGAATGAACTCCGTCTTGTGGATGAGAAGACAGGTGTGACTCTCACTACATTCAACATACCATATTCTTCCAAGCTCTTCGTCACTCCGGGTGAAGTCTATGATAAGGGAACTGTCGTTTGCGAATGGAATCCATATAAGGCTTCTCTTGTACTCGAGCAGGCTGGTACTCTCCACTATGATGATGTTATTGAAGGTGTTACCGCTAAGACCGAGACTGACGAACAAACAGGTAAGAAAGAGGTATATATCACCGATACACGTGATAAAACAAAGATGCCAATCGCTTCTATCGTAGATAAGAATGGCAATGTCCTCCGTTCCTATAACCTTCCGACTAAGGCTATGCTTGTGCATGCTGACGGTGACGAGATTAAGGTTGGAGACCTGCTCTTCACGATTACACGCGCTCTTGGTACTGCCGGTGATATTACCGGTGGTCTGCCACGTGTAACAGAGCTCTTTGAGGCACGTAACCCGTCCAACCCGGCTATCGTGGCTGAAATTGACGGTGAGGTGACCTTCGGTAAAATCAAACGTGGTAACCGAGAGTTGTCTATTACCAGCCGACAGGGTGAAGTCAAGTCCTACCTTATCCCTCTCACTAAGCAGATTTTGGTACAGGAAGGTGACTATGTTCGCGCCGGTGTTGCACTCTCTGATGGTGCCATTACTCCGGATGACATCTTGGCTATCAAGGGCCCGACTGCTGTTCAAGACTATATTGTCAACGAAGCACAAGCCGTTTATCGACTCCAAGGTGTGGAAATCAACGATAAACACTTTGAAATTATCGTGCGTCAGATGATGCGTAAGGTGCTAATCCAAGAGGCTGGCGATACACGCTTCCTCGAGGGACAAGTAGTCGATAAGATGGACTTCTTGGACGAAAACGACCGTATCTGGGGACGTAAGGTAGTTACTGATGCAGGTGATAGTGAAGTTCTTCGCCCAGGTCAGATTATCACCGCACGTCGTCTCCACGATGAGAATTCCTCTCTACGTCGCCGCGATAGAAAACTGGTTGTCGCTCGTGACGCTGTCTGTGCTACTGCTTCGCAGATCTTGCAAGGTATCACACGCGCCGCTCTCGGTACCAAATCCTTCATGTCTGCAGCATCCTTCCAGGAGACAACCAAAGTCCTCAACGAGGCTGCTATACAAGGTCGCGTAGATACGCTTGAAGGCATGAAAGAAAACGTTATCTGCGGTAATCTCATTCCGGCCGGTACAGGTCTGCGTGAGTTCCAGAAGATAGCTGTTCATAATGTCGAAGAGTACGCAGCTATCCAAGCAGCGCGTGAGGCTGCTGAGGCTCGGCTCTACCAAGTATCAGAAGACTGATAACAGTAATTCTGTAGCCTATGGCACAGCGTGAGGCAGAAACTACACCGATGATGAAGCAGTTTCGGGATATAAAAAATCAATATCCCGATGCACTGCTTCTCTTCCGGTGCGGTGATTTCTATGAGACTTACTGCGAAGATGCCGTCCGAGCAGCTAAAGAACTCAATATCACTCTCACTCATCGTAATAATGGAGGTAATGCAGCCGCTATTGACATGGCCGGCTTTCCCTTCCACGCCCTCGATACATATCTGCCTAAACTTGTACGCGCAGGTCTGCGCGTCGCTATCTGTGACCAACTCGAAGATCCTAAACTGACGAAGAAACTTGTTAAAAGAGGGGTCACAGAACTTGTTACTCCCGGTGTTAGTTATTCCGATACAACTCTCAAACAGAAAGAGAATACTTTTGTCGCCTGCGTCCATTTCCATGGACAAGAGATAGGCGTTAGTTTTCTTGATATCAGTACCGGCGAGTTCCTTGTAGCTCAAGGTAAAGCAGACTATATCGACAAACTGCTCACTAACTTTGCGCCCAAGGAAGTGCTCTATATGCGCGGTAAGCGCGAACTATTTGAGTCCCATTTCGGTAACCGCTATTTCACCTTCGAATTAGATGATTGGATGATGACGGCGGAAGCTGCTAATGACCGACTTACCAAACAGTTCAATACTACCAACCTTAAGGGTTTTGGTATTGACCAACTTCCTGAAGGTGTCATTGCAGCCGGAGCAATCCTCCATTATCTTGACATGACTCAGCACCTCCAAAATGGCCATATCCAGCATATTAGCCGCATTGAGGAGGATCGGTTTGTTTGGTTGGATCGTTTCACCCTTCGTAATCTCGAACTGCTTGGAGGACAGACTGAAGACAGTAAAACGCTTATCGATATCCTCGATAAGACACTCACCCCGATGGGTAGTCGTACCATGCGCCGCTGGATGGCTTTCCCTCTAAAGAGTGTCCGTTCTATTCGCAACCGACAGTCCGTTGTAGAGTATTTATTCCGTTATCCTGAAGTACGCGAACAACTCGAAGAGCAGCTCATCCGCATTCAAGATATGGAGAGACTTGTCAGTAAGGTGGCTACAGGACGTATAAGTCCGCGCGAGGTGGCACAACTTGGTAATGCGCTCTCAGCTGTAGAGCCTATCAAGAATCTTTGTTTACAAGCCACGGATAATGATTATCTTCATCTCCTTGGCGAGCAACTTGATACATGTGTAACCATACGCGATCGCATCATCCGCGAACTAGTTCCTAATCCGCCTGCTGTTCAGGGAAGGCCTAATATTTTCACTTCTGGAGTAGATGCCGAACTAGACGATCTTCGTGCCATTCAAAACAACGGAAAGGACTACCTCTTGCAAATCCAACAGCGTGAGATAGAAGCAACAGGTATTTCCTCCTTAAAAATAGGCTTCAATAACGTCTTCGGTTACTATCTGGAGGTGCGTAATACCTACAAAGATCAGGTACCTGCAGAGTGGATTCGTAAGCAGACGCTCGTTAATGCCGAACGCTATATCACTGAAGAACTCAAAGAGTATGAGCAGAAGATTCTTACTGCTGAAGAAAAGATAGGTCTGATAGAAACGCGACTTTATACAGAGCTTATGCTTGCTATGGGTGAGTTCGTGCCGCAGATGCAACTTGATGCTTCTGTACTCGCACAACTTGATTGCCTGCTCAGCTTTGCAAACGTGGCACAGCAGCATAAATACATCTGCCCAGATATTAACGAGACGCTCGTTATTGATATCCGCCAAGGGCGCCATCCTGTTATTGAACAACAGTTACCCCTTGGTGAACAGTATGTGGCGAATGATGTTCTGCTTGATAATAACTCCCAAGAGATTATCATTCTTACCGGACCTAATATGGCAGGTAAATCAGCACTATTGCGTCAAACAGCACTCATCGTGCTCATGGCACAGATGGGTAGCTTCGTGCCAGCAGAAAGCGCTTCAATAGGCGTAGTGGACAAAATTTTCACTCGCGTAGGTGCTTCTGATAATATTTCGCTTGGCGAATCAACTTTCATGGTCGAGATGAATGAAGCTGCGGCTATCCTCAATAACCTGAGTGAACGCAGTCTCGTCCTCTTTGACGAACTCGGACGCGGTACATCTACATATGATGGTATCTCTATCGCATGGGCTATTGTAGAATATATCCATCAACATCCTACGCATGCAAAGACACTTTTCGCAACCCATTACCATGAACTCAACGAACTGGAGCATACACTAGAGCGCGTACGTAACTATAATGTTTCTGTTAAGGAGGTAAACGGCAAGGTTATTTTCCTTCGTAAATTGGTTCGTGGAGGATCGGAACACTCGTTCGGTATTCATGTGGCCAAGCTCGCCGGTATGCCTACATCTATCATCCAGCGTGCCGACCAAGTTCTTGCTTCACTTGAACAAGCTAATTCCGACAGTCATATAGCTAAGCCAATGCAACAGATTGGGAAGAGTAGGGAAGGTATGCAGTTGTCGTTCTTCCAATTGGATGATCCCGTACTCGAACAAATCCGAGATGAGGTTAAGTCTATTGACGTCAATAACCTCACTCCTCTTGAGGCACTTAATAAACTCTCCGAAATAAAATCCCTAGTAGGAAAATAATTCATAATAGAAGTGCAGGATTTTTGTCCTGCACTTTTTTATTTTTCATGGTGAGTTGTGGAAATCTAATTCGCTCAGTGGTTTTTTATGACTATCATTATCAGCTTTCTATTTTTTATAGTATCTGCAGAAGGATCGGAGTCCACAGGTGGGGCACTGAGGCTTGCGAGCCTGACAGATATAACGACCATGTAATAGTAGCCAGTGATGGGCTTTAGGAATAATATCAGCAGGAATATATTTGACAAGCTGTTTCTCGGTCTGAAGCGGGTTCTTACTGTCTGTCGTAAGTCCGAGTCGCTCCGCTACGCGGAAGATATGCGTATCTACTGCCATTGTCGGCTGATTCCATATCACAGCGCAAACTACATTGGCAGTCTTACGTCCCACTCCGGGAAGGGTCTGCAGGGCGTCAATATTATCGGGAACGATGCCGTTATATACACTTATGATACGCTTAGCAGTCGCAACAAGATGTTCGGCTTTAGCGTTAGGATAAGATACTGAATGGATGTAATGCAGTACATCATCTACAGTGGCTTCAGCCATTTCTTCGGCAGAAGGGTAAGCAGCAAAGAGTGCCGGTGTAACAAGATTGACACGTTTATCGGTGCACTGGGCACTAAGCATAACGGCCACAAGGAGTTGGAACGGACTGTTGTAGTGCAGTTCGGACTCCGCAACCGGCATGTTGATGCTGAACCAGTTGAGAATGGCCTCAAAGCGCTGTTTCGTTGTCATAGTAAGTTTTGCTTAGGAATCGGAGGAGTTGCGTGGCGTCCCTTACGACTACTTCGGTCTCGGGTGAAACTGTTTTTTTCTGCAATCGTAGCATCATAACCTGGTAGAGCAGCACAAGGCAAGCTTCAACATCAGACATGTCGGGCCGGTTGGTCTTGGATTTGAATATATTGAGAGTGGGCTGCAGATGCATGATAACTGCACGATAAGGTGCTTCTGTATCGAGCAGTTCGCTATGCAGATCGATGAGTTCATCCAGTGCATTTTTTGCCAATTGCAAATGTCCACCGTTCATGATGCCTTCGATATGCATCATGTCGAGCAGTTCCATCAGTTCGGTGCTCTCTGCCGCTTTCTCTGGGAATGCACGCAGATAATCCTCTATTTGCCATAAATATAAGATGTACTCGGCAATATTGTCTTTCTTACTCTTCATCGTCGTCAAAATCGTCTAAATATTCATCGTAATCGTCGGAAAGGAACACTTCCATTTCTCGACGGTCTTTTTTTGTGGGGCGTCCTGTTCCGCGGTCTCGTCCTGACTTGCCGGCAAGTTTAGCCAGTTCGAGCAATTCGAGTTGGTCGGGCGTTGTGATATCGCGCATGTACTCTGGCACAAGTTTGGCACCCAAGCGGTTCTCACTGAGACGCAATACTTCGTATGAATAAGTAATTGGCCCTTTGCGCACAGAGAACTTATCACCTATCTTGAAGGTGCGAGATGGTTTGAGTTCCACACCATGCATGGTGATGCGTCCTTTCTTGCAGGCATCGGCGGCGATAGAGCGCGTCTTGTAGATACGCATGGCGAATAGGTATTTATCGACTCTTTCTTCCATAATCAGTGCTCTGCTGTGAGGCGGTTTTCAATCATTCGTGTGATATATTGTTGGATATATGCCTGAAGATATAGCTCCATATCGTTGCTGGCGACGCGTTGTCCATCGTAGAGGATGAGCGTGCTGTCTGACATGATTTGATACAGAGGGTGGTTATAGCATATTGCATAGGGATGCTGTTTATGTTGGGTAAGTGCGTCTTCGCCAAAAGCGAAGAACGGCTTGTTATAACCCAAGAAAGCAAGCACGGACGGCATAATATCTACCTGACTGACAGCTTGGGATTGGTCGTAGGGCTCGTCCCATGTCTTTCCTGGGTAATAGAAAGCAATAGGCACGGAAAATAAACCACGTGCATTATTGTATTGGGGTAACGCATTCTCGTTGGTATGGTCGGCGGTAATAACAAAGAGGGTATGGTCGAACCACGGCTGTGTCTTGGCATAGTTAAAGAACCGACGAAGCGCATAGTCAGAATAACCGATGCATTGATGAATAGGTAGCGAACCTTGCGGAAAGACACCTTTATAGCGATTCGGTACTCGGAACGGATGGTGGCTCGAGGCTGTGAAGACTGCGGTCATAAAAGGTTCGTGCATACGAGACATTGTGCGGGCATAGTACTGAAGGAACTCTTCGTCCCATATAGCCCATGTGCCGTCAAAAGCCTCCGGACCATCGTATTCGTTCATGCCATAATAGGCATCGAACCCTGCTGCACGTGCGTAAGCCTGGAATCCCATTGAGCCATTCGGTGCACCGTGGAAGAACGCAGTCTCGTACCCTTCGCGACCCAGACAGTCCGCAATAGATGAGACTCGGTTGGTGGAGTAGGGCGTCACAATAAACGGCTCTATCAGCATCGGAATAGAAGAAAGCACAGACGGCATGGCATCAATGGATTTGCGGCCTGAGGCGTATGAATAGCGGTAGGTCTTGCTATAGGTGAAGAGCGAATCGAGGAAAGGGGCAAAGCCTGCGTCGATATACTCTTTGCCGAAAGACTCGAGAATAAGGATAACGACGTTATCAGTCGACATTTGACCTTGGTTATTGGCTCTTTGATGGATAGGTGTCATAAGGCGTTCCATCTCTGAGTCAGACATATAATGTGGATGGACATATGTCTCATTCTCGAGAGACTTCATGAGCGAGAAGGGTGTGTTGAGCACGATGGCCGTCTCACGTGGTGTATTGGTGTACTGTAGTGCATTAGAGATTGTGATAGGACGCGTGTACTTTCCAAATCCGCCTCGAATTCCGATTACCACAAAGTACGTTGTGATGAGCATGAGTGCCAAATCAATGATGTAATAGGCTATTTGGTATTTGATATTTGCTATTTGATAATGGGTGATATGCCATCTCTTGCGGGAAAGAAGGACGAGAATCATGCAGAGTGCAACGGCAAAGAGTGTGACATACCAATAGTGAAGTGCAGACTGACAGAAGATAGATAAGAGATTGCCTTCATTCTGAAACTCGGAGAAGAAGGTACAAGTGGTTCGCCGGTCAGTGAAGCGGAAATAGACCATATCCACGCAGTTGACGAGCAGTCCAATGATATTCGGCACCCAGTAACACCAGTTAACAGCCGTTTGATAGGCTTTTTTATTGCGAATAAATGGTGGCAGCGGTAAGAGGATAAGAATGAGATATAGTGCATTGAGATAGAGCAAGGCCGTGAGGTCAAAGCGGACACCGCCGCATAACATCTCCCTAAGGTGTGCTGCGTTGATATCAGGATAGAGATCAGCGTTGACCCATACAAAAACAAATCGTGACAGCGTGTATAACGCCATCACTAATAGGATGTTACATGCTGCAACAATCCATGGATGCTGCCAAATTGTTTTCAAGCGGTTCACTTGTTGTTGTATTGATTCATCGTTCTGTCGATACCTTGCAGGCAGAAGGAAGGTATGATATCTTTGATCACATTAAGTCGGTCAGGCAACGCTTTCACTTCGTCATCAGTCCATGTGCCAAGGACATAATTGATTTGTGTTCCGCGCGTGTACTCGTTCCCTATACCAAAGCGCACGCGTGCGTAGTTAGGTGTACAGAGCACTTGCTCGATATGTTTTAGGCCATTATGGCCTCCGTCACTTCCTTGCTTGCGGATACGAATAGTGCCGAAAGGCAGATTAAGATCATCCACGAGAACAAGCAGATTCTCCAAAGGTATATTCTCCTTTGTCATCCAATAGCGCACGGCGTTGCCGCTGAGGTTCATGAAAGTAGACGGTTTGAGCAGGACGAGTTCAGCATTCTTTACACGCCCCCGTCCGACAAAGCCATATCGTTTGTCCTCAAAAGCAATGTTGGACGCCTCAGCAAAAGCGTCCAACATCTTGAAACCTATGTTATGCCGAGTGTTACAATATTCGTCTCCGATATTGCCCAGCCCGACAATCAGGTACTTACTCATTACTCAGCAGCTTCGGTCTCTTCAGCAGTTGCGCTTGCGCGAGTAGCTTTGACTTGAGCCACACAAGCATCTTGCGGGTTCATGAGTTTGCAGTTTTCTACTTGAACATCGCTAACAGCCAGTTTCTTACCAAGTCCGAGTTCGGTTACGTCGATAACAACGCGCTCAGGAATATTGGTGTAGATACCATTCACTTTCAGTTTACGCATCTCAAGGCTGAGTTTACCACCGGCTTTAACACCAGCTGCGTGACCAGTTAAGGAAACAGGAATAGCCACGGTAACAGGTTTTTTCTCATTTACCTCAAGGAAATCAATGTGGAGAACATTCTCGTTAATCGGATGGAACTGCAACTCTTTGACTACAGCCTTGCAGGTGTCCTTACCAATAGTAAGGTTAACAACGAGCGTGTCAGGAGTGTAAATGAGTTTGCGAACATCTTCTTTCTTAACGGTGAAGGTTACGTTTTTGCCCAAACCGTAGAGGTTGCAAGGAACGAGTTCTTCTTTGCGCAAAGCTTTAGCAGCTTTTTTGCCGTACTCGGTACGAGGAGTACCAACTAAATCAAAAGTTTTCATTGTTGATTGTTTTGTTACTTTATTCGGGCCATTAACTAAAGGTGATGGGCCCTACTTATCATCACATAAAAAAAGCCTTACGGCTTCTTTGTTGCCTAACGAGGAGTCGAACCTCGCCCCTCAGAACCAAAATCTGATGTACTACCGATATACGATTAGGCACCGTTTATGCTCCTCCTTGCGGAAAAAGCGTGCAAAAGTACTACAATTATTTGAAGTACACAAATAAATTGAACAAAAAATGCAAAAAAAATGTATTTTGGATATTTTTGGCCATTTTTTTCGAATAAAATGACTCAAGCGGAGAAAAAAAGACACAAGGTGAACGATGGGAAATGAAGTAAAAAGAGCGAGGCATGAGCCCCACTCTGAATGTTTACATAACGGAATAAGCCTTATTGTGTATATCCTTCAAATTGTAGTGCAAAGGTACAACTTTTATCTGATCTGTGCCCAAACGAGATCTTGTGTAATCACTACCAATTAGTAAATCGGCACGTTCTCAAAACTCATATATAATGGCGGGCAGCCGTTGTAGTTATAGAAATAAGACATTATATACAAATCCAGTTTCTTCACACTGGCTGGCACACCGTTAATGGATATCTTGAGCTTACGGGTAGCATTGACAGGTATTCCTTTTGCGTTGCAATAAGTACTGCCTGAGTACTTATTGCCATTGATCTCATAACTAACCATGGATTCCAAATAATCGGTGTACAGTTCGTCCTCGAAATGAGTTGTATAGGATTTGCCGTCAACCGTCCGACCTGAGCCGGGGAAATAGATACCAAAATACTCAATTTGCTCAATACGGAGATTCTTGATGGTAACTTCAGCTACCACTTTATTGCTGCTTACGCGATAACATCCCAGAAAACCTAATTCTACATCATCATTAAGCGGGCTCTTAACCTTAACTTGGCTAAAGTCTCCTTGTGCATGTGTGGTAAAGGGTTGAATCTCGCCTTGGTAATATTTCTTATTGTCCTTGGTGTAGCAATACAAGCAACCGTAATACGTAGTATTGGGTTTGAGATCCTCCACATTTCCTGAGAAGTTGTAGTATCCGCTCTTATATTCCGTTCCGTCTTTTATAGCCTCATCAACAGGGACATCCGGTTTAGTTGAATACATAAAACCATATTCTGCAGGTTGGTGGTCTCCATGCGATTTAAGAATGTATTGGCTTCGCCATGTCATGGATGTGGCCAACACGTCTTCTATAATCAGCTCATCAAACTGTGGTTTAGATGACTCCGGTTCTTTAACCAGATTGCTGCAACTTGCCATCATCAGCGCGAAAGCGACCAAAAATAAGAGTGACTTTTTCATATCTGTAATCATTTAATATATGGGAACATTATCATAGGTTAAATAAGCATACTCAACGGGATAGGCATAGAACATACAAGCCAGATGAACGGAGATACGTGTAGCATCTTCCGGCACGTTCTTAAGCGTGAGGTTGAACTTCTTTGTGGCATTCAGCGGAACAGATACTCCGCCCAGACTGTTACCTTCTTTACCATTAAGAGTCATCTTTAGGTCATACTGTCCATAATCGGTTGCAAAGTCATCGATGATTTGGGTAGTATAAGTTTTGGCTTCCCAAGTATAACCAGTTCCCACTGCTTGTACACGGAAATCGGTATATTCGTTAATGCCACTATTTAGAATCGTTGTCTCCATTTGGATGTTACCACTGGCGAGCCGTTTACAACTCAGGATGGCGATAGACAGATTATCGTTTGTACTTTTCAGTGTTGCCGACGAATAATCTTCGGATCCGCCTCCACCTCCGCCACCATTAGAAGTGGTAAAGGTTTTTTCTTCGCCATAGTACGTACTTCCTTCGCTCACTGCGTACGCTCTCACATGATATTGCGTTGCAGGAGTCAACCCACTCAGTTGGCAAACGAAAGACTGTGACGAACTACTTCCTCCACGAGAGATCTTGGTGTTATTAACGGTTGGGTTAGCGGTAGTGGCATAACATACTCCATAATCAGACACGCTGATGCCTCCTTCGAGTGTGAGCAGGCCATTAATCTTAGCAGATGTTTGTGCCACCTCCGTAATGGATTGAACAGAGATGACAGGTTTAACACCTCCTGCTACCTGCATATAAACGGGAACAGTCATTTGCTCCGAATTAGCAGAGATGATAATAGAACCGGTATATTTACCTGCTGCAACATTTCTATCCACCATCACATTGAGTTTGGTAGAAGTACTGACGGTAGCCGAAGTAGGAGTGACAGTAATCCACGTTTCGGACACTTTAACATCGAAGTGCACCGACTTACCGTTCGTTGCAGTAACAGTAAGTTCGAGTGAGGCCTTGTCCGTTCCGAAATCCAATGCTGTCGGCAAGACATCGACACCCAAGAGGTTTGGTTTCATTTGAATGTGTGCACTAACTGTTTCGCCAGCCAGGACACGTACGGTTTGGGTAGTAGTCAGATAGCCGGCCTTCTCAAAGGAGATAGTGTATTCCTTTGCGTCCAGATTTTCAAAAGAGAATTGTCCATCCGAGCCGGTAATTTTAGAATCCCCTGTTGACGTGATAGTGACTTTAACTCCCTCAAGAGGATTATTGTTTTGGAAATCCTTAACGATACCGGATATACCACCCCATACGTCAGGTTCTTTTTGTGCGCATGCGGAGAATAGTACCGCTAAGATGACTGTTAATAAAAGATATGATTTTCTCATTGTTTTATTTGATTAAAATGTTATTCGAGCTGTAAGTGACGGAGTGTAAGGATCCATCATTGTTGGTTCCAACCTAAAGGAGACATCGCGTCTTTGGTCTTTATCAACCACTGTATGTCTTGCACCAGGAGCGACACCGGCATCAATAATGTTGTATATCCACAGGGCAGCTAAGGCTCCTATGCACACATAACTACCTGTTCCCCAGTTGTTCGCATTATTTTGATAAGTAGTCCTTTTAGTGGCATTATGTTCCTTATTAGCTAACGCTTGGTAGCTTGCCTTGTTAGCCTCGCAGAGTACGATACCACCAGCACAAAGCACAGAGCCCCCCATTATGAGTCCACCTTTAAGATACGAGCCTTTATACATTTGTCCTGCACCGGGGATAATAGAAAGCGCGACTGGTCCAAAGCCGTAGCGGTCAGTTACGCGCACATATTCCTCCGCATACTGAGACGCTCCAGGACGTTTAACCTGATAGAGGACATAGCAGCGATATTGATTACGGAAGCCCATTTGCACCAATTCCCAGTATGTGTCTATTAATAGGCAACGCATAGGTAACTGTTGGGCATTTCCGTTAAGACTTCCGACCCGCACGAGGAGTTCTTCACCGGCATAACCAGAGACCTGCATCTCTGCAGCGGTACCTGTTTGTACGCCCCACTCCTGCGGGACATAATTAGCCAGTTCTTTGAGAGATTTTTGTGGTGCTTCGCTCAAATCGTCCACATAGACTTGCACCACTCGATAAGCGATATTTAAGTTCTCCGCTTTTGGAGTATGCTTAACCCATCTAGGCTCAAGTTTGTCAGATTTCTGGAGTACATTGTTTGCCGCTGCTGCACCAGATAGACATAATAGTGCGGCAAAAAGGAACAACTTATGTTTCATGGATTAATACACAATTATTTCTTTTTCTTTTTGGTTCTGTTAATGTCCAGTCTGCAACTGTATTTCGGCAGCATGTCGCTTTTGAGCATTGTTTCACTACTACCTGCCCAGAAATGAGGAATAGAGCCGATATGTAGATATTGGGGCTCTACCACCACATTTCCTTTATGATCAATCAGTCCATATTTGTCGTCAACTACAACAATAGCGACGCCATCATGGAAGTTAGAGACATTGTCATAAAGAGGATTGATTGCAACGAGTCCCTTTTTGTCAATAAATCCCCACTTTTTTCCAATTAAGACTTTGCATAGGCCTTCAGAGAATCGTCCCCAATTATCAAATTTTTGAGTAGTAGCCATTAAGTCACCATAATGATTTCGGATGATAGTGTGTTGTTTCTCTGTGCCTAAGACTAAGCCTTCCGAGATCCAGTCATAATCACAACCTGAGAATTTATCAGAGACATCGACTCCCTGTTTATCTATGATGTCTCCGTAGCCATAGTTAGATTTTTTAACGTGAGCCTTTCCGAAAGTGAAGGTATAAACTGTTCTGTACTGTGGATTTATCACGAAATGTCCGTCATGACCGATATATCCGCATTTATCGCCAAGCATTACTCCTGCTAAGCCTTCTGAGAATAAGTCCACTTGGTCAAATTGAGGTGTGATGACCATTTCACCTTTGTTATTAACGAATCCCCATTTGTTATTGGAATTGCAGACGGGTGCTAAGCCTTCTGAGAACACTCCGGCTTCAATAATATCAGGCAATTCAAAGACTACTTTTCCCGCTGTATTGAGACAGACGATTGGTTGTCCCGGTTGATGAGCAAATGCCAGATTCTCAAAGAACATCGTTTCGTTGTCATAGATTGCCGGAATAACGAAACGACCTGTTTCATCAATATAGCCGTGTAGGTAGTTGGTATCTACGACCTGCGCTAAACCACATGAGAATGCCCATGCATCAGGGAATCGAGGATTAATGACCACGTTTCCTTTCGTGTCCAGGTAGCCCAACCACATAGCGCCCTCGTCCGTTTTAAAGACATAAGGAAGGAGGGAATAATTAATTTCCTTAACCTCGGATTTGCCGAAGTGGCAACTTGTAAATGTAGCAACGACAACTACTACAGCGAGTAATTTAGCAAGAATATTTTTCATATAACGTAAATGATAAAATTATTTTGATTCTTTTTCTTCGGCATTCTTCATATCGAGTTTAGTCAAGCGATAAGAGATATTGATTTGCACACGGATAGCCGCCCATATCAACAAATGCAGGAAATAAACGATTAAACCATATATAATCAATCCGATTCCCACTCCTATATATATTTCAGCGACTCCGTAACCACGATCAGCTGCAGAAGCATAAAGCATCAGTCCGATACCAACGAGCGGGAATAACACGCAGAAGATTTTTCCTAACCAAAGGATGATGGTAGCAAGCACATTCAATACTTTTTCGGCTTTGAAATTGTCGGAGTTCTCTAATGCGGATACTGAATTCGGTTTCTCATAGTTGCGTTTGACAACGATTTTCTTTTTTTCGTTTTCCATAATAATTTGAGATTTAATGTTATAATGATTCAAGTAAAGAGTATTTCGTTTTCAGGAAACTTCGAATCCACTTCTTTTTGCCGATATTTAAGTGACCATGTGATACCTACGCCAAACGGATATTTTTCCTTCTGTTCCATTGTAAATATTATTTAAGCCTGCAAAGATACAAATAAAATTTGATACAACCAAATATAATTTGGTTTTTTGTTAGAAATACAAAAAATCTGCACGTGATGATGCAGATTTATAGTAGTAAAAGGGGAATGGATATCGAAAAAAGGAACAGATTTTCCATGGTTTTTTGTAAGTTGGTGAAGGATAGTGAGTTAGAGGGCGTATTACTGTTGCTTGGGAGTAGATGTGATAAGTAAAAATATGCGAGAAACATGAAATAGGTGGGGTGTTTTTGCATATATATGGAGAGGGAAGGTAATAGGTAAGAGGTAAAAGGTCCTAGAGGGCTGAAAAAAATATTAACAATTTAATCTTAATTTTATGGAAATGAAAAATTTGATGAAAGAGGAACAGGAAGACCTCCGCATTGTTGAGTATCTCGACATGCACAAACTTCCTGAGAGTTTACAACAAATGTTATCGTTGGCATCGACGAGCGAGGAGAAGGACATCTTACTGATGTCGACTCTCGCGGGTGTGAGCGCGTGCGTTCCCAATGTATATTTCCGTTACGGTCCAACGGGAAAGAAGTACTACGCGAGTTGCGCGTAGTGGATGAGCAGTATCCGATGCTGATAGCGGGTGACAGTACGTTAGTGTAGGGGGTATGATGTAGGCTTTGAGTTACGGTGGAGGTATAGTAATAACTAACGAATATCTAACGAATCACTAACGATTTGCGGGTATTTCGCGGGAAAAGAAAAGAATTTTATAAACTAATTAAAAAAAGGAAAAAAGATGGCACAGTTTGAAACCATAATGGAGATTGTCAAGTTTATCGGCAAGTTATCCAGCAAGTCGCGTTTGATAGCGCGTCAGAAAGTGTATCGATATGGTGGTTATATCAAGGGATACGGTCCGAAGGAGATGTATGAAAAGGAACGGCGTAACTACCGTTATCATCCTCGTCGTGCAGCGGAGCGCGCGCAGTATGAGAAGTGGTGTCGTGCGTGTCGTGAGGCGACGGAGATAGTTCATGATGAGCATCATCCGCGTTATGCAGAGTTGCATGCGGCGTGGGAAGCACAGCTAGTAAAGGAGGTACGCCCTTAATTTATTTGGCATCGCGTCCCCATTTCCAGCGGTTGTGAGACCAAAGCCACTGTTCGGGTTGTTCGATGATATTGTTTTCGAGTCGGCGGGCGAACTGCTCGGTGATATAGTTCTCGGGCGTGTTCGGTGCATCGTCGGTGATTAAGTCCACCCGCGCCACATAATGTCCGCGTTTGGGACAGGTCATGTGGACATAAGTTACGACATAATCGAACTTTTTGGCGAGCATCTCTCCACCATCGAGGAAGGAAGTCTCCTGATTGAGGAAAGTGGTCCAATAGTGCGCGTTACGTGGAGTAGGTTTCTGGTCGGCTATCAAGCCAAGCGTAAAGTGTGCATCTCGTTTCTTGAGTAGCACCAGATGGCGCAGAAGATTGTTTTTCTCAATACCGCTATTGGCTCCACTACGCTTTTCCCGTACGGCTATCATCGCCTTGTCCGAACCGGAACTTTTGAGTTTGCGGTACACGTTGTAATGCTGCATTTCCGGACGTTTGAACCGATGCTGTACCTCTGCTGTCCACTCCCAATTACCGAGATGACCAAGCATAAAGATAACGCCTCCTTTGCGCTGCGCCCATTGTTCCACTTTGTCCACATTTATCGATTCAAAATGCTTGAGCATATCTTGTTCTGTGGCACGGTAGGACCAGATAACTTCTGCAAAAATATCTACGAGGTGATGGTAATAGCGTTTTTCTATTACCTTGCGCTCTGTGTTCGATTTATCTGGAAAACTGAGACGGAGATTTTTACGAACGATCTTTTTGCGATACCCAAGAATGTAGTACATAAGCGGATAAGTAAAAATATCGCCGAGGAAATAAAGTACCCGTAGCGGCAAGAGGCTTAATATGGATATGCAGAATTTCATTGTTTAGTGAGTTGAGTCATTATATATTGTGTAAATGCTTTTGCTTTGTATGTTCGGTCAGCAGAAGGACTGCTTTCCAGGATGGGCTTGTCCACCACAGCATCAATAACAGTAGTTCCGGTAGAATCAATAAAGGCGAAACCATCCACAAAATGATAATAGGCAAAGGCATTGTTTTTAGAGGCCAAAATATCTTTGGCAAATATAAAATCCGATGCGTCAAGATGCATTTGGTGTAGCAATGTCGGCACCCAATCAATCTGTGAACAAAGAGTTGATATTACACGTGGCTCTTTGACTGCTCCTCCGGTAAAAATGATAGGGATACGATAACGAAGTGTGTCGTAATTGGTGATGCCGTCAGGATATGGATAACCATGATCTGCGACAAGGACAACCAATGTGCTGTCCCATGCCGGACTTGTTCTCAATGTATCCACAAATGCTCCGAGACAACTGTCGGTATAGGCTATAGCATTGAGATAAGAGTGCGAGTAATGATGATAATCAACCTCAAAAGGTTCATGTGATGAGAGACTAAGGACTACGTTGAACGTCCGATCATCCGTTACTTGGCGTTGAACAATATCGTGTGCAGCGTAGTCAAAGAGTATATGATCCGGCACACCCCATTTGCTCATTCGTTGTGACATTGGGAAATCGTGGTCGCAGACACGTTGCTCAAAACCGCCAGTGACTAAATATGAGCGCATATTGGTGAAGTCTTCATCTCCGCCGTAGTAAAACTTGAGGTTATACCCATTGGCTTTGAGTACTTGTCCGACTTGTGGCAATTGTTGTGATTTTGATGGAATCATCATGACAGAAGCATTCGCGCATCCAGGGAAGGCACCGAGTACAGCCATCACGCCGCGATCCGTCCGATAACTATTCGCGAAAGCTCGATTGAAAAATACTCCTTCTTTTGCGAGGTTTTGCATGTTGGGCATTACGTCCCACGCATTGGATGAAAAGCTTTCGAGAATACAAAGCACGATGTTCGGGCGAGTGGTTGTGAGAAGTGGTTCTGTTGTGCCGCAAGAGTAGCCTAACATACGCTTAACATACGCTGCGCATTCGTCATCAGACATATAGGTATATCGCTTGGTATCCAATCTGTTTTCTGAGAGTGATTCTACTATATTGAAAATAGGATTAATAGCTGCCAGATTAAGCATGCGATTGTCGGAGTAATAGACTCGCCCTGTGTTCATTGTAGAGACTGTGACGCTGCCGCGGATGGGAAGAAAAAGTAAGGCGGTCAGCACAACCATTACGGCCGTTGCTGTTATCTTTCTTTTAATACTCATGTGCTGTGCAGGTTCTTTATGAAGCAAATATCGATAAACGAACCACCAGCCTGTGAAAAGTAGTGCAAAAGCTAGCGCTCCCAAGCTCCACAACCACCACGGCGCACAGGCCAGAACTTCTTTGGGTGACTGGAGGTATGCAAAGAGGTCTTTATCCAGGTGATATCCCCAACTAGGGAATGCCCCATTATCACCAAGAACGACCCATAAAGCGATAGTGAGTAGTATGCCTGTGACGACATCGGCAATTTTTTCTATTATAGACCATTTTACCCATATGCTTGCAACGAGCAAAAGGCCGAAGATGACAGTTATATATGCCGCGGTTGACAAGTCCAATGGTAATCCGTGCCATGGAACAAGAAACCAGTCTGACCACGAGACTTCGCCCAATAAACTATGTTGGCATAGCATGAAAAGCGGCTTCTGTACAATGAAGAACACTATCCAAAATAGATAATATGTGAAGAATAAGTGTATTCTATCTTTCATAATTCTACGCTAAATGTTGCCAAGATACCGGTTGGTACGTTCAATATAACTGAGGCTCGGTTTGCATAAGGTATATCCTGCGTAAAAGCCAATTCTGCTAAATCGTTGCTGAAATCCCAGACGTTATATCCTTCAATGCGCAGCCTCATATCCGTCTCTTTCACACTCCATCGTGCTTGCACGTGCAAGTCACACATGAAAACCGCACCATGGCGCGATCCGAAATTACCATCGGTGGGATTGGTACCTCTTGAATCCAAAGGACGAATCTGTACGTCCTTGCCGTCGAGTTCGTAGGTATAGGCGGTGAATGGTTTTCCATCGGTCCACTTAAAGGTAAAGCCAGCTTGTACCCATTTGCAGATATTATACGACAGATAGAAACGCGCCACAAAACCTTTATCCAGATCCATGCGTCCGACGCCTGGATACTTGCCGTTAGGGTTATGCACCACCCTAGTGGTGTTGGGATTGGCGGTTGATTCTGATAGGACGCCGAGGGTGTTGCTGTTGGGACCGTTGCCCAAACCGGTATATCCTGCGGCCTGCATAGATTGCCAACTGAATGAGAGCATCACTTTCTTTCCTGTATAGGTGTAGCGGGAAAGCTGCGAGAAGAAATATGGAGAGTTCATCAGAGGATTATTGCCAAAAGGCGGCGTAGTGCCGACTTCAAATCCATCTTCTGCCGCATAGGTATGCCAGACATTGAAGAACTTCTTGTAGCTGTTTTGTAGAACTATTTCATGAAGACCATCCTGCTTGTCGCGAAAAGCAAAACGGATAGGGATGTTAACTTCGATATAGGAAGTCTGAGGAAGGTTTTTCTTGTAGGAATGATATTTGCCTCCTGTAGAAAAAGCAAGGTTCTTCGTGCCGGCATAATAGACATTGCCATTGAGATAATCTGCCGAGAAATAACGGATATAGTCCATTGTGTATGGCAAGCGATTATAATCCGCTGTAATACCAATCTCGAACCAGCGGCAAGGATGAAAATCGAAGTTAGCCCCTGCTTGCGCGTAAGGGGATACTTTGCTTTTATTATGCCTCAAGAGCATAGCATCCAGTGTAAAGTCAATATGTCCGTTAACATCCACCCATGGAGCAATGGCGTAATGGGCTTTGAGGCCGACAGTGTTCTCCAAGAGGCCGGCATTGAATGCGTTGGATGTCCACTCGTAACGATAGATATCGGTTGGTGTAGCATCCACAGGCGATTGCAGATAAAGTGTGTTGGAAAATGATGCTTGACCGGGACGGAAAAGAATTAGTGAGTTATAAGCATCTACAAAAACGGATAGCCAATTCAGCACGGGTTGTTCATAGTTAACTGCCCAACTGAGCAAATGTGTTTTGCCGTCAGGCACCCACGGTTCAAAACTCTCTCCGTCTTGATCAATGATATTGCGTCGGAAAGCGATGTTGTCGTGCTGTACCACATTACTCTCCCATGTGAAACCTGTTGTCAAGAAGTCTCGTTTGGCATAAATGGTTCCGCTGTAGTTTTTAAGGTCATACACTTCGTTATGATTAAAGAGATGCTCACTTCCAGCATCGGTTCTGCCAGAGAAATTTAGGCGGTATCCTAGACGCTTGAAAGCCACGTTGGGTTTCATAGGCAGATAGCCGTCTGCTTGTGCTATATAGTACGGCGCTGTATAAGAAGGATCATCAAGTATCAATCCGCATTGGTCTTGTTTGGTGATGAGTCGTTGTCCGTATGCGGCGTAGACATGCTGTCGGTAGTTGTTCCCTTCCTTATCATGAAACGTGTAGCCTGCGTCAAGTGTTCCTGCACCTTTTTGATGTCGACGGGCGGTGATGTGTTTGTAGGTATCGGCGCTTTGCACGGCAGAACGATGAAAGAGATTGATAATCTCGGTTGTGCCGGCTGCAGGTGCTCCGTTTCCGACTTGGCCAAAGTTATATGAAGCCTGTACGTAGTCGCGTGCCATACTATCGTGCTCGAAAAAGATTTGTCCTGTATGGATATTGATGTCCATTCCGTATTGCTCCATGTTTGGCACATAATGTGTATTTCCTGCCTGAAAGCGGTCATCCACCCGCATGCCGTCAATATAGTACCTATTATTGGTGCAAGGCAATCCGTCTACCGCTATGGATAGGCGGTCAGGCATCCACCATTGTCCAGTTGTCAAGTTTTCCACAATAGTGTGATCATTGAGGGCTTCGAGGTAATATACGAGGTCACTGCGATGATACCACTCACGAAAGAACTCCGCCGGAACGGAATCCATCCCTACCATGGATGTGTGGGTTATTGTAGCGGCATGAGATGACCAAGTCAAAGCCGCGAGCAGGACTATCAGAATCTTCTTACTCATGGGCTTTAGGCTTCTTGTATTGGAGGATATCAATGTTATATGCCAGTCCTACGCGCAGTTGGTGAAAGGGATAATCTTTGATGCCGTACTGATAAGTGACGAAAGGCTCAAAGCCTTTAGCATGACCGCTGACCTGAATTTTGATTGTCATGGGTCGGTCGCCATCTTTTTCCCAACCCATATAGCCACCCCATGTGGCACGTAGGGACACATATTGCGCTTTGGCAAAGAGTTGCACACCATATAACAAGGCATCATTCTGACGGCTGTTGTCGGTTTGCCAGCATAGGAAGCCAAGACTTCCGGCGAGACGTAATTCGACGAGTGTGTTTTCGGACTCTTGACTTTCGACTTTAGCTTCCCGACTAATAAACATCGATTTACCTACCGCTAAATCAAACCAATAGCCAGGATCATCAAAGTAACGTGCTTTGTCGAAACTGCCACCGCTGGCGGTTTTGAGTGCCGCACGCAAAGCAATATCCGGTGTATATTTGCGTGCTTTGAGCAGTTGGATATCCGTGGAGACATAGACATCGCCGGCTTCGTGGCCGCTAATAGGCTCGTTGTCTTGGATACGGCATGTGCGTTGGCGCTCGGTTGTCATACGATACCACTCCATAATAGGCATCCATAGACTGAGGTTTACTCGGTCAGTCCAAAGCGGTATATTGATTTTGGCAAAGATATCCGCCGTTTGGTCTTTCTGAAACCCAAAGTAACCATCTGCTGCAAGTTCTACTCGCAAAGCCCCTTGTACACGTCCGTCCAACATATCCGGTACCGGTAAGGCGTTAGGGCCGAAATAGGCAGGTGCAATACCTGTACTTTCGCTTAACTTGGGTGCAACAATAGGTACCTCGGCAGCCAAAGGCGTAAGGACTATCGTAAATAATATGAATAGGCAGATTTTTCTCAACGGTACGTTAGTGTTCTCAGTTTAGCGCCTCGTCTGCGTTCAGAGAGCCGCTCGGACTTAGTGAGTTTGGTATATTGCAACAATGGCTCCAGACTAAAACGGCAAACCACTTGCTGTTGATGGCTTAATCCGTAACCATCTAAATATAGCAAGTTCCATCCGGCGTATGCTGTGACAAACGAACGGCGGATGAGGTAGAAGAATATATCCGTGCGGTTATAAATACGTGACTGATAGCGTGGGTCACCTTGATTAAGCAGCGGGCCGTAACCGACATACAGTGGTAGTTGATTATCTCCAAAATAGAACTCATTGCGCACGCCGATAAAGCGCCAACCTAAATAAAAGTCCGCATGAAAACCATGGCAGAAATGTTGTTCTTCTTTTCTGCGGTCACGTTGGAAGGAACCGATATATCCTACCTGCAGACTGAGGCTGTCCAGTGGTGTCAAATAACCCAAACTCACGCCCGCCAAGGGATTGATAACGATATCATCGCACACACCGGGTATCTGCGTCGAGTGACTGAGGTGATTGAGTTGGGCGGTACCGCCGGTGAAAAACCATTTATACTTGAACTTACCTGAACCGACAATGCGGAACGCCTCGCGTGTATCATTGCTCATCATGCCCCGCCAGTCGCATAATAAATCCGCATAACCCCACTTGCTGCGGTATTGGAAGAGCACACCTTGTATGTTCGGATAAACGAAAGCAATCGAGTCGCTACGCAGATAATCGGGTAAAGCCTCTGTCAAATAGTCGTACGGCACAAAACCAAAATTGAGTCGGAAGCCTTTGGCATCAAACTGATAATAAACAGTCGGAGTTACAAAGCAATCGCGCCACTTGGAGCCAAATGGTTGCACGTAACTTGCACCTGCCATTAGTTTGTGTGTACCACCGATAGAATCATTAAATCCGACACCGATAGTTGGCGTTAAACGAATACCGAAAAGTGTCTGTGATGGTTCGTAGGGATGATGAATTTCGCGGTTGTCGAAGTTAGTGACAAAGTCTACGTCATACAAAAACTTTTGGGCACTGGCTACACCGGCACCCAAAAGCAAAAGACATATTATGAGCGATTTTTTCACGAGAATAAGTTCTTAAAGAAATTCTTCTTGTCGGCACTTCCCGGCACAATATTCGGACTATTTTGTAGTTGTTCAATCAGTTTCTTCTCGTCCTTATTTAGTTTCTCGGGGATATACACGCCCACATTAATAAGCAGATCTCCTGTACCATATTGGCGTGCATATTGGTCAATGATTGGTAGTCCCTTGCCACGCATTCTGAGGACTTTGCCCGGTTGCGTACCCGGAGTAATTGTTATTTTAACATCGCCCGTGAGAGTAGGTATCTGCACTTGTCCGCCAAGGATAGCAGTCGGCATATCAAGCAGTAGATTGTAAATCAGGTCATTGCCATCTCGTACGAGATCTTTGTGTTCCTCTTCTTCAACCAAGACGAGCAAATCGCCTGGTACACCTCCGCGCGGTGCCGCATTACCTTTGCCTTGAACCGGTATCTGCATGCCACCACTCACGCCTGCCGGAATCTTGATGGTAATGATTTCCTCATCGCGCACCACGCCGTCTCCGTTACAATGGGTACACTTATTCTTGATGATCTTACCTTCGCCGTGGCATGTTGGACATGTTTCTTGTACTTGCATCATGCCGAAGATACCGCGTTGGGTACGAACAACCCTACCAGTTCCTTTACAAGTCGGACAGGTCTCGCCGCTACTGCCATCAGCACTTCCTGTGCCGTGACAATGTTTGCATTCAACGAGTTTCTTGACCTTAATTTTCTTCTCTACGCCCGAGTTAATCTCTTCCAGCGTGAGACGCACTTTGACGCGCAGGTCTGTGCCGCGGCGCACTCTCTGCCCACCGCGACTTCCTCCGCCGCCGAAGAAGGACGAGAAACTTCCGCCTCCCATGCCCCAGCTCTCGAACAAGTCGCCGAACTGAGAGAAGATATCTTGCATCGAGAAGTCGCCACCACTGAAGCCTCCCGCACCACTCATGCCTGCAAAACCGAACTGATCGTAACGCTGACGCTTCTGCGGGTCACTCAGTACTTCGTACGCTTCAGCAGCCTCCTTGAATTTCTCCTCAGCTTCTTTGTCACCGGGGTTTTTGTCAGGGTGGTACTGTATCGCTTTTTTGCGGTACGCTTTCTTTATCTCCTCTGCGCTGGCTTTTTTGTCAACGCCAAGGACTTCATAGTAATCTCTTTTCTCAGCCATAATTTATTCCCCCACAACTACTTTGGCGAAACGTATAACCTTGTCTCCGAGTTTATATCCTTTCTGTGTACAGTCAATAATCTTACCTTTCTTGTCTTCACCGGCAGCGAAAGTTGTTATCGCTTCGTGCTCATCGGTGGAGAAATCCACGCCTTCTGTTTCAATGGCATGCACTTCGTGCTTGTCAAGGAAAGTAAGGAATTTCTGCTGAATAAGTCGGATGCCTTCGCGCACAGCGTTGATATCATCGGTTTTGTCCATAGCATCCATAGCGCGCTCAAAATCGTCTATGAGCGGAAGCATTTCCTTAAAGATATTCTCGCCTGCCGTTTCAATCAAGTCCAGTTTCTCTTTGTTTGTGCGACGACGATAATTGTCAAACTCCGCAATTTGGCGCAGTTTGGCATCTTCGAGTTCAGCTATTTTTGCTTCTAACTCTGCGATTTTTTCTTCGGGTGTTTGTTCCGCAATCTGTTCTTGTTCTTGCACTTGTTCTTCCTCTTGCGGAAGTTCTTTTTCTATTTTTTCCTTTTTGCTCATAATCTTACGTTAATCTAACACCTATCAGTTATCAATAATTGTGCCAATGACATACGGACTGACAAAATGTCAGTTAAAAGAGTGTGCCTTGTGCTTGGACAGGTGTTTTACCGAGGTGTTTGTATGCTAATTCGGTCGCCTCTCTTCCTCGAGGTGTACGCTTTATAAATCCTTCTTTGATGAGGTATGGTTCGTATACATCTTCAATTGTTCCGGCGTCTTCTGACATGGCCGTAGCTATGGTGTTTAGTCCGACGGGACCGCCTTTGAACTTATCAATAATCGTGCATAGCAGTTTGTTGTCCACTTCATCCAAACCAAAGGTGTCTATGTTCAGTGCCTCTAAAGCGTAGCGGGCGATATCAATATCAATGCTTCCGTCGCCTTTCACTTGCGCAAAATCACGCACGCGGCGCAGGAGCGCATTGGCGATACGAGGCGTACCGCGGCTACGGCGAGCAATCTCTCTGGCAGCTTTCGAGTCTATATCAATTCCTAATAGTCCTGCCGAACGAATAACGATACCTGCCAATACATCTGCATCGTAGTACTCCAGGTGACAATTGATGCCGAAACGTGCACGCAGAGGCGAAGTGAGCAAGCCGGAACGGGTTGTTGCGCCGATAAGTGTGAACTTATTAAGGTCTATCTGTATAGTACGTGCCGAAGGACCTTTGTCTATCATGATATCTATCCGGTAGTCCTCCATGGCTGAATACAAGTATTCTTCCACAATAGGGCTTAGACGATGTATCTCATCGATGAACAGCACATCGTTTTCCTCGAGCGAAGTTAGCAATCCTGCTAAGTCGCCCGGTTTATCCAACACAGGACCGGAAGTCACTTTAAAGCCTACGCCTAATTCGTTGGCTATGATGTTACTGAGCGTTGTTTTACCTAAACCCGGAGGGCCGAAGAGTAACACATGGTCCAAGGCTTCGTGTCGCATTTTAGCTGCTTCGACGAAGATGCGCAGGTTACTTACAATTTTTGTTTGTCCCGCAAAGTCTGCAAAGCGCAGCGGCCGCAAGGCGTTGTCTTGCTCCTTTTCGGACATTTGTTGTCTTATATCAAAATCAGTTTCCATCAGTTTTACTACGGAATAATGTTTCTAAGTTATCTATCTCTCCAATAGGGCAATCTGCCTTGATGATGCCGTGGTCCAAAATGACAACTCTGTCGCACATCTCGCGCACTTCTTGCAGTATATGGGTAGAGAGAATAACCATTCTATCGCGTCCCAACTGCCGTATAAGTGTCCTTATTTCTACCAGTTGGTTGGGGTCGAGTCCGGTAGTTGGTTCATCCAAAACGAGTAAGTCCGGGTCGTTGAGAAGTGCTTGCGCCAGGCCTACACGCTGCCGATAGCCTTTGCTCAGTTGACCAATACGTTTATGCGCTTCCGGTGTAAGTCCCACTCGTTGAATGAGAATTTCCACCCGTTCTTGAGGACGAATCACTTTGCCCAAACGTGCCATGAATAGTAGGTATTCGCGCACAAACATCTCATCGTACAGCGGATTTCTCTCGGGCAGATAGCCAATCCGTTCGGGGACTTGTATTAAGCCCTGTGCATGCACGAGTCCGACGATAACTTTCATGAGTGTTGATTTACCCGCTCCGTTTGGTCCGAGTAAGCCAAGCACTTCACCGTCTTGCATAGCAAACGACACGTCACTAAGGACATGTTGTTGGCCGTAATACTTATCAATATGTTCTAATTGCAAAGCTATTAGTTTTAACTTATCAATTTATTCGCGGTTGATTTTACTTCCTCCGACCGCCATATTGCGTTTGAGGGTAGGATGGCCTTTGTAGGTGATTTTGCTTGCGCCGGAAGCTTGTGCCCAAAGTTCTTTGGTGACATTCACTTCGGCTTTGGATGCGCCGAGGCAGTTGATATGCATAGCGGTTACGTCGGCTTTTTCTGCGTCGAGTTTGGATGCGCCGGAGAGTGAAATCTGCAGGTCGTTATATCGTCCACGAAGGGAAACCGTACTTGCTCCGGATATATTGATTGCTGTTAGATCTCGCACGGTGATGGTAGCGTGGCGGTATCCGTTGATGTTATTGCCGGAGATAGTTAGTATGCTGTCTTTCACTTGGTAATCCACTAACATCGAGTCGTTGACTGCGATAGCCAGTGTGTCTCCTTGAAGGATATCCACATCCATTGCGCCGGAGATATTGATGGCATTAAAGGTGGGAACTTCGGCCGTTAAAGCGGCGGGTGTATCTTCGTTATCAATTTGTTGCAAAAGGGCATCTATTCCGCCGAGGTTTTTGGCTTGGTTGAGCGTAAGTACGGTGAGGCAAACCAAGCTGGCAACCCAACATAGTAGTGATATAAGCCAGAATCGCGCCTTAGGTAAATGGCGTGTACGGAGAAGAGTGACGATAGCACGCACAATGACAAAGACCGGAGTCGCTATGGCTATAATAATAGCAATAATTCCCAAGAGAATTTGCCACCATTCTGCCCCAACAAGGAACGGAACGGACGCAATCGGCATAAGGCTCAAGGAACCCATACCAACGCCAAACACACCGATCAGCAGCGCAAATAGTCCTGCAAAAAGTGGAATGAGAATAGGCAGCGTAACAAGGATAAGGAAGACGAGCAACGCAATGCCAAAGACGCGACCGCAACCGCTGTTTGCTCTTGCGGCAGAGTACTTGATATGAGGACGTTTATTGGCACCAAAGTCAGCCGGCTGACCGATACGCTGTGTGATAGCATCGACCATTTTGATATCCACTACCTGCACATTACGTGCAAAGAGTTCAGCCTGAAGGAGTTCGCAAACACGGGCTTCGATAGCCGCCATTTCTTTTTCGCGGTCATCGGCAGAGAGTCGTAGTTCAATATCTTGCAGATAATCATTGAGGGCTTGATAAGCATCATTATCGATGTGGAATACGACCCCATTAACGTTGACAGTTCTTGTTACTTTCATTGTTTTATCTTTATTTGTCCAAAAATCGCGCAAAGATACTGCTTTTTTGTGGATTACGCAAGAAAAAAGCAGAAATTATATTAGGATTCCGATTGGATCAGGCTTCTAACATAGTAACAATATAGTAGAAACATAGTATAAATATAGTAATAACATAGTAACCACATACTAATCACATAGTAATCACATACTAATCACATACTAATTTCTCGAATTAATGGGGGAGAGAGAAGGATGGGATGGAAGGGAGAAAGGGGAGAGATAATGTGTAATGTGTAATGCGTAATGTGTTGTGTGGGCTGTGTAATATGTAATGCGTAATGCGTAATGTGTTGTGAAGGCTGTGTAATGTGTAATGGGTAATGTGTAATGTGTAATGTTGTGAGGGCTGGGTAATGTGTAATGTGTAATGCGTTGTGAGGGCTGTGTAATGTGTAATGTGTAATGCGTATGGTGGGCTGGGTAAGAAGAAAGAGTGGATGGGTTAATGGATTAATGGATGAAGGGGGTATTATAGTCGGTAGGTGAGGGAGAGCTTGAACCAGGCGCCGGGTTGGAGGATGCCTCCGTAGTCGTAGTAGTGTCGGTTGGTCATATTAGTGCATGACGCCATAATGCGGCATTGAGGGAAGTCGTAGAATATAGCGCCGTCAAGCAGTACGACAGGACGGAAATCCTGCACATCGCCTTGGGCATTATTATACTGCCCAACCCGGTCACGGTAGGTGAGTGTCCACGACGCACCAAGACCTTTGTAGATACCATGTTCTATTCGAGCGACCAGTTTGTGGCGCAAGTAATCGAGATAGCGTGACTGTGCTTCTTGGAGGTTCAAGTCCAAATAGGTGTAACCATATGATAGTTGCACAAGCTTGAGCCAGTGATTCCAGCGGTAGGTAATGATAGCTTCAACGCCTAAGGTGTTGATACGTTGCTGGTTAGCGGCGTGATATGGCCGTTTGGTATCAGAGGCGACATAGACCCAGTCGATGATATCTTGTCCTAATCGGTAAAAGCCGTCCAATTGTGCGTTGAGTGTGCCTGCTTTATCCCAGTGGTGCTGATAGGCAGCTCCGATAGAGGCGGTGACTGCTTTCTCAGGGCGCAGATTGCGATCGCCTAACTGATTGCCCGCGTTATAGTAAAGGTCGGTGAAAGTCGGCATTCGCACGGAGCGATTGGCGTTAGCGTAGATGTTCCATCCGTCAATTGAGTAACCTAAGTCCACTCCCGCTGTCCAATGGTGTCCGAAGTATGAGTTATAGATGCCGCTCGCAGCTAATGAAGCCGAGAAGCCATGCGTGTGGAACGTCTGTTGTGCGAAGTAGGTGATGTTGTAGCGATTAGCACCTTTGACTAAGTTCAAAACGCGGACGTCCGCCAACTTAAATCCTTCTATATTAGGCACTTGTCCGTTTGGATTGATGGTATCGCCGAGATTGGTAGAGTGGATGTTCTCGTTGCGGAGATGAATGCCGAAAGAGGTTTTTCCTATAGCGGAGGCATAGTGTGCACTCAAGGCAGCTGAACTATTCTGTGCGAAGTGAAAATTGCCGTATAGCCGTTGTCCGCGATGCCATTCGTAGCGGTCGTAGTTGGCGCGATAGGAGGCTTGTGCTTCAATGCTCCAGTTGTCCCAGCTGTGTCCGTAATGAGCAGAGCCAAACGCCGTGCGTGTAGCATCAAATTGGTCTTGTGAGCCGAAGCCGTAGAACATTCCGGCTCCTGCGTCTTTGTACTGTGCGCCGAGATGAATGTCTAATCCGCGATAGGAAACGGAGGAAAAGAGATTGACGATGTTTAAGTCGGAGTTAGTGAGTGCTGTTTGCTCTTTCTCGGATGGGTTTGGGGCATAGTATCCATTCGCATGGCTGTAGTTGCCGGAGGCGATGACGTGGCAATCTTTGCGCTTCCAACCGCCTGTGAATTCCACGTGCCCGTATTTATTCATACCCAATTGCAGTTCGGTGTGGTATCTGTCGTTTTGCGGTTGAATGGTAACGATATTGATTGCTCCGGTGAAGGCACTACCGCCATTGAGTGAAGCCGCTGCGCCTTGCAGCACTTCAATGCGCTCAATAGATGAAAGCGGAACGGGAAGATTGAGTGCATAGTGTCCGGTTTGTGCATCGCTGAGAGCGATACCATTGAGACAAATAAGCACTTGGTCGAACGTGCCTCCTCTCATCGAAACATCCGCCTGCGAGCCGTTAGTGCCTCGTGTGCGGATGTCTAAACCCGGTAAGGTGGCGAGAATGTCGGACACCGAATTGACGGGTAAGGAAGCAATAGAAGTACGGTCGATAACCGATACCAACCGATACGCTTGCGAATAGATTTCAGTTTGTTGGGATATAACCTGCACCTCTTGTAAGGTGAGGTCTGGCACTTCGTCGGGAACGTCCGACTGCTCGGCCCAAATAGTAATCGGTGAGATACAGCCTAATACGACGGCATTGAGGATAGCGACTCCCGACTTGAGGAGTTCTTTGTCGCAAATGGCACGGCAAACGCGACCAATAGTGACTTGACGGTGCATAGATGCAAAAACGGCGTAAGCCTTGCGGCTGAAATGCTTAAAACGCAGCACCGAAGATGAGAAGAAATTACGAATAGATTTCATGTTATACAAGTTGAGATATAAGTTGTTCTTTTTCGCCGAAGAGTAAGTCAATTGGAGCGAGTTCAATCATGGTGAATACGCCGTATTGCTGGCGCGCTTTCATCTTATATGCCGCTCGCGCGCAAGCGACTAAGACTTGACCTGTGAGAGCCGGGTTATTGATGGTCATGTTGAACTCGAAACGCTGGTTATGGGTTGTTCCGCTGACGCCCGAACGTACGAGATTGACGCCATGTGCCACATTATTGAGTGCAGCAACGGACGGCACAGCAATAACGTGCGTTTCGTCGTGTGCGAAGTAATCATCTGCGAGAATAGCTGCTTCCACGGTTTTGAAGTTCGCCCCGTCTTCGAGTTCGATATAGACCATGCGGCGATGGATGCCTGTTCCGAGTGGAATAGTCATCGACAGCGCGTTTCGTACACCCTGTATGGCTTTGGCAGCGACGGTGTGACCCATCGAACGACCGGGACCGAAATTGGTGTATGTGATACCTTCCGGCGCGATAGCGGAGAGAAGTGCGCGAACCATTGAGTCTGAACCTGGATCCCAACCTGCAGCGATGATGCTGACCGTCTTGTTGGCTTTGTCCTGCGGATCCAACTGATGGCGCACCTCGTTGATACGCGTGTGGATATCAAAAGAGTCCACGGTAGCTATACCCTGTTTGATGAGGCGTTCTGCATAAGCCGGTGTCTCGCGAGTCGGTGTGCAAAGCACAGCCACATCGGCTTTGATAGCATCTATGTTGTCATTGTGGTGATAGATACCTGCTAACTCCATGTCCGGTGCCGTCTTAACGGCTTCTTCTACGGCGCGGCCAATATTGCCGTAACCGATAATAGCGATTTTAATCATACGTTGATAATGATTAATGTATATTTTTTATTCTACAGTTACTGATTTGGCGAGATTACGCGGCTGGTCCACGTCGCAGCCCTTGACAACAGCAATATGGTAAGCGAGAATCTGCAGCGGAATAACCGTCAGCAGCGGCGTGAGACATTCTTCGGTCTCCGGCACTGTGATGGCGAAATCAGCCATTTCACGCACCTGCTTATCTCCTTCTGTCACGACTGCGATAACGCGACCCTGACGGGCTTTGATTTCCTGGATGTTAGACACTATCTTCTCGTATGTGCCGCAATGAGGTGCCACTACTACAACGGGCATCTGGTCTGTGATAAGGGCAATAGGGCCATGTTTCATCTCGGCTGCCGGATAGCCTTCGGCGTGTATGTAGCTGATTTCCTTTAGTTTAAGCGCTCCTTCCAGCGCAACCGGATAATTGTATCCACGGCCGAGATAGAGTGCGTTTTGGGTTTCGATAAATGTCTTTGCGAACTCCGCAATGGCATCGCTCTGCTCCAAGATATGTGCAATCTTTTGTGGGATGAGGTTCAGCTCGCTAATAATTCGCAAGTACTTGTCGTACCGGATAGCGCCTTTTGCATGTCCGATGCAGACAGCCAACATCGTGAGTGCGGTCACTTGTCCTGTGAATGCCTTGGTGGATGCAACGCCGATTTCCGGTCCTACGTGGGTATAACAACCGCTGTCTGAAACACGCGGAATAGATGCACCGATGACATTACAGATGGAGAAGATAAACGCTCCTTTGGACTTGGCGAGTTGGATGGCCGCGAGTGTGTCTGCTGTTTCACCTGATTGCGAGATGGCGATGACAACGTCATCCTTGTTGATAACGGGTTTGCGGTAACGGAACTCGGACGAATACTCCACTTCAACCGGTATATGCGCGAACTCCTCAATGGCATATTTAGCAATGAGGCCGGCGTGCCACGAAGTACCACAAGCGGTGATGATAATGCGCGGGGCTTTGAGAAAACGTTCTTTATTGTCAATGAAACCGGATAACGCGATGTTGTTCATGTCCACGTTCACACGTCCCCTCATCGAATCTGCCAAAGTGCGTGGTTGTTCAAAAATCTCCTTGAGCATGAAGTGCGGAAAACCGCCTTTCTCAAGCTGCGAAAGCGTCATCTCCAACTTCTTGATTTCCGGCGTTTTAGGCACATTGTGGATAGTGGTTATCTCAATGTCTTTGCCCAATTCAAGGCACACAATCTCTTGGTCCTCAACATAAACGACCTGGTCGGTATATTCGACAATCGGTGTGGCATCGGAAGCAAGGAAAAACTCGTCTTTACCAATACCGATAACCAGCGGACTGCCTTGTCTGGCAGCAATGATACGAGTTGGGTTGTTGCGGTCCAAAACGGCGATAGCATATGCGCCAACTACTTGTTGCAGAGCAAGTTGAACTGCTGTCTTTAGGTCCACATTATCCGTGCGTTTCGTGTATTCTATCAGTTGGATAAGCACTTCCGTGTCTGTGTCCGACTTGAAGGTGTAACCATGCTGCATCAAACCTTTCTTGAGGACAATGTAGTTTTCAATAATACCGTTATGGATAATGGCGAGTTCCTCCGACTCGGAGTAATGGGGATGAGCGTTGACTTGATTGGGTTCTCCGTGAGTAGCCCATCGTGTATGGGCAATGCCGATATAACCCGATGTATCCTTGTCGGCAACTGCTTGTTCAAGGTCGGCCACCTTACCTTTGGCCTTGTAAACATTGAGTTGGCCATGGTCATTGATAAGCGCAACGCCGGCGCTGTCATAACCGCGATATTCCAAACGGTGCAAGCCTTTAATCAAAATCGGATAGGCTTTGCGTTTACCGATATATCCTACTATTCCACACATATTGTATAAATTTGGCGCAAAATTACAAAGAATTTTCTAACTATGCAAGATTTTTTATCCTTTTTAACGCTTCTTCGCAATCTTTGCGGTCGGAGAAAGCGGAAAAACGTACATATCCTTCACCCGCCGGTCCAAATCCTACGCCCGGCGTACATGCCACTTGGCATTGATTAAGCAGATAGTCGAAGAATGTCCAAGAGTCCATGTTTTGTGGTGTCTTGCACCAAATATATGGTGCATTGATGCCGCCATAGACCTGATAGCCAAGAGCTTGCAATCCGTTGCGAAGCAGTCTGGCTGTTTGTTTATAATAATTCACATTGGCTTGTGCCGCCTTTTTGCCTTGCGGCGTATAGGTTGCTTCAGCCGCCCTTTGCGAGACATAGGCCGTTCCGTTATACTTGGTACACTGCCGTCTGAGCCACATAGCTTGAAGGCCGGTTTGTTTAGGCACGATCGTATAACCGCAACGAACGGAAGTGAAACCGGCTGATTTGCTGTAACTGCGCACCTCAATAGCCACTTCCTTCGCACCATCTATTTCATAGATGCTATGCGGAATATCGTTGTCTTCTATATAGGCTTCGTAGGCACCGTCATAGATGATGATCCCGTGATGCTCTCGTGCATAATCGACCCAACGCTGCAGTTGTTCACGTGTCAGCACTGTTCCGGTTGGGTTGTTGGGATAACAAAGGTAAATGATATCCGCTGGTTCCTTAGGTAAATCGGGCACGAAAGCATTATCCGACGAACAGGGTAGGAAAGTGATGTCTCTTCCGGCCATGAGACTTGCATCTACATAGGCAGGATAAGAAGGGTCGGGAATAGCCACGCGGTTATGTTGGTCAAACAGTTCGCTCAGGTTGCCCAAGTCGCTTCCCGCACCATCGGAAACAAAGACTTCATCCAAGTCCAATTGGATGCCACGTGGGGTATAGTCGTTATCTATGATGGCTTTGCGCAACCATGGATAGCCTTCCTCCAAACAATATCCGCGGAATGATTCTGCATGCCCTAATTCCTCAACGGCTTGATGCATTGCGTCAATAATAGGTGCGGGTAGAGGTAATGTGACATCGCCAATGCCTAAACGCAGAATGTGTGCCTGCGGATGCATTATTTGATATGTCTCAATGCGGTGCTGGACTTCTGAAAACAGATAGTTGTTCTGCAGATGTTGAAAAAAAAGGTTCGAGCGCATAATTATTCCTCCCAATTATAAGTGCCTCTGAAGACCTCTGTTGCGGTTCCTGTGAGGTATAGGATACCTTTTTTGTCGCGTTGCACATCCAAATCGCCGCCGCGCAGGTGAACGGTTACGCGGTTCTCGGTCAGTCCTGCATTCATGGCAGCTGCGGCTGATGCACATGCTCCTGTTCCGCATGCCATGGTTTCGCCAGTTCCACGTTCGCACACGCGCACCTTTATCTCATGACGATTGAGGACATATACGCACTCTATATTTGCTTTTCTACGTAGTTCTTCCCATTGAGAACCGATTTGTAGTTCTTCAAACTTTGAATCGAACTGGTCCGTTGTATCTACTATGAACACTTCATGGGGATTGCCTGTGCTTATGCCTATTTCGACAGTCACTTGTTCGACTTTATTTTGTGTATTCGTTTGTAGAGTCAAGCGCTTTACCCCTGCGAGTGTTTCCAAGGTCATGTTTCTGCCACATAGTCCCTGTTCGTATGCATATTTAGCTATGCATCGTGACGCATTTCCGCACATCTCAGCTTCGCTTCCGTCAGCATTAAACATGCGCATGCGTAGGTCTGCACAAGTGCTTGGCAGAATGAGAACCAGTCCGTCTGAGCCTACGCCCCAATGTCTATCGCTCATTCGGCGAGCCAACACGGATGGGTTTATATTGGCTATGATATCGGCAGTCTCTTTCCGGGTGGCGTCTATGTACACATAGTCGTTACCCAAACCATGCATTTTGATAAACGGAATAGTCTTCATTTTAATGGATGAACATCAATTCACGATATTTAGGCAGCGTCCATAATTCGTCGTCCACTATCATTTCCAGGTCATCTACGTGCTCGCGGATTGCGGCCATAACTGGCAGGACATGGTCGTGATAAGCAATGGCCTTGTCGCGTTCTGTCGGACTCTCATGGTTGGCTTTGTGTCGTGCTGTAGTCATTTTTTCCACTTTCTCAATGATTGCTGCGGCATGGTGCTCGATGCGGCGAATGATGGAGTAGTCTTGCTCATTGAGGCTGCGCACTTCGTCTTCAGCAAAGACTTGTTTGACAGCCAGAACGTTCTGCAGGAGCATGGTTTGATAGCGTTTAGCGGCAGGCAGAATATGGTTGATAACGAGATCACCAAGCACGCGGCTTTCTATTTGTAACTTCTTTGAATAGGTCTCCCACTTTACTTCGCAGCGGCTCTGTAGTTCCGCTTCAGTAAGAACTTCCGTTGTCTTGAACATGTTGATGACGTCGGGATTGAGGTAGCGGTCGAAGATGAGTGGTACACTTGTTTCGCAATCCAGGCCGCGTTTAGCAGCTTCGGTTTTCCATTCATCAGAATAACCGTTTCCATCAAAACGTATCGGTTTGGAGGTGACGATATATGATTTGATGACTTTGAACAGAGCACGCTCTTTGGGTTCGCCCTTTTCGATGAGTTTATCCACTTCTGCTTTGAATTGGAACAATTGGTTTGCAACGGCAGCATTCAGGGCCAACATCGCAGCGCCGCAGTTAGCCGAAGAACCAACTGCGCGGAACTCAAAGCGGTTGCCGGTGAAGGCAAAAGGTGAAGTACGGTTGCGGTCGGTATTGTCCAACAGAATCTCCGGTATATTCGCCACGCCGAGTTTCATCTCTTTCTTGGCGTTGATGATGATACCTTTCTCGGCGGAAGCATGCTCTAATTTATCCAGGACTTCGCTTATCTGTTTGCCGAGGAAGACCGAGATAATTGCAGGAGGAGCTTCATTTGCGCCGAGACGATGTTCATTCGTAGCGCTGGCAATGGATGCTTTCAGTAGACCGTTATACTTATATACTGCCATCAGTACATTGACGAGGAAAGTAACGAACTGTAGGTTTTGATATGGGTTTTTACCCGGAGCAAGCAAATTAATGCCTGTATTGGTCTGCATCGACCAGTTACAATGTTTACCGCTACCGTTAACGCCTGCAAATGGTTTCTCATGCAGCAGTACGCGGAAGTGATGCTTACGCGCAACGCGTTCCATAATAGACATGATGAGCAGGTTATGGTCATTGGCTAAGTTCACATCCTCAAAGATGGGAGCCATCTCAAACTGGTTAGGTGCCACCTCATTATGGCGAGTACGAATAGGAATTCCTGCGCGCAACGCTTCAAACTCCAAGTCCATCATAAAATTGCGCACGCGCTCTGGGATAGCACCGAAATAATGGTCCTCAAGCTGTTGGTTTTTGGCTGACAGATGTCCCATCAAAGTGCGTCCGGTCAGTAACAAGTCAGGCCGTGCGTCATATAGCGCTTCGTCCACAAGGAAATATTCCTGTTCCCAACCTAGATTGGCGTGCACGTGGCGGACTTGCTTATCGAAGAACTGACACACCTCGCGTGCAGCTTTACATAGTGCAGCCGTCGAGCGAATAAGTGGCGTTTTGTAGTCCAATGCTTCGCCTGTGTATGCTACAAATACAGTTGGAATACAGAGCGTGTCGCTGATGAGAAAAACGGGTGACGATGGATCCCAAGCTGAATAACCTCTTGCTTCGAAGGTGTTGCGGATACCTCCTGAAGGGAAAGATGAGGCATCCGGTTCCTGTTGATAGAGCGCGTCACCAGTAAATTCTTCCATCAGCAATCCGTCTTTGTTCAGCGTAAAGAAAGCATCATGCTTCTCCGCTGTGCCGCCTGTCAAAGGCTGAAACCAGTGCGTGTAATGTGTGGCGCCATGATCCATGGCCCATTTGCGCATGCCAATAGCTACTGTATTGGCGATGTCACGGTGAATAGTTCTGCCGTTGTCGATGTCGTCAAACAGCTGGTTCAGCACATCCTCCGCGATATATTCTTTCATTCGCTCACGAGTGAAAACGTCCGCGGCGAAATAATCTTTCACTTTTCCTTCCGGTTTAGAAGGAACTACCGGCAAATGCGATGTTGCCTTGTTTAATGCTTCAAAACGATTGTTCATAGTTTTATGCATCAAAATGATGCTATTTTTTAGTTTTAATCGGATTAAATTTGATTTTCGACCGCAAAAGTACAATAAAATATTGAAACGACCAAATAAATTTGCTAAAAAGTGCAAAAAAATATATTTTGGCGTAGTATTAGCGTATCTTGGGCGTATGTTATGCGTATCCTTAGCCTATCCTTTGCTGATTTTGACGATTTTTGCTAGAAAATGCATTTTTTTATAAAAAAAATTTGTGTATTCCAAATAAAAGCAGTACTTTTGCGCGCTTTTTGTCGAGCGGTTCGACACCCATTAAGCCGTTCGGGTCAAAAAGCATAGTACAAACTAATTAAAAAACAAATTATTTATGTTAAATCATTACGAAGCCGCTTTCGTTCTTACTCCCGTTTTGTCTGAGCCACAGATGAAGGAAGCGGTAGCAAAATTCGAGAAACTTCTCACAGAGAATGGTGGCACCATTCTTGGTCACGAGGAGTGGGGTCTGCGCAAACTCGCATATCCTATCCAAGGCAAGACTACGGGATTCTATGCTTTGCTTCAATTTGATGTAGAACCTGCTGTTATCGCAACGCTCGAAACTGCATTCCGCCGTGACGAACGCATTCTGCGTTTCCTCACTACTCGTCTCGACAAGTATGCTTTTGAGTATTCAGAGAAACGCCGTCACAACAAAACGGCAAGTGTTGAACCTAAAGTAGAGGAGGCTTAATCATGGCACAAGAAGAAGTTCGTTACCTGACTCCGCAACAGACTCAGGAGAAAAAGAAAAAGTACTGCCGTTTCAAGAAAAGCGGTATCAAGTACATCGACTACAAGGATCCAGAATTCTTGAAGAAGTTCCTCAACGAGCAAGGTAAAATCCTCCCTCGTCGTATCACCGGCACTTCGTTGAAATTCCAACGTAAAGTTGCTCAAGCTGTTAAGAAAGCGCGTCACTTGGCACTGCTGCCATATGTAACCGACATGATGAAGTAATTGTTTAACCCTTTAAAAGAACAAGATTATGCAAGTCATTTTGGTACAAGACGTAGCAAACTTAGGCTACAAGAATGATATCGTTAAGGTAAAAGATGGTTACGGACGTAACTACCTTATTCCTAATAAATTGGCTATTATTGCCAATGAGAGCAACGTAAAACAACTCAACGAGAACCTCAAACAACAAGCTAAGAAAATGGCTCAACAACTCGCTGATGCTCAAGCTCTTGCTGAGAAACTCGCTGCTACTGTGATCAATGTTGCTGTTAAAGCTAATGAGGATGGCAAAATCTTCGGTACAGTTACTACTGCACAAATTGCTGACGCACTTGCTGCTCAAGGATTTGACATCGACCGCAAGATTATCACTATTGAACCTGTGAAGGAACTTGGCGAAGCTATTGCTACTGCACGTCTCCACAGAGAGGTTAAAGCTGAAATTAAACTCAACGTTGTTGCTGAATAATAGAAAGGAGAATAATTATGCGTAATGGAATTCATCCCGATAACTACCGCGTTGTAGTTTTCAAAGATATGTCTGACGGAACTCAGTTCTTCAGCCGCTCTACCGCTGCTACTAAGGACACTATCACTATTGATGGTAAGGAGTATCCGCTCATAAAACTTGAGATTTCGAACACCAGCCACCCATTCTATACGGGTAAATCCAAACTTGTGGATACTGCTGGTCGCGTAGATAAGTTTATGTCTCGTTACGGTGATCGTAAAAAGAAATAATATAGCTACGTATCAAACAAAAAGAGTCCGGATTCCGGACTCTTTTTTTTGTAATATAGACAGAAAGATTACTTAAACCCGAAAACAAAATATACCGCCGCCACTAAACACAATGCCGCCATTACATGATTCCAACGTAAGTGCATATGGAAAGCAATTATCGAGAAGAGAATAAAGACAATCATCGTTATCACTTCTTGCATCACTTTGAGCTGCATTAAACTAAACGGACCACCCGTTCCTTCAAAACCGATACGATTAGCAGGAACTTGTAAGCAGTACTCAAAAAAGGCGATGCCCCAAGAGAAAACGATTACGGCTATTATCGGCCATTTCTGAAACCACGGATATTCCGCCATTTTGAGATGAGCATACCACGCAAGCGTCATGAACACATTTGACGCAATCAATAATGCAACTGTTTGAAAAGCTTGTGTCATATTTTTTTGGGTAAATAAGTTGGTTTGATATTTTCCATAGCTGCCCACATGTTATCTTTTACTTCGGGATTTAACTCAGCCAGTACTCCTAATATATTTTTCGTGCGCGCACGCGAGGACTCTTTTTCGAACGGACAGGACTTCACCTGTTTCTGATAACCCGCCATCTCTGCGTAACGCCGAATATCGGCTTCGTCGCATAAGCAGAGCGGACGAATAATGCGCAGGGGCATTTTATCCAGTTGTAGCATCGGGGGCATGGTAGATATGTTACCACCAAAGACCATATTCATGAGCAGCGTTTCCAATATATCGTCACGATGATGCCCTAATGCAATCTTATTGCAGCCTAACTCTTGTGCCGTGTCGAATAAGGCCTTGCGACGATACCATGAGCATAAAAAACAATGGTTCTTATTACGATGTTCTGACGGAAGTTCGTCGTAATGTGTCACTTTATGCGCAAATGGTACGCCAACTTGGTCGCAGAACGCTTGCAGATACTCAACGTCCGTTTCGTAGCCAATATTACTCACGCTCACATAAACGGCCGTGACGCGAAAAGAAGGCTTGTGGATTTTTGCCTGACGCCCGAGCAACTCTGTCAATGCCAGCGAGTCCTTGCCTCCGCTAAGCCCAATCAGCACGTGGTCTCCGTCTTCTAACAGACCATAATCAGCACAGGCCATATGGAAACGACGCGTCAAACGGACACGTTGTTTCTCTAATGCTATTTGTTCAGCTGTTTTCACTTTAAAGCATAAAAAAAGAGACAGATTCTTGCGAATCTGCCTCTCAGTGCGCAGGATGAGACTCGAACTCACACGACATTGCTGCCACTACCCCCTCAAAGTAGCGTGTATACCAATTTCACCACCTGCGCATTTTAAAGATCACTCTTGTGCCCAGAACAGGACTCGAACCTGCACACCTCGCGGCATACGCACCTGAAACGTACGCGTCTACCAATTCCGCCACCTGGGCTAAAAAATGCAGGACGTTGGTCCTGCACTTTCGGAGCGATGAACGAGACTCGAACTCGCGACCCCGACCTTGGCAAGGTCGTGCTCTACCAACTGAGCTATCATCGCAAATGTGTTAGAACACTGCTTTCTTCCAAAAGCGGCTGCAAAAGTACTGCTTTTTTTTGAACTGACAAAATTTTTTAGCAAAAAAATGCAAAAAAATGCATTTTTCTGACCTTATGCCCCTTTGGAATAACAATAATCAACGAATTGGACGACCTAAAAGATCATAACCATGACCCTCATGCAGAATGATTATCTGTTGTCCATCAAATACCTTAACCGGCTTTGTTTCTACTGCCGGGAGGAGAAGATTTGCCGTTGGTGGTTGATAGTTGTCCGGTTTGATACCTTCGCCCCATTGCGTGTATAACCAGTTAATGCGCCAGTTATAGTTATTGAGAAAGGTGTTCTTTTGGTTTGTCATATTACTGTTGTCTCGGTAATTTTGAGATCCGTTCCACCGCTTGGCGTCCAGCACTGCCGCTGCACTAACTTGCGAGGCAAACTGATTGATATAATCACGGACGCGATCTTGATAGTCATGGTAGAAGATATACCAGTATTCCTTCACTTTCTTCTGGAATGTCGGCCAGGTGGCTAACTGACCTATCAAATATTGTTCCCATTGCGGTTCAATGTAAATAAACCGTTCTTGGTGACTGTCATAACTGTTGCCGAAATCCCAAACTGGTCCGAAGCACCATTTCTTCTGCGCCTCACCTGCTTTATCACGGTCTTTATATAGATAGCAACTGCCATGATATGACTCACAATCATCCATAATCTCCTGTATAACGTAGAACTTCGCTGCTTCGTCAAAGTCCAAAATAGCTTGTAGCTCACTCTCCGACGAGCCGTACAACTTGTCGGAGAGGTTGTTCAGTTGGGATGTTACGTAATTGCGCTCGGCCTTCGAAAGCACTTCCGGTGACTTGGGAGTGAACCATACTTCTTGTTGACCGCCTGCCCAGAGGGTGATGTTCCCATCCTCGAAGTAATTGTCGATCTCCACTAACCAGCCTCCTGTAATTGAATCCGGATTGGAACAATTGTCTTCTAACTCTTTAATAGGCAGCCTATTCTTGCCGATGCGAATCTGCTCCGTTAAAAAATATAAACCCCAGTATTTACCATTTAGAAATACTTCCACTGGAACTTGGTGCGGTGTCCATAATAATCCCAACGACTCGGAAAGTTTAAAACCAACCGGATTTTTGAGGTAACCCAGATAGTCGTCAGCATGCGCCATCAAACACCAGTGTTTATTGGCCGGCATGCCTAACAAGGCATACTTGTCGGCAAACTTTATTTTGTATGGTTTCTTGTCAAAGCCGTTCCATGTCCAATTGCCACGACCTTTTATTTGTATGGATAAGGGCGCGCTCGGTGAAGCAAAATTGTCATAACCAGTATTTAGTGCATTGATATAGACTATTCCGTTGATATAGTCTTCTTTGGACGTAATGGAAGCGTGGTTCTGCGTTTCAATATACATAACGGGCAATGTCCCGGAATATTCGGTTGATACTCCTCCGCCCCCCGTTTGCTGGGCTTCCCAGTCGCTCATACTTATCCAAGTGCCTTGCGCCCAGTTGTCTCCTGACTCAGGAACAAAGACATAACCGGCTGTGATATAGTCGTCCCGTGTTGCCGTGCGGTAACAATTTATGGTATAACTTATATAGTCTTTTAAGTTTGGAAAGGTTTGTTCGTGATAGCCTTCGCTGAGCGTAGTGTTCGAGAACGTAAAACGATACATGCTCGTCATGGTTGAGGGAATAGTAATGGACCAAAGACCTTTATTGCCATACTTGCTCATTGTATAAACATAGGACTCGGCCTCCGTTTCTTTGCCAAAAACAAATTGCACATGGCTGTAATTCGTCTTGGTGTTGTCGAAATATAGCGTCCCTTTCGGTATGTCCAATGCCCAACTGTTGGTGGACAATAAACATATTATGGCCGAAACGACGATATGTGGAATTGCACGATTTTTCATAATTTAAACTCTTTTCGCCTGCAAAAGTACAACAATATTTCGGTTCGTGCAAATAAAACATGTTTTTTTTACACAATTAAAGGTGCTTCTTCCCTCCTTATATATTTTTGCACGCGCTAGTGCGCGCGCTCGCGCGCGATAGTATGGTTAATTTGCTATTTCCAAGTAGCAAAATAATGAAAAATGACAAAAAAAACGCAAAAAGCGCAAAAATATTTTGGCAGTCCAAAAAATAGCAGTACTTTTGCAGCCGGTTTCGCCAAAAAAACGACGGAACGACCAAAAAACGGTCTTTGAAAGATTGAAAAACAATAGATGTAGTACAAGTGAAAATTGTACGGAGGCTAATCGAGGCTTCGGCCGAGAATAGACATCTGTACAATAAATTGGGATAAATTTGTCCCCCATCAAAGTACGATATCAATAAATCGGTTATTCTGAGCTAAGTAATAATTTTTTTTACAACGAAGAGTTTGATCCTGGCTCAGGATGAACGCTAGCGACAGGCCTAACACATGCAAGTCGAGGGGCAGCGCGGAAGTAGTTTA